>JAODAQ010000037.1 GCA_025463515.1 Rhodoglobus sp.
GCCTGTCGCGACGACGCCGCCGCCCGCGGCGCCCCCGGTCACCCCTCCCGCTCCGCCGGCCCCGAACCAGCCGTCGCCCGGCATCCTGCTCAACGGCAAGCCGATCGACCCCAAGCAGAAGTAGCGCCGCAGTATCCTCGTCGCGTGGACAGCGGCTACTCCGGCACACCCCAGCTCAAGAAGCTCGGCATCGCGCCGGGGGTGCGCCTCGACGTGGTCGGGGCGCCCGAGGGCTGGCGGTTCGAGAGCGATCCCGTCGGCGTCGAACAGGCGGCGCCGGATGCCCCCGCCGACGTGATCGTCGCGTTCTGCCGTAGCGCCGCCGAGGTGCGGCACGCCGTCGAGGCGCACGAGCCGCGCATCCGGCCCGCTGGCGCACTGTGGATCGTGTGGCCCCGCAAGGCCGCCGGCCACGTGAGCGACGTCACCGAGAACCTGCTCAGGGAGGTCGCGCTGCCCCGCGGGCTCGTCGATGTGAAGGTCGCGGCCGTCGACGCGGACTGGTCCGGCGTCAAGCTCGTGTGGCGGCGGGAGAACCGCTAGGGGCGATCCCGGCGGACCGCGAGCAGGAAGAGCAGGCCCACACCCGTCGCGAGGCCGAGCACCAGGACGAGCGGCGCCGCGTACATGAGCACCTGGAGCGTGGTGTAGTCGATCGCCGACGTGGACTGCGTGTCGGAGAACAGGTCGCGGAGTCGGGAGACGAGGTACAGGCCGCCGCCGATGAAGACGATCGCGGCGACTCCGATAGCGATCAGGAACGGGTTCGCGCGACGGGGCGACGGGTCGTCCTCGACCTCGGGCTCGGCCTGCCGAGGGGGCTGCACCACGGGGAGTGCCTCGGGCACCGTGGCTGCCGGCCGTGCCTTGGCGGGCAGGGCCTCCGCGATCGGCCCGTCATAGCCGGGCTGGAATGCGGGGTCGAACCGGGGGTCGAACCGGGCGTCGTCGCTCATGCTTCACGGTATCACCGCGGCCCGGACCGGTTCCCAGCCCGGTCTGGGATACTGGTGGAGATGCGTGCCGTGCGATTCCTCACCAAGAACTCGCCCATCATCGTGCCCGTTCTCGCGATCGTCGTGCTGGCAATCGCCTGGAACGTGAAGGAGCTGCCGCTCGTCGCGGTCATCCTCATCGCCCTCGTGCTCGGCGGCACCGTGCTCGCGGCGGTGCACCACGCCGAGGTCATCGCGCACAAGGTCGGCGAGCCGTTCGGGTCGCTCATCCTCGCGGTGGCGGTCACGGTCATCGAGGTCGCGCTCATCATCACGCTCGTGATCTCGGGCGGGCCGGATGCCGCTACCCTCGCCCGCGACACCGTCTTCGCCGCCGTGATGATCACGACGAACGGCATCGTCGGCGTCTCGCTCCTGGTCGGCGCGCTCCGGCACCGGATCGTGAACTTCAACGCCGAGGGCGCCGGCGCCCTGCTCGCGACAGTGACCGCGCTGGCCGTCCTCACCCTGGTGCTGCCCACGTTCACCTCGGCGCCCGGGCAGCAGTTCTCCCCCAGCCAGCTCGCGTTCGTCGCCGTCGCATCCCTCGCTCTGTACGGCCTGTTCGTGGCCACGCAGACGCGCGTGCACCGCGACTTCTTCCTCCCGGTCACGAAGGCCGGCAAGCCTGTCGAGCCGGATGAGCACGCCGAGGCGCCCACGAAGCGCGCAGCGCTCATCAGCCTCGGGCTGCTCATCGTCGCCCTCGTCTCGGTCGTGGGGCTCGCCAAGATCGAGTCGCCGTCGATCGAGGCCGGGGTGGTGGCCGTGGGCTTCCCGCCCTCGTTCGTCGGTGTCGTGATCGCGCTGCTCGTGCTCCTGCCGGAGAGCATCGCCGCGATCCGCGCTGCTCGCGCCGACCGCATCCAGACCAGCCTCAATCTCGCCCTCGGCTCGGCGATGGCGAGCATCGGCCTCACGATCCCCGCGATCGCCCTCGCCTCGGTCTTCCTCGCGGGGCCGCTCGTACTCGGCCTGGGCTCCACGCAGATCGTGCTGCTTCTGCTCACCGTCGTCGTGAGCATCCTGACCCTCGCACCGGGCCGCGCAACGCGCCTGCAGGGCGGGGTTCACCTGGTTCTGTTCGGCGCCTTCATCTTCCTGTCGATCGCGCCCTAGGGGCCCACTTCGACGTCGCCGACGCTCGGGCCGAGCGGTGCGGTACCCGGTCGTCCGTGCCTACGCCCAAGTCGAACCAGCCACACGGCATACTGTCGACACCGAATTCAGGACAGTTCAGCCCAGCCGCGCGGGCGGTCGCTGAGACAGTCGGACCCAGCCGCGCAACAGACTCGCGACGCTCACCGAATTCAGGACAGTTCAGCCCAGCCGCGCGGGCGGGCATTGAGACACGGACCCAGCCGCGCAGCAGACTCGCGACGCTCACCGTTTTCAGGACGTTGGGGCCCGCCGAGACGCGCAGCACGGGACGTCGCGAACCGCGCCTGAACGTCCTGAACGTCCTGAACGTCCTGAACGTCCTGAATACGGTGAGCGAATTGCATCCGGGCCGGCAGGCCCGCGGCGGCGCGACAGGGCTGGCCCCGACAGGGCTGGCTCGACAGGTGCGGCGGGGCCGAGTGCCGCCCTAGACGCGAGGCTCGTCCACGATGCCGATGAACCGGCTGCCGATGCCGTCGATCTCACCGCGCACGAACCCGTCAGGCAGAGCCGGCAGTTCGGAGGCGGCGTGCTCTTCGCAGCTGAGCCACGTGAATGCCGGCCACCACTTCTTGGGGCGGGCGGCCTCCGTGAATCCGCAGACGTCGCAGGTGAGCTGCACCCACACGGGCTTCTTCCCGGTGCGGTTCGCCCACGACTGCGCCAGCCAGGCGGGAGGGTCGGCGCGCATGGCGTCGAGCTCCTGCTCGCTCATGCGCGCGGGAAGGCCGTGGCGGTTGGCCATCTCGAGCGGGATGTCGAGGCGAAGTGCGGCCTCCCTGCGCGAGATCATCCCGCAAGCCTAGGCGCTAGCTCCGGTCGTGCCGCTTGACGCTGTTGTCTTCCGAGACCACGGGCTCCCCGGTATCCGGCTCCTGGGTGAGGACGAGCCCCGCGCTGCTGCCCGCCGCGAGGATCATCGCCTCCACCCACGGGCGGTTCAGCCGGTGCTGCGCGGTCGTGGTGAAGCGGAAGGCGAGCGGGATCTCGGGGGCGATCCAGGCCGCGCTGCGACCGTCGCCGACGGCCCTGGTGTCGAACCAGCTCAGGAAGAAGCGCTCGTTGCGGCGCACCTTCACGCCGACCACAGCCTGGATGTGCGCGAGCACCCGGTCGTCGAACTCGACCCGGAGGTTGCCAGACCCGTACACGAGTGTGCCCATCAGCTCTTCCCGTTCCCGTGGGGCTCATCGCGCAGCACGAGCCCGGCGCTGCTGTTGATCGACCGTGCCATCTCCTCGAGCCAGGCGGAGTTGAGCGACGGCACGCGGCTGCCCGCGTAGCGGAAGTACAGCGGGATGGCCGGATGCACCCACACGGTGCTCCGGCCCCCGCCCAGCAGGTCGCTGTCAGCCCAGCTGAAGTGGAACGCCTCGTTGCGCCGCAGCTTGTCCGAGAACACGACCTGCAGGTGCGAGAGCACGCGGTCCTCGAGCTTGATATCGATCGAGGGATGCCCGTAGATCAGCGAGCCCACATCACACCTCGTCCTCGTAGCCCTGCAGGTCGAAGCCGTCGAGCCCGTGCGCGAGGGGCGGCGTCTTGATCAGGCCGATCTGCTCCTTGAGGTAGGCCTCTGCACTGTCGTTGTCCGGCTCCGGGAACGGCGATCGAGCGGTCTCCGCCACCATGATCGTGGCGGGCCCGATGAGGAAGGTGGCCGTGACCTGGTCACCATCGGTACCGATTGCCTCGACATCCACGCTGTCCGCCGAGCTCTGCCGCGCCAGGAGCACGGCGTACTCCATCATCAGGTCGACGACCTCGTCGCCGAGCAGGAGCGACTTCTCGGCGTACATGACGTGCTTCATACCTCGACGGTACGGATGCCCGCGCCCGCCCGTAACGCCTTGACTGGTCAGACGTTTGGCGGTACGGAGCTCAGCAGTCGGGCAGGTCTACGAGGTTGTTGCGCCCCTGGCCGTCCCAGTTGGTGCGGAGGTACTTGCCGAGCGGCCCGTTGGACACCTCGACTATCGAACCGGCCCCGCCGTCGAGCGGGACGTAGTACAGGTCGACGCCGCGCTCGATGCTGAGGATGGCATCCGGATGACTGATCACGCCGAACTCGCCGCCGAGCGCGACGATGTTTCCCCACGGGTCTTTGCGGGTTCGGTACACGGGTAGCTCGGACAGGGCAGGTCCTCTTGCTCGATGTGTTATCGGTGCGGCAATTCTCGCACGATCACCAGGTGCCGTCGGGCGATTTCACCACGGGAACTTCGACGTACGACCAGTGGCCGCCGTTGTCGTAGTGCCCGGTCGCCCACGGCGAGGCCCAGATCGCGGCTTCCGTGACGCTCGTCTCCGCCGAGGAGGCGAAGGCGGCGGCGATCTGCGAGTACCCGCCGTTCTGCAGCAGGGCCTCCGCGGCATTCTGCGCGGCGATGTCGAGGGAGTCGTACGTGCCGGTTCCGCCGCCGCCGCCCGAGCCCCAGCCGTTGTTGAGGGGGTTGTTGCGGTTCCACCAGTCGTCGACGCCGTTCTCCTGGCGCATCCAGCGGGTGAAGACCGTGATGTTGTTGTCGCTCTGCGGCCAGCCCGCGTACAGCATCACGAGCTTCGCGAAGTCGTAGTTGGTGCCGCTGGCCTTGAGGCTGTCGATGCCGGGGGTGGCCGCGTAGGCGTCGCGCGGAACCACGGTGATCTCGGCCTTCGGCGAGACCGTCAGGGTCTGCGCGTTCGCGTCGATGTACGCGGTGAGCTGCTCGTCGACGCTCGGGCCCTTGGGCACTGAGACGACGGTGACGGCGATGAGCGCGACGACGACGGCTCCGACGCCGGCACCGATCACGAGCCGGCGCGGCGACCGGCGAGCGGCGTCAGCGAGCTGCCTCGGCGCGCGCTGGGCGCCGTCGAGAGCTGACGCGAGGACGGTGCGGGCCGAGGGCTTCGCTGTTTCGAGGCGGCGGCGCGGGGAGTGTGTAGGTCTCATAGCAGTAGGGGCGCTGATGGCCGTCGGCCAGCGTAGGCGACGACCTTGGGCGTTCCCTGAGTGACCGGCGGCTAGGCTCGCAGCGTGACGGGAAATGCCACGCTCTACGACGTCGCCCGGGCCGCGGGCGTCTCGCTCGCGACCGCGTCCCGATCCCTCAACGGCAGCACGCGCAAGGTCAACGAGGAGTACCGCCAGCGGGTCCTCGCCGCCGCTGAGCAGCTCGGCTACACCGCCAACGTCTCCGCCCAGGCCGTCGCCCGCGGCACCTCGGCGACCGTCGCCCTTCTCGTGAGCGACATCGCCGACCCCTACTTCTCCGCGATCGCGGCCGGGGTCATCCGTGCCTCCGAGGAGCAGGGCCTCAATGTCACGATGGCGGTGACCGAGCGGGACGCGCAGCGCGAGCTCGAGCTGGTGCGCCTGCTGCGCGGCCAGCGGCCCCGGGTGCTCGTGCTCGCCGGGTCGCGCTTCACGGACGGCGCGGGCGACGAGCCACTCAGCGCCGAGCTGGAGTCTTTCACGGCGTCGGGCGGCCACGTGGTGCTCATCAGCCGTCACCGGCTCGCGTTCGACACCGTGGCGATCGACAACACGGGCGGGGCCGCTGCGCTCGCGGCATCCCTGGTCGATCTGGGCTACCGCGGGTTCGCGGTGCTGGCGGGCCCCGCGAACCTGGTGACAGCGCAGGACCGCGCCGCCGCCTTCACCGGGGCACTCCCCGCCCCACCGGTGGCCGTCGTGCACGGCGCCTTCTCCCGTGACGCGGGCTACGCGGGGATGCTCGAGCTCATCGACCGGGGACTCGACACCGTCGACCTGGTCTTCGCGGTCAACGACGTCATGGCCATCGGCGCCCTCGCCGCCCTCCGCGACCGGGGTATCGACGTCCCGGGGCGCATCGCCGTCGCCGGTTACGACGACATCTCCACCGCACGGGACGTGACCCCGGCCCTCACCACCGTGCGCGTCGACCTCGAGAGCGCGGGAGCCGCAGCCGTGGCGCTCGCGCTCGGCGACGGCGGCACCGTGCAGGTCGGCGCCGAGGTGGTCCTCCGCGCAAGCACCCCGCGGCGGTAGCGGCCGCGCCACCGCGCCGGCTCGCCCCGCCACGGACCAACGCCGTCGAGAGTGCAGTTTGACGGGGTGGAGTCGAGGGCGCACCCCGTCAAACTGCACTCTCGGCGACGGGAGGGGGCCGGGCGAGCCCGGGCGAGGGGGGGCGGAAGAGGGCGGGGCGAAAGGGACAGGCCATTGCGGGCGGGATGCGCTTTCCGTACACTCCTTGGTAAGCGCTTTCCGGCGCGACCACGATCGAGGAGCACGCGTGACCAGCATCGGCATCATCATGAACGGCGTCTCGGGGCGCATGGGCTACCGGCAGCACCTGCTGCGGTCGATCCTCGCGATCCGCGAGCAGGGCGGCGTTCTGCTCTCCGACGGCACGCGCGTGCAGCTCGAGCCGATGCTCGTCGGCCGGAGCATCCCGAAGCTCAAGGAGCTCGCCGACAAGCACGGCCTCACCCACTACACGAACGACCTCGACGAGGCGCTGGCCAACCCCGACTTCCCGATCTACTTCGACGCGCTCGTGACCCAGGCGCGCGTGCCCGCGATCAAGAAGGCGATCGCGGCGGGCAAGCACATCTACACCGAGAAGCCGACAGCCGAGAGCTTCGAGGACGCGCTCGAGCTGGCGCGCCTCGCGACCGCGGCGGGCGTAAAGAACGGCGTCGTGCACGACAAGCTCTACCTGCCGGGCTTCCTGAAGCTGCGGCGCCTGATCGACTCCGGATTCTTCGGCGAGATCCTCTCCGTGCGCGGCGAGTTCGGCTACTGGGTGTTCGAGGGCGACTGGCAGCCCGCCCAGCGCCCGAGCTGGAACTACCGCAGTGAGGACGGCGGCGGAATCGTGAGCGACATGTTCGCCCACTGGAACTACGTGATCGAGAACCTGTTCGGCCGCATCGAGAGCGTCTACGCGCGGGCGGTCACGCACATCCCGACTCGCGTCGACGAGAACGACAAGCCCTACACGGCTACGGCGGATGACGCGGCCTACGGCATCTTCGAGGTCGAGAACGGCATCGTGGTGCAGCTGAACTCGAGCTGGGCGGTCCGGGTGAACCGGAAGGAGCTGGTCGAGTTCCAGGTGGACGGCACGCTCGGCTCGGCTGTCGTCGGACTGTTCGGCGCGCGCATCCAGCCCCGCAATGCCACCCCGAAGCCGGTGTGGAACCCCGACCTGCGCGAGACGCACGACTACTTCGCCGACTGGATCGAGGTTCCCGACAACGACGTCTTCGAGAACGGCTTCAAGGTGCAGTGGGAGCAGTTCCTGCGGTACGTGCTCGAGGATGCGCCCTACGAGTTCGACCTGCTGGCCGGCGCCCGCGGGGTACGGCTGAGCGAGGAGGGGCTGCGCAGCTCCGCCGAGGGCCGCCGTATTGACCTGCCCCCGGTGACGCTGTGAGGCTCGTTCCGTCTGCGGCGCCGGCGTTCACGAAGCCCGCCGCTCCCTTCACGGGCCGCGTGGCCTATGCCGCAGCGCACGTCGTCCCGCGCACCCTCGCCGAGAACGTGCCCGGCGCCCCAGCGGACATCGACTGGGACGCGACTCTGGCGTTCCGGCACCACGTGTGGTCCTGGGGCCTCGGGGTCGCCGACGCCATGGACACGGCCCAGCGCAACATGGGGCTCGACTGGGCGGCGTGCACCGAGCTGATCCGGCGCAGCGCTGCGGAGGCGGCATCCGTGGGCGGCGCTCTCGTCGTCGGCGTCAACACCGATCACGTCGCCGAGCCCGTCATCTCGCTCGATGCCGTGATCGCGGCCTACCTCGAACAGCTGGAAGTCGCCGAGGATGCCGGCGCCGGCGTGGTGCTCATGGCCTCCCGGCACCTGGCTCGGGCCGCCACCACCGCCGCGGACTACGAGCGCGTGTACGGCGCAGTGCTCGAGCGCGCCGGATCCCCCGTGGTGCTGCACTGGCTCGGCGAGGCGTTCGACGCGAACCTGGCGGGGTACTGGGGCTCGGGAGTGGTTTCGACAAGCTCAACCAGCGTGCTCCGCATCATCGAAGACAACGTCACTAAGGTCAGCGGCATCAAGATGTCGCTGCTCGACGCCGACGCCGAGATCGCGCTGCGATCGCGGCTGCCCGAGGGCGTGCGCATGTTCACCGGCGACGACTTCAACTTCGTGGGCCTGATCGAGAGCGGGTCGGATGCCCTCCTGGGCGCCTTCGCCGCGGTGGCGCCCAACGCCTCGGCGGCGATCCAGCGGCTCGACGCAGGCGACGTGGACGGCTACCGCGCCATCCTGGCCCCGACCGAGGCCCTCTCCCGGCAGGTGTTCGCCGCCCCCACGCAGTTCTACAAGACCGGGGTCGCCTTCCTCTCGTGGCTCAACGGCCACCAGCCGTCGTTCACGATGGTGGGCGGTCTGCACTCCGCGCGCAGCCTCCCGCACCTCGCCGAGATCGTCCGGCTGGCCGACGCGGCGGGAGCACTCGAGCTGCCCGAGCTGGCCGCCCAGCGCTGGAACGACCTGCTGAAGGTGAACTCGCTGTGAGCCGGTTCTCGCTCAACCAGGCGTCGATCAAGTACGCCACCGTGCCGGAGGCGATCGCGGCGACCGTCGGCTCGGGCATCCCGGCGATCGGGCTGTGGCGCGAGCCGGTCGGGGAGTTCGGGCTCGAGGCGAGCGCCGCCGCGGTCCGCGACGCCGGGCTCCGGGTGTCGAGCCTGTGCCGCGCAGGGTTCTTCACGGTGCCCGAGGGACCCGCGCGGCGGGCATCTCTCGACGACAACCGCCGCGCGATCGAGGAGACGGCGGCGCTCGGCGCGCCCACCCTCGTGCTCGTCGCCGGCGGGCTGCCGGAGGGCTCCCGCGACCTCGTCGGCGCTCGCGAGCGCGTGCGGGACGCGATCGGCGAGCTCGAGCCGCACGCCCTCGCCGCCGGTGTCAGCCTCGCGATCGAGGCGCTGCACCCGATGTACGTGACCGACCGCGCCGTCGTCTCGACGCTCGGGCAGGCGCTCGACCTCGCCGAGCAGTTCGACGCGCGAGCGGTAGGAGTCGT
Source organism: Rhodoglobus sp. (assembly GCA_025463515.1). GTDB lineage: Bacteria > Actinomycetota > Actinomycetes > Actinomycetales > Microbacteriaceae > Rhodoglobus. Next base: position 9,176 of record JAODAQ010000037.1, read on the forward strand.
AGTCGATACCTTCCACGTGTTCTGGGACCCGGCAGTGCTTCCGACCATCGCCCGCGCCGCGGGACGCATCGCGAGCTACCAGGTCTGCGACTGGAACATGCCGATCGCGGCCGACCCGCTGCTCAGCCGTGGATACCCGGGCGACGGGTTCATCGACTTCGAGTCGATCACCCGCGCGGTCGTCGACGCCGGGTACGAGGGCGACATCGAGTGCGAGATCTTCAACCAGGAGATCTGGGACACGGACTACGCCACGGTCGCCGCGACCACCATGGCGCGCTACCGGGAGCGTATCGAGCCGCATCTCTGAGTAGTACGCGCGGACCGGGCTGCAGTGCCAGCATCGGACCATGGACATCCTCACGATCGCGAGCGTCTTCCTCGCCGGCCTGCTCGCGGGCGAAGAGCTCATCGTGCGCTACGGCGTGCACCCCGCGCTGGTCGCGCTCGACGACACCACGCAGATCCGGGCGCGCCAGTCGCTGATCTACAAGCTGCGCGTGCTCGTGCCGGTGATCTTCTTCGCGGCGCTCGGCACGGCGGTGGCGGCCCTCGTCGTGGGCGGAACGGATGCCGGCTTCGCCTTCCGCGTCGCGTCGGTGATCGCCCTCGTGGCCTGGTTGGGCACGACGTTCGGCGGAACGGTGATCATCAACTCGGCGGTCATCGAATGGGATGCTGCGGCTCCCCCGGCCGACTGGCGCGCCATGATCGTGCGGTGGGGGCGGGTCGACGTGGTGCGCTCGGCCGCGGCCATCCTCGCGTTCGCGGCGGTGGCAGTCGCCGCGGTCCTCGCCTAGCGGCGCCTCTTCGTCGCCGAGAGGGCGGCCCCGATGGACTCCACCGGCATCGCCGTGACGGGCAGTGCCGGTTCATCCGTCGCCCGTAGTCCGTCGAGGAGCAGCCACAGGTAGCGGCGCCAGAGGTCGGGCGAGGTGACCGCGGCCATGTCGAAGACGGGGACGAGCATGCTGAGGATTACGCCCGCATCAGTGGGGTCGGCGTCAGCCCGGATGACCCCCGCGGCCTTCGCCCGGGCGAACAGGGTGGTCACGGAGTCCACGAGCTGCTGCCGCACGAGCACCTCGTGCGAGGCCCGGGGGATCGCGAGGCTCTCGTGCAGCCCGCGGTTGACCGCCGCCCGGCCCATGATGGTCTCGAAGAACGTCGTGATGCCGAGCCAGGGATCGTCGATCGCGAGCGCGTCGAGGGCGTCCTGCGTCATCGACTCCGACGCCTGGCCCAGCACCTCGGCCGCGATCTCCTGCTTGTTCGCGAAGTGCCGGTACGCCGTGCCGGTGCCGACGCCCGCGTGCTTCGCGATGTCGTCGAGGGTCGCGTCGAGGCCCTGCTCCGCGAACACCACCTTGGCGGAGGCGAGGAGCAGGGCCCGGTTGCGCGCGACGTCCTTGCGGACGGGCTTGGCGTCTGGACTCATAGGTCGATTATCGCTGCCTCCGGCTCGGGCTGCGGGTCGCGGAGGCCGGCGGGCACTCCCGAGCGGGAGAGGGCCGCGACCACGATGGCTCCGGCAAAGAACAGTCCGGCGGCCCACCAGTAGCCGATGACGTAGCTGTGCACGGCGGCATCGGCGACCACGGCCGGGGTGACGGCCTTGCCCACGAGGAATGCCGTGGCGGCAGTCGTCGCGATGGTGTTGAGCGCCGCGACCGAGATCGACCCGCCCACCTGCTGCGTCGTGTTGACGAGGGCGGATGCCACTCCCGCATCCTCGGGCTTCACGCCGAGTGTGGAGTTGCTGGTGCTCGGCGGGAACGCGAGCCCGTTGCCGAGGCCGAGGAGCACGAGGGTCGGCAGCAGGTAGAGCGCGTAGTTGTCGTCGACCCCGATGCGGGTCATGAGCAGCACGGAGATGCCGCTGATGGCGAGCCCCACGGGAACGATCAGCCGCGGGCCGAACCGGCGGCTCAGGCGCGGGCCGATCACCACCGCGGTCGCGATCAGCGTGAGGGGCAGCGGCAGGAACGCGATGCCGCTCTGGAGGGCCGTGTATCCGAGGACGCCCTGCACGTAGTACACGGTGAAGAACACGACGGCGAACATGCCCGCGGCCGCGAAGAACATGCCGAGCAGGCCGGCGCCGCGACCGCGGTCGAGCACGACCCGCAACGGGAGCAGCGGGTTGGCGATCCGGGCCTGCATCACGACGAAGACGGCGAGGAGGACGACGCCACCGGCGAGGAAGCCGAACGTGAGGGGCGAGTCCCAGCCGTCCTCGGCCGCGTTCGAGATGCCGAACACGATGCCGAACAGCGCCGCCGAGACGAGCACGGCACCGGGGACGTCGATGCGGGATGTCGCGCGCACCTGGTGAGAGCTGCGCAGGAAGATGAACGCGCCGGCGACCGCCACGAGCGCGAAGATCACGTTGATGTACATGGTCCACCGCCAGGACAGGTACTCGGTGAGCACTCCGCCGAGCAGCAGGCCGATCGCCGAGCCGCCGATGCCGATCGACGCGTAGATGCCGAACGCGCGGGCGCGCTCGCGGCCGCCGGAGAAGGTCGTGGTGAGCAGCGACAGGGCCGCCGGGGCCAGGAGGGCCGCGAACGCTCCCTGCACGGCGCGGCTTGCCACGAGCATCCCGAAGCTGTCTGCGGCCCCGCCCACGCCCGAGGCGATCGCGAACCCGATCAGGCCGATGATGAAGACGTTCTTGCGGCCGAAGCGGTCGGCGAGCCGTCCGCTCAGCAGGAGAAGGCTGCCGAAGGCGAGCGTGTACGCCGTGATGATCCAGGTGCGGCTGCCGTCGGTGAAGTCGAGCTCGGACTGCACCGACGGCAGCGCGACGTTCATCACGGTGCTGTCGAGGGCGACCATGAGCTGTGCGATCGCGATCGTGGCGAGGATCCACCAGCGCCGTGGCGGCGCCGCCGTTTCGGTGTTTGCCATGCTGTACTCCCTGTGTGAAGATTGCGGAGATACCTTCTCCGTTTCACACGGTAGCACAATATGGAGACGCCGTCTCCGTTTCCCTCCCTACTCGTACAGGTGCTGGTGCGAGTCGTCGAACTCGATGCGGTCTGCCGTGCATCCCACGAGGCCGAGGGTCACGCGGAGCAGCTGCGGCGGCAGCTCGGGCCCGGGCGGGGGTGTCGGGGCCAGCAGGCTGATCCCTCCGCCGCCGAGCAGGCTGCCCGTGACCGAGTCGACGTAGACGACGGCATTGCCCGTGAGCCGCATCTGCGTCGAGGTCGACACGAGCGACGGGCTCGTCGAGTTGCGCACGTCGAGCACGAAGTCGTCGATCACGAACTGGTCGGCCTCGATCTTGAAGACTGTCGCGCGCGAGCCGTCCGCGAGGGGAACCGTCACGAGCGAGAGCGACTTCAGCCCGTTGATCGCCAGCGACGAGCCGCCCAACTGCGCGGCAGGCAGGGTCATGACGGGCGCGTTCGGATCCTCTACCGGCTGGATGAGCGGGGCGCCGAGGCCCGAGTCGGTCTCGTCGCCCTGCCCGAGGAGGTTGCCGAGCGTGTCGCCGAGGTCGGTGAGCGGGTCCGACGGGCCGGCCGGGTCGTCCGGGGTGGCGGGCGCGCACGACATCAGCAGCGGGATGCACAGGCTTTCCTCCGCCTGGGCGCTCGTGGCCCCCACCGCGGTGAGCGCGAGGCTGAGCACCGTCACAGCGGCGACGCTCTTGCGGGTCTTGCGCTTGCCGGTTACGACCGGCTCGGCACTAAAGGGAGTGCCCGCTTCTTCGGCGCCGCCGGGGGCTCCTCGATCGCGGCGACCTCCGCCTTCTTGGGCATCCACGCGACGACGAGCACTCCGCCGACCGCGCCGAGCAGCATCCCGACGAAGAATCCGCCCAGGTTCACGCCGATGATCGAGTACACGGCCAGCACGAGCGCCAGCACTCCGTAGAAGATCCGATGGGCGGGCATGAGCACCGCGAGGACGCCGAGCAGCACCATCCCGACCGGGATGACCGTCGCCTGGAACCCCTCGATACCCAGCTGGACATGGATGTTGCCGATGTCGAGCTGCCCCGAGAAGAACATCTCGATGCCGGCGAGGATGACGAGCAGCCCGCCCACGAAGGGGCGCTGCCGGGCCCACGCGCCGAAGGCGGACTGACGGATGCTGGCGATGGCCTTCCTCATCAGAAGCACGTCTTCGTGCCGTCGGTCAGCTCGACGTGCATGCCGTTGAGTGTGAAGACCGAGGCCTGAGTGCTCCAGGCCGTCTGCTGCAGGCCCGCGATGGAGATCGTGTCGGAGTCCTGAGCGAACGTGCCGGCCTCGCCCTTCGCGGCGGTGTTCACCGTCGAGGCATCCACGCCGATGCGGATATTGCCGAAGGTCGAGTCGCCCTTGAGGTCGGTCATGCCGATCTGCAGGTCGGTCGCGGTCGCGGGGTTGCCGCCGCCGCCCGCCGTGATCATGAGCCCGACGGTGCCCATCGGGGTCTCGGTGACGACCGACTGGCAGAGGTCGGAGAGGCTCGCGGAGCCGATGTTCGCGATCGCGACCTGGTGCGGGTTGCCCGCCGTGTCGTTCGCGACGCCCGCATACTGCGAGAAGCCCGTGCCCTCGAGCTGCGAGGCGCTGATCTGGAACTGGCTGCCGGAGATGGCGAACGAGACCGGCACGGCGCCCTGGGCGACGCCGCCGAGAAGCACTGTGGAGACGAGCGCGACGGGTACCGCGGCGATGACAATGCGTCCTGCGTGACTGCCTGTGAATTTCTTGAAACTCGGCATTCTGATCCTCCTTGATCGGGCGGGTGCGACCGCTATTGACAACGGTCCCAATAGGAGGGACTGGGATACGGGTGAGTTATGACGCCGTTTTGCGAACTTTTTTTGGCGTGCTTAGGTGGTCGCATGGAGGTCGCCCGCAGGACCAGGCTGAGCCCCGATGAGCGCCGTGCACAGCTCATCGCGCTCGGCGTCGGCGCGCTCGCATCCGGACCGCTCGAATCGCTCACCATCGAGAGCCTCGCGGCGGCGGCGGGCGTCTCGCGCGGGCTCGTGATCCACTACTTCGACACGAAGGACGGCCTGCACCGCGAGGTCGTCCGCACCGCCTGCGACGCCATGCTGCACGCCACCCAGCCGGACGACGAGCTCGAGCCCCTCGACCGGCTGCACGACACGCTCACCCGCCTGGTGCGGTTCGTGCGCGACCACCGGCTCACCTTCCACTCCCTCGTGCGCGGCGCAGCCAGTGGCGACCCCGAGGTGCGCGAGCTCGTAGAGGAGACGCGGGCAGTGCAGACCGGATGGCTCGTTCGCGCGTTCCTCGAACTCGGCACGCCCGACTCCGAGCGGCTCCGCATCGCGCTGCGCTCGTGGGTGGCGTTCGCCGAGCAGACGCTCGTCGACGGGGCGCTGCATTCGGAGCTCTCGTCCGACGAGCTCGTGCTGTTCCTCGACCGCACTGCGAAAGCGGTCGTGGCCGCGGTCTAGCTGAGGGCCTTCCAGTCGACTTCGACCCCGGCAGCCTCGAGCTCTCGGAGCAACTCCGACTTCCAAGCGCCATTGGCGTCGAACTTCGTGTACAGCACGCCGTCGAAGTCAGTGGGCAGGGTGACGCCGTCAACGTACAGCGCACACACCCGGCTCCTGCCGAGCTTGCCGGTGAACCAGCCGAGTTCCATGATTACGTTCTGTCTTGCGCGAGCCTCGCTGGCGCCGCCACTGAGCTGTACCTCGTCATCACCCGTGAGCAGGACCACAGCGTAGGAGACGTCGGAATACCGCTCCAGTTTCTCGATGATCACCATGCCCTGGTTGGGCTGCTCGTGAAGGATGATCACTCGCTCATGGACAACGCTGCGCTCCAAAAATCGTGCGACAGTCTCTTTCACGCCCGAATTCCTACCGTGCACGAGAAATATTCCGTTGCTAGCCACCTCAACCAACCCTTGCCTCGTCTCCGCCGATCAGCCGCGACCTCACCTGCGCCACCAGCTCCTCGAGCGGCGATGTACCGTCCAGTATCAGATCAGCATGGCGCATTGACGGATTCACGTACTGGTGGTGCATCGGCAAGACGGACGCCGCCCAATGCCTACGCACCCAGGCCTCGTCGCGGCCTCGCTCACGAATATCTCGATCGAGCCGCCTCTCGAGACGTGTTCGATCATCGACGTCGAGAAAGACCCGGAGGCGGCTCGCGTCCCGAACGAGGTCGAGATGCAGTGCCAGATTGCCTTCCAGGACGAGAAGTGGTGCGACGGCGACCGCGTAGTAGCCCGACCTCACCTGCTGAGTGAAGTCATAGGTCGGCACTCTGATCGACTCCTGGCTCTCTGCCGACACAAGAGCATAATTCAGCTCCGTGACATCGATGGCCTCGGGCGAGTCGAAGTTGATGTGCCGCCGCGATTCCCGATCCATGTGCTGGTTGTCGTTGAAGAACTGGTCCAAGGACAATACGAACGCTGTCGGAGCGAGCGTCTCCTCCAGGCGCCTCGCCAAGGAGGATTTTCCCGAGCAGGAACCACCCGCAACTGCGACGATATCGATGGGCACGCGTGCACAATAGCAAGGAAGACTCGCCAACGATTGCTTGAGGAGAACATCGTGGTTGAACCTCTCGAGGTTGCCGCGATTTTCGCCATGTCCGAGCACCTCGTAGGCGCCTCTTGGTGGTCGAGCCACGACCTCGGAATGCGGCTCAGTGCAGAGTGGAACCGGGCGATCGGCCGTGCCGTGACGGTTGAGCGGCAGCACGTCGCCGACGAGGAGCGCACGGAAACTGCCCTGGAGGCTGCCGCCGTCTACCTGCGTGCGCACGGCCTGCGGCCAGAGTTCCTATTGGACATGGACATCGCGAGGGAATGGAAGTACGGGCTCGTGCGCCATATCGAATCCGAGACCGGGTACAGGCTGGCAGAGGTCCAGTTGGAAGCGGCGCGGCATGAGATGGTCAAGGCGATCCTCGAGCTCTACGTTCTGGATGCCCGCTTGACCTCGCCGGTCGCGCGGTGGGCGGAACGGCAGACCTCCGATCGTCTGACCACGCTGCTTCAGGGGCTGACGCGTGTGGACCAACTCTCGCGGGCGATGCGCGAAGATCTCGCCACGGGTGCGTGGAACGAAGATGACCCACGACTCCGCCATCGCAGCATCCCTCGTCGGGCGGCGAAGACCATCGGCCGCATCGACGAGCTTGATGCCTTGAGAACCCTTCTGCGACTCCACCGAACGCAAGGCCTTGTCGCAGCCGTGGCTGGACCATCCGGGGCGGGGAAGACCCACATCGTCCGGGATCTGGTTGAGCGGTGCGCCGACGACTATGACGTTGTGTGGTGGTTGCCGCAAAAGACCGCAGACGGGTATTCGTTCGAGCTGCTGCGACTGGCGGAGAGCCTGGGGATCGAAGAGTCGGCCTCCACCATCCTCATGACCCTGTCCCGAGTGAAGAACCACCTTGATCGCCTGAGGTATCGATACCTCATCGTCGTGGACGATGCGTACGACGAGAGCGTCGCCCACCTCCTCGGCGACAACGCGTGGGGGCACGTCCTTGTGACCACCCAGCGGTTGGACTTCCGCGCGGACGTGAGCTTCCCCCTAAGCGGGATCAGCATCGACGAGCTCGCCGGCCATCCCGAGTTCAATGACACCCAGCGTGAGCGGCTCGCCGTTCGACGGCAGCCTGACGACACCATTCTCCCCATCGAGCTCATCCCGCTCATGGCCGCTCGGCCGACTCACCTCGAAGCCTTCGTCGGCCGGGGAGACGTTCTCAGCGGCCTCCGCCGCGCGGATGCTGATGCGGCTTTTCTCGCCTGCACTCTCTCTTTGCTCGCGACAGAGCAGGTGTCCCTCATGACGTTTCTGAGCACCCGGGCCTTTCGGAAGAGGTTCGGCCTCGGCTCGTTCGAGGTCCGCCGACGGGCTCGGGAGCTCTCGGCGATCCTCCACGCCTTCGGTCTTTCGAGATCTGTCGAGTCCGCGACCGTGAGCATGCACGACACCACTCGGTTGCGGATTCAGGAGCGAATGGACGACGCGACGGTCTCAGCCGCGACGGGCCTGCTCCTCGAGAGCCTCGTTGAGGTGCTGCCGTCCTCGGACTGGTTCGGGACCTCAGACGAGCGAATAGCTGCATTCGCGCTCCACGCCGAGCGAGTATTCGAACTCTCCCGGGAGTCGGCGCCGTCAAACAACTCGCTTCGAGCGGCCCTCGGATTGCGCCTCGGCGCTCACCTGAACGCGAAGGCAGACAGGACGTCGGCCCTTGTGGTTCTCGCTGAAACGGGCCGGCTGCTCGATTCGAGTGGCGTGGAGGGAATCCTCTGTCAGTTGGAGATAGCGCGAGCGACCCGGCACGTAGGCCGGCTCAAGGACGCCTTCGACCAATACGTCTCACTGAGCACGAGGATCGACTGGGCGCATGACCCCGTGAATACTCTCAAGTTCATCGCCGGATTCGGGAAGGTCCTTCTCGACAGAGGAGACCACGGCCTCGCTCGCACCCTATGCGGCGCGCTGGTCCGCAGACTGGGCGACGACCACCCGAGTGCGCTGCCGGTGGTGAGCATCCTCGGGCGCGCTCAAGCACCGCGGCGACCCAGAGAGGCGCACACCACCTTTGCTAACGCCCTGGACGTGGCGGTACGGGAGCTGGGGGCGGACAATCAGGCCACCGGATGGGCGCTCGATGATCTGGGCGCAATCACGGTAATGCTTAAGAAGGCACCGCAGGGAGAGAGCCTCCTCACGCAGGCGCTTGCCATCGAGACCGCCTCCAGTGGAACCCTCCATCCCAGGCGCGCCTGGACTCTGATGAACCTGGCGGTGGCGTCCCGCGGGACGAATCCCAGATTCTCGAGCGAATGCGCCGAGGAGGCCATCCAGCTGCAGCGGAGCGCCGTCCCCACCTCCAACCCCGATTTCATCAGGTTCGTCGCAGCGAATACTCTCCTCGACGGCTCGTCGCCACTGCCGCTGCAGGGTCTCAAAGGCTCCATGTCGTCGAGGGCGAATTCGACAGCGACCCGGTTCGCTGCCGCGCGCACGGTACGTCAGGTTTCACGTGAGATCGGAGTCAGATGAAGGTCGTGTATCTCGGGAGCGCCAAAATCGACATCGAGACCGCCATCCCCTCCAACTTTCCCACCCTCGGCGATGTCTACGAGCTCGGGCACATCAAGGTCGCGGTGGGCGGCACCGCGGGAGGCTTCGCCGAGTCGGCCGGCCACCTGTTCGAGGAGTTCGAAGCGATTGCGGCGATTGGTGACGACCGTTGGTCCGATGAGATCGAGGCCCACCTCCGCCGTCACAGCGCCCGCGCTCATCTGCACACGATCGAGGGGACGCCGAATGCCACGGTGCTCGTGGTGAGATCCCAGGATGGAGGCGGCGCGCCGTCCCGCCGGCTCCTCGTCTCGTCCCTTGTCTCCCCGCACAGGCATCTCACCGCCGACATTGTCCGGGAGTACGCCGATGTCATCCATAGCGCCGACGTCTTCATCACCGACACCTATTTCCTTCAATCGCTCACGGCCACCGAGGGGCTTCGGGCGGCGTTGGAGATCGCCCGGCCTAGCGCCGCAGTGTCCGTGCTAGACCTGTTGCCCCATTCGCTCCCTGATACGCACACCCTCGCGCAGGTCGAGCCGCTCATCGAGCTTGCCGACGTGATCGTCTCCGAGGCACGCACACTCGTCGGGCTCGGCGCGGGCAGGTGGGATCCCGCCCCGCAAGATCAGGAGGACCTGATCGCTCGCGCTCGCGAGATCGTCCACCGATACGGGGACTCGAGCACGTGGATAATCCGTTACGGGGCGAGCCATATTGAGAACACCGCGGTCAAGCAGCCCGGCCGCGACTGGATCGAATACTGCTCGCTATACCGCCACGCGGACAAGCGCGGCTACGGAGACAAACTTCTTGCCTCAGACCTTCGCGCCTTCATCAAGAGCGACTAACCGAGGCGGCTCGAGAGATCATAGGATGCACCCGTGGACCCAATTCATGTAGCTGTGCTCTGGTTCGTAGCGGAAGACGGAAGCCTGCTCATCGCGCAGCGCGCGTTCGACAAGAAGCAGGACCCGGGCGTCTGGGGGCCGTCCGTAACCGGCAAGCGCGAGCCCGGCGAGACCATCAATGAAACGCTCGCGCGCGAGGTGAGCGAGGAGCTGGGCATCACCGCCGATGCCTATTCTCCTGCGCACCTGTTCGACCTGTCTTTCGATCATCCGGACGGGAGGGGACGCCTCTTCTCCATCTATGCGGCAAGCTTCGCCAAGTCGCAATCCGGGCTCGTCCGACTCGCCGACGGGGAGGTCGAGTCGTTCGGGTGGAGCTCGCTCGAGACACTCGAACGGTGGGTGGCCGCCCAGCCCGAGACTCTGGTCCCGTCAGCCGCCAAGATCTGGCCGGCGACATTCCAGTCGCTTCGAACCGGCGCCTGGAGAGCGATCTAGGCCTCGCCCTTGTTGCGCTTGCGCGCCACTCGCGGCGCTCGGGCACCCAGGAACGAGCGGCTCGACGAGACGTCGAAGCCCTGCGCCAGCGCCTCGCGGCCGATGAGCATCCGGAATCCCATCTGGTCGCGGTTGGTGAGAGTGACCTCGGCGACGACCTCGCGGCCGACGAGCACGAGCCTCATGAGCACGACGAAGCGCTCCTCGACGTGGCCGGAGGAACTGCGCACCTTGCGGATGTCGTGCACCGGGCTCTCTACGACGATCGCGTCCTCGGTGGAGCGCTGCCAGGGCCGCACCGTGAACCTCGCCCACGCGGCGCCGTCACGGTCGAACGCCTCGATGTCGTAGGCGTGGATCGAGGAGGTCTGGGCGCCGGTGTCGAGCTTCGCCTTGATCCAGGGCACCCCGATCTCGGGCAGCTGCACCCACTCGCGCCACCCGGCGAGGGTGCTTGAATGGGAGCGCTCGTTCACTGCTCCATCTTGTCAGGGCCCACACCATGAAACTCGCCATACTCTCGCGCGCTCCGCGCTCGTACTCCACGCAGCGGCTGCGCGCTGCAGCTCTGGAGCGCGGCCACGTCGTGAAGGTGCTCAACACTCTCCGTTTCGCCATCGACCTCTCGCAGGAGGAGCCGCAGCTGCAGTACCGCGGCAAGCCGCTGAGCGAGTACGACGCGATAATCCCCCGCATCGGCAACTCGATCACCTACTTCGGCACGGCCGTGGTCCGGCAGTTCGAGCAGATGGACGTCTACACCCCCAACACCGCGAACGGGATCTCCAACGCCCGCGACAAGCTGCGCGCGACGCAGATCCTGTCCCGCCACAACATCGCGATGCCCGCGACGACCTTCGTGCGCAACCGTGCGGACGTGCGGCCGGCGATCGAGCGAGTGGGCGGGGCGCCCGTCGTCATCAAGCTGCTCGAGGGCACGCAGGGCATCGGCGTCATCCTCGCCCCCGAGGTGAAGGTCGCCGAGGCCATCATCGAGACCCTGCACTCGACGAACCAGAACGTGCTGATCCAGCACTTCGTGCGCGAGAGCCGCGGCCGCGACATCCGGGCGCTCGTCGTCGGCGATCGCGTGGTGGCGGCGATGCGGCGCACCGCGGTCGGTGACGAGTTCCGCTCCAACGTGCACCGCGGCGGCTCGGTCGAGGCCGTGGAGATCACGCCGGAGTACGAGCAGGCGGCAGTGCGCTCGGCGCAGATCATGGGCCTCAAGGTCGCGGGCGTCGACATGCTCGAGGGCGCCGACGGCCCGCTCGTGATGGAGGTCAACTCCTCCCCCGGCCTCGAGGGCATCGAGACCGCCACCAACCTCGACATCGCGGGCGCGATCATCGACCACATCGCCGACCGCGTCGCGTTCCCCGACATCGACGTGCGCCAGCGCCTGAGCGTCTCGAGCGGCTACGGAGTCGCCGAGATCGTCGTGTTCGCGAACGCCGACCTCGTCGGAACCGCGCTCGGCGACTCGGGGCTGCGCGAGCGCGACATCACCGTGCTGACCCTGCACCGCGGCACCGTGGTTATCCCGAACCCGCGCCGGGGCACCGTGCTCGAGGCCGGCGACCGCCTGTTGTGCTTCGGCAAGCTCGAGGAGATGCGCGGGATGGTGCCCGACCGCCGCACTCGCCGCCGCAAGGTGCGCAAGCTGCCCAAGGAGCCCCTGCCCGAGGCCGAGCAGGCGTAGCAGCCCTAGCGCTCGCGACGAGGGCGCCGACCGGTGCCAACCGTCGCCCCGCCAACCGGCGTCGGCCGGCGCCCCGCGATGTCGCTCGCGACCCCCAGCCCGTCGGGCCCAGCCACTCCGCCCGCTCCGCCCGCTGCCCGTCGGGCCCAGCCGCCCCGCCAGCTCAGGACACGGGCCCGGCCGCTCCGCCAGTTCAGGACGTTTGTCAGGCGTCCTCACCAATGTCCTGAGTTGACGGAACAGCGCGCGGACGCGGCGCTCGGCCAGCCGCCGCCGCGAGCGGGGACGAGCCGCGAGGAGCAGTCGGCGGTTCGACATGAGGGATAATCGGCGGGCTGGGCATACGATCGGAGAACCAGCAACGAACAGGGGAGTTCTCATGGCGGACAAGGGTTTTGATCTCGGGGACATCGGCGACGTCGTGGGCGGCCTCATCCAGGGCAAGGGCCTGGATGTGAAGCAGCTCGAGCCGATCTGGGAGGGCATCCGCCCCACGCTCGCGGGCCTGCCGACAGACGACATCCTCGACAACATCAGCAAGTGGGCAGCCGATCTCGACCTGCCGCTGATCAAGAACATCCCGGATGCGACGCTCAAGCAGCTCGCCGATGGCGCCAAGGTGCCGCTGAGCAAGCTGCTCAAGGGCTAGCGCCGCCCCGGGCTGACTAAGCTCGGCACATGACGACCACGGAGGCCACGCGCTACCTGGAGGAGCCGCTGCTGACCTCTCCGGGACAGCCGCTCCGGGTCGCGGTCTACTCGCGCATCTCGCAGGGGATCCGGTCGGGAACGCTGCTCTCGGGCGCACTTCTGCCGCGCGAGACGGAGCTGGGCACCGCCCTCGGCGTGAGCCGCACCGTGGTGCGCGAGGCGCTGATGCTCCTCGAGGAGGACGGCCTCATCGTCACCAAGCGCGGAGTGGGCCGGTTCGTCTCCGACTCGCTGCCGCACGAGGGGCTGGAGGAGTTCCAGTCGCTCGAGAGCCTGCTCGCCGAGCCCGGGTCCACGCTCGAAGTGCAGCGGCTCGAGTTCACCCTGCAGGCCACGACCGATTTTGTCTCCGACCACCTGGGGGCGGGCGTCGGCGATGAGTTCTGGTTCCGCGAGTGCATCCTGAGCCGCGACGGCCAGCCGGTCGCGCTCGTGCAGGAGTACATGCCGGACGAGGAGCGCCTGCGCGTCTTGGACGAGCGGATCGGCTCCCAGCTCCGCGCGGCCGCCGACGAGGCATCCACGCTCCTGGAGGCTCTGAACCGGCGGGCCGGCCAGCCGTTCGCCGCCGGCGTGTGCCGCATCGCAGCGAACGTCGCCGGGCCGACTCGCGCCGCCCTGCTCGGCATCAAAGCGAGCGACCCCCTGCTCGTGCTCACGCAGACCGCGGAGCTCGGCGGCACCCCCGCCTACGTGTCGAAGTGCGCTCTGCCGCCGGCCTTCGGGCACCTCGCGGTGACCCAGTGGAAACGGGCCTAGCGGAACCGCTTCCCCGAGACGAGCGCCAGCACCGCGAGGAGTGCGGCGAGCGCACCGGCCACCAGGTAGCCCGCGGTCGCACCGGCGTGCTGCACGAGCAGCCCGCACGCCGCGGTGGCGAGCGCCTGGCCCACGACTAGCGCACTCTGCAGCGTCGTGAGCACCGTCGTCGCGCGCCCCTCCGGAGCGGAGCGAGCACCGAGGCTGAAGAGCACGACGAGCACCGCCCCGATGCCCGCGCCGGCGACGAAGAGGCCGACGACGGCGAGCGGGACCGAGGATGCCGCGGCCAGCACCCCCGCGCCGCCCAGCCCGAGCACGGCGCAGGCCGCCCACCTCGGGACGAGGCCGAACCCGCTCGGGAGCAGGGCGACGACGATCGCGGCGAGGATGGCGCCGAGGCTCATCGCGCCGTAGGCGATTCCGGTCTGCTCGCCGGCGCCGCGGAGGCTCATGAACTCGCTGAGGGCGGTCAGCACGGAGCCGAAGATGCCGCCCACGAGCAGCATCGCGAACGCCAGCACGACGACGCGGGGGGAGACGAGCGGGGCGCTGGGCAGACCCGAGACCTCGCGCGGGAGCGCCGCGGAGGCCGAGGGATGCAGCGCGAACGCCACTACGACCGTGCAGCTCAGGGCCGCGCCGAAGAGCAACGGGGCCCACGGCGCGACCAGGGTCGTGAGCAGCCCCACGAGCACCGGACCGAGCACGAAGGACGCCTCGTCCGCCACCGACTCGTAGCTCATCACCGCGGTCATGGCTCGGGCGCGAGTGCCCTCGGATCGGGGAGTCGAGGCGACACCCGCCAGGCGGGCGCGGGAGAACGGCGCGACCTGCGGGGTGGTCCCTCCGACGAGGAACGCGAGCAGGACGACGACGGCGATGGGAGCACCGGCCGCCAGCAGCGCCAGAAGCCCCGCCACCGAGAGCACGCTCAGCCCGCAGCAGGCCAGGAGAACGGCGCGCTGGCTGAAGCGGTCGGCGAGGGCGCCCGCAGTGGGTCCGCACACGGCGGTCCCGATGCCGGTGCACGCCGCAGCGAGCCCCGCTTCCGCGATCGAGCCGCGCACGGAGACGACCAGCGTCAGCACCCCCACGATCATCATCGCGAAGGGCAGCCGTCCGACGAACGCGACGGGGAAGTACCCCCAGCCGGTGAGGCGGGCGAACGCCGTGAGGTCTGCGCGCAGGGGAGGGCGGGACATCCCGCCGCTCCCCCGCGACGCGGTCAGAGCTTCGGCGACGACGGCGAGCTCACGACGAACGCGCCCGAGATGATGTCGGCCTTGAGGGCCTCCACCTCGTCCAGCAGCGCGGGGTCGAGCTTCGACTCCCACTCGTGCGTCGGCGCGATGCCCACGCCGTCGTTCTCGAGAGTGCCGATGTAGGCCGTGTTGTCGAAGGAGTCGGCGCCCGCGGCGAGCGTGACCTCCTTGGCGGCGGTCGTCAGGTTCTTGAGCACCGAGGTGAGGTAGTACTCCTTGTACTCCGGAGCGCTCACGAAGGCGTCGGAGTTCACGCCGATGATGGCGCCCTCGCTGCCGCGGTCCTTCATCGCCTCGATGGACGCCTTGAACAGGGTGCCCGCGACCGGCATGATCACGTCGACGTTCTGGTCGAGCAATCCGGAGGTCACGGTCTTCGCCTGGTTCTGGTCGTCGAAGCTGCCGACGAAGAGGCCGTTCTGCGTGGCTTTGTCCCAGCCCACAACGGTCACCGAGGCGCCGTGCACCTCGTTGTAGTGCGCGACGCCGTCGACGAAGCCGTCCATGAAGACGGTGACCGACGGGAAGGGCATCCCGCCGTACGTGCCGACGACACCGGTCTTGGACGCACCGGCCGCGAGGTAGCCCGCGAGTACCGCGGCCTGCGCGGTGTCGAAGAGCACCGGCTTGACGTTGTCGAGGACGAGCGGGCTGAAGTCGTCGTTGGCGACTGTGCTGTCGATCAGCGCGAAGTCGACGTCGGGGTTGGCCTGCGCGGCATCGCGGGTCGCCGTGGCGAGCGCGAAGCCGACCGTGACGATGAAGTCGCAGCCCTCGCCCATGAGCGCCTCGATGTTGCCCGAGTACTGGTCCTCCGAGGCGGACTCGGTGGCCTTCGGCTCGACGCCGAGCGTCTCCGCGGCGGCCTTGACGCCGTCGTAGGTGAGCTCGTTGAAGTCCTTGTCGTCGAATCCGGTGAGGTCGGAGACCGCGCAGGGGAGGAAGTCGCTCGCGGCGGGGCCGCCCGACTCCGCGGGCTCGGGTGCTGCGCCACAACCGCTCAGGACGAGCGCGGCGAACGCGCCCATCGCGACGAGCGAGGTGACCTTGGTGCTTCGTTGCATTGCTGTCTCCGTTATCTCTGGTGCCGTGATTGCAGGTCCCGGCGGGTACCGGGCTCGAGGAAGGCTGAGTCCAGGCTCACGCGGTCGAGTGCCGCGAGGTCTGCGGGGGTGAAGCCCAGCACGCCGACCAGCACAGCGCGCTCGTCGCGCAGGTCGGTGCCGGTCTGCATGGGGTTGTCGTCGCCGAGCGCGAGGCGCACGCCGGCGTCGCGGAAGACGGGGGCCGGATGCTCGGCCACCGCCGCGATCGCACCGGTGTACCAGTTGGAGGTGGGGCAGACCTCGACCACGATGCCCGAATCGGCGGCCCACGCCAGCACGTCCGGATCGTCCACGATGTGGGCCCCGTGCCCGATGCGCGTCGCGCCGAGCAGTTCGGCGGCCTCGCGGGCCGCGGCTCCCGGCGCGGCCTCCGCGGCGTGGCAGGTGATGCCGAGGCCCGCCGCCCGGGCGATGCCGAACGCATCCCGGTGCGGCGCGAGCTCGGGGAACAGCAGTTCGTCCCCGGCCAGGTCGAACCCGACGACGCCGCTGCCCGCGAACCGTGCGGCGGCCCGGGCCACGGCGAGGTTCGTGTCGCGGTCGTGGTGGCGCAGCGCGGCCACCACGGCGCCGCTCGGCATGCCGGTCGCCCGGGACGCCTCGCGCATCCCCTCGGCGACCGCCGCGATGACGGCGTCGATCCCCCGCGGGTCGTCGGCATGGGTCGCCGGCCCGAAGCGCAGCTCGAGGTAGTCGAGGCCGGCGGCCGCGGCATCCTCGACAGCCTCTCGGGCGATCCGGCGCGCAGACTCGGCCGACCGGAAGAACGGGTAGGTGGAGGCGACCTTCGCGAGGTACACCGTCAGGTCGGCGGGACCGGTCAGCCGGATCGCCTGCTCCCAGCCGCCCGCGGGCTCGGGAACGCCGCCGGCCGCCGCGAGCTCCGCGGCAGTGGACGGGCGCACTCGGCCCTCGAGATGGCTGTGCAGGTCGATGAGCATCAGAGTTCCAGCCGCACCGCTACCTCGAGCGCGGCCTCGATGCTGCGCATCCAGCCGTCCTTGAGGGCCTTCTCGACGCCCGAGTAGAGGCTGGTGCCGTCGAAGAGGTTGCTCGAGGTGGAGCAGATCATTCCCGAGCGCACCCCGCGCAGCCGCGCGACAACGTAGAGGGCGGCGCTCTCCATCTCGACATTGAGCACCCCGAGCCGGTTGAGCTCGGCGATCCACTCCGGCGTCTCCGCGTAGAAGGCGTCGTCGCTGGCGTTGATACCCGAGTGCACGGATGTCTCGGTGCCGGCGGTCAGCTCGCGCGCGACCTTGGCCAGCTCGAGCGCGATCTCGAGGTCGGGCACAGCGGGAAATCCGTGGTGCGCGTACGCCGCCGTGGTGCCGTCGTTGCGCAGGGCTCCCTCGCTCACGAGCAGGTCGCCGGGCTTCACGCCGGGCTGGAGCCCCGCGGATGACCCGACGCGGATGAACGAGGTCACCCCTACCCGGATCAGCTCCTCCACCGCGATCGCGGTCGACGGGCATCCCATGCCGGTGGACGTCGCGGTGATGAGGCGGCCCTTGTACAGGCCCGTCATGGTCATGTGCTCGCGCTTGTGGGCGACGGTCTTCACGTCGGTGAGGAACTCCGCGACGAGCGGCACGCGGAACGGATCCCCCGGCAGCAGCGCCACGGTCGACACCTCGCCGGGCGCGACGCCGATGTGGTACTGGCGCTCGCCAACACCGGCGGAACTCTTGTCTACAGCCTGGCTCATACCGTCTCCGCAACTCTGGGGATCTACTCGGTACGATGTTATACCTCTCGGGAGGCGAGCGCGACGGGCGATCGTGGAAGACGGGCCGTCGGCCCTACGCCGCCGCCGACCGCGCCTCGTGCACGAGCAGGCCGCGGGGGGAGGACGGGAACCGGTCGAGCATCGCCTCGACTTCGGCCGCGTCGACGTTGGCGCCGAACAGTTCCGCGCCGGGCTCGAGTCGCGCGCCCTCGGCGAGGGGCCCGGCGACGACGGGGTCGAAGCCGAGGGCGTCCACGAGGGCTGCGGTCGCGGCGACGTCGGCCGGGGCATCCCCCGCGATTGCCAGCGCCTTGCGCCCGGGGGCGCCGGCCGGCCGTGCCTCCTGCTCCAGGTCGTGGTAGCCCATGTGGTTGAAGGCCTTCACGACGCGCGCCTCGGGCAGGGAGGACTGCACGAGCTCGCTCGTCGAGGTGCTCGGGTCGTCGAGGTCGTCGCGGATGCCGTCGATCTCCCACCAGTAGTTCATGGCGTCGAGGACGAGCTTGCCGCGCAGCGCGTCCGCCGGGATGCTGCGGTACTTGCCGAGCGGGAGCGCCAGGATCACGATGTCGGCCTGCTCCGCCGCATCGGCCGAGGTCGTCGCGATGGCCCCGGGGCTCAGTACCTCGACGATGAGGGCGATCTTCGACGGATCGCCCGAGCCCGAGACGAGCACTCGGTAGCCGGCCGCGACGGCGAGCCGTGCGAGCACGGTGCCGACCTTGCCGGCACCGAGGATGCCGATCGTGGTCATGCTGCAGCCCTTCCCGCCAGGATGTCGCGGACCATCGGGACCACCTCGGTGCCGTACAGCTCCACGGCCTTCATTCTCGCGCTCGCGGGCATGGTGCCGGAGGTGTAGATCAGGTCGAACCGCCCCACGCCCAGCTTCTCGACCGAGGACGCGATCCGCCGGGCGACGGTCTCGGCGGAGCCGACGTACATCGACCCGTGCGAGACCTCCGCGTCGAACTCCTCCCGGCGCAGCGGCCCCCAGCCGCGCAGTGCGCCGATGCGGTCGCGGATCACCTTGAAGCGCGGGTAGAACAGCTCGAGCGCCTCCTCGTCGGTGTCGGCGATGAAGCCGGGAGAGTGCATCCCGACCGGATGCGCGACCGTGCCCGCGGCCTCGGCAGCCTGCTTGTAGAGGTCGATGTACGGCGCGAACCGCTCGGGGGCGCCGCCGATGATGGCGAGCATGAGCGGCAGACCGTAGTGGGCGGCCCGGATGACCGACTGCGGAGATCCGCCGACGCCCACCCACGTGGTGAGGTGGCCCGACTCCGTCTTGGGGAACACGTCCGCGTCCTCGAGCGGGGCGCGCATGGTGCCGCTCCACGTGACGGGCTTCTCCTCGAGGAGCTTCGCGAACAGCTCGATCTTCTCCTCGAACAGCACGTCGTAGTCGCGGAGGCTGTAGCCGAACAGCGGGAACGACTCCGTGAACGAGCCGCGGCCGAGGATGACCTCCGCACGGCCGTTGCTCAGGGCGTCGACGGTCGCGAACCGCTGGAACACCCGCACGGGGTCGTCGGAGCTCAGGACCGTGACACCCGACCCGAGTCGGATCCGCTCCGTGCGCGCGGCGATCGCGGCGAGCACCGTCTCGGGCGTCGACACGGCGTACTCGGGGCGGTGGTGCTCGCCGAGGGCGATCGCATCCACGCCGACCTGGTCGGCGAGCACCGCCTCGTCCACGACCTGCCGGATGGCCTGGGCGTAGGAGACCAGCTTGCCCGCGTCATCCTCGGGGACATCGCCGAAGGTGTCGAGGCCGAAGACGACGTCAGACATTCGCGGCCTCCTTGGCGAGGAGCTCCTGCACGCGCGGCGCGACCTCGCTGCCGAGCAGCTCGATCGTGCGCGCCCGCGCCTCGCGGGGCAGGTGCATGATGTCGTACTTGAGGTCGAAGCGGTCGAGCTGGAGGTCGCGCGCGACGAGGGCGATCTTGTTCGCGACGGTCTCGGGCGAGCCGACGAACAGCGCGCCGCCCTCGAGCTCCATGTCGAACCGCTCGCGGGAGGGGGCGTAGAACCCGCGCTCCGCGGAGATCTGGCGCACCACCGGCTCCCAGTAGCGCCACCAGGTCTCGCGGGCCTCCTCGTCGGTGTCGGCGATGAGGCCGAGCGAGTGCTGGCCGACCGGCTGGGCGGGGTTGCCGAACTGCTCGAGCGCCCGCTTGTACAGCTCGACGTGGCCGGCGAACCGCTGCGGCTGCCCGCCGATGATGGCGAGCATGAGCGGCAGGCCGTACCGCGCGGCGCGCACGACCGACTCCGGGCTGCCGCCCACGCCGATCCAGGTCGGGATGCCCCCCTCGCGCATGCGCGGGTGCAGTGCCTGCTCGGTGAGCGGTGCGCGCACCGAGCCCGACCACGTCACCGACTCCTCGCGCTGCAGGCGCATGAACAGGTCGAGCTTCTCCTCGAAGAGCTGCTCGTAGTCGGCCAGGTTGTACCCGAAGAGCGGGAACGACTCGGTGGCGGATGCCCGACCGAGGATCAGCTGCGCGCGCCCGTTCGACACCGCGTCGAGCGTGGAGAACTCGTGGTACAGCCGCACCGGGTCGTTCGTACTGAGGACGGTGACCGAGGTGCCGAGCTTGATGCGCTCCGTCGCGGTGGCGATCGCGGCGAGCAGCACGGGCGAGGCCGAGTCGTTGTGGCCCTCGCGGTAGTGCTCGCCGACGCTGAACACGTCGAGTCCCACGGATTCGGCGAGCTTCGCCTCCTCCACGAGCAGGCGGACGGTCTCGGCGTCGCTGAGCACTCGGCCCGTCGCATCCGTCGCCACCTCCCCGAACGAGTTGAGCCCGAGTTCGAACGTGCCGGTCATAGTGTCCTCCAAGTGATTGACGTATCAATTATCCACGGTATGATTGACATGTCAATTAGGAGGAATGATGCCGCAAGCGAACACAGCACGGCGCTCGCCCACGTCGGACGAGCTGCGGGCCTGGCGCCTCTTCATCGAGACCGCCAACCAGCTGGGCAGCGTGCTCAACAGCCGCCTGCAGAGCGAGTCGGCCCTCTCCTCCGCTGACTACTCGGTGCTCCTCGCACTCACGGAGGCCGACGGCCGGCACTTGCGGTCCTCCGCCCTCGCCACCCACGTCGGCTGGGAGCGCAGCCGCCTCTCGCACCACTTGGGCCGCATGGAGGGGCGCGGGCTGATCCGCCGCGACGACTGCGCGACCGACAACCGCGGAGCGGAGATCGTGCTGACGGATGCCGGCGCCGCCGCCTTCCGCCGCGCCAGCAGCTCCCACCTGCACGCGGTGCGCGAGCTGTTCGTCGATGCGCTCACACCCGAGCAGATCATCGCCGCCGGAGAGATCGCGGCAGCCCTCAAGGCACGGCTCGAGAGCTGAGCACGCGAGCCTAGGGACGCGCCGCCCGGGGCGTCGCGATTTCTCCACAGGAGCTACCAGACGGGAGGGTGCCGCAGCTCCCGCGTGCTCTCGAGCTGCGCCGCGATGGCGAGCAGCGCGTGCTCCCCGCCGGGACGGCCGACCAGCTGCACCGCGACCGGGTGGCCAGCGGCATCCTGCGACACCGGGAGCACGATGGCCGGCAGGCCCGTCGCGTTGGCGAAGCTGCTGTAGGGCGCGTACCGCACCTGCTGGGCGAAGTTCTCCTGGGCGTCCTCGGCGTCGAACCAGCCGATCGGCCGAGGCCGCTCGCCGAGCGCCGGGGTGAGTACCGCGTCGTACGGGGCGAACGCCGTGATCGTCTCGCGCTCGAACACGGCGGCGGCGGCGAGCGCGTCGGCGAGGTCGCGCGCACCGAGCGCGCGGCCGCTGCGCACGAGCCAGGCGGTGATCGGCTCGAGCAAGTGCAGCCGGTCCTCCTCCACGGGGATGCGGGCGGCGCTGGCCCGCCACAGCGTCGTGAAGAGCTCGGCGTACCCGCGCGGCCGCCAGTCGAGGGCGTCGACCTCGTGGCCGAGCCCGGTGAGGGTGCGGATCGCCTCGTCGACCGCCGCGGCCCCGTCGGGATCGGGGACGATCGCGTCGTCCCAGGGCGAGACCGCCGTGACGCCGAGGCGGTAGCGGCCCTCGAGCGTGAGCGCGCTGGGCAGGAAGGGCCCGGAGTTCGGTGCGCGAAGGGCGAAGGGGTAGGGCCGGCCGGTGGCGAGCGCGTCCAGCAGCAGCGCGGCATCCGCCACCGTGCGCGCGATGGGCCCGGCGACGGCGAGCCCCGCGAGCCCGTCGAGCCCGGAGCCGACGGGCAGCCTGCCGCGGGAGGGCTTGAGGCCCACGACCCCGACGGTGGCGGAGGGGATCCGGATGGACCCGCCGCCGTCCGATCCCGGGGCGAACGGCAGCATCCCGGAGGCGACCGCGACCGCGGCACCCCCGCTCGATCCGCCGGCGCCCTTCGAGGAGTCCCAGGGGTCTCGGGCGGGCGGGGCGACGAGCGTCTCGGTGTAGCCGGTCATCCCGAACTCCGGCGTGTTCGTCTTGCCGAGGCTGATCGCGCCGGCGTCGTCGAGCAGGAGGGCCAGGTCGTCCGACTGCTCGGCCACGTTGTCGGCGAACGCCCGCGAGCCGTACCGGGTGGCGACGCCGGCGCGCGCGACCAGGTCCTTGTCGGCGAAGGGCATCCCCCACAGCGGGCCGTCGGCCCTCTCCAGGGAGCCCGCCCGGGCGAGGGCCGCCCCCGCGGTGACCTCGACGAAGGCGCCGAGCACGGGGTTGAGGCGCTCGATGCGCTCGAGGTAGTGGGCCACCAGATCCCGCGGAGAGATCTCCCCGGAGCGCAGCGCCTCGACCTGGGCGAGCGCCGTCAGCTCGTGCAACTGCGACATGCTGCGAGCCTAGGCGGATGCCGCGCCCTCCGCTCGCGGCGAGACAGGGCTCTCTGGGAATTCCGTGGGCTGTGAGTGGTTCACTGGGATGTGCACACAATGCAGCCCACCCTCACCGAAGCCGACGTTGCGATGATCCGCGCGGACTTCCCCATCCTCTCCACCGAGGTCAACGGCCGGCCGCTCGTCTACCTCGACTCCGGCGCGACCTCGCAGAAGCCGCTCTCGGTACTCGACACCGAGCGCGACTTCTACCTCTCCCGCAACTCCGCGGTCCACCGCGGCGCCCACACCCTCGCCGCGCTCGCGACCGAGGAGTTCGAGGAGGCCAGGGAGAAGGTTGCGCGCTTCGTCGGGGCGAGCGCCGACGAGATCGTCTGGACCTCCAACGCGACCGAGGGCGTCAATCTCGTCGCCTACGCCCTGTCGAACCTGCCCGCGGGCTCCGAGCTGGCACTGGTGCCCGGCGACGAGATCGTCGTCACCGAGCTCGAGCACCACGCGAACCTCATCCCCTGGCAGCAGCTCGCGCAGCGGACCGGCGCGACGCTGCGGTTCATCCCTGTCGACGACGAGGGCGCGCTCGACCTCGAGCGGGCACCGATCACCGACCGCACCCGCGTCGTCGCGTTCTCCCACGTCTCGAACGTGCTCGGCGTCGTCAACCCCGTCGCGGAGCTCGTCGCCCGGGCGCACGCCGTGGGCGCGCTCGTCATGCTCGACGCCTGCCAGTCGGCCCCGCACCTCCCGCTCGACCTTCACGCGCTCGACGTCGACTTCGCCGTGCTCTCGGGCCACAAGATGCTCGCCCCCACCGGCATCGGGGTGCTCTACGGCCGCAACCGGCTGCTCAACGAGCTGCCGCCGTTCCTGACCGGCGGGTCGATGATCACCACCGTGACGATGGAGTCCGCGAGCTTCCTCCCCGCTCCCCAGCGGTTCGAGGCGGGCACCCAGCGGGTGTCGCAGGCGATCGCCCTCGCCGCGGCGGTCGACTACCTGACGGGCATCGGCATGGAGCGGGTGGCGGAGCACGGCAGCCGGATGAGCCGGCAGCTCATCGACGGGCTCTCCGCGATCGACGGCGTACGGGTCCTCGGCGCCCGCGGCGCGCAGCGGGTGGGTCTCGCGAGCTTCGCCGTGGAGGGCATCCATGCGCACGATGTCGGCCAGTTCCTCGACGACCGCGGCATCGCGGTGCGGGTCGGCCACCACTGCGCGCAGCCGCTGCACCGCCGCCTTGGCCTCACCTCGACCACCCGCGCGAGCGGCTCGGTCTACACGACCGAGGCTGAGATCGACTTCTTCCTCGAAGCGGTAGCCGACTCCCGCGCCTTCTTCGGAGTGGCATCATGAGCGACCTGGACGGCCTCTACCAGCAGCTCATCCTCGACCACGCCAAGAACCCGCACGGCCGGGTTCCGCTCGACTCGCCCACCTCCCAGTCGCACCAGGTGAACCCGACCTGCGGCGACGAGGTGACCCTGTCGCTGCGCGTCGAGAACGGCGTCATCGAGGCGATCGGCTGGGAGGGCCACGGCTGCAGCATCTCGCAGGCCTCCGCCTCCCTCCTCGCGACCCTCGTCGACACCCTGCCGGTCGCCGAGGCCGAGTCGCTGCTCGAGGAGTTCCGCACCGCCATGCGCTCGCGCGGGCAGATCGAGCTGGACGAGGACCGCTTCGGCGACGCGATCGCCCTCAACGGGGTCTCCAAGTACGTCGCGCGGGTCAAGTGCGCGATGCTGCCCTGGGTGGCGCTCGAGCACGCGATGGCCGGATGACCGCGCTCCCCGACCTCGTAGGCCCTGGAGTCAAGCTGCTCTTCGTCGGCATCAACCCCGGCCTGCGCACCGTGGCCGTCGGGGCGCACTTCGCCGGGCGGAGCAACCGGTTCTACCCGGCGCTACTGCGGGCGGGCATCCTCGACCGCCGTGTCGACAGCACGGACGGACTGCGGCCCGCCGACCTCGAGCACATCCTCGCGCGGGGCGTGGGCATCACGAGCCTCGTCGCCCGCGGCACCGCCAAAGCCTCCGAGCTCGACGACGGGGAGCTCGTCGCCGCCGTGC
Organism: Rhodoglobus sp.; assembly: GCA_025463515.1. Lineage (GTDB taxonomy): Bacteria > Actinomycetota > Actinomycetes > Actinomycetales > Microbacteriaceae > Rhodoglobus. Next base: position 33,734 of record JAODAQ010000037.1, read on the forward strand.
CCGACCTGCTCGCGCGGATCGCGGACTACCGGCCGGCGGTCGCGGCCTTCCTCGGGGTCACGGCGTACCGCATCGCCTTCCAGCTGCCGAAGGCCGCGGTGGGGGTCCAGGCGCCGATCGGCGGGACAGCGGTCTGGGTGGTACCGAACCCGAGCGGCCTGAACGCGCACGAGACTGTCGACACCCTCGCCCGGGCGTACCGCGAGGCCGCGATCGCCGCGGGGATCGACGTGTACCCCCAGCCGGACTGACTACGGTTGTAGCGGGTTCCAACCACCCGGCAGGAAGAGTGGCATGAGCCTCATCAGATTCAACGACGTCGCCGTGCGCTTCGAGAGCACCCAGATCCTGCGGGAGGCCTTCTTCCGGCTCGAGACCGGCGACCGGGTCGGGCTCATCGGCCGCAACGGCTCCGGCAAGTCGACGCTGCTCAAGCTCGTGCTCGGGCGGGTCACGCCCGACGAGGGCACGGTCACCGTCGAGCCCGACCTCCGTATCGGGTACTTCTCCCAGTTCTCCGAGCTCAACGGGTCGTCCACCATCACCGAGGTGCTCGAGGGGCTCTTCACAGAGATCCGCGCCATCGAGGTCCAGCTCGCCGCGATCGACGCGGCGATCGGCGCGGGCGAGGGCGACCTGGACGCCCATATCCACCGCCAGTCCGACCTGTTCGCGGAGATGGACAGGCTCGACGGCTGGGACTACCAGCGCCGCATCGACACCGCCCTCACCACGCTCGGCTTCACCGAGGCGCACCGCACCTGCCCGATCGACGACCTCTCCGGCGGCTGGCGCAACCGCGCGGCGCTCGCGAAGATCGTGCTCGAAGACCCGCAGGTCCTGCTGCTCGACGAGCCCACGAACTACCTCGACGTCGCGGGCGTGGAGTGGCTCGAGGCGTGGTTCCGCGCCTTCACCGGCGCCGCGATCATCGTCTCGCACGACCGGCGCTTCCTCGACACCGTCGTCACGCGCATCATCGAGGTCGAGAACTTCCACCTCCACGAGTACCCCGGCAACTTCAGCGAGTACGTCGTGCAGAAGCAGTTCAGGCTCAAGACCCTCGAGGCGCAGTTCGTGCACGAGTCTGAGCTGCTGGCCTTCGAGTCGGAGGGCATCTCCGACCGCCGCGAGGCAGCCAAGGCCGCCAGCCGCGGGCTCGACAAGCAGCTGAGCAACATCAAGAAGTCCCGCGCCCCGCGGCCGGTCGACCAGATCATCACCGAGATCTACGGCGGCCTCCACGTCAAGGACGTGCTCGCCCGCGTCGAGGCGCTCGAGAAGTCGTACGGCGACAAGCTGCTGTTCCGCGGTCTGCAGTTCGAGCTGCGCCGCGGCAACCGCGTGGCGGTGCTCGGCGCGAACGGCAGCGGCAAGAGCACGCTGCTGCGGGTGCTCCTCGGCGAGGAGAAGCCCGACTCGGGCGAGGTCAACTGGGCGGCCGGGGCATCCGTCGTCTCCTACAACCGGATGCTCGACGAGCTCGATGACGACGACACCGTCACCCATGCCGTCAACGCGATGCCGGACTCGCTCGCCCTCACTGCGACGCGGAAGTCCGTCGGCCGGTTCCTGTCCATGTTCCAGTTCTCGGAGGCTGACCTCAAGCAGCGGATCGGCAACCTCTCCGGCGGCCAGCGCGCACGCGTGGCGATGGCGCAGTGCCTGCTGTCCGGAGCATCCGTGCTCGTGCTCGACGAGCCGACCAACCACCTCGACCTCTCGAGCACGCAGGTGATGGAGCGCGCGCTGGCGCACTTCCCCGGCGCCGTGATCGTGGTGAGCCACGACCGGTTCTTCACGGACAAGATCGCGAACCGGTACCTCGTCTTCGGCGCGGCCGCCGGCGAGATCGAGGTGCGCGCGGGGTAGTGACGGGATGCCCCCAGCGAGTTCTCGGCTCATATACAGTTGTATCCAGAAGCCGAGGGGGTCGTCATGGCCGTGTCACGGGACACGCGGAACAGTAGGAACGGACAGCGCCCGCCGTCCCCCTACGAGCAGCTCAAGCGCGACATCTCGGCCGGCGATCTGGGCCCCGGCTTCCCTCTCGTGGAGGGCACGCTGGCGGAGACCTTCGGGGTCAGCCGCACGCCGGTACGGGAGGCTCTCACCCGGCTCGAGCAGGACGGGCTGGTCATCCGGACCGATCGCGGGCTCGTCGTCCGCGAGCGCAGCCCTGAGGAGATCCTCGACATCTACGAGGTGCGCATCCTCCTGGCCGGCCTCGGCGCGCGCCAGGCGGCAGCGCGGCGGAGCATGCTCGACCTCATCCGCATGCGCACGCGCCTCGAGGCGCTGGCCCAGGCAGACCCGCAAGACCTGACCGCCATCCTCCAGGCGAACCGCACGTTCCACCGCTCGGTCTGGAAAGCGAGCCACAACGCCCCGGTCGAAGAGGTCATGGACCGCCTCAACTACCAGATCTCCGCGCGCTACCCCATGACCACGCTGTCGGTGCCGGGCAGGCTGGAGAAGACCCTCGAGGAGCACGGCCGCCTGGTCGACGCCATCGAGGCCCAGGACACCGATCTCGCGGGCGAACTGGCCACCGCGCACTTCCGTGCGACACGGGATGCGCGGCTCAAGATGTGGACCGAGAGCCAGGCCTACCTCTCCGAGTACGGCGACGCGTCCGACTACTAGCGCGCAGGAGTGCGGCCCGCCTCCCGGTGGGAGACGGGCCGCAGCCTGATTCAGCGTGCTACTACTTGAACTCCTTCGCAGCAGCGGCCATGACGCCCTCCTGCTCCTTCCACACCTTCACGAAGTCGTCGCTGCCCAGGAACTGGGTCTCGATGGACGCCTTCGCGTTCGTGTCGATGTAGCCCTTGTTGGCGGCGAGCTTGGAGAACACCTTCTCCGCGGCGGCACGGATGTCGTCAGGGACGCCAGCGGCGAAGCTGACCCCGAGACGGCTGTCGTACGTCACGTCGTAGCCCTCCTCCACGGCGGTGGGCACGTCGGGCACGAGCGTCGAGCGCTCGGGCCCCCACTGTGCCAGCACGCGGAAGTCGCCGGAGGCGATCTGGCCCGCGACGCCGCCGATCGCTCCGGAGAAGAACTCCACGTCGCCCGCGAGCAGGCCCTGGATCTTGTCCGGAGTGCCGTCGTAGGTGATGTAGTTGAACTTGACGCCGCCCTCCTTCTCAAGGCCGCCCAGGACGATCGCGTCGTCCGCGCCGCCGTTGTAGCCGACGTTCATCTCCTTGGTCTTCGCCGCGGCGATGATGTCGTCGATCGACTTGTATGGCGAGTCCGCCTTCACGACGAGGCCGTTCGGCGAGTAGCCGACGCTCGCGATCGGAGCGAAGTCGCTGAGGTCGAACGGCGCGGCATCCCCGGTGTAGATGTAGGTCAGGATCGCGGGCATGTTGATCATGGAGATCGTGTAGCCGTCCTTGGGGGCGGCGAGCAGGGCCTGCTGCGCCAGCTGGGTGCCGGCGCCCTCCTTGTTGACGACCTGCACTCGCGCGCCGGTCTCGGTGGCGAGCTCGTCCGCGAGGGTCCGCGCCCACGTGTCGGAGACGCCGCCGGGGGCGAAGCCGACCACGAGGTCGATCGTCTTGCCCTTCACGGGCCAGGTGGCCCCGTCAGACGAGGTGCCGCCACCCGGGTTGGCGGGTGCGCTGCAGCCCACGAGCGCAAGAGCGACCGCCGCGGAGACCGCGGCCAGGGAAAAGAGCTTTTTCATCGTTGAAAATCCTTTCGCAATGCAATGAATGTGACTGGGTTGGGGACCGGTGACTACTTCTGCCCCTCCTTCGCGCGAACAGGCTCGGCGCTCCCGGTGCGGGCGCCCGCCTTCTTGCTGGAGGCTCGGATGGTCGTGAACACCTTGACGAGAAGGAGCACGACGATGAGTCCGTAGATGACCTGGCACACGGTGCTGCTGAACAGCAGTCCGCCGTAGTTGCCCTGCTCGATCGAGACGGCCCTGCGGAAGTTCTCCTCGAGCAGCGGCCCGAGCACGAGTGTGAGCGCGAGCGGCGCGAGCGGGAAGCCCAGCCGCTTCATGAGCAGCCCGGCAAGGCCGCCGATCCACATCACCAGGACGTCGAACATGCTGTTACGAACGCTGTAGGCGCCGATCGTCATGAAGCCGAGGGTCGCGCTGTAGAGGATGAGCGTCGGGATCTTGAGGAACGAGACCCACACCCGTACGAGCGGCAGGCTCATGATGAACAGCATGATGTTCGCCACGAACAGGCTGGCGATGAGCGTCCACGCCACCTCGGGGTGCTGCGCGAACAGCTGCGGGCCCGGCTGCAGGCCGTTGATCGTGAAGGCTCCGAGCAGGATCGCCATCGTGGTCGACGACGGGATGCCGAGGGTGAGCAGCGGGATGTAGTTCGACATTCCGAGTGCGTTGTTGGTCGTCTCCGGTCCGGCAACGCCCTGGATGGCGCCCTTTCCGAAACGCTCCGGATGCTTCGACAGCCGCTTCTCGATCGCGTACGACGTGAAGGTCGCCGCGGCCGCGGGCGAGCCCGGCAGCAGGCCGTAGAAGAACCCGAGGCCCGTTCCGCGGAAGATCGCGCCGCTGCTGTCCTTCAGGTCCTTCCACGTGATCCGGATGGGCCCGACGTTGCCCGAGAAGTCGATGAGCGTCCTGCGGCCGATGCTCTCGAGGATCTCGGAGAGGCCGATGACGCCGATCGCGACGATCACGAAGCTGATCCCGTCCGCGAGGTTGAGGTTGCCGGCGGTGAAGCGCGTGATCCCGGTGAACGGATCGAGGCCGACGAATCCCACGAACAGCCCGATGCAGGCTGCGATCAGGCCCTTCACGAGGGAGTCGCCCGCGAGGCCGATCACGAGCACCAGCGCGAAGATCGTGATCGCGAACAGCTCGCGCGGGCCGAGCCCGACCGCGAAGCTCGACAGGTTCGTGGCGAAGACCAGCCCGACGAACGCGATCGTCCCGCCGATGAACGACCCGATGGCCGAGATCGCGAGAGCCTTGCCGCCCTGGCCGCGCTTGGTCATCGCGTACCCGTCGAGGGTCGTCGCTACCGACGAGATCTCGCCCGGCACGTTGAGCAGCACCGAGGTGATCGTGCCGCCGTACATCGATCCGTAGTAGATCGCGGCCATCATGATCGTGGACGGCGCCGGGCCGAGGAACAGGGCGAGCGGCAGCAGCAGCGAGGTGGCCGAGGCCGGACCGAATCCGGGGATCACGCCGGTGAGCATGCCCAGGGCGCAGCCGATGAAGGCGAACAGCAGGTTCTCAGGGGTGAGGATGTTGGCGAAGCCCGCCAGGAGCCCTCCGAAGATGTCCATGGTTACTACCAGCCGAAGATTCTGGCAACGATGCCGTAGAGGAAGGGACCGATCCCGATCGGGTCGGGCAGGTAGATGCCGCCGACGTAGGCGCCGTAGGCCGCGAGCAGCAGCGTCAGTGCCGTGAAGATCATGACCTTCCACCACTTGAGCTGGGCGACGACCACGAACAGGCCGGTGAGGTAGACGAAGAGGAGCGGGATCATTCCGATCACCTCGACGAACGGGAGGGCCACGGCGCTCCAGACCAGCACGAAGATGAGCCGGATCGGGTGCGAGTCGGACTCGAGGGCGCCGGTCGCATCGGCGTCGTGAGCCGCAGCCTCGGCGAGTTCCTCCTGGGCCGCGCCCTCCTGGTGCGCGTAGTGGTCGAGGACCTCCTCACCGGGGGTCTCGTCCTCCACGTCCTTCTTGAGCGGCTTGGCCGTGAAGAGCCAGATCACCGAGAGAACGACGAGCGCGGCCGCAGCCAGGGCCGGGAAGGTCCCCGGCGCGGCCTGCGCTCCGTCGTTCAGCCCGTACGAGACCGCGACCGAGAGGAAGTACAGCGCGAGCAGCAGGATCACGATCGCAGCGATGCGCTCCGCGATCAGCCACGGGAACCGGGTCGTGACCCGGTTCACGGTCGCGGCTATCCATTCGCCGGCGGCGCGGGTCCGACGTGCGGACGCCACGCGGTCCAGGAAGCTCATGCCTTCTCCTCTTTGAGTTCGGCTCGACACGATCCACTCGTGCACATCTGTATACAGGAGTATTGCGTTAGCCGGTTGCAGTGTCAAATAACCGGCTTGGCGAGCTCAGTACTGATAGCGGCGCAGGCCGCCGTCGACCGAGATGACCACTCCGGTGATGTACCCATTCTTCGGCGACGCGAGGTAGGTGACCATGTTCGCCATGTCGGCCGGCGTGCCGTAGCGTCCGACCGGGATGTCCTCCGCGGCCTGGCGCTCACGGAACTCCGGGCTGTAGTTGCGCAGGATCTGCTCGCTCATGATCTTCCCCGGTGCGACGCAGTTGACCGTGATGCCGTGCCCGCCGACCTTCCGCGACACACCCTTGGACCAGGCGTGCACCGCGGCCTTGGCGCAGACCGCGCCGTTCAGCGCGAGGGTCTCCGACTTGCCCGTGATGTTGATGATCCGGCCCCAGCCCCGCTCGCGCATCCCCGGGATGGCGAGGGTGCCGATCTGGCGCGGGCGCGTGAAGTTCAGGGTGAAGGCCTCGTCCCACGCCGAATCGGGCGAGTCGAGCTCGAGCGCGCGGCTCGCTCCCGCGTTGTTGACGACGATGTCGATGTGGCCGAGTCCGGCCGCGGCCTCGGCGATGATGCGCTGGGGGGCGTCCTCGTCGTGCAGCTCCGCGACGACGATGACGGGCTTCGCTCCGCCCGCGGCGGCGATCTCCTCCGCGACCTCCTCGAGCTTGTCCTTGCGGCGCCCCTGAATCGCGACGTGCACGCCCTCTCCTGCGAGTGCGAGTGCGATTCCGCGACCGATTCCTGCGCTGGCCCCGGTGACGAGAGCGGTCTTTCCAGTGAGTTCGAGATCCATGTGAGCCTTTCGATTGAGGGACCGTATGGCCCGGTGTGCGTGTGTATACTAACGCACACGATCATGCACACCAGTGCATCGTTGCCATGGCGTGATCGGGATTACAAGGCGCCGAGATAACGAAGTCGAGGAGACGTCACCATGCCCACCAATCCACTGTTCTTCGAGCACCTGCCGCAGCGGCCCGCCAAGCCCCGCACGACGGGGCTCACGATGGTCCGTGATGACGGCCAGCCGCTGAGCGAGATCCAGGCGATCCTGGACAGCTACGGCCATCTCTTCGACTACATGAAGTTCCGCCAGTTCGTCACCTGGTACATGCGGCCGACCGAGCTCCAGGAGAAGATCGCGGCCTGCACCCGTGCGGACGTCAAGACCTTCCTCGGCGGCACCGTGCTCGAGGTCGCCCACCTCCACAACAAGACCGAGTACGCGCTCGAGGTCATGAAGGAGTACGGGCTCAGCGCCGTCGAGGTGTCCAACTCGATGGTCCCGCTGTCGACTGAGCAGCTCTCGAAAGTAGTAGTCCTCGCCCGGAACGCGGGCTTCGAGGTGCTCTACGAGTACGGCAAGAAGTTCCAGGAGGAGGCCTTCGACGTGACCGGCGCGATCGCCGACATCCGTGCCCTGCTCGACGCGGGGGCCAGCCGCATCATCGTGGAGCAGTGGCAGCTGGACGCCACGCTGGGCGTCGACGGCAAGGCGGACACGGCGCACCGGATGACCGAGCTCGCCGAGGGCGTGGGCCTGGAGTTCCTCGTGTTCGAGGCGGCAACGCTGCCCCACCAGGTCTGGCTGCTGCGCAATCTCGGCCCCGAGGTGAACCTCGGCCCGAACATGGACCCGTTCCACGTGCCCGCGAAGATCGAGCCCTTCCGCCACGGGATCGGCAGCGAGGTCGGCTACAACATCTTCGAGCAGGTCCTCGGCCGCACCGGCGCGGACGTCGCGTCCCTGCTCGCCTGAGCGCGACCATGCGTATCCCCTCCGTGATGATGCGCGGCGGCACGAGTCGCGGCCTCTTCTTCCACGACAGCGACCTCCCGCAGGACCAGGCCGCGCGCGAGCGCGTCGTCCTCGCGGCGCTCGGCAGCCCCGACCCCAACCGGCGCCAGATCAACGGCGCCGGCGGTGCCACGTCGAACACGAGCAAGGTGGCGATCATCGCGCCGGGCACCGAGCCCGGGATCGACGTGAACTACACCTTCGGCCAGGTCTCGATCGACAGGCCGCTCATCGACTGGTCGGGCAACTGCGGGAACATCTCCTCCGCGGTCGGGGGCTTCGCCATCGACGAGGGGCTCGTCGAGGCCACGGGCTCGGAGACCGTCGTACGGTTCCTCAACACGAACACGAACAAGGTCATCGTCGCGCACGTCCCCACGAAGGACGGCGCGTTCGACCCGGTGGGGGAGCTCGAGATCCCGGGGGTTCCCGGAACGGGCTCGCCCATCCGGCTCGACTACCTCGATCCGGGCGGCGCCCTCACGGGCAGCGTCCTGCCGACGGGGAGTCCCAGCGACGTGCTGCACCTGGGCGAGGGCGACATCACCGTGTCCCTCGTCGACGCCGCGAACCCCCTGGTGTTCGTGCGGTTCTCGGATGTCGGGATGACGGGGCTGGAGTCGGCGTCGGACATCGACGGCGACCCGTCGCTGCTCGCACGGCTGGAGCGCATCCGGGCCGCGGCCGGGGAGCTTGCCGGGATCGCGCCCTCCGCCGCCGAGATCTCCGCCTCATACCCCTCGGTGCCGAAGATGGCGCTCGTGGGGCCGCCGATGGCGTACACGCGCTCGGACGGCGTGGAGCTCGGGGCCGCCGACACCAGCCTGCGCATGACGATGCTCTCGATGGGGCGGGCGCATCCTGCGGTGGCCCTCACGGGGGCGATCTGCACCGCGGTGGCGGCGAAGATCCCCGGCACCCTCGCCTACGAGGCCGCCGGCTCCCCGGCGTCGGACGAGGTCACCCGTATCGGCCACCTCGCGGGGGTCATGAACGTGACCGCCGAGCCGGAGCAGGTCGACGGCGTCTGGAGCGTGGAGAGCGTGGCCGTGTTCCGCACGGCCAGGCGCATCTTCGACGGCGGCGTGCACGTGCCCGACTCGGTGCTCTGACCACGGGGTGAGCGTCTCGATCTCCTCAGGGGGGACTCCCTGGCGGGCCGCTCTCTCCGTGCAGGCGACGCTCATGCAGGCCGCATGGGTGGGCGTTCGCCTGATGGCCGGGTACCGCGCGCTCGGCGAGGGCGCGAGCCCCGCCATGCTCGGCCTGCTCGCCGCGACGCTCGCCCTCCCCGCCCTCCTGGGCGCCCTGCCGATCGGCCGGATCAGCGACCGCGTCGGCGGCTCGCTCATCTCCTTCCTCGGCATCGTCGTGATCATCGCCGGCACCCTGCTCATGGTCTGCTTCCGAGATCTCTGGGTGCTGTTCGTCACGGCGGCCGTCGTCGGCCTCGGCCAGGTGTGCGTGATGGTCGGGCAGCAGACGTTCGTCGCGCACCGGATCGCCGCGGACTCCAGCGACCGGGACTTCGGGACCCTCACCTCTGCCGCCTCCCTGGGCCAGCTCATCGGCGCGCCCCTCGTCACTACCGTGGTCGCCCTCCTCGGCGCGCGCGGCGGCGCCCACCCCGACACCACCGCCGGCCTGCTCGCGACCATCGCCTGCGCGGTGGTCGCAACGCCGATCTTCTTCCTCCTGCGACGGGTCGACGGCCGGTCGCGGACGGCGCGACTGGACCCGGGCAGGCCCGCGCGCGACGTGCCGCTCCGGGTGCTCGGCGCACCGGGCCTCTGGCGGGCGCTCGTGGTGAGCGCCGCCGTACTTGTGACGGCAGACCTCATGTACGCGTTCATGCCGGTGTGGGCCATCGAGCACCACGTAGACATCTCGGCGGTGGGGTGGCTCCTCGCCATCCGCGCGGTCGTGTCCATGTCCAGCCGGATCGGGCTCTCGCGCCTGGTCGCGCGGTTCGGCCGCAAGGTCCTCCTCGCCGCCGCGATGCTCATCGGCGCCGCATCCCTCATCGCCCTCCCGTTCGTCGGCGAGGCCGGCGCGATCGTGGCGATGGTCGGCCTCGGCATCGCCCTCGGCCTCCCGCAGCCGCTCACCATGTCGTGGGTGGTCGCCGTCTCCCGCCCCGAGAACCACGGCGCCGCGCTCGGACTGCGCATCACCGCCAACCGCCTCGCGCAGATCACGATCCCGGTCGCGGTGAGCGCCCTGACGGCGTCCTTCGGCGTGACCGGGATCTTCTGGGCGAACGCGGCCTTCCTCGCCGGCGCCGTGGCGTTCCTCGCCGGCGCGGACCCCGACCACCGAAGAACCACCGACGAATGAGGCAGCTATGACCGCACACCCCCATGACACGCGCAGCATCCCCGCCGAGATCTCGCGGTCCTGGCTGCTCGTCGCAGCCACCAGGCCGGCCGAGTTCGAGCGCGCACGGGCATCCAGGGCCGATCAGGTCGTCATCGACGTGGAGGACGCGGTCGACCCCGGCCTCAAGGCGGGCGCGCGCGCGGATGTCGCGGAATGGCTCTCGCACGGCGGTGAGGCATGGGTGCGGATCAACGACCGCGGCTCTGCCTTCTGGTCGGACGACATCGACAGCCTGAAGGACGTTCCGGGGCTCGCGGGCGTCATGCTCGCCAAGTGCGAGGCCGGCGAGCACGTGACCGAGACCTTCGACCGGCTCGGCGGCAGGACCCCTGTGCTCGCCCTCGTGGAGTCAGCGCTCGGCATCGAGGAGGCGACGAGCATCGCCCGCGCGCGCGGCGCGTTCCGGCTGGCCTTCGGCAGCGGCGACTACCGACGGGACACCGGCACCAGCGCCGACGACACGGCCATGGCGTACCCCCGCTCCCGGCTGGTGGTCTCGAGCCGCATCGGCGGGCTGCCCGGGCCGATCGACGGGCCCACGGTCGGGACGAACCACACCATCCTGCGGGAGCAGTCCGCGGTGGCGGTCGCGCTCGGGCTCACGGGCAAGCTGTGCCTCGACACCGACCAGCTCGACGTGATCAATGAGAGCATCAGCCCCACGGCGTCCGATGTCACGTGGGCGCGCGAGTTCCTCGAGGACTTCGACGCCCGCGGCCGTGTGATCCGCGACGGCAGCGACCTGCCGCGCCTCGGGCGCGCGGAGAAGATCGACAAGCTCGCCCGGGCGTTCGGGGTGGACAACCACTGAGGCCCGGGCGCGCGGCTCAGTCCTGGTACGCGAGCGCGGCCTTCGCCTCGCGGCGACGGCGGTGCAGGATCGGCTCGGTGTACCCGTTCGGCTGGCTGGTCCCCTCGAACACGAGCTCCACGGCGGACTGGAACGCGACGCTTCCCTCGAGGTCGACGGCCATCGGGCGGTACGCGGCGTCGCCGGCGTTCTGCGCATCGACGACCGCGGCCATGCGGGCCAGGCTCTCGCGCACGGCCTTCTCGTCGACCACGCCGTGCCGAAGCCAGTTGGTGAGGATCTGGCTGGAGATGCGCAGCGTCGCGCGGTCCTCCATCAGGCCGACGTCGTGGATGTCCGGCACCTTCGAGCAGCCGATGCCCTGGTCGATCCACCGCACCACGTAGCCCAGGAGCGACTGTACGTTGTTGTCCACCTCCTGAGCCCGCTCGGCATCCGTCCACGCCGGGACCTCCACGACGGGGATGGTGAGGATGTCGTCGAGCGACCCTCGGCGACCTCCGGCGAGCTCTCGCTGACGGGCCGAGACATCGAACCGGTGGTAGTGGATGGCGTGGATCGTCGCCGCAGTGGGCGACGGCACCCACGCCGTCGAGGCGCCGGCCTGCGGGTGCACGATCTTCTGCGCGAGCATGTCCGCCATCAGGTCGGGCATCGCCCACATCCCCTTGCCGATCTGCGCCTTCCCCGCCATTCCGACCTCGAGACCGACATCGACATTCTGGTCCTCGTAGGCGGCGATCCAGCGCTGCTGCTTCATCTCCGCCTTGCGCACGGTGGCGCCGGCCTCCATCGAGGTGTGGATCTCGTCGCCCGACCGGTCCAGGAAGCCCGTGTTGATGAAGACGATCCGCTCGCGCGCCTCCCGGATGCACGCTTTGAGGTTCACGGAGGTGCGCCGCTCCTCGTCCATGAGCCCCAGCTTGATCGTGTTGCGCGGCAGGCCGAGCAGCCCCTCCACCCGTGCGAACAGGTCGACGGTGAGTGCCACCTCCGCCGGCCCGTGCTGCTTGGGCTTGACGATGTAGATCGAGCGCTGCGTCCCATTGGGGCGCGGGCTGCTGCCGGCGAACCCCGGGATCGCCGCGAGGCTCGTGACGATCGCATCGAGCACGCCCTCCCCGATCTCGCGGCCGTCGCGATCGAGGACCGCGTCCGTGGTCATGAGGTGGCCCACGTTGCGCACGAACATGAGGGCCCGACCGGGCAGCACGGCGGCCGTGCCATCCGGAGCGGTGAACGCGCGGTCGTCCTCGAGGGTGCGCGTGATCTCGCGCCCCGCCTTCTGGAAGGTCTCGCTGAGGACGCCCTGGTTCAGCTGGAGCCAGTTGCGGTACGCGGCGGTCTTGTCGTCCGCGTCGACCGCGGCGATCGAGTCCTCGAAGTCGATGATCGTCGTCACGGCAGACTCCAGCTGGACGTCGGCGATCCCGGCAGCGTCTCCGGCGCCCACGGTGCTCCCGCGGTCGAATCGGATCTCGAGGTGCAGGCCGTTCTGCACGAGTACCGCCGACTCGAGGTCGTCGGCCGCGCCGGTGTACCCGCGGAACTGGGCGGGGTCGGCAAGGCCCGTCGTCGCGCCGCCGGACAGCGTGACGGCGAGTGCGCCGTCGACGACGGCGTACGCGTCGGCCTCCGCATGGCTGCCCTGGGCAAGCGGCACGAACTCGTCGAGGAGTGCGCGCACCGCCGCGACTACCGCCGCGCCACGAGCACGGTCGTAGCCCGCCCCACCACGATCGCCGGGGATCACGTCGGTGCCGTAGAAGGCGTCGTAGAGGGAGCCCCATCGCGCGTTCGTGGCGTTGAGGGCGTAGCGCGCATTCGTGACCGGCACGACGAGCTGGGGGCCGGCGATCCTCGCGATCTCGTCATCCACCCCGCTCGTGGTGATCTGGAAGTCGGCGGGCTCGGCAACCAGATAGCCGATCTCGGAGAGGAAGGCGCGGTAGGCCGGCAGGTCGTGGTAGCCGCCGGGGTGGGCACGGTGCCACTCGTCGATCTCGCTCTGCAGCCGGTCGCGCTCCGCGAGGAGGTCCCGGTTGCGGGGCATCAGCTCGTCGACGACCGCCTCGACGCCGGCCCAGAACTGTCCGGCATCGACACCGGCTGCGGGCAGGGCCTCATCGGCGAGGAAGTCGTGCAGCACGCGCGCGACCTGGAGGCCGCCGATCGGGACGTAGTCGGTCATGGGGTCTCCTTGATAGGGGCGAAGATGGATCCGGGGTTCAGGATGTTGTCGGGATCGATGGCCTGCTTGATCCGCCAGGAGAGGTCGAGGGCATCCTCACCGATCTGCTTGACGAGCCAGGGCCGCTTGAGCCTGCCGACGCCGTGCTCTCCCGTGATGGTGCCCCCGAGCTCCAGCGCGAGGTCCATGATCTCGCCGTACGCCAGGTACGCCCGGGCGGACTCCTCCGGATCGTCCGGGTCGAACGCGATAAGGGGGTGCGTGTTGCCGTCGCCCGCGTGGGCGATGAACGCGATGGGCACGCCGCGCGCCGCGGAGATCCGCTCCACGCCCGCGATGAGGTCCGCGAACTGGCGCGCGCCCACCCCCACGTCTTCGAGGAGGAGGTGCCCCTTCTCCTCCATCGCCGGGATCACCACGCGCCGCGCGTGCACGTACCGCTCGCCCGTCGCCTCCGGCGCCTCGAAGGCGCTCGTGGCCCCGTTGTCGACGAACGCCTCGAGGATGGTCCTGATCTCGTCGTCCGAGGGATCGAGGCTGTCGGAGCGGGCGACCAGCAGCGCTGCCGCCTTCCGGTCGAGGCCCAGGTGCAGGCTGTCCTCCACCGCGTTGATGGACGTCCTGTCCATGTACTCCAGCATCGACGGGCGGATTGCGGAGACGACCTGCATGATCGCCGCCGCGGCCGCCGCGGTGCTGTCGAACCAGCCCACGACCGTCTTCGCGGGCGGCGGCGCGGGAAGCAGGCGCAGCGTCACCTCGGTGATGATGCCCAGCGTGCCCTCGCTGCCGATGAAGAGCTTCGAGAGCGAGAGGCCTGCGACATCCTTGAGGCGGGGCCCGCCGAGCCGGATCGCCCTGCCGTCCGCCAGCACCACCTCCAGGCCCAGCACGTAGTCGGCGGTGACGCCGTACTTCACACAGCAGAGGCCGCCGGCGTTGGTTGCGACATTGCCTCCGATGGAGCAGATCTCGAAGGAGGCGGGGTCCGGCGGGTACCACAGCCCCAGCTCGGCGACGGCGGCCTTCACCTCCGCGTTCAGCAGGCCGGGCTGCACCACGGCCATGCGGGTGGGGGCGTCGATGCTGATCCCGCGCATGCGCTCCGTGGTGACGACGATGCCCCCGTCCACGGCGCTCGCCCCTCCCGAGAGGCCCGTGCCCGCGCCGCGGGGAACCACGGGAACCCGGTGGCGGGTCGCCCAGCGCAGTGCGATCTGCACGTGCTCCGTCGATTCGGCCCGCACCACCGCGAGCGGCGCCGGGGCCGACCGGTCGTCAGCCCGGTCGCGGCGGTAGCCCTCCACGTCGGCAGGCTCGGTGAGCACGGCGCCGTCCGGCAGAAGGGACCGCAGTTCGTCCACGGGCGAGCTCATGACTTCTCCTTCGGTTCGAGGACTCGAACTGGCGCGCCGTCCAGCCAGGCGAGGATGTCCTCGACCGCGTCCGCGTACGCGCCACGATAGGCGCGGTCGGCGACGAAGGCCTTGTGCGGGCTGAGGGTGGTGTTCGGCGTCGACAGCAGGGGATGCCCGGCGGGCAGCGGCTCCGTGCCGAACACGTCGAGGCCGGCTCCGGCGATGGTGCCGGCGCGGAGGGCGGCCACGAGCGCGTCCTCGTCCACGATGGGGCCGCGCGAGGTGTTGACCAGGTACCCGTTGGGCCCGAGCAGCTCCAGCTCGCGCTGGCCCACGAGCCCGCGCGTGCGGTCCGAGTAGCGGATGTGGAGTGTGACCACGTCGCTGCGCTCGAACAGCTCGTCCTTGCCCACGGCCTCGGCGCCGAGCTGTGCCGCGACCTCCGCGTCGAGGTTCGGGCTCCACGCGAGCACGGTCATCCCGAAGGCCTGGGCCCACGACGCGATGACGCTGCCCAGCGAGCCCAGCCCCACGATGCCGATCGTGCTGCCGACCAGTTCGCGGCCGACCGTCGTCTGCCAGTGGCCTTCGCGCGTCGCCCTGTCCTCGATGGCGATGGACCGCATGGTCGCCATGACGAGCGCCCACGCGAGCTCGGCAGTCTGCCGGTTCGGGAGGCTGGTGCCGCTCACCACCACTCCCCGCGCCTGGGCCGCGGCGATGTCGATCGAGGGGTTGCGCATGCCCGTCGTGATCAGGAGCTTGAGGCGGGGCAGACGCGCAAGGAGCGCGGCGGGGAACGGCGTGCGCTCCCGCATCGCGACGATCACGTCGAATCGGGCGAGGCGGGCGGCGAGGGCATCCGCGTTGCTCGCATGGTCTCGGAACACCGTGACGTCGGCGCGGACGTCGACGGCGGACCAGTCGGCGAATGACAGTGCAACGTCCTGGTAGTCGTCGAGCACTGCGACGCTCACGCGCGTCATTGTTCCGTGAAGCGGTAGGTGTACATCATTGTCCAAACCCGGCAGGCGTATCGATCTGCACACCACTGTATACACAGTTGTACCGAGATGCCAGCCGGGCGGCCGGCGGGCGCGGCTAGCGCCCCTGGCGCGGCCTGCCCGGCTTCTTCTCGCCCTTGACGGCGGGCGCGCGTCCCTTGCCCTTGGAGGCCTTCGCCTTGCCGCCGGGCTTCGCCACCGACGCGGCCGCCGCCTTCGCCGACGTCGCGAGCTGGCGCTCGGCCTCCACGAGGAACGCCTCGCCCTCAGCGGTCAGCTGCGTCGAACTCGCCGCGGTGTCGAACAGCGGGTAGCCCAGCTGCGCCTCGATCGACCGGATGCCCGCAATGAGCGTCGACCGCGGGATGCCCAGTGCCCGTGCCGCGTGCGCGAAGTGCAGGTACCGGGCCGCGGCGACGAACTGCTTGAGCAGGGAGTGGTCCATTCGGCTCAGGCTAGTAGGTCACCGTGATGTTCCCCACAGTGGTCTGGAAGCGCAGCAGGGTGTCAGACGACGACTGGTTGTCGACGTCGACGCGCACGTCTCCCACGTTCGTGTCGGTCTCGACGCGGTACGAGCCGTGCGGCAGGCGCACGCGCTGGTCGCCCACGTTCGAGGTGATCGAGAGGGAGCGGGGCACGCTGTCCAGCGCGAGCTCGACATCCCCCGTGCTCGATTCGATGGCGAGATCGCCCGAAACGCGGTACCCGTCGGAGACCACGTCTCCGACCGTCGACTCGAAGTCGGCGCTCGTGGCCGAGCCGTCGAGCTTCAGGTCGCCGGCGGTTCCGACGAAGCTGACGGCGGCGAAGTCCCCGCTGAGCGTGACATCCCCCACGTCGCTGTTCATGACGAGGTCGACCGGCACCGACCCCTGGGGCAGCACGATGCGCAGTCGCGGCGACAGGGTGAAGGTGAGCGGCATCCACCAGCCGCGGCCGTGGTCGATGACGCTCACGTCGAGGGTCGAGCCCACCACTTGGGCCTCGAAGGTCATGTCGCGCCGGTCTCCGTTCTGCGCGAACGTGAGCGTGGGGGCGTCTACCGCGCCGTACTCGATGACGACGTCGGTGACCTCGGCTGTGACCTTGAGGGCGTCGAAGGCGTCGTCGATCACGATCTCGCGCGAGGCATCCGTGCGGTTCGCCCCGGCGATCGCCCCGAACACCAGATAGCCCACGAAGAGCACGATGACTATCGAGCCGCCGATGAGCAGCGCGGTGCGCAGGGTGCGCGGGCGCACGGAAGTGGGAGTTGACATGGATGTCTCCTAGCGGGGTCTGAGGTCGCTGCCGAGATAGCGCAGCACAGCAAGGACGCGGCGATTGCCGCTGTCCTCTGGGGAGAGTTCGAGCTTGGTGAAGATGGCGGAGATGTGCTTCTCGACCGAGCCCTCGCTGATCGAGAGCCCCGCCGCGAGGGTGCTGTTCGACTGCCCCTCGGCGACGAGCGCGAGCACCACGAGCTCGCGCTCGGTGAGCCGCTCGAGGCCGTCCGTGCGGCGGGACCGCACGACGAGCTGGGCGACGACCTCGGGGTCGAGCACCGTGCCGCCCGAGCCGACCTCGGCCACCGCGGCGAGGAACGACTCGACATCGGCTACGCGGTCTTTCAGCAGGTAGCCGAGGCCGGCCGTGCGGTCGGCGATCAGTTCGGCGGCGTACCTCTCCTCTACGTACTGCGAGAGGACGAGCACCCGCACAGCGGGGTGCTGGGCGCGGATGAGCACCGCAGCACGGATTCCCTCATCCGTGAAAGTGGGCGGCATCCGCACGTCGACGATGACCAGGTCGGGCTCGTGCTCGGCGACTGCCGAGAGCAGCGCCGTCGCGGTATCGACGGACGCCACGACCTCGTGGTCGTCGGCGAGCAGCAGTTCGAGGCCCGCCCTCAGTAGCACGGAGTCTTCGGCGATCAGGATGCGCATGGCAGTTCCATCCCGAGCCGGGTGGGGCCGCCCGCGGGGCTGTCGAGGGTGAAGGTGCCGCCCGCCGAGCGGATCCGGGCCGCCATCCCGTCCAGACCGCCGCCCTCCTCGATGCGCGCGCCGCCGATGCCGTCGTCGATGACTCCGGCACTCAAGCGGCCGTCGGCGCAGGTCACGTAGACGCGGCAGGTCGTGGCCCCCGAGTGCTTCGAGACGTTGGTGAGAGCCTCGGCGATCGCGAAGTAGACGACGGCCTCGACCTCGGCCGAGAGCCTGCCGGGCAGGCTCACCTCGACGCGGGTCGGCACCGTGCATCGCGACGCGAGGGCTGACAGTGCCGCATCCAGCCCCCGGTCTGTCAGGACTGCCGGGTGGATGCCGCGTGCGAGCTGCCGCAGCTCGGTGATCGCCGCCTTCGCGTCGGTGTGCGCCTGGTCGAGCAGCGCGCGGGCGGCCGCGGGGTCGGAGTCCAGCTTCGCCTTCGCCATGCCGAGCGTCATCGCGACGGAGACGAGCATCGGCTGCGCGCCGTCGTGCAGGTCGCGCTCGATGCGCAGGCGCTCGATCGCCGCGGCATCCACTGCCGCCTGCCGCGCTCCGGACAGGGTGTCGATCTCGTGGCGCAGTTCCGCGTTGGCGGGCAGGCCGAGCAGCGGTGCGAGCACGACCCGGTCGAGCTGCCCCGCGAAGTACACCAGCGGCAGGGCCAGCAGGAAGAGCGCGACCGTGAGAACGGCGCTGGGCCCCACGCCGAGCACGTCGAGCAGGGGCGACTCGGCGAGGCTGCGCTGGCCGGCCAGCAGTTCGATGCCGGTCTGCAGGGCGGTGTAGACGACTGTGACCACGACGAGGCCGATGACCATGCTCAGGAAGTGGTGAAGCAGGATGCGCCACGTCATCACATCCCGGAGGTCGCTGATGCCCTGCGCGAACGGGCGCTTCCAGCCCTCCTGGCCGGTGTGCGGGCGGATCGGCGCGGCGATCTCGGTTCCGAGGAGGGCGTTCGCCCGCAGGCGCTCGACCTCGCCGGTCAGGCGGGTGAAGGATGCGGCAGCCCCGAGCACGAGCAGGCCGATGCCCAGTGCCGGCAGGAGCGCGACGCCCGTGACGAGGAGCGCGAGGACGAGGCAGAACCACAGCGTGCCCAGCACGGCGTCGAGCAGCAGGTCGATCGCCGCCGACCACGTGAACACCAGGACTCTTCGCATGCACTCACCGTAGGGCGTGGGTGCGGCGCGGCTCTGCCCCGCCAGCCCGAAGATTTCGCGGGGGCTATCCCCCAGTGGCCGGCTCAGTGCAGCGGCGTCAGCGCGTCGTCGGCCTGCACCGACTCCTTCTGGCTCAGGTACTGCGCCGAGATCGTGCGGTACGACTTCGTGAAGAAGGCGGCGACCGCGGCGAGCACCATCACGAGCCCCGCAACGAGGAAGATGAGGGCGATGCCGCGGGCCCTGCCCTCCCCGAGGAGCCAGCCGAACGCCTCCTGGCCGGGCGTCGAGCTCATGTACGGGATGATGAGGAACTGAGCGATCGGCGCGATGAGGAACGACGTGATCGGCGCGGCCGAGGCCTCGAAGGCGCTCGCGAAGCCGAACACCCGGCCCTGCGTCTTGAACGGCACGACCTTCTGGATCACGGTCTGCTCCGAGGCCTCGATGGCCGGGATGAGCGTCATGTAGAGCAGGATCCCGAGGGCGTACAGCCACCACGCCTCGCGGATCGTGAACAGGGCGCCGAGCACGCCCATCGCGATCACGAGAAGCAGCATCGTGCGGATCGGGTTGCGCCCGAGGCCGAACTTGGCGATCAGCAGGCCGCCGATGATGAACCCGCACGACGTCACGCCGAGCACGACGCCCCACAGCTCGACGGGGAACAGCTCGAGCCCGTACGGGTCCATGAGCGCCATGTAGACCCCGCCGATGAGGTTGTTGAACGTCGAGAAGATGATGAGGGCGAACAGCCCGGTCGCCGCGCGAACGGCGGTGATGCTGCCGCGCAGGTCGACGAGCGGGGCCTTCTCGGCCGACCGCTCGGGCTGCTCCTCCGGGATGCGCAGGAAGAGGAGGTGCACGAGTGCCGCCGCGGAGAGGAGTATCGCGATGACCAGGGTCCACCCCATTCCGAGCAGGCCGATGGAGAGCCCGCTGAAAACGCTGGTGACGAGGAAGGCGAGACCCTGTACGGTGCCGACCAGGCCGTTCGCGTTCGCGTGCCGCTCCTCGGGAACGAGCAGCGTGACCGTGGTCGAGAGCGCGATGTTGCGCATGTTCTCGATGACCGCGCCGAACAGGATGATCGCCGAGAAGATCCAGAACATCGGTCCGCCGAGGTCGAGCAGCGCCTCCTCCGGGAAGACCAGGTACAGCCCGCCCGCGAAGCCGAACGCGATGAGGGTGACGACCCCGGCGAAGACCATCACGAGGTGCTTGCGGTGCCTGTCGACGATCGTGCCGAATATCATCGAGAACAGGGCGACCAGCAGCATGTACGCCCCGCCGACGATCCCGGTCGCCAGCACCGACCGCGTCTCGAGGTAGACCCAGAAGGTCAGTGCGAACCAGAGGAAGCTCGTTGTCACGTTGGCGACAGCAGTGTTGACGAGGATCTGGCCGAAGGTCCGCATGGATCTAACCTATGTGTACAACGTCCACATGTCGAGGGGGTCAGGCCAGAACTCCGGACAGTACTCGGAGCGCGCCCTCCCAGGCGGTGTCGGAGACCGTGGAGTAGTTCACCACGAGGGCGTCGCGGGCCTCGGGCTCACCGTGCCGGTACTCGGCCAGCCCGCTCACCATGAGTCCCCGCCGGGCCGCAGCCTCGACGGTCGCGCGCTCGGTGCCCGCGGGAAGTTCGAGAACTGCCTGCAGCCCGGCGGCCATGCCGGTGACCCGCACCGCGGGCGCCGCGAGCGCAAGCGCCGCGATCAGCTCGTCGCGGCGGCGGCGGTAGGTCTGGCGGCGGGCGCGCAGGTGGCGGTCGAAGCGTCCGGACGCGATGAAGTCGGCGAGGGTCAGCTGGTCGAGGACGCTCACGAGCTCGACCCGGCCCTTGGCGGCGAGCACATCGGGCACGAGGTCTTCGGGCAGGACTATCCAGCCGACCCGGAGCGCGGGGGCGAGCGACTTGCTCGCGGTGCCGAAGTACACGACACGCTCGGGGTCGAGGCCCTGCAGTGCACCGACCGGCCTGCGGTCGTACCGGAACTCGCCGTCGTAGTCGTCCTCGAGGATGTACCCGCCGCTCCCGTGCGCCCACTCGAGCGCGGCGAGCCGCCGTTCGGGCGAGAGCGCCACCCCGGTCGGGAACTGGTGCGCGGGCGTGAGCAGCGCGGCGCCCACGCCGAGTTCGCGGAGGTCGCCCGTGCGGGCGCCGCCCTCGTCGACGGCGAGCGCCGGGATGCCCAGGCCGAGGTCCGCGAGCAGCGCCCGGTACAGCCCCAGGCCGTAGGACTCGACGCCGATCGCGCGCACCCCGCGCGCCTGGAGCGCCCGCGCCACGAGACCGAGGCCGTTGTGGAACCCGGAGCACACCACGATCCGCCCGGGCCCCGTCCGCACGCCGCGCACCCGCGAGAGGTAGTCCGCGAGCGCCACCCGCAGCTCCGGGCTGCCCGCCGGGTCGCCGTAGCCGAATGCGCTGTACGGGGCCGCCGCCATCGCGCGCCGGGCGGAGGCGAGCCACTGCGCGCGCGGGAAGTCCGCGAACTCCATCGACCCGGGCGTGAGCCCGTGCACGGGAGGCACCGCCGGCACGGGCGGGGCCGGCCGCGGCTCGGTCCGGGGCGCGACGGCGGTCCCCGACCCCTGCCGCGCGATGAGCCACCCCTCGGCGACGAGCTCGGCGTAGCACTCGGTCACCGTGCTGCGCGCGATCCCGAGGTCGGCGGCGAGCGCTCGGGAGGCGGGAAGCCGGGTGCCAGGAGCAAGTCGCCCCGATCGCACGGCCTCGCGGAGGGCATCCGTCAGCCCGGCGCGCCTGCGCCCCTTGATCTCCAGCAGGAGGTCGAGGGACGCGGAAGTGGTCTGCGTTTTCGCCATAGAACTGGACCATACTCCCCTGCCGCTTGGAACGTACAGTCGAACCATGAACGCACACCGCACCCTCCCGGCCGGCGTCGCCCTAGCCGGCAGCGCTGTCGCCTTCACGAGCCTCTACCTCGCCGCCGGATCCCTCACGCCGCTGCTCGTGCTCTACCGGCAGCAGTGGCAGTTCGCGCCGTCGATGCTCACCCTCGCCTTCGCCGTCTACGCCGCCGGATTCCTCGTCGCCGCCCTCACCCTCGGCTCGCTGTCCGACCACCTCGGCCGCCGCCCGGTCCTGATCGGCGCTCTCGTGGTGCAGCTCGCCTCGAACGTCGTGTTCCTCGTCGCACCGGACGTCGGCTGGGTCATCGCCGGCCGCATCATCCAGGGCGTCGCGAGCGGGGCGGCCACTGCGGCGTTCACCGCGGCACTCGTCGAGCTCGCGCCCGCGCACCTCAAGCGCCTCGGGTCGATCCTCGGCAGCGTGTGCCTCACGGGCGGGCTGGCCGCGGGCTCGCTGCTCGCGGGACTCGCCGCGCAACTGAGCCCCTCCGCCACCACGATCGTGTTCGGCATCCTGATCGCGCTCACCGTCGTGGGCGGCGTGACCGTGCTGCTCTCCCCCGAGACCATGCCGCGCAACCCCGGCGCCGCGCGCTCCCTCCTCCCGCGCGTGACCGTGCCGCAGGCCGCGCGGGCCGAATTCGCCGCCGCGGCACCCGTCGCCGCCGCGGTGTGGATGCTCGCCGGCCTCTCCGGCGGACTCGCACCCAGCCTCATCCGGAGCGTCTTCGCACTCGACAGCGGCTTCCTCAACGGGCTCACCGGCTTCATCGCGCCCGCGGTCTCGACGGTGATCGGGCTCTCCTTCGCCAAGGTCGACCCGCGCCGGGCCATGACGATCGGCATCTGGGCCTCGATCGTCGGCGCCGTGGGGATCATCGCGGGCGTGCTGCTCGGCAGCCTGCCCCTCATGATCGCCGGCCAGGCTGTCGCCGGCGTGGGCTTCGGCGCCGCGTTCACCGCGACGCTGCGGCTCGTGCTGCCCCTCGCCGAGCCGCAGAAGCGCGCGGGCGTCGTGGCCGCGATCTACGTCGTCTCCTACGTCGCGTTCGGCCTCCCGATCGTCGTCGAGGGGCAGCTCGTGGGCGTCGTCGGGGAGATCCCGGCGGTCGTCGGCTACACCGTGCTCGCGGTCGCGCTCACGGTCGTGAGCCTCATCGCCCAGGCGCGCCTGAAGCGCCGCTAGTTCCACCCCTCAACAGAAAGCAGGTCCATCCCATGTCCCGAATCTTCCTCGCCGGTGCGTCCGGCGTCATCGGCCAGCGCCTCATCCCGCTGCTCGTCGAGGCCGGCCACGTCGTCGGCGGAATGACCCGGTCCGCCAGCAAGGCCGACCACTTGGCCGAGCTCGGTGCCGAGCCGATCGTCGTCGACGTCTTCGACCGCGACGCCCTCATCAAGGCCGTCGTCGACTTCAAGCCCGACGTGATCCTGAACGAGCTCACCGACCTCCCCGACGATGTCACCAAGATCGGCGACCACTCCGAGCTCAACGCCCGCATCCGCACCGAGGGCAACCAGAACATCATCGACGCCGCCCGCGCGGCCGGCTCCCCGAAGATCCTCGCGCAGACGGTCGCCTGGCAGCTGCCCGACGGCCCGGATGCCCGCGCCGTCGCCTCGCTCGAGCAGGCCGTGCTGGCAGAGGGCGGTGTCGTGCTCAGCTACGGCCAGTTCTACGGACCGGGCACCTACAACGAGCAGGCGCCCGCCGACCCGAGGGTGCAGATCGACCGCGCCGCGCAGCGCACCGTCGAGCTGCTCGACGCGCCCTCCGGAGTCGTCGTCATCACCGACTGACGGAATCAGCGCTCTGGCTTGGTGGCCTTGCCGTCGAGCCAGAGCGTCTCCGACTCGTCGCGGTGCACGCCATCGGTGCCGACGTGCTTCACGCTGATCGCCGGCCCCTTGGTGATCACGTGAACGAGCGCCATGGCGTGCCCGCGGCCGAGGCCGTAGTCGGCGGCGAGCCACTCCACGATGGGAGTGGCCTTCGTGCTCGAGTCGAACCCCTTCTCGGCGGCGAGCGCGAGGAACTCCCGCGGCGTCACGCCCGTCTTCTCCTCGATGTTGTCGAGATAGGCCTGGAATGACATGGGGTTCCTCCTCCGTCAGCTCGTGACGAGCAGCACCCAGTCTTCCGTGTCGGGCTTGGGCGGGACAAGCCACGAGCCGCCCTCGGGAACCGCAGCCCCGATCGGCACGTACTCCTCCGCGCGGGGGTTGAACCACGTCGCCGTATACGCCTTCGCGGGGTCCATGCCCGCCAGCGCGCCCGTCTCGAGCCCGGCGCCGTAGAAGTACGCAACGTATGTCACGTTGCCATACGTCGCCAGCACCGACTCCTCCGGCGCCGCGAACGAGCCGTACGCCGGGTCGCCGAACCTCGGCACGAGCCGCTGCCAGTCGCCGAGCCCCTCGAAGAACCGGCGCAGGATGCCCATCTGCACCCCGCCCGGGCGGTCGAGCCCGTCGAACCAGGGCGTGCCGTTCTGGAAGTCGTCCCACCCGGGCACGTCGTAGTCCCACTTGATCGCCCACACGCCCGTGACACCGTAGGTGTAGCCGTAGCTGCCGCACAGCAGCGCCTTCCACGCCGACTGCCGCGGGGCATCCGGCGGCACGCTCCAGATGCCCTCGTAGTTGGCCTCGGTCTCGAGGAACGGCTTGCGCGGCTCGAAGTCCCAGTACGACTTGTAGTGCTGCTGCGAACGGACCTCCTCGTGCCCGCCCTGGGTCGGGAACCAGGTGTGCCACGGCTCCTCGCCGAACGTCTTCGGCTCGCCCACCGAGTACATGTGGGCGCCGAGCGGGTGGTGGTATCCGTCGTTCTCGGCGATGGTCTGCGCGGCCGCGCGCCAGGTGTCCATCGACGCGTACTCGTTCTCGATGTCGACCTCCTGCCCCGTGATCCAGACGATGGGGTGCGCGGCGTAGCGCGCGGTCACGTACCGGGCGAAGTGGCTGAGGGCCTCGGCGCCGATCCGGCCGGTCTCGGTGTGCACGCCGAGCCCCAGTGCGATGACGGTGCCGTGGTCGGCGAGGTAGTCCATCATCACGTCGAACTGCTCGGTGAAGGCCTGCGGGTTGAGGTGCGTGAAGTCCTCGGTCCACCAGTTCACCCGGGAGACGTTGCCGCCGCCGTCGTTGAGCGCGGCATCCGGATAGGTCTGGTAGACGGTGAAGCCGAGCTCCCGGTCGTGGTCGGCCGTGATGCGGAACTGGCTGTCGCCCGCGATGCGCGGGTGGTTGCTCGCGTCGAGGCGCTCGTAGTTCGGCGCCTGCCAGTGGGTGTTGCCGAGCCAGAAGAAGGGGGTGCCGTCGGCGTGCTCGAACGCGCGCTCGCTCACCCGCACGAACCCGTGCCTGTAGATGTCGAGCTCGCCCGAGTACGGCACCGCGCGGATCTCGCCAGTCTCTGCGATGTCGCTGTTCGACGTGACCGCGTAGCTCCACAGCCCGACCTCGGTCGGGGCGAACCGCACCTTCCAGACGTCCCCGCCGTCCCAGAACCCCGGCAGGGCGATGGTCGCGCCGCTCGGCCCGGTGAAGACGGCGCTGACCCGGACGTCGGTATCCGGATGCTCGTAGCGGGCCGAGCTCCGCAGCACGACCTCCACACGGTTCCACTGCTCGACCTCGTGCGTCATCGTGCTGCCTTCCCGGTCTCGGCGAAGCGCACGCCGAACACGCTCTTGAGGGCCTCGAGGAACGCGAGCCCGTTGGTCTCGTCCGGAAGCAGGGCCGACCCCTCTGTCCACTCGTTCCAGGCGTTGATCGTGATGACCGGATGCTCGGTCGGGTGCTCCCGGAGGAACCGCTCGGCGCGGTGCAGGGCCGCCTCGAAGTCCGCCGGCGTCTGGTCGAACACCGGCAGGAACGGGTACCGGCCCGGAACGAACGGCACGTCCCGCGAGATGCGCGGCGTCGAGTCCCACCCGACGGTCACGTTCGGGTGGAACGGCACGGGCAGGGTCGCCGCGAGGCGCTCGTAGTCGGCGAACGCCTCCTCGCGCAGCCGCGCTGGGTCGCCCGCGGGGAAGTCGAAGGCGTCGAGGTCCGCGTGGTGGATCCACACGTACGAGGTCGCGTTGTCGAAGCCGAGCGTGGTGAGCAGTGTCGCCGGATCCTCGACCGTGATCGCGGTCGGCAGGACGCCGAAGCCCCAGACCACGGCATCGAGGTGCAGGCCCGGGAAGCCCGCGTCGACCACCCGCTGCCGGAACCAGGCGAGCGCCTCCCTCGCTTCGTCGACCCCGCCCATGCCGAGGATGAAGTTGCCGATCTCGTAGAGCGAGAACCACGGCTTGCCGTCGACGGTGAGGTAGTTGGGCTCGCGGAAGTACGCCTCGATGATGTGCTCCACCATCTGCTCGAACTCCGGCCTGCCGATCGCGCCGTCCTTCAGGCGGCGGGCGTCGGCGGCGTTCGGGTCGGTGTACGGGAAGATGTCGACGAGCTCGTGGTTGGCCCACATCAGCGCGAAGGAGACCTCCTCGCGGTTGGGCGCCTTGAGCAGGCCCTTGTCGAGCGCGCCCGAGAGGTAGGGACCGTCGTCGTACCAGTAGTAGTCGACGAGGAAGCCGTCCACCCCGTGGCTCGCGGCGAGGTCGATCTCGGCGGCCGCGACAGCGGGGTCTGACTCGTCGACGTGGCCCGCGAGCGGCACGCGCGGCTGCCGGTGCCCGTCGAAACGGGGGCGCGCGGCATCCAGCAGCTTCCACTCGTCCCAGCCGTCGCCGAACCAGGCGGTGTTGCGGGGGTCGCTGTGCCAGTCAGGAAAGTAGTAGGCAAGGATCGTGGGGCGGGGCATTTCTCTCCTGGTAGGACGTTTACTTGACCGCGCCGGCCGACATGCCCTCGCGGAACAGTCGTTGCATGAGTACGTAGGCGAGCACGATCGGAAGGCTGATGAGCACGCCGGCCGCGAAGATCTTCGGGGTGTCGACGAGGCGCTGGCTCTGGAAGTAGGTGGGCACCTGGGTGAGCACCTGCAGGTCGGTGTTCTGGATGAAGATGAGCGGCAGCGTGTACTCGTTCCACGCCGCGAGGAACGTGAAGATCGTGATGACGGCGATGATCGGGCGCGCGACCGGGATGAGGATGCGCACGAAGTACGTCCAGTTGCTCGCGCCGTCGATCCGCGCGGCCTCGTACAGCTCGACCGGCAGGGCGCGGATGTAGTTGGTGGCCACGAGCGCGCCGAACGGGATCGAGATCGCGGTGAGCGGCACGATCACCGCCCAGTAGGTGTTGAGCAGGCCGAGCGCCTGGATCACGTAGAACAGCGGCACGATCAGCGCGATGCCGGGCAGCGCCATGCCCGCGAGGATGAGCACCATGAACAGGCGGGAGCCGCGCGGCCGAAGGGTGGCGATGGCGTACGCCGACGAGATCGAGCAGACGAGCACGAGCAGGACCGTCACGGCGGAGATCACGAGGCTGTTCAGGAAGAACCGCAGGAACGGCGTCGTGGAGATCACGATGACGTAGTTCTCGGGACCCTGCCCCTGGAAGGAGGTCTGCACGATCATGGCGAGGGGCGCGATCAGCAGCGCGAGCGCGATCACGACGAACACCTGGCTGATCGCCCGGCCGAAGAGTCTCTGGTGCTGGAACATTGCTACTTCGCCTCCCTGCTCGACAGCCGCACTTGCAGCACGCTGAAGACCAGCGCGATGGCGACGAGGGCCACCGAGAGCGCCGCGCCGTACCCGGCGTGGAACTGGTCGATCACCTGCTTGTAGATGTAGCCCGTGAGCACTTGGGTGGTGGTTCCGGGCCCGCCCGCTGTCGTGAGGTAGACGAGGTCGAACGTCTTCAGCGCGCTGATCACACCGAGGACGATCAGCACGAGGTGCGAGCCCGAGAGCAGCGGCGCGACCACGAGCCGCAGCAGCTGCCCGGTGGAGGCGCCGTCGATGCGCGTCGCCTCGATGACCGAGGTGTCGATCTGGCCCATCGCGGCGTCGTAGATCAGGAAGCTGTAGCCCGTGTACTGCCAGACGTTGATCAGCACGATCATGAGCAGGGCGGTCGACGGATCCGCCAGCCACGGCTGCTCGATGGTCTGCCCGGTCACGGCGGAGAGCAGGCCGTTGATGCTGCCGTCCGGAGTGAGCAGGAACCGGAACGACGTGGCCACGACTGCCGGAGCGAGCACGACCGGCACGAAGGCGAGCGTGCGAAGCAGCCCGCGGAGGACGGCGCGGGTGCGCACGAGCACCGCGAGCGCGAAGCCGAAGACCATCTGCAGCGCGATGGTGGCGGCGGCGAAGACGAGGGTGTTGCGCAGCGAGACCCAGAAGGTCGGGTCGTTCAGCAGCTTGAGGTAGTTGTCCCCGCCCACGGGCTTGCCGTTCGGGGAGATGCCGTTCCAGTCGAGCGTGGAGTACGTGATGTTCGCCACGATCCCGACGTGCACCACGCCCACCACGAGGATGAGGGCCGGTACGAGGTAGAGGTACGAGCTCAGCGCGACCCGGCGGCGCGGCCTGCCTGGTATCGACATCGATGACATGGGAGTGCTTTCGGTGGAGGGGCTGGAGGGGCGACCGCCAAGGCCGCCCCTCCAGATTGTCGCCTAGCGGCTGAGCGAGGCGGAGACCGCCTGCACCTGAGCCATGGCATCGGCCGGTGAGAGCGTTCCGGCCGCGACGGCCGAGAGTGCCTCGCCGAGCGCGGTGGCCAGGTCGCCGTACGGGATCTGGCGGGCGCCGATGAGCTTGCCGAGGTCGGTCTGCTGGCGCTCGATGTCCGCGACCTGCCGCGGGTCGACGACGTCGTCAGTCGCGACCGAGACGTCGCTCACCGCGGGGATGTTGCCGCCCGCGGCCTGGATCTCCTGGCCTCCGCCGAGGCTCAGGAAGTCGAGGAACGTGAGCGCGGCATCCTGCGCATCGGACTTGGCCGACACGGCCCAGCCGTTGTCCGGGCCGCCGAACAGGCCGGTCGGGTCGTCGCCCGCAACGGGAGCGGGGAACGGCGCCGAGAGGTAGGTGCTGTCGATCGTCGCGGTGACGGTCTCCTGCGAGACGGCGATGCCGACCGAGGTCATCGTGCCCGGGGTGTTCCACGTGCCGAGGGCGATGAACGCCGCCTTCTTCTCGAGGAACGCGCCGAACGCGTCCGGGTACTCGGCTGCGGCAGTCGCCCCGGCGGGGATGATCCCGCTGGTGAACAGGTCGCTCCAGCTCTGCATGGCCTGCACGAACGCGGGGTCGGTCCAGTCGGCCTTGCCCTCGATCGCGTCATAGACCTCGCCGGGCGCGATGCTGTTGATCAGGGCGAGGTAGACGTCGGTGTTGACCCACGCGTCCTTCGCGCCGTGCGCGAGGCAGTCGTAGCCGGCGGCCTCGATCGTCGCGCAGGCGGTCTCCCACTCGTCGAAGTCGGTCGGCACGGATACCCCGAGCTCGTCGAGGATCGACGCGTTGTAGTAGATCAGGCCGGCGGCGCTCATGTACGAGGGCAGCGCGACCTGGGTGCCGTCGAGCTGCAGCTGGCTGAGTCCCTCGGGGTTGATGCGGTCGCCGCCGTTCTCGGCGAGGAAGTCGTCGAGCGGCACCGCGAGCGGGCCGAAGTTCGTCACGAGCTCGCCCGGCTGCACCTGGAAGACGTCCGGGCCGTCGTTCGAGGTCAGGCCGGTGCGGATCGCCGTGACGTAGTCGTTGTAGCTGTAGAGCTTGTAGTCGATGGTGATGTTCGGGTTGGCCGCCACGAAGTCGGCGATGGTCTTGTCGGGGTTGAACGCGTTCCACGTCCACCAGGTGACTGTCTGGTTCTCGCCCTCGGCCGGGGCGGGCGATCCGCCGGAGCATCCGGCCAGCAGGGCGGCGGAAGCCGCGAGGGCGACGAGAGACACTGCTGCCCTCGATCGATTGCGAAACGTCATTGTCAAGCTCCTTTGCTGTGAAATGAAATGGTTCACTTCTTGTCGGGGGAAATCTAGACCGGCGATCACAGCCCTGTCAATAGATCCGAGTTTAGCTGGCTGCGGATCGCCGGAATCATGCGGATGTGTTCCGCCCTTCGCCCTCTCGCAGTAGAGTGAACTGCTTCACGACGGAGGGAACCCATGGCGACGCACAGCACGATCCGCGATGTCGCCCGCTCCGCCGACGTCTCCCTCGGCACCGTCTCGAACTACCTGAGCGGCAAGAAGCCGATCTCCGACGTGATGCGCGGCCGCATCGAGGCCGCGATCGCCGAGCTGCAGTTCGTGCCCAACGCCGCCGTTCGGGTCATGCAGGGCGGCCGCAGCCACGTCATCGCCTTCATCGTCCCGGATAGCGGCAACCCGTTCTTCCTCGAAGTCGCGCGCGGCATCGAGGACTTCGCGATCGACAACGGCCACGTCGTCGTCACGTGCAACACCGAGGGCGACCTCGAGCGGGAGCGGCACTACGCGAAGGCCCTCTCGGAGATGCGGGTCGGAGCGGTCATCGCCGTCGCGTCGACCTCCAACGAGCTCCTGCTGAGCACCCTGCAGAAGTCCGGCGTGCGGGTGGTCACGCTGGGCCGGCAGCTGCCCGGCGGGCTCTTCCCGACCATCGCCGTCGACGACCTCCGCGGTGGCTTCATCGCCATGAGCCACGTGCTCGAGCGCGGCCACCGGCGCGTGGCGTTCCTGGGCGCGCCGGACGCCGAGTCGCAGATCCGCGAGCGATTCGCCGGATGCGTCGCCGCCTATAGCGACGCCGGGCTCGACCCCGCGGAGCTGCTCCGCGTGGACGCGGACCTCAACTCGCCCACCGCCCGGTCCGCGGCATCCCGGGCGATTCTCGCACTGGAGCCCCGCCCCACCGCCGTGGTCTGCGCGAACGACGTGATCGCCCTCGCCCTGGAGGCCGAGGCGATCCGGTCGGGCCTCCGAATCCCGGAGGACCTCGCGATCGTCGGCTACGACGACATCGAGGGGGCGGCGATCGCGCCGATCCCGCTCACCACGGTCTACCAGCCGCGGTACGACCTCGGCCACCGCGCGGCCGAGCTCGCGCTGTCGGAGAACTACCCCGCCTCGACCGAGCCGCCGTTCGCGCCGTCGCTCGTCGTGCGGACGTCGACCTAGCGGAACGTGGCCGTGTCCTTGCTCGGCGGCATGCCGAACTCGCGCCGGTACTCCCGGCTGAACTGCGAGGGGCTCTCGTAGCCGACCGCGTAGGCGGTGCCGGCGACATCCCCCGGCTGCGCGAGCAGCCTCAGGCGGGCCTCCTGCAGACGGATGCTCTTCTGGAACTGGATCGGACTCATCGCGGTCACCGAGTGGAACGCGCGATGGAACGCCGACGGGCTCATCCTCGCGAGCTGGGCGAGCTCGTCGACGCGCAGCGACTCGGCGAAGTGGTCGCGCATCCAGCGCACCACGTGGCGGACCCTGCTCAGGCTGCTGTCGGCGAGACCGAGCTGCCTCACCGTAGCGCCTTGCTCCCCCGACATCACGAGCCACAGGATCTCCCGCTCGACGAGCGGCGCGAGCACGGGGATGTCCCTCGGGCTGTCGAGCAGCCGCAGCATCCGGACCACGGCGTCGAGGAGCCGCTCCGACGCGCGGCCGACGGCAATGGCGGGCGGGGATGCCGCACCCCGCGCCGGGCGCAGGAAGTCGGCGGCCGCGGGGCTGAGCATGAGCTCGGCCACCACCTCTGGCCGCAGCTCCAGGCCGAAGCCGAGGGCGGGGAGCTCGGGTGTCGCATCCGTGAACTGGCCGGACACCGGGAGGTCGACCGACGCGACGAGGTACTGGCCGGGCCCGTAGTCGTGGATGGTGCCGCCGACGGACAGCCGCTTGGTGCCCTGGGCCACGACGGCGAGGATCGTACCGGTCGTGGACTCGTCGGGGGAGCCCGTGCCGGTCATCCGGGAGATGAGGACGCCGGGGATCGCCGATGGCACGATGCCCGCCTGGGCGTGCCGGTCGACCAGCTCGCGGAACACCTGCAATGACATGGTCAGAGTCAACCAGCAGCGGGAGCGCAGTGCACCCGGTTCTGGCGCAACAAGCAGGATCGGGCAAGAAGTCGGGAGCATTGCCATAACGCCCACAGACCGCCTGGCGCTTGTCTTGAAGCATGAACACGAACCTCACAGACCAGGCAGTTGTCGTCGTGACCGGAGCCAGCGCGGGGATCGGGCAGGGCGCGGCGATCGAGATCGCGGCGCGCGGCGCCGGCGTCGTCGCGACGTACCACTCGCACCCCGAAGGTGCCGAGGAGACCGTGGCGATCATCCGGGCGAACGGCGGGCGGGCCGTGGCCCTGCCGCTGGACATCGGCCGCAGCGAGACCTTCCCCGCCTTCAGAGAGCAGCTGGCCGTCGCGCTCGCGAGCGAGTGGCAGACCGCCGGAATCCGCGGGCTCGTCAACAACGCCGGGTTCGGCGGCGGGCTCTCGTTCGAGGAGATGACCGAGGAGGCGTTCGACCGGTACTTCCGGGTGCTGCTCCGCGGGCCGTACTTCCTGACCCAGGCACTGCTGCCGCTCCTGTCTGACGGCGGCTCGATCGTGAACGTGTCGAGCAGCTCGGTGCGGCCCGGTGACACCACCGAGGGCTACTCGGGCTATGCCGCGATGAAGGCCGGGCTCACGACCGCGACCCGGTACCTCGCGAAGGAACTCGCGGGACGCGGCATCCGGGTCACCTCGATCGCACCCGGCCCGACGCGCACGCGCCTCGGCGGCGACGCGTTCGAGAAGTACCCGGAGATCATCGACGGGCTCGCCGCCAAGACGGCGCTCGGCCGGATCGGGGAGCCCTCGGACATCGGGAAGGTCATCGCCTTCCTCGTCTCCGACGACGCCGCGTGGATCACGGGCGAGGACATCCAGGTCTCGGGCGGGTACGCGCTGTGATCATGAGAGCCGTCGTCAGCCGCGAGGGCGACCGGGTCACCACCCTCGAGCTCTTCTTCGACCTCGCGTTCGTCTTCGCCTTCACCCAGCTCAGCCGGCTGATGGCGCAGCAGCACGACGCACTCGGCGTAGTCCAGGCGCTCGTCATCCTCGCGCTGCTGTGGTGGTCGTGGACCGCCTACGGCTGGCTCACCAACCTCGCGCACGCCGATCAGGGCGTGCTGCGCATCGCGATGATCATCGGCATGACTTCGATGTTCGTCGCGGGCCTCGTGGTGATCGAGGCCTACGACGACCTGCCGGGCGGCCTGTTCGCGCCGATCGTGTTCGTCGCGGCCTACCTCGTCGCCCGGGTGACGCACGCCGTCGTGTTCGTCTGGCTCTCGGAGCCGCGGCTCAGGCGGCGCACCGTGATCTCCATGGCCCTCTCGGTGGCGCCCTCCGCAGCACTCCTGATCGCGGGCGCGCTCCTCGGCTCCCCGTGGCAGCTCTGGTTCGCGATCGCCGCCGTGGCCATCGAGCCGATCGTCTCCTACCGCAGCAGCATGGGCGTCGACTGGCCGGTCCGCTCCACCTCCCACTTCACCGAGCGGCACGGGCTCATCGTGATCCTCGCGCTCGGCGAGTCCATCCTCGGCATCGGGGCGGGCGTCGCGACCGAGCCGGTCAGCGCGGCGATCCTCACCGGCGCAGTGGTGTCGATGCTCATCTGCGTCGGGCTCTGGTGGGCCTACTTCACCCGGCTCGCCGGCGCAGCCGAGCACGCCCTCGTCGAGCTGCCCGCCGGAGTCCGCGCCCGGGCGGCGAGCGACGCGTACACCTACCTGCACCTCGCGCTGGTCGGCGGAATCGTGCTCGCGGCGCTCGGCCTCGAGGTCGCGATGGCGCACATCGAGAGCCCGGAGGGGCTCGGCCTGTTCGGGGCGGCGGCACTCGGCGGAGGCGTCGCGTGCTACCTCGCGGGCACGGCCCTCTTCGCCCGGCGGCTGCTCGGCGGCGGCTACCTCGCGCGCTTCGTCGCAGCGGCGGTCGTCATCGCCCTCGTGCCGGCCATCGCGCTCGCGCCCCCGCTGATCGCGCTCGCAGGCACTGCGGTAGCCCTCGTTGCACTGTTCGCCATAGAGCGGACTACCAGCTCCGGATGACCCGGCCCTTCGGCCCCGCGACCAGGCTCGCCGCCGGCACGTCATCGGCAACGACCGTCCCCGCCGCGACCACCGCATCGCGGCCGATGCTCACCCCCGGCAGGATCGTCGCGCCGGCGCCGATCCACACGTTCTCGGCAACGTCGATGGGCGCGCCGCTCAGGTACCGGTGCCGCTCCTCGGGATCCACCGGGTGGCCGACGGTGATGAACGTGACCTGCGGCCCCACCATCACCCCGGCGCCGAGGCGGATGCCGGCGTAGTCGAGGAACGTGCAGCCCTGGTTGATGAAGACCCGCTCGCCGAGCTCGAGGCCGAGGCCGTGGTCGGTGTAGAACGGCGGGTAGATGGTGACCCGGGAGGGGAGCGGGCGACCCAGGAGCTGCTCGAGCAGCGACATCCGGCCCGCCTCGTCGTCGAACGGGAGGACGTTGAGACGGGAGGTCAGCTCGGTCGCGCGCAGCACCCGCTCGTGCATGGCGGTGAACTCGGCGCCGAGCACGCGCTCGCCCCGCGCGAGGAGGTCTTGGTCGTGGATGGGCAGGAAGCGGTCGGTCATTCGACGATTGTGGCGCACTGCCCCGACCCTCGAGAGCCGCCCCACCGGTCGGCTAGCCGGCCGGAGCCGGACCCGAGCTCGCCCGCACGATGAGACGGGTCGGAACCGTGACGTTCGCGACCGGCCCGTCGCCCTCGATGCCCTCCAGCAAGGCCGCGACCGAGCGTGCGCCGACCTTGTCGAAGTACTGCCGGACCGTGGTGAGGGGCGGCCAGAAGCTCGCCGACTCCTCCATGTCGTCGAACCCCACGACGCTGATCTCCGCCGGCACCGCGCGGCCGGCCTCGTGCAGCGCCCGGAGCGCGCCAAGCGCCATCTGGTCGTTGGCAGCGAAGATGGCCGTGACGGTCGGATCGGCGGCCAGCACCAGGCCGTGGCGGTACCCGGCGTCCGTCGACCAGTCTCCGGCAAGCACGGGCGGTACTACGGCGCCGTGCTGCCGCAGGGTCGCCTCCCACGAGTCTCGGCGGCGGATCGCGGAGTAGGATTCCGCGGGCCCGGCGATGTGCCAGACGGTCTGATGGCCGAGCTCGAGCAGGTGCTCCGTCGCCAAGCGCGCGCCCTCCGCCTGGTCGGTGTCGACAACCGGGTAGCGCGTGCGGGCGGACGAGTCGATGACGACCACGGGCAGTCCGTCTGGCAGGTCGAGGTGGGCCTCGTCGAACAGGTGCGCCTCGATCACGATGACGACGCCATCGACGGCCTGCTGGTTGAGGCGGTCGAACGCGCCGCTGACCGCTCCTCTGGTCGGGTGCGCGATCGGGATGAGGGTTATCGAGTAGCCCGCGGCCGCGGCCGCACTCGCGATCGCGTCGAGCGTGCGCATGTTTCCGAAGGACGAGAGCGTGAACATGATCACGCCGATGCTGCGGAACCTCCCGAGCCGGAGGGCGCGCGCGGCACTGTTGGGGCGGTAGCCGAGCCGGTTCATCGCCTCGAGCACCCGCTCGCGAGTCGACTCATCCACGTTGCTGCGGCCATTCGAGACCCGTGACACGGTCTGCCCGGATACCCCGGCCTCGAGGGCCACGTCCGCCATCGACGGCCCCCTTTTCCGACCGGCTGCGCTGGAGGAACTGGCGATGTTCACGTCATCATGCTACTGTCCGGTACAGCCATGTTGACGTAAACATGAAGCAAAGGGATTTCAATGACGATGACGTCGATGCGCGTGACACCCTCGGTGCGACCACGCCGCCAGTGGCGGGGCTGGTTGTTTGTCGGACCGTTCTCTGCCGTGTTCCTGGTCGCCTTCATCGCCCCGGTCGTCTACGCCATCTACCTGAGCCTCTTCCGGAATCGGCTTGTCGGCGGCAACTCCTTCGTGGGGCTCGAGAACTACCTGCAGGTCTTCACGGATGCCCAGTTCTGGGAGTCGTTCGCGCGAGTCGCCCTGTTCTTGGCAGTGC
Source organism: Rhodoglobus sp. (assembly GCA_025463515.1). Lineage (GTDB taxonomy): Bacteria > Actinomycetota > Actinomycetes > Actinomycetales > Microbacteriaceae > Rhodoglobus. The sequence goes on from JAODAQ010000037.1 coordinate 69,297, forward strand.
AAGTGCCCATCATGCTGCTGCTCGCCCTTGGCGCCGCGCTGGCTATCGACAGCGCGAGGCTATACGGGGCCGGGATCTTCCGCATCGTGATCTTCCTCCCCTACGCCGTCCCCGCAGTGGTCGCCGTGCTCATGTGGGGATTTATCTACGGCAACAGTTTCGGACTCGCGGCAAACCTCAACGACGCCGTCGGCTTCACCCTCGTGACCCCGTTCGCCCGCGACTGGGTCTTGGCATCGATCGGCAACATCGTGACCTGGGAGTTCGTGGGGTACAACATGCTGATCTTCTACTCCGCCCTGCGGACCATCCCCGCCGACCTGTACGAGGCGGCCGAGCTCGACGGTGCGGGGGCGTTGCGGGTGATCACCGCGATCAAAGTCCCCGCGCTGCGCGGTGCGATCGTCATCGCCACGATCTTCTCCATCATCGGCAGCTTTCAGCTCTTCAACGAGCCCAACATCCTCAAGACGCTGGCACCGAACATCATCACCTCCTACTTCACGCCGAACATGTACGCCTACAACCTGTCGTTCGCCGGCCAGCAGTACAACTACTCGGCGACCGTGGCCATCGTCATGGGGGTCATCACCGCTGTGATCGCGTACGTCGTGCAGCTTCGCGGCTCCCGGGCGGAGACCCGATGACCGCCCCCGCCCTGGTGCGCCGCCCCGTGCGCAAAGACCGCAAGTCGGTGGCCCTGACCATCGTCATGGCGCTCTTCCTGATCTACACGCTCGTGCCGCTGCTGTGGCTGCTGTTCAGCTCGACCAAGACCCAGGCGGGCCTGTTCAGCAGCTTCGGCCTGTGGTTCGCCGACGACTTCTCCTTCTTCCAGAACCTCGTCGACACCCTCACCTACCGCGACGGCATCTTCGTCCGGTGGCTCGGCAACACGCTGCTCTACGTGGTGGTCGGCGCCGGCGGGGCGACGCTCCTCGCCACCCTCGCGGGCTACGGGCTCGCGAAGTTCTCCTTTCCCGGACGCCGCGCGGTCTTCGCCGTCGTGCTCGGGGCCATCGCCGTCCCCGGGACGGCCCTCGCCGTTCCGACGTTCCTCATGTTCAGCCAGTTGCACCTCACGAACACCCCGTGGGCGATCATCATCCCGTCGCTCATCAGCCCGTTCGGCCTCTACCTGATCTGGGTCTACGCGGTCGATGCCGTGCCCACAGAGCTTCTCGAGGCCGCGCGCATGGACGGTGCCGGCGAGTTCCGCACCTTTGCCACAATCTCGGTCCGGCTCCTCGCCCCGGGCATCGTGACCGTCCTCTTGTTCACCGTGGTCGCGACCTGGAACAACTACTTCCTGCCGCTCATCATGCTCAGCAAGCCCGAGCTGTACCCCCTCACCGTCGGGCTCAACCAATGGAACTCGCAGGCGACGGGCGTCGCCGCGGAGCCCATCTACAACCTGGTGATCATGGGCTCGCTGCTCACGATCGTCCCCATAGTCGTCGCCTTCCTCTTCCTGCAGCGGTTCTGGCAGTCGGGGCTGAGCGCCGGAAGCGTCAAGCAGTGACGGGAGTCGCGGCTTAGCGAAGCACCATCCCATTCAACGAAGAAGTGAAAGGACACAGCATGAACCCCATGCGCACAGCCGCAGCGAAGCGGCGCGCCCTCGCCGGACTCGCGGTCTCGGCCGTCGTGATCGGCGCGCTCACCGCCTGCACCGGCAGCGACGGCGGCCCGACATCCGCGGACACGGACATCGACGCCGCCCTCGAGGCGGGCGGCACCCTCACCTACTGGTCGTGGACGCCGCAGGCCGAGGCGCAGGTCGCGGCCTTCGAGAAGGCGTACCCCAAGGTCGACGTGGAGCTCGTCAACGCCGGAACCGGCAACGACGAGTACACGAAGCTGCAGAACGCCATCGCGGCGGGCACCGGAGGCCCCGATGTCGCGCAGGTCGAGTACTACGCGCTCCCGCAGTTCGCACTGACGGACTCGCTCGTCGACCTCGCGCCCTATGGATTCGGCGACCTTGAGGCCGACTACACGCCGTCCACCTGGGGCGCGGTGACCGTGGGCGACGCCGTCTACGGGCTCCCGCAGGACTCGGGACCCATCGCGATGTTCTACAACAAGCGCATCTTCGACCAGTTCGGAATCGCCGTTCCGACGACCTGGGACGAGTACCTCGCCGCCGCGGAGAAGCTGCACGCCGCCGATCCGACGAAGTACATCACGAGCGACACCGGCGACGCCGGCTTCACCACGACGATGATCTGGCAGGCTGCGGGCCACCCGTTCCAGGCGGACGGCGACAAGGTCACGATCGACCTGCAGGACGCGGGATCGAAGAAGTGGGCAGACACCTGGAACCAGCTCCTCGAGAAAGACCTGCTCGCCCCGGTACCCGGGTGGAGCGACGAGTGGTTCAAGGGCCTGGCCGACGGCACGGTGGCAACCCTGATCATCGGCGCCTGGATGCCCGGGGTGCTGGAGGGCTCCGTGCCCGACGCGTCCGGCGACTGGGCAGTGGCCCCGGCGCCGAGCTACGACGGCAAGCCCGCGGGCGCCGAGAACGGCGGCGGCGGACAGGTAGTCCTCAAGCAGAGCTCCAACCCGGCGCTCGCAGCGGGCTTCCTCAAGTGGCTGAACAACAGCGACGAGAGCGTGAAGGTGTTCCTGGACGGCGGCGGCTTCCCGTCGACCACCGCGGACATCAGCTCGCCTGACTTCCTCGGCGTCGAGTCCGACTACTTCGGCGGCCAGAAGATCAACGAAGTGCTCGCTGCGGCCGCCGAGGCGCCGTCGTCCGACTGGTACTACCTCCCGTACCAGGTGTACGCCAACAGCATCTTCGGCGACACCGTGGGCCAGGCCTACGCCAACAAGACGGACCTCAACGCCGGCCTGCAGGCCTGGCAGGACGCCCTCGTGGAGTACGGCGACAAACAGGGCTTCACCGTCAACAAGTAACCACCACCGCAGTACCGCGTGGCCGGCCGGACTCCGGCCGGCCACGCACCACGACCTCACGAAAGCATCCTGTGCCCCACTTCACCATCGGCGAGCAAGACTTCCAGCTCGACGGACAGCGGTTCCAGATCCTGTCCGGCGCGCTCCACTACTTCCGCGTGCATCCGGACCACTGGGCCGACCGCATCCACAAGGCGCGGCTCATGGGCCTGAACACCATTGAGACCTATGTGCCGTGGAATGCCCACGCGACGACCGCCGACAGCTGGGTCGAGGATGCCGGACTCGACCTGGGTCGCTTCCTCGACCTCGTCGCCGCCGAGGGCATGCAGGCCATTGTCCGGCCGGGCCCCTACATCTGCGCCGAGTGGGACAACGGCGGACTCCCGGCCTGGCTCTTCCGCGACCAGAGCGTGGGCGTGCGCCGGCTCGAGCCGCAGTACCTTGCCGCGGTGACCGACTACCTCCGCCGGGTGTACCGGATCGTCGCACCGCGGCAGGTGGACAACGGCGGCCCCGTCATCCTCGTGCAGATCGAGAACGAGTACGGCGCCTACGGATCGGACCAGGCGTACCTCGCCGAGCTCATCCGGGTGACCCGGGAGGCGGGCATCGTCGTGCCCTTGGTCTCGGTGGACCAGCCCGTCGACCAGATGCTGCGGGACGGCAGCACCGAGGGGCTGCACAAGACCGCGTCCTTCGGGTCGAACGCCGTCGAGCGGCTCACCGTGCTGCGCAAGCACCAGCCCACCGGCCCCCTCATGTGCATGGAGTTCTGGGACGGCTGGTTCGACGACTGGGGCGGCCACCACCACACCACCGATGCTGCGGCGACCGCTGCCGAGCTCGACGCGATCCTGTCCCGCGGCGGATCGGTGAACATCTACATGTTCCACGGCGGCACGAACTTCGGCCTCACCAACGGGGCGAACGACAAGGGGCGCTACCTGCCGATCACCACGTCCTACGACTACGACGCCCCGCTCGACGAGGCCGGCCGGCCCACCGCGAAGTACTTCGCCTTCCGGGAGGTGCTGTCCCGGTACGCGGAGCTGCCCGCCGAGGCCGTCGAGCCGGGCTCCCCCGCCCCCGAGTTCGAGGTCGCGCTGACCGAGAGCGCGCCACTGCTCGGCCTGGAGGACCTCGTGTCCGCGACATCCGAGCACGACAATCTGCCCACGCTCGACGACCTCGAGCACTACCGCGGAGCGGCGGTCTTCAGCACCCGCGTGAGCACGGGCGCGGCATCCGTGCTGCGCTTCGGGGAGGTCAGGGACCGGGCCTGGGTCTTCGCGGACGGGCGCCCGGTCGGCGTGCTGTCCCGCACCCTCAACGAGAACTCGATAGTCCTCCCCGCCGAGGTCGCTGAGCTGACCGTCATCGTGGAGGACCAGGGCCGGGTGAGCTACGGCCCGCGCATCGGCGAGCACAAGGGCCTCATCGGCGAGGCGACTCTGGATGGCACGGCTCTCGCCGGCTGGACCGTGCAGTTGCTCGACCTCGACCTGGCCCCCGGTGCAGCCCTCGTCGGCGGCCCGCCCACCACGGCGCCGCTGGTCGCGCGCGGACGGTTCGAGCTAGCCGAGCCTGCCGACCTGTTCCTCGACACGTCTGCGTGGGGCAAGGGCTTCGCCTGGGTCAACGGCCTCCTGCTCGGGCGCTACTGGCGCAACGGGCCCCAGCACACCCTCTACGTACCGGCACCCGTCACGCGCGCGGGTTCGAACACGGTGACGCTGCTGGAGTTCGAGTCACTCCGAGAGGCTCGGGCGCGGTTCGTCTCCGAGCCGCTGCTCACGCCGACCGAGCTCTAGCCGGCGACCGAGCGGGCACGGACCGAGCGGGCACGGAAAAGGGGCACGGCGCCTGCGCGCCGTGCCCCCGTCGGGCCTACTCGCCGGAGGCGGTGAAACCCTGCTCGTTGCCGTAGGCGATGCTGCCCTCGGCCCACTTCGCGAGACCCTCATTCAGGTCGCCGTTCGTGGCGTAGGCCTGGCCGACAGTGTCTCCGTAGATGCTGTTGGCGTAGGCCTGGAAGGGAAGGAAGGTCCATCCCGGCAGGACGTCCTTCGAGCCCTGGACGAGCACGTCGTTGATCTTCTGCCCGCCGAAGTAGTCGCTCTGGTAGCCGAGGAACTCCTTCGACTCGAGGTCGGCCAGGGTCGACGGGAAGCCGCCGCCGGCGGCGTGGATCGCCGCGCCCTCGGGTCCGTTGAGGAACTGGAGGAAGCCGTAGGCGAGCGGCTTGTTCTTGCTCTGGCTGATGACCGCGTCGCCGCCGCCGCCGTTCTCGGAGTTCGCCCCCGCGCCACCGTCGTAGGTGGGGACAGGGGCGACTCGCCACTGGCCGGCACCGGCCGGTGCTCCGTTCTCGAGGTTGCCGGGCATCCAGGCGCCGATCACGAGGCTCGCGATCGAACCGTCGCCGAGGCGCTTGAACCACTCGTCACTCCACGCGGGCACGGGCGCCACGAGTCCCTCGGCGAGCATCGTGTTCCACACCTCCGTCCACTTCTGGGTGCCCTCGTCCGATGCGAAGTCGATCTTCACGTTCTCGCCGTCGGTCGTGTACGGATGCCCGCCCGCCTGCCAGATCATGCTCTCCGTGAAGCCGGCGTCGCCGATGTCGTTGATGATGTAGTGGTCCGGGTTCGCGGCGTGGATCGCGCGCGCCGCTTCGAGGTACTCGTCCCAGGTCTTCGGCACGTCGAGGCCGAGCCCGTCGAACACGTCCTGGCGGTAGAACAGGGCCATGGGGCCGGAGTCCTGCGGGAGGCCGTAGATGCCGCCGTTGATGGCGACGGAGCCCCAGGTTCCGGGCGTGTACTGGTCCTTGAGGGACTCAGCGCCGAAGCCACTCAGATCCTGCAGGGCGCCCGAGAGCGCGAACTGCGGGAACGCGAAGTACTCGATCTGCGCGACATCCGGCGCACCGCTGCCCGCCTTGATGGCGTTCTGGAGCTTGGTGTAGTGGTCGTTGCCGGTGCCGACGTTCTCGAGCTTCACATCGACATTGGGGTGCGCCTCCTCGAACGCGGCGACGATGTCCGTGGCCTGGGGGGCCCAGGTCCAGAACGTGAGCGAGCCGCCCTTCTCCAGTGCGGCGTCGATCTCGGCCTGCGTTGCGGTTGCGCCTTCGTCGTCCGTGCTGGAACTGGGGGCGCAGGCGGCGAGGCCGCCGAGAAGGGATGCGGCGAGTGCTACGCCCGCAATCCTTCGCGCGGTGCTGTGTCGAATCATGGTTCTTCGTGTTCCTTTCACTGCGTTGTGATGCGATGGGGAGGTTCGAGCGGATGCTCGGGGACTACGGCCTTGCGAACTCACTCCTTGACGCTCCCGGCGGCCAGGCCTGACTGCCAGAAGCGCTGGAGGAAGAGGAACGCGATGACGATCGGGACGATCGTCAGTAGCGATCCGGTGATCACAAGATTGAAGATGGCCTCGCCGCCCGCCGTCGACGCCTGTGCATTCCAGGAGTTCAGCCCGACGGTCAGCGGGTACCATGTGGAGTCGCTCAGCATGATGAGCGGCAGGAAGTAGTTGTTCCACGTCGCGACCACCGTGAACAGCAGGACGGTCACGGCCCCCGGCGCGAGCAGGCGGGCGGACACGAGGAAGAACGTGCGGAACTCGCCGGCCCCGTCGATCCGGGCCGCCTCGAGCAGCTCCCCCGGCACGGCATCTGACGCGTAGACCCAGATCAGGTACAGCCCGAACGGGCTGACCAGCGACGGGATGATGATCGACCACGGCGTGTTCGTGAGACCCAGCTGGCTGAACATGAGGAAGGTGGGCACCGCGAGCGCCGCACCGGGCACCGCCACCGCGCCGAGGACGACGGCGAACACCGCGCGGCGCCCCGGGAAGCGGAACTTGGCCAGCCCGTAGCCCGCGAGAGTCGCGAGGATCGTCGCCCCGCCGGCACCCGCAATGACGTAGAGCAGCGTGTTGCCGAACCAGCGCACGAAGACGCCGTCGTTGTAGGTGACGGTCTGCACGATGTTGTCCCACAGCGCGAAGTCTCCCGAGAACCACAGCCCGAAGCTCGAGAGCAGTGCCGACTGCGTCTTCGTCGAATTGATGACGAGCCACGCGAGGGGCAGGAGCGTGTAGAGCGCCAGCACGGTCATGACGAGGGTCAGCGGTACCGAGGGCCCGGTGGCGCCCTTTCGGCGCTGCGCCGTCATCGGGCCTGCTCCTTGCGCGACCCGGTGAGCTGCACGACGTAGGCGATGACCATCGTCGCGATGCCCATGATGATGGCCACCGCTGCGGCGTAGTTGAACTGCTGGCCCGCGAACGACAGGTTGTACGCGTACATATTGGGGGTGAAGTAGGTGCTGATCGCGTTGGGTGCGAGCGGCTTGAGGATGTTGGGCTCGTTGAAGAGCTGGAAGCTGCCGATGACGGAGAAGATCGACGCGATGACGATGGCGCCCCTGATCGCGGGGAGCTTGATGTCGGTGACGACGCGGAACTGCCCGGCGCCGTCGAGCGCCGCCGCTTCGTACAGGTCGCCCGGGATGACCCGGAGCGCGGAGTAGAAGATCAGCATGTTGTAGCCGATGAACTCCCAGGTCACGATGTTGCCGATCGCCGCGAGGATCCAGCTGTGGGAGAGCGGAGCCGGAAGCTCGAGGTGCAGCAGGTCGTTCAGGTTGCCGATGAGGCCGAAGCGGGTGCCGAAGATGAAGCCCCACATCAGGGTGGCGACCACTGCGGGAACGGCGTAGGGGAGAAAGAGCGAGACTCGGAAGAACGCGGCGAACCGGAGGCGGCCGCTGTCGATGGCGAGCGCCGCGGCGAGCGCCAGCAGGAGCATGATCGGCACCTGGACGAGCAGGAAGAACAGCACGCGGCCGAACGAGTCCCAGAACTTCGGATCGACGAGGGCGCGGCCGTAGTTCTCCAGGCCGACGAAGCTCGTGCCGCCGATGAGCTGCTCGCGGAAGAGGCTGAGGTAGATCGAGTAGAGCACCGGGGCGACGAGCACGAGGAGGAAGACCGCCATGAACGGGGCGACGAAAGCCCACCCCACCCAGCGGCGGCGGTCGGGCCGGGCCGGGGGCGCAGTCGGCGCAGGAGACTTCGGTGTCATGGGGCTTCCTTGTCGGGGTGGAACGAATTTAGCATATTTTATGATTAGTTGACAAAGACCGTCAGAACCGCAGGTCAAACGACCCTTTCGCGTGGATTCGAGCCCCCGCCGCGACCTCCGCCGGGTCGACCCAGTCGAATGATCCGGTGTACGGGTAGTGGCGCTCCGCCAGGACGTTGAGCACCGTCTCCGGCGCGGGACGGAAGACCTCGAAGGCCCGCACTCGCGCGGCGGCCCCGCGCGACCAGGGGTGGTGCATCCCGGTCAGGGTCACGCACAACTCGTGCTCGGTATCGGAGAGCCCGCTCGCGGTGAAGAACGTGTGGCCCGCACAGTCGACGGGCGAGAAGAGGTCGACCGCAGGCGCGACCACCACGCCGTCGACGCTCACGCTGACGATGCCGAGGTCGGGGCCGAGCGCACCGAGGCAGTCGATGCTCTCGCCGCTGAACGCCACGGTCAGTGACGACCCCGGCTCCTCCGCCCGGAAGTCGAACACTCCATTGCCGCCCTGGTTGAGGCCGCCCGCCACTTCGCGGAGCTGCCAGTCCCCCGCACGGCGCACGGCCGGGGCGTCCGGCTCGAGCACGGCCCGGCGCGGCGAGAGGCGGGTGGCGAGCGGCGACCGGGCGACGAGCGTGAGGCCCGCGCCCGTGGCATCCGTCACCGCCTGCGTGCGGACGTGGGAGCGGCCGGCGCGGAAGTCCCGGCTCCAGCGGTCTGCGAACGAGGCGTCGATCGCACCCGAGTCGACCGTCATCCAGAGCGCCGGGCCCTCGCCCAGAACGCGCGGGTCGGGTGCCGCATCGCGCGAGGCCGTGCCCCGGTGCCTGCCGAGGTAGGCGGCGTCCGTGAGGGCGAGCGGCGGCGCGCTCTCCCACTGCGTCCACGCGGCCTCCGAGGTCAGGGGCACCGCGACGCCGGCCTCCTGCACCCTCCCGGCGACCGGCCCGTCGAGTTCAAAATCGACCCGGATGCCGCACTCCCGGATCACGAGTCCGAGCCGTAGCTCGAACCCGCCTGCCCGGCCCGTCGACGTGACCGTCACCTGGTCGTCGGCCGCATGCCAGGCGAACCCCGTGGACCGCCACTCCCCGAGCACTCGCTCGTCGACCTGCGGCTCGATCGGCCCGGTGATGACGGCGCCCCCGTTGGCGCTGCACTCGATGAGCCGACCCGTCGTCGAGTCCAGTCTGACCACGAAGGTGCCGTCGCCATTGGCGACCACCAGCTGCCCCTCCCCCTCGGTCGCGGAGAGGGCGGTCGTGCCGAGCACCGGGGCCGTGCCCGCGGGCGCGATCAGTGCGCGCTCGTCGACCACGCGCCCGTCGGGGGCGATCACCCGCAGCTCGAGGTTGCCCGTCCCGGCCGGGACGACCACGGCGCCCTCCCGGCCGGGAGCAATGTCGAGCCCGGCAATCACGCCGCTCGCGCCGCTGTCAGGGCGGCGCCACTCGAAGCGGTAGTCCGCAAGGCCCTGGGTCCGAAGGTGGTTGACGACCGGCACCCGGAGCGAGTCGCCGTGCTGGGCGGCCCGGTCGACGTCGAGGCGGACGGGGCTGTAGGCGGCGCGCATCCCCCACCACTCGGGCTTTCGGCGGCGCCAGATGTCGATGATGCCCCACGGCCCGAAGCCACGAGTGCCCTCGGGCAGCAAGAACTGCTCGTCGACGCCCGACCACACTGCGAGGCCGGCACCGCCCTCCGAGGCGCGCAGCCGCACCATGAAGTCGTCGAGCGTGCGCGCCCAGTCCGCGTGGACGCCCGGGTCGCGGCGCAGCGCGGCCGACTGGTACACCGGCAGGTGGACGATCTCGTCGTGAAGCACGGGCTTGGCAGCGGAGCCGGGGTCGCTGCCGTAGGCGGGATAGTGCGAGCTCAGGATGTGCTCGGGCCCGCCCTCGAAGCTCATGATGACCGGGCGGGTGGGGTCGGACGCTGCGACCTGGTCGAAGGAGCGCCGGAAGTTCTCGCCCCACGTGCTCTCGTTGCCGATCGACCAGATGACGACACTCGCGTGGTTGCGATGGAGCTCGACCATCTCGGCGAGCGGGCCCAGGTACTCCTCGGCGAACCGCGGCTCGTCCTGCGTCGCCGGCCAGCCGAACTGGCCGGCCCAGCAGACGCCGTTCTCCACCTCGACGAGGATGCCCAGCTCGTCGGCGGCCTCGAGGAGCTCGGGCGGCGGCGGGTAGTGCGAGGTCCGCACGAAGTTGATGTTCGCGTCGCGGAAGAGCTCGAGGTCGCGCCGCTCGAGGCTCCCGTCGCTCGCCCGGCCGAGGCGGGGGTGCAGGTCGTGCCGGTTGATGCCCCGCAGCAGCACCGGCTGGTCGTTCAGCAACAGGCGGTTGCCCTCGACCCGCACCGACCGGAACCCGACCCGGCGGGTGTAGCGCACCTCGCGCTCGCCGCGCAGCACGGCCGAGAGGGCATAGAGCCGGGGGCTCTCGTCGCTCCACAACTGCAGGTCGCGGAGCGGGAACTCCAGCTGGTAGCTGCCCGATCCCGGAATCGGCACGACGTGGTCGTCCCAGCCGGACACCGGGCCGCCATCCGGATCCCGCAGCTCGAGGTGGAGCTCCGCGTCGCCGCCGACGGCGTCGAAGTCGAGGTGAAGGCGCCCGCGCCCGCTCGCCGCGTCCTCGATGGGGGTGCTGATGTGGAGCCGCGCGAGGTGGTCCGGCGGCAGCACGACGAGCGACACGGGCCGCAGGATGCCGCCGATCGGGTGGAACGCGTAGTGCGAGGCCGTCGACACCGAGTCCGACCGGTCGGTCACACCCACGACGATGCGGTTCGACCCCGGCGCGAGGCGGTCGGCAATCTCGAACTCGAACCGCGTGAAGCCGCCCACGTGCTCGCCCACGGGTTCGCCGTTGACCCACACCCGAGCGGCGCTGTAGACGCCGTCGAAGCGGAGGACGACTCGGTCCCCGGGCTCGCGCACGGGGTCCGCCAGGTCGAGGCGGTAGGCGAACTCCGAGTCGAAGGCCACGTCGAACCCCTGCATGGCCGGCTCCCCCGGAACAGCGACCGGATGCCACGTGCCGGCGTCGGAGCGGGCATCCCACGGTGCCCCGCCCGGCGCCAGGTTCAACTGCCAGCCCTCGTCGAGGCTGATCACCCGAGCCGAGCCCGGCGCCCCGGGATCAGGAGTCGGAACGAGCGGGACCCGGATGGGAGACTGGCGAACGGCCATGAGGGCAACTCCATTAGTGTGCTTATTACGAGTCGAATCGACTCGACGGAATAATACTATTTTTAGGGGTCTGTGTGACCACACTCAGCGGCCGAGGTCTTCACGGCCAAGTAGTCAACTCACTGGGCGCGCGGATCGTGCAGGGCGACTTCGCAGTCGGAGCGCTGCTCGACCCCGACAAGTTCATGGAGGAGTTCGAGGTCAGCCGGACGGTCATCCGGGAATCGCTCAAGGTGCTGACGGCGAAGGGGCTCGTTGACGCGCGGCCGAAGCTGGGCACCACCGTCGCCCCCCGCTCGCAGTGGCAGCTCCTCGACGTGGACGTCATGCGGTGGCGCACGGTCGACCGGCTCGACGCGCGCCTCGTGACCGAGCTGGACGAAGTGCGGGCGGTCTTCGAGCCGGCGGCCGCCGCCATGGCCGCGGAGCACCGGACGCCCGAGCAGCTGGAGACGATGGCTGCCGCCCTCGTGCGGCTCGAGCAGGCCGCGAAGCTGCGCGATGAGCGCGAGCAGGTCGAGAGCGACGTCGCGTTCCACCTGGCAGTGCTCGCCGCGTGCGGCAACGAGCTGCTCCACCGGTTCGAGGTGGTCCTCGCACCCGCGCTCTACGCGCGCCACGAGCTCGCGACACGGCACGCCATCTCGGACGAGTTCATCGCCCAGCACCGAATCGTCTACGACGCAATCGAGCGGGGGGATGCCCCGGCGGCGCGGCAGGCGACCGAGGAGCTCGTCGCCAAGTCCGCCGAGGAGATCGCCGGCATCCTCGGGGCGGATCAGGCCTGACGACCACGAGCCGCACCGAGAGGCTCCCGGTGCGGCTCGCGATCGACTACTTGGGCGCGACCAGCCAGCGCTGCGACGTCACCGAGGTGTCGCCCCACTGGAGGACGGTTGCGCCACTGGCCACCGACCCGTCATTGACCGTGAGCAGCTTGCCGCTCCTCGCGTTCACGATCGCGATGCCGCCGTCGACAGCTGGGACGATCCGCCAGCGCTGGTGCAGACCGCCGCCGTCGGGCCATTGGACGACGTTCCCGCCGTCCGCGATACTCTCGCCCGCGACCGACAGCAACTGCCCGCTCTTGACGTTGACGATCCTGAAGAAGCCCCCGTCCGGCTGCAGCCGCCAGCGCTGCTCGGCCGAGTCCGTGTCCGGCGACTGGATGCCCTGACCTCCGTTGCTCACCGAGCCGCCGGCGATCGAGAGGTTCTGACCGCTCTTCACGCTCTCGATCTCGTACTCCGTGGTCGCGTTCCACGGCGACGCGACGGCCGATCCGACATCGAGGGAGTAGGTCGTCACCGATCCGGCGGGGAGGCTGACCGCGAGCTGCTTTCCGGCGATCGGTGCCGCGGCGACCGCGGCGAACGACTCCGACCCCGAGGTGCGCACGACCGAGGCTGTGCTGCCCGAGGACGAGAACCCGCTGAGGTTGAACGTCTTGCTGACCGCGGTCGAGCCGCTGTTGACCGCGACCAGGTTCAGCTTCCCGGTCGACGGCGTGTAGGACGCCACCACGTTCGGGTCGCCGCTGCCGATGATCTGCGACCCCGGGCGCACGAAGTTCGTGAACTGACGGAAGAAGGGGAACATCTTCGTGGTCGAGTAAGTGTTCGACGAGCCCGCCATGTCCGCGTGGATCGCACCCCAGGTGATCCTGTACGACTGCATGATGCCCTCGTCTTCGACGGCCTGCCACATCACCCAGGCGGACGGGCGCATGATGTCGAGGTCCGTCGTGATGGCCTGTGCGATGCGCAGGCCCGGGTAGGTGGACGTGTGGCTGTCGCCACCGGTGCCGTCGCAGCATCCCCACTCGGACATCCAGAGCCGCTTGCCCGTGCTCTTGGCGACCGAGCGCACTCCGGCTCTGTTGCTCCCGCCGTACTGGTGCACGTTGATCTGATCGATCGCCGAGCGCGCCGCGGGGGTGAGCGAGTTCCAGATGGAGTTGAAGCGGTCCAACGACGAGGACTCGGGGCCGGAGATCTGGGTGGGCATCCCCTCCGCAGCCAGCTTCGCGTCCAGCTTCGTGATGATCGACGACTGGGCCGCAGCCGAGAGGGTGGCGCCCTCCTGGATGCCTCCGCGCCAGCAGACGTCGGGCTCGTTGTACGGAGAGATGGTGCTGAACTCCGTGCCGAAGTCGTCGCGGAACTTCTTGAGCACCGTGACGATGTAGTCGACGTACGCGTCGTAGTTGGCGGGGGCCAGGTTGTCGACACCTCGGCAGTTCGTGTGGCCGCGGGGATCGCCGCTCACCGTCATCCAATAGGGCGGGCTGTTGAGCTGCGCCTCGAACACGTCGGCCCCGCGCGCTTTCGCGTCCTCCAGCAAGGCCCGCTGACCCTTGTCGACTGTCCAGTCGTATGCCGACGTTCCGTTGTCCCTCTGGTAGAAGGTGGGCACCGCGCCCCCGGGCCGCATCGCCGCGATGGGGTTGGGATCTGCGCTGCCGCCGAAGTTGTAGCGGACAATGTTGAGCCCGAGACCGTTCGTCGGCGAGTAGAGCAGGTCCGCCACCTCGGCCCGCTTGCTGGCCGGCCAGGTTCCCACCCGGTCTGCCCACCACGCCAAGGACGTTCCCCAGCCCTGCCAATTCGCGACCCGGACGTCGTTCGGGTCCACGTAGGCGCCGACCGCCGCCTCGACCGGAACAGGGGCTGCCCATAGGCCCGCCCCCAGCAGCGAAGACGCCACGACGGCCGCCCCCGCGATCCTCAACCTTGATTTCGTTCTCTTGTGCATACGTCCTCCTTGACGTTAAGTGGCACTTTCATACTTTTATATGATTAATAGAGAACGTAGCCTTCATCCCAGTATGGGGAGATGCCCGCCGAACTCCTCGAAGAAGCGGTCGACCATCGTCATCTCCTCAGAGTCGAGCTCGCGGAACGGCGCCCTGCACCTCGGGGTGGAGATGATTCCGCGGCGGTAGCTGATCTCCTTCTCGACGGCGATGATGAGCTCCACCGACTGCATCCAGTACGACAGGTAGGGAAGCAGCCGGGTGTGCAGCTGCTGGGCGCCGTCCAGGTCGCCGTCAGTCCAGCGCTCCCAGATCATGAGGTAGAGCTCCGGGAAGGAGCTTCCGGGCTGAACCCCGACCGCCCCGCGCCGCAGGCCGTCCGGCAGCTGGAGGCCCGCGTAGCCGACGACGCACGACATGACCGGTGCGGCCTCGCGCAGCGCGGTGATCAGCTGCCCGGGAGGCGTCGACTCCACCTTCACCTGCACGAGGTTGGGGTGCGCCTCGGCAATCGCGGCGATGACGGACGGATCGAGCGTCACACCGGTCTGCGCCGGCGCGTACTGCAGGATGGCCGGCGTGGGCGCGATTGCGGCGAGCACCGCTTGGAGGTGCTGCCGCACCTGCGCGGAACTCGGCCCGTGAGCGCTCGGCGGAAGAAGGTTGACCATGTCCGCCCCAGCCTCCACGGCGCGCGTGGCACGGTCGACGGCGACGGATGTCGCGTGGTCGGGGATCGAGATCACCCTCGTGACCGGCTCAGGGGCATCCCCGGTCTCGTCGATCAGGATCTCGACCAGGCTGTCGCACTCGGCGTCCGTCAGCTTGTAGAACTCGCTCGCGAACCCGGGGAACATCACGCTGCGAACGCCCACGCCGATGAGGTGGCGGAGGGTGCGCCGGAAGCCCTCGTAGTCGACGGCGCCCGCCGCGGTGAAGGGTGTCGCTACGACCGGGCACACGCCCTCGACCCGGTGCTGGTTCATCGGCAGTCCTCCACTAGAAGGGCGAGCGGGCAGGGCGGTCGCCGCTGGCCCCGACGAGGAAATCGAGATCGACGCCGCGATCGGCCTGCAGGACGTGCTCGGTGTACAACCGGGTCCATCCGCGGTCCGCGGGCGGGGCCGAGGGTGGGAGGCCCGCTCGCCGTCTCGCGAGCTCCGCCAGGTCGACGAGCATGTCGAGGCGGCGGTTGGGCACATCCAGGCACACCATGTCGCCGGTCCGGACGAGCGCGAGCGGACCGCCCGCAGCCGACTCGGGGGCGACGTGGAGCACGCAGGCGCCAAAGGCCGTGCCGCTCATCCGCGCGTCGGAGATGCGGACGAGGTCGGTGACGCCGGCGTCGAGGAGGCGCTGCGGGAGCGGGAGGTTGCCCACCTCCGGCATGCCCGGGTAGCCCTTCGGCCCGCAGCCCCGCACCACCAGGACGGTGTCCGCAGTCACGTCGAGCTCGGGGTCGCCCATCACCGCGAGGTACTCCTCGAGCGAGTCGAAGACGAGCGCCGGCCCGAGGTGGGTGAGGAGAGCCGGATCGGCGGCGCTCACCTTGATCACGGCGCCGTCCGGTGCGAGGTTGCCCCGAAGCACGGCGGTGCCCGACCCGGCCGGCTGCACCGGGTTCGAGAGCGGCCGGATGACCGCGCTGTCGTCATTGCGGAACGGCACGATGTTCTCGGCGAGAGTGCGGCCGGTCACCGTCATGGCATCGCCGTGGATGACGGCGGACAGCTCATGGAGGAGCGCGGGCACCCCGCCCGCGTACGCGAAGTCCTCCATGAGGAACGCGCCGCTCGGCATCAGGTCGACGAGCAGCGGTATGCGGCTGGTGATCGCGTCGATGTCGTCGAGCGTGAGGCCGATCCCCAGCCGGCCGGCGATCGCGAGCAGGTGCAGGATCGCGTTGGTCGACCCGCCGCACGCCGCGTTCACCAGGATCGCGTTCTCGAGCGCCTCGCGGGTCATGATCGCGGAGGGCCGGAGACCCTCGACTGCGAGCTCTACGGCGCGCGCCCCGGTGTCTTCGGCCAGCACGAGACGGCGGGAGTCGACCGCGGGCAGGGCCGCGGCATTCGGGAGCTGCATCCCGATCGCCTCTGTGATGGAGGCCATGGTCGACGCCGTGCCCATCGTCATGCAGTGCCCGGCGGACCGGTTGAGGGCGCTCTCGAACTCGGTGAAGTCTGCCTGCGAGATCTCACCGGATCGGAGCGACTCCGACATCTTCCACACGTCGGTGCCGCTGCCGACCGTGCGGCCGCGGAACCGCCCGTTGAGCATCGGGCCGCCGGTGAGGACGATCGACGGCAGGTCGACGCTGGCAAGCGCCATCAGCGCGGCGGGGGTCGTCTTGTCACAGCCGGTGAGCACGACCACTGCATCGAGTGGGTTCGCCCGGCAGAGCTCCTCGAGCTCCATCGCCATCAGGTTGCGGTAGAGCATCGAGGTCGGGCGCATGAAGGGCTCCCCGATCGAGAGCACCGGGAACTCGAGCGCGGTGCCGCCGGCCTGCTGGATGCCCCGGCGCGCGCCCTCGGCGAGCCCGCGCAGGTGGATGTTGCACGGCGTGAGCTCCGACCAGGTGTTGGCGATGCCGATCACGGGCCGCCCGTCGAACTGCCGGGACGACAGCCCCTCCTGCCGCAGGTGGTGGCGCGCGATGAAACCGGCCTTGCCGCCGTCGCCGAGCCACGTCGACGAGCGGCGCCCGGTGGAGCCGAGGTTCTTGGCGCTCACCGTTGCGCCCTCGACAGATTGTGTTGCATGAGACTCCTCGTTCGGATTCTCACTATACATATAATACTTTTATAAGCTACGCGAGCCTGGCACCGTACCCGCCGTCAACCGCCCAATCGGCACCGTTCACGAATGAAGCGCCCCTGGAGAGCAGGAAGCACACCACCGCCGCGACTTCGTCGGGCTCGGCGGCTCGGCCCATCGGCTGCGCGGCGAGAGTAGTGGCCAGCTCGTCTGGGCGCGAGGCGAAGTGGCGCTCGTTCAAGGGCGTCCAGACCAGCCCGGGAGAGACCGAGTTGGCCCGAACCCCTCGTGCTCCGGTGTCGAGCGCCAGCGCACGGGTGAGGCCCAGGAGCCCCGCCTTCGCCGCCGCATAGGGGAACATGCCCGGGATGGTCAGCTTCGCGTGGATGCTCGAGATCGACACGATCGAGCCATGACCGGCCGCAAGCATCGGGGGGAGCACCGCCCGCGCGCACAGCCATGCGCTGCGCAGGTCGAGGGAGAAGAACTCGTCCCACTGCTCAACGGTCATGGTGGCTGCGTCGGCATAGGAGTTCTTGCCCGCGTTGTTGACGAGCCCGGTCGCCTCGGCCTGGAAGCTGTCACGCGCGCTTTCGACCCAGCGCCTCACCGAGTCCTCCGACGTGACATCCGCCTCGACGAAGTGGACAGCTCCAGGGCCCAGTGCGGCGGCGAGCTTCTCGCCGCCCTCCCTGTCGATGTCGCAGAAGGAGACCCTGGCGCCCGCTCCGACCGCCGCCTCGACGACCGCGGCCCCGATCCCCTGCGCCCCGCCCGTGACGAGGACTACTTCTCCGGCGAGATCGAACATGGGGTCCCTTCGTTGGTCGGATGTGCGGCGAGACTAGCAGGGCGAGTTTCAATCGGATAATATTACTTTTCGTTCTGCCCTGCCCTCGTCTCATCGGAGCTCCTATGCCACAACCCAACCCCGACGGCATCCGCACAGGACGAGTCATCGCCATCCTGCGCGACCGGGAGGGGCGTCGACTGCGTGAGATCAGCGACGCCCTCATCGATTCGGGCATCCGGGCCCTCGAGCTGACCACGAACACCCCGGGGGCGGCGGAGGCGGTGGCCGAGATCGCGAGCGCGGGGCGCGCGCACGTGGGCATGGGAACCGTGCGCACCACCGACCACGTGCGCCTCGCCGCCGACGCCGGGGCGTCCTTCATCGTGACACCGGCGGTCTCGCTCGAGGTCGGCGAACTGGCACTGGGCCTGGGCCTCGCGTGGTATCCGGGAGCTGTCACGCCGACTGAGATCGAGTCAGCCTGGGCGGGCGGGGCCACCGCTGTGAAGATCTTCCCCGCGGCCGCGCTCGGTGGGCCCCGCTACATCTCGGAGCTGCGCGGGCCGCTAGACGACATCCCCCTGATACCGACCGGCGGCGTTCGCATCCAGGACATCCGCGAGTACCTGCACGGCGGCTCCTACGCGGTGGGGATCGGATCCCCTCTCATCGGCAGTGCCTTCGTGGACGGCGACCTGGCAGCCCTGCGATCCAGGGCGCGCGATGTGGTGGCGGCCGTCGGAGCTGAGCACCGGTGAAGGGGGTCGTCACGCTCGGCGAGACGATGATGGTGCTCGCGGCGGCCTCCGTCGGGCCTCTCCGCCACGCCCAGCGCCTCGACCTGAGCATCGCCGGCGCCGAGTCGAACGTGGCGATCGGTGTGGCGCGGCTCGGCGTGCCGGCCCGCTGGCTCGGCAGAGTCGGCGACGACGAGGCCGGCCGGCTGATCACCTCGATCCTCCGCGGAGAGGGCGTCGACACCCGCTCGGTGCTCGATTGCGAGGCGCCCACCGGGCTCATGCTGAAGGCCCGACGCACCTCGCACGCGACCAGCGTCACCTACTACCGGAGCGGGAGCGCGGGCTCCCGCCTCTCCCCGGCCGACCTCGATGACACGCTCTTCGACGATGCCGCCGTCCTCCACGTGACGGGCATCACGCCCGCGCTGTCCGAGTCGTGTGCGGCGGCGGTCGCGGCTGCCGTCGACCGGGCCAAAGGTGCCGGGCTGTCCATCAGCCTCGATATCAACTACCGGTCGCGACTCTGGGCGGCGAGCGCCGCAGCCGCAGCGCTCGCGCCGCTCGTCGCCCGCGCAGACCTCCTCTTCGCCGGGCCGGAGGAAGCGGCACTGCTCGTCGCACCGGACGTCGATGCGCTCTCCGCACTGGCGGCCCTCGGGCCGAGCGAGGTCGTCCTCAAGCGGGGGTCCCTCGGCTCGCGGGCGCTGATCGACGGCGAGTTCCACGACGTACCGGCGTTCGCGGTGGACGCGATCGACCCGGTCGGCGCGGGCGACGCCTTCAGCGCGGGCTATCTTGCCGCACGATGCCGGGGCCTCGACCCGGCGGCACGGCTGCGGGTCGCCTCCGCGGCCGGAGCCTTCGCCGTCACGTCGGCGAGCGACTGGCAGGCGGGCCCGACGTGGGACGAGCTGGACCTTCTCGATGGCGAGGACGGGCGCGTTCTCCGCTAGCCATGAACTCCTCCCCCATCATGATCACTGTCGGCGACCGCGCCTACGAGTGGTCCGCGTCGTACACGAACGCGCAGAACCACCCCGCCTTCGCGCACCACGGGGTCGCTCTCGGACCGGACGGCGCCGTCTACCTCCCCAACGCCCCCGCCACCGAGCTGCTCGTCATCGGCGAGCGGACGCGGAGGGTGCCCCTGCCCGTCACCGAGGCGCACGGTCTGGCGGTCGATGCCGCCGAGGGCGTGTGGATCGCCGACCCCGGCATCAAGCCCGTCCCGGACGGCGCCGGCCAGTACCGCGACCTGGTGGCTGCGGGCCGGGTGGTCCGGCTGGATGCCCGCACGGGGGCCATCACCTCCGAGCTCGCCGGTCCCGCTGGCTGGAGGCCGGCCGCTGTCGCGCTCCACGACCACGGCCGCGCCGACGGGCGGGTGTGGGTGGCCGACCTCGGCAACCACGAGGTGCACTGCTTCTCTCGGGCGGGCGAGCGGCTGTGGAGTTCGGACGGCGCCGGCTCGGGCATCCCCTTCGTCCGGCCCCACGCCCTGGTCGTCGACCCGCGCGGCGAGGTGCCCGCCCTTCTCGTCGCCGACCTCGGCAACCAGCGGCTCGTCGCACTGTCGCTCGACGGCGAGTACCTGCGTTCGACCCGCGCAGGGCAGTGCGACAGCCCGTCCGGTCTCGCCGTGCACGAGGATGCGCTGTGGGTCGCCGAGGCCAGCGGCAGGCTGCTCAAGTTCGGACCGGACGGCGGGCTGCTCGCGGCATACGGCTCTCCCATCACGCGACCCGGTGCGGCGTGGCCGAACTGGAGCCGCGCGGGCAGGACGGCGCGGCCCTTCCTCCGCCCGAGGAAGTTCCGCAGCCCGCACGGCATCGCGATCACCGCCAACGGCGAGGTCTTCGTCACCGAATGGGTCATCGGCGGGCGCGTCACACGGCTCACGCCGGTCTAGGTCTAGCGGCGCGCTGACCTCTGGCGCCGCCTGATCAGTAGCAGCACGAGCCCCGCGAGCACGAGCCCGCCGCCGCCCGCCACAACCAGGGCGATGTTCACTTGCTGGCCGGTAAAGGCGAGCGGATCGGAGGGCAGAGACCCGGCCGGCGTCGTGGTGCTCGAGGGGCCCGACGTGGTGGCCGAGCTATTCGGTGCGGTACCCGACGCTGTCGCCGTGTTGTCCACCCTGCCGAACAGGGCGTCCAGAGTGGTTACCGTGTACGGGTCGGCCGTCACCATGGCGGTCTGGCCGGGTGCCATCGAGGCGGTCACAGCGACCCCTGTGACCTTCCCGTCGTTGACCCGCACGTTCACGAGGGTGACGTTCCCGGTGTTCTCGAGTGCGAACGTGTACTGGATCTGCTCGCCGGGGTTCGCGGCCCCGTCGCCATTCGTGTCGGTCAGGACGGCGGTCTTCACGACCGAGAGACCGGGGACTTGCGCGAGCGGCACGGTGGCCGTGGCATCCTCGTCGATGGCGGTCCCGCGGGCGGGCACGCCAGTCAGGCTCGCGGTGTTGATGATCGCGCCGGCGTCGACGTCCGCCTGGGAGAGCGTGTACGTCGCCGTGCCCGTCACCGACTGGCCGGGCGCGAGCGTGCCGGCAGCGGCCGGCCAGGGGTCGTACGCGATCACCGAGACGCCGGCGAGGGCATCCGTGATGGCGAGGCCGCTCACCGTCACGTTGCCGGTGTTCTGGAGCTCGAAGCCGAACTCGACCACGTCACCCGCGGCCGGGCGGGCCACACCTCCCAATAGGGCGCCCACCTTGTCGAAGGCGACGGCAGGGGCGGCAGGGATGCCCGTGACAACGCCATCGGCAGCATCGAGCGGCGCGTCCAGGGTGTCGAGTGCAGAGACCGTCGCGGAGTTGGCAACGCTTCCGCGATCGAGGTCGGACTGGGAGAGGGTGTAGGTCGCGGTCGCAGTCACCGTCTCACCGGGCTCGAGAATGCCCGGCGCGGCCATGTCCGGCCAGGTGTAGGTGAGCGCAGAGAGGCCCGCGAGGGCGTCGGTGATCTCCACATCATGGAGCGTGACGTTCCCGGTGTTCTGCGAGGTGAAGGTGTACTCGATCTGGTCGCCGGCCACGACGGGTCCGCTGAGATCGAGGTCGGCCAGCTTGTCGAGGGTGATACCGCCGACGGCGGGGATCGGGTAGTTCACGGTGGAGGAGCCGGTGACAGTGCCGCCGCCGATCGAGGCCGCGGTCACCGTCGCCGTGTTCGACGTGCTGCCGTTGTCGATGTCGTCCTGCGTGAGCGCATAGGTCGCGATGCCCGTGACGGACTCGCCAGCGCCGAGCACTCCGGTCGCGCCAGGCCAGCCTCCGGGGAAGGTGATCGCGGAGAGGCCGGACTTCGGGTCGGCGAGATTCACGCCGGTGAGGGTTCCGGCGCCGGTGTTCGCGACGGCGAACTCGTAGCGGAGGGTATCGCCCACGTGCGGATCGAAGGGGTCGCCCGGGGCGTCCATGGTCGCCGACTTGGTCAGGACTATCGCGTCGATCTGGTCGACGTCCGTCGCCGAGGCGCTGAGGGTATCGGCCGGGAACGCGGGGTCGGGCGCGGAGGCGCTCACCACGTTCGACACCGTTCCCGTCGTGCCCGCCGCGAGTACCGCGGTCACCGTGCGCTGCGCCGAGCCCGCGGCGGTGAGGGTGACCACGGGCCAGGTGATAGTCCGGGTGCCGATGTCGAATGTTCCGCTGTCGGACGCCGACACGAAGTCGAGCCCTAGCGGGAGGATGTCGGCTATCGCGACTGAATCCACACTCTCACCGGTCAGCTGGTTGGCCACGGTGATCGTGTAGGTGGCCTGCTGCCCCGCGACGAGCGCGGTCACGCCGTCGGTCTTGGTGATGGTCAGCCCGCCCGCAGCGGCCGGGTCCGCGGTGATGGTGATCGCGTCGGTGTTGTTGGTGGGGTCGGGGTCGTACACGGCGCTGCCCGCCGTGGTGGTGATCGCAACGCCGTTGGCCAGGACGACGGCGGGGATGTTCATCGCCGCCGTGTCGCCGGAGCCGAGCGGCGCGGGCAGCTCGCAGATCAGCGTCACCGGCCCGGTCACGGGAGCGGTGGCGCCGCCGGCCGTGCAGCTCCAGGAGTCGAAGTCGAGATCCGTGATGCGGACACCGGACGGGATCGTCACGGTGGCCTTCGCCGGGGCATCCGTGCCCGAGAGGTTCGCAACGGTAAACGGGAGCACCGTCGGCCGCCCGATCTGCACGTCGGTGGGCGCGCTCGCCGTTACCTCGAGGTCAGCGGCCTCGATCGAGGCGCACACGGGGCTGGGCTCGCTCACCGGAAGGCCCGTGGCCGCGGTGGCGATCGAGTTGCAGGCGCGCTGGCCGGCGGCCGGGGTGCCGAGCACGCTGGCGGTGTAGCCGAACGAGGCGGAGGCACCGGGCGCGAGCGAGCCGTTCACCGTCGCACGGACGGACGCGGCGCTCGCGGCCGTCGTGCTCCAGGTGTTCGCGCATCCCGCCGGTCCTCCGGCGTACACCTGGGTGCGGCACGGGTTGGTCGACGTGGAGTACGCCAGCGCGAGATTGGACGACACGTTGCTCACGATCGCCACGGTCTCGGTGAACTGGGAGCCGCGCGGCGTCGAGGCGCTCCCGCTGCTGACCCCGGTGTCACCGGGATAGGGCAGCACGTCGTACGCGACGACGTTCGGCAGAGCGGTGTTGCCGTTGTTCGTGATGGTCACGCGGTAGCGGATGTCGCTCGCGACAGGCGAGACGGGGATCGTCTGGGATGCATCCGAGACCCAGTCGCAGCCACCCGCGGCCGCCGGATTGACCCGGCAGATCTCCTTGACCGTGGACAGGGCCGATGCCGCGCCCACGGTGACGCCCGCGGCGCTGACCGTGGCGAAGTTCTCGGTGGTCGAGCCGTCGCCGTCGAGATCCGGAGCATCCGGGAAGGTTGTCGGGTTCCACCGCCCGGCGAGCCCGGGCAGAGCGTGCGCGGCGTCGCCGATGAACGACGAGGCGATGCCGGAGCTGCCCGCCGTCGCCGAGGTGGACGGAGTGGCAGTTACCGTCAGGTTCGGCCAGTTCGCGTTCGCGCCCCAGGTAGTGCCGGCCGGCCAGTGCACGTACAGTGCCTGCCGGGCCTGGCCCGCGATCGTCACGGTCTTCGTGTCGAAGATCGCACCGGCAGGGGCGCCTGCGGCGAGCGCCCACGAGCCCGCCGTGATGTTCCACTGGGAGGGCGCGACGAAGAGGTACTGCGGCTCGATCAGCGCTCCTGGCAGAATCTCGCTCGTGCGGCCGGTCACCGTGTAGTTCACCGGCTGCCCGGCTGTCGGGTTCGCACCGCCTGGCACCACTCGCGAAATGCCGGCAGTGAACGTGCCCGGAGTGGGCGAGATAGTGAAGTTCGCGGTGGCGCTGCCCTCATCGGCGGCGGGAAGCCCCCAACCCGGGTAGGTCATCTCCGCGGTGGCCGTGTTCGACCGCTGCCAGCCCGCGCTCGGAGCCGGGCCATCCACCGTGTACCGCAGCTGGACGCCGTAGAAGGTGGTGTTCGGCTGCGACCCGACCTGCTGGTTGGGGCCGATGAGCGAAGGCGAGGTGATGACCACCGAGACGATCTTCCGACCGGCCGGCGCGTTGTACGGGCTTGTGGTCGTCGTGCCGGTGGTGCCGTCATCGAGGGCGTACTCGATCGTCGAGCCGGTCGCGGTGACCCGGTAGACGCGCACGTTGGCGATAGCTCCGAGGTTGTCGTCGCGGATGACGGCCACACCGGGCACGTTCGCCTTGTTGCCCACGCCGATGCTGAAGTAGTTCTCCACCGAGTCCCAGACGATGTTCGGCGTCTGCTGCGTGGTGGTCGTCTTGGTCACCGGGGTTGCCGAGGCGAAGGGCGCGCAGTTAGTGGCCTGGTGCGACGTCGTGGTCGTCGCATCCTTCTCCTGGCCGTCGAGGTAGGTGACGCGAGTGGCGAACGTCGCGCTCACGCCGATGGTGCACGCGCTCGGGAACATCGCATCGGGGAAGCGCACCGTTACTGTGCGGTCAAGGCCGCGCCCGTTGATCGAGCCCCAGCCTGTGGCGGCGGCCTCGCCGCTCTGCGCCCAGGTGACCGTGTTCGACCCGGCGTTGTAGTTGCCGTCCGGTGAGGCCGACACGAACGTCACTCCCGTCGGCAGCGTGAGCGTGTTGGAGTACTCCGCGGCGCAGAGCTTCGACGGCTCGCCGTAGTTGGCGGTCGAGTAGTACCACATGCAGTCACTGGCCATCCGGACCACGTAGGAGTAGTCGGTGTTGGCCCGGGCCAGCGACGTGGTCACGAAGCTGACGAGCGGCGCAGCCGGGGTGGCGATATGCCAGACCACCGAGTCCGTGGCCGAGGCGGTGGCACCGGCATTGGCCGCGTCGATGGTCACGCGGTTGGTGATCGTGGTGCCGTCGAGGAAGAACGACTCGGCAGAGGCAACGCCGTTGCGCCGGTCCTGGAAGGAGTACAGCACGGTGAAGGAGCCGGATGCCCCGGTCGCGAGGGTCCCGAGGCGCACGACGTAGCCGCTCGCCGGAGTGCCGGAGATGGTCGCCCCCGCGGGCAGCGTGCTCGAGTCGTACGTGGCGAACCGCTGCGTGCCGTAGCTGCTGTCGAGCGGCTGGGGGTCGATGGTGATCGTCGTGTCCGTGCACGCGGCGGCGGCCCCGCAGCTGTACCCGACCTGCAGCGCATAGCGGCGCTCCGCGACCGGGGCGGCGTAGTTGGCGCTCAGCTCGGTGATCGGGGTGGTCAGGTCGATCCCGGAGACGAAGTTGACCGTGGTCGACACCGTGGCCGGACCACCGGGCACCGCGCCGAAGGCGACCATCGGGGAGATCACGGATGCGGCGATCACAGCGAGCGCCAGCGCGATGAAGCCCCGGCTGCGTCGAGTGGCGGGTCTGGCGACGACTGCGCGCCGCCGTCCGGTGCCGGGCTGGTTCCGCATGGGTGTCATGGGTGGATCTCCTGTGGTTACGAGGTCTTGTACCCCGCGGGGCACGCAGCACTCGTACGCAAGAACCTCCCCCCTGGGACGTTGTCACGGTATTGTTCCCGCCCATTCCGCGGCGGCGCCCACCCCCGAATCAACCCTCGAATTGACCCTCCGGGGGCCAATATGTCCCCCGAACCGCCCGTCGACTCGCGGCTGCGCGCGCAGATGGACAGACTGGACACGATGGGCTCCGCACACTTCGTTCCACGTCTCCCTCCCGGCTTGATCGACCGCCCTCGCGTATTGGGCCGGATGCCCGGACGCGAGCCGCCCGCACTGACGGTCGTGCACGGCGCCGCCGGAATGGGCAAGAGCACGCTCCTCGCACAGTGGGCCACGAGCCATCCCGGCGACTACTCGGTGGTCTGGATCTCGCTGTCGGCCTCCACGGCCGGCCGGTTCGCGCTGTGGCGCGCTGTGCTCGACCGGGTGCTCGACAGCGGCATTGCCGGCGCGGGTGCCCGCTTGGCGGACATCGCGCCGGCCTCCCCCGTCGCGCACACGCTGCGTGCGTCGCTCGGCCGCGGCCTGGCCGAGATACCCGGTCGATTCGTCGTGGTGCTCGACGACTACCAGACCGTACGGGACAGCCAGGTGGACGACGACATCATCTGGCTCCTCGCCGAGGTGCCCTCCCTGTCGATCGTCATCAGCACGCGCGACGCTGCCCAGCTGACCTCGTCCCTAGCGCGATCGCAGGTCGAGGTGGTGGTCATCGATCACGACGCGCTCGTCCTTACCAGCGCCGAAGTCACGGAGCTGGCGTCCGCCGCCGGGGCACCGCTGCCCGCTGTCCGCGGGCTGCACGCCGTGACCCGGGGCTGGCCGATGCTCGTGCGCGCCGAACTGGTCGAGCTCGCCGCGGGCGGGCGAGCGGGTCTCGGCCGCAATCGCGGGCTGGGCGCAGCGGTCGGCCGCATCGTCCGCAGCGTCCTGGAGACGGCCGCCCCGGAACAGGCGAGCTTCATCCTGCGCATCTCCATCGCGGAAGCCGTGCCCCTCGAGCTGGCCTCGGCCCTCACGGGCGAGCCATCGGCGGTCGCCGCAACCCGCTTCGCCGAGCTCGAGGCGAAGGCCCTGGGCACGCTCAACGTCGAGTCCGGCAGCGAGGTCTTCCGCTTCCACCCGCTCTTGCGCGAGGAGTTCGAGCACGTGCTGGAGAGCACGAGTGGCGAGGATGAAACGGCCCTCCGCCACGGGCTGGCCATCTGGCTGTCGGACCACGAGCAGCCCCTCGCCGCCGTCCGCCAGGCCGTGCTCGTCAAGGACTGGCAGCTGCTCGACGTCATCCGCTCTCGCCACGGCTCGACCCTGACGATGACGCACCCGATGACCTATCTCGAGCTGCTGCGCACGATCCCCGATGACGTGATGTTCCGCTACCCCGGGCTGCAGCTGAGCAGGTCGCTGCTCTCGGTGCGCCGGGATCGGCGCATGCCCGCCAGCATCCGGCACATCGGCGGCGCGATCGCGACGTTGGCGGCCGCGCGGAACGCGAAGGAAGAGAACCGGTCGGAGCTCAGCCGGCTGTGGAACCGCGGCATTCTGATGATCCTCCACCGGCTGGGCGGCAGGGCGGATGCCGCGGCCAGCGCCGCGGCCGAGGTGGCTCATTCGGTGGAGTCGCTCACCCCCGACGACCGGGACTCGGCTGGGAGCTATGTTGCGCTGACCCACTCGCACCTGGCGATCACGCACTTGCACCTCGGGAACGAGGCCGAGGCCTATCACCACGCGCAGCTCGATCTCGAGGCCGCCGAGCACTACGCCAATGAGTGGGAAGCAGTGCACGCGATCGGCCTGACGAGTTGGAGCCTCGCGGCGCAGGGCGACATCGTCGGCGCTAGGAGGTGGCTCGAGACCGCCCGCGGCGCTGTCCGCCCCGACGGCTGGAAGGACAGCTACGTCGGCACCGGCTACCGGCTCGCGGAGGCGATCGTCGCGCTCGAGAGCTTCGACCACGAGACTGCGGAGCGGCACATCCGGGCACTCGATTTTCACGCCCCGACCATCGAGCACTGGCCGTTCATGCTGCAGGCCGAGGGGATGATCGCGCTCACGCGGGGCACCGCCCGCGACGGCGCGCGCGCGGTAGCGGCAATCGTCGGCGCAAGGCGCAGGCGCTCGATGTTCCCCCACGTGGATCAGATCATCGCGAGCACTCGGGCGACCCTGGACAGCGCACTCGGGGACTCCGCAGGCGCCCACGTGAACGACGGTTCCAACGCCAACAGCCCCGTGGCCAGGGTGGCGATGGCCCGCGTTGCCCTCGTCGAAGGCCGGTACGAGCAGGCCCTCATCCTGTCGCAACTGCCGGCGGCATCATCGCCCCGCCTTACCGCCGAGTCGCTCATCGTCAAGTCGCTCGCGGCGCTGAAGCTCGGTTCGGCGACGGCGAGCGCAGAAGCCCTGAGCAGTGCCGATGCCCTCATGCGCCGGTACGGGATGCGACAGCCGCTCATGCTCGTCCCCCGCAAGCTCCTCGAAGAGGCGGTGCAGAATCTCGGCACTCGCCTCGACCTCGCGGACGTGCCCGACCGGTTCGGGGTGACACGTTCCGTCGCGGCGCTGACCCGCCGCGAGCTGGTCGTGCTCAACCAGCTGACCAAGACCTCGAACCTCGACACGATCGCCCAGGAGCTCGTCGTCTCGCGGAACACGGTGAAGGGGCAGGTCTCCTCGCTCTACCGCAAGCTCGGCGTCACGAACCGGGCTGACGCGCTCGTGGTCGCGGTCGAGCTCGGCCTGGTCACTGCGGCATGACGCAGCACCACCGCGGGCGACTGGGCGCCGCGGTCGCGCTCGTGCTCCTCGACGCTGATGATCCGGGCGATCGAGTAGCTCAGTCCTGCGGCAGGTGCGGCTCGGGCATCCGCTCGGGGTAGTTGTAGACGACGCCGTTCTGGTCGCCGATGCGCAGGATCGTCGTCGCGCCGAGGTTGATGGTGTCGCCCACGAACAGCTCGGTCGGGTTCTCGCGGCGCACCGCATTGATGGAGGCCAGGTAGGTGGTGCCGAGGTCGAAGCGCTTGGCGATCAGCTCGAACACGTCGCCGTTCGCGACCACGTAGGAAAGTGGCACCCCGTAGTCGTCGACGTCCGCGACGCCGTTCGCGTTGTCGATCGGGCCGCCGTTGATGGGCACCTGCAGCACACTGACGATGTCGTTGTCGAAGTAGTCAGGGCGCAGGTCTACCTCTTCGGGCGGCGTCGTTGGCGCGACGTCGACAGGCGGCGGGACCGGGGATGCCGGCACCGCCGTGCGCGTCGGCTTCGGTGTCGGGGTCGCGGTAGGCAGCGGCGTGCTGCTCGGCGAGGCCGCGGTCTCCACCGCAGCGTGCGGCTGCAGGAGGGCCCCCACACCCACGAGGACCGCGACCGCCACGGCGGCCGCGCCGAGGAGTAGCGCGAGGCGCCGCCGGTCGCCGGCCCCCCGGCGCGGGCGTGCGACGGCGGGCTTCTCGGCGGCGGGCGCGCGGAGCGCTGCCTCGAGCGCCGCCGAGTCGGCGGCCCACATCGCCAGCAGCGACTCGGCCTCGGCCGCAGCGGCGTCTCGTCGCAGCGCGCTCTCGCGGCTGTCGGCCCGGCCGTAGATCAGCGGCCCGAGGTCGCCGGCACGGGCCACGGGGCTGCGCGAGCCGTCCGAGCCGAGCGCGGCCGGGTCGGCGCGCCAGCGCAGCAGGTCGACGAGGTCGGTGCGTCCCCGGTAGCGCTCGCGCAGTTCGGCGAGGGCGACGGGGTCACGGAGCAGTTCCTGCTCATCCCCCGGCGCGACCACGAAAACGAGTCAACGTCGCCTCTCCGGCTATGTCAAGTCGCGCGAAGAGGCCCCGGCCGCGCAAACCGGCCGGGGCCTCTTGAGGGATCACCCTCAGCCGTACAGCGACACCTCGGCAGCCGAGGCGTATCCGGCTTGCCCCGCTGTTGCCTCGAGGCGCACGAACCGCGCCTGCTGCGGGGCGAACGCCGCGGATTTCAGGTCTGGGCTCATTGCCCAGGTCCCCGTCGCGACGGTGGTGAAGGTGCTGCCGTCCGTGCTGACCGAGACGCGGTATCCGGTGATCACGCCGTTGGTGCCGCCGTTCGGGTTCGTCACGTTGTCCTGCCGCGGCAGGTAGCCGAGCTGTGCGACGTTCTTCACGGCGCCCAGATCGAGCGTGAGGGACACCGGGAAGGTGTTCCTCAACGCCGTGCTGGAGTGCCAGAGCGTTGACGCCTGGCCGTCGATCGCGTTCGCGGCGCGGAAGGTGCTGAACACCGAGGATGCCGTCGCCGACGCCACCACCAGCGGCCCTGTCGCGCTCACCTCCGCGGCCGATGCCCAGTTGCCCACCCCGGCGAGCGCCACGAGCCGCACGAACCGCGCCTGCTGCGGGGCGAAGCTGGCGGTCTTCACGCTCGAGTCGGCAGCCCAGGTGCCGCTCGCGAGCGTGCTCCAGTTGCCGCCCGAGGAGTTGCGCCCCTCGATCCGATAGTCGGTGATCGTCCCGTTGAGCGTGCCGTCCGTGCGCGGCGTGTAGGTGAACTGGCTGATCGCCTTGGTCGCGCCGAGGTCGACCGAGAGCATCTGCGGGAAGGCCTGGTCGTTGGACTGCCAGATCGTGGCGGGGTTGCCGTCGATGGCGCTGCGGCTCGCGTTCGTGCCGACCACCTCCGAGCTAGCGGCCGCGAGTGGCAGCACGGAGGCCGCCTTGACCGTGATCAGCGCGGAGCCGTATGCGGGAAGCGACACGGAGTAGGAGTCGGTGAAGGTGCCGAGATCCGCTCGCGCGTGCAGGTCGCGCACGGCAGCGGACCCGGCCGGGATGCCGATGTCGCTCCAGTTCGCGGTGACCGTCGTCGCACTGCTACCGCGGTTCAGCAGGAGCACGGCACGCGTGCCCTCCGCCGCGAGTGGCTTGGAGAGCACCTGTCGCGCGCCGTCTCGCAAGACCACGGTCGCCTGGGCGTAGGCCGGGTCCTGATCCACCGCAATGATCTCGTCGTTCGTCACGAGCGCCTTCACGGCCGGGCTGATGGTCGTGATGCCCGTTCCCAGCACCAGCGGGGCCGACTCGATCGCCCACATGCCGAAGTACGACTTCTCCTGTGCGGCCGTGAGCCCGAAGCCTCCCAGCAGCAGGTAGTCCGGGTCGTTGAACGCGCCCGGGCCGGCCGCGCCGGGGTGGTTGTTGTTGTCGAAGTTGGAGAGCACCTTCGCCCACGTGACCCGGGAGCGTGGGAAGCCCGCGTGGCCGAAGTCGCCCGAGATATCCCAGTCGGTCCGCCAGGTGCGGCCCGTCGACGGCCCGAAGCTCCACGGCGACTCCTGCCCCCAGTTGCAGATCTCCAGGGTGATCGCGCGCCCGCTCTGGGCGAGCGCGTCGTACCAGGCTCGATAGCTCTGCGCGGTGGTGCGGCCGGCGATGTTGTCGCCGCAGTGGTCGACCTTCACGTAGTCGACGCCCCAGGCGGCGAATTGCTTGGCGTCCTTCACCTCGTTGCCGCCGCTGCCCCAGGCAGTGCCGCAGCCCTTGCTCGCGCCGGTGTCGGTGTAGAGCCCGAGACGGAGCCCCTGGGAATGGAGGTAGTCGGCCAGCTGGTCCATGGTGCTGAACGACGTTCCGGCGAAGAACGCGGGATCCGGGATGATGTTCCCGCTCGCGTCGCGGCCCGGGCTGCCGTTCCTGGTCCACCATCCGCCGTCGATGCCGACGTTGATGTAGCCCTTGGCGGCCAGTCCGCTCGAGACGAGCGCGTCGGCCTCCCGCTTCACAGTCTCGGCGTTGAACTGCTCGTTGTAGTTGTACCAGGAGTTCCACCCCATCGGCGGTGCGCTGGTGACGGTAGGCGGAACATACGCCTGAGCGGGAGCGGCCGGGTTCGCAGCGAGGGCCGTGCCGGCCAGCACCACGAGCGCGACCGTTGCGACGATCGCTCGCGCGGTGCGGCGAGGGCGGCCTGACGGGAGTGCAGTACTCATGAGAGTCCTTTCAGACCAACCACCCCGTGGCCAACGGGGTGGCCGGCCATTTCTTCGTTGAAATGGTGAAAGCGTCAACGCACCCTCAAAGTAGGACAGTCTCGAGGGCTGGCCTATACGGATTCCCGTGGTCTATCTGGACGAAACGACTGCCGCGGAGCCCCCTCAGGCCCTCGCCCGCACCGACGCCGCCGGCACCTTCTCCGGGTCGTACTCCTCGAGCTGGGCCACGAGCAGTTCGGCCCAGCGCAGGTTGGAGTCGATCGTGCGACCGGCATTGTGCGGCGTGTGGACCACGTTGTGCCTGCCGAGCAGCGGGTCGTCGAAGGGCACCGGCTCGAGGTCGAAGACGTCAGCGGCGAGGCTGAGCTCGTCGGCCAGTACCCGGCGGCGCAGCTCGGCGACGTCGCAGACCCGGGCCCGGGTGGCGAGCACGACGAGGCACCCGACCGGGAGGGAGCGGATGATCTCCGCGGTCACGATGCCCTCGGTGCTCGGGGTCAGCGGCACCATCGGGGCGAAGATCTCCGCGTCGAGCGGGAGCCGCTCGAGGGAGTACTCGCGGCGGCTGCCCGCGCGGTGGAACGAGGGGTCGCTCGCGAACGGGTCCCAGGCCGCGACATCCGCGCCCAGCATATTCACGAAGCTCGCGTAGCGGCTCGCGATGTTGCCCGCGCCGACGATGCGCACGCGCTTGCCCTCGACGGTTCCGCTGGCGAACGCGGGGTCGTCGCCGAACTGCTCGGCGGGGTAGTCCCACGCGCTCAGGTCGGTGAGCATGGCGTGGTGCGTCTGGGGTATCCGGCGCAGTGCCCCGATCGTGAGCCCGAGGGCGAACTCCGACACGGACTGGGCCCAGTAGCCCTCCGAACCGTGGTCGATCCGGCGGATGCCGCGCTCCTCGAGCAGCGCGTTGGTCTCCCCGTTGCTGCGGTAGCCCTCGGTGGAGAACACCTCGCGCACGGCCGGGAACCCGTCGAGGGTTGCGGCGTCGAGCGCGGCGCCGAGCCAGAACAGGCGCTCCGCGGTCGGGTCTCCGGCGTGCGCGGTCCCGGGCTCGAGCCGGGTGAGTGCGACCTCCGCGATCGGCTGCAGCAGCTCGTGCAGGCGGTCTGCCGCGAACGGCCAGATCTCGTCGAAACGGGGGTGGACGACGATCGTGGTGCGCATCAGGCCTCCTCGGCGTAGCGGTGCCAGGCCTCATCGGCGGCTGCGGCATCCGCCGGCGCTCCGAAGACGACAAGGCGGTAGCGGTACCGGCGACGGGCGTCGGCCGGGAGTTCCCAAGACCCCGAGGCCGACGGCGACGGCCCGATGCCGAGCTCGTTGTCGATGCGCCACGGGACAGGAGAGTCAGGGTTGTCGGGGTGGTCGAGCAGCACCGCGGTGGCCTCGCGGCCGGTGTCGGGCAGGGGCAGGGTCACCGCGACCCAGCGGGCGCGCTCCCCCGTTCCGCTCTGGCCCTCGCTGTCGATCGCGGCGCCGCCGGTCTCGGCCCGGTAGGGCATCCGCAGGAACAGGCCGCCGTACTCGTACTCGCCGAACACGAGGTCGGGGTGGGCGTGCAGGGTCCAGTCCATGTCGAGTTCGAGGCGGTCGGATGCCGCGGCGAGAGTCCAGAACTGGGAGTCGTCGAGCAGCACCTCCCCCGCCTCGTCGAGGTAGTCGGTCTCGACGACCCAGGTCACGCGGCCATCGGAGACCTCGGGCTCGCCGGCGATGCGCGACGAGAAGCTGCCGTCACCGGTGGGGCGCTTCGGGTGCAGCCCCTCGCTCCAGAACCCGACGCCGTTCACGTCATTGAGCCCCACGTAGAGGCCGTGCTGCCAGGGGTGGTGCCCGGGCGCGTTCTCGGTGAGCACCCCGGCTCCGTTGGGCGCGTGGATGGGATGAAGGTAGGGGCGGTCGCCCTCGGCCGCATGCTGGGTCAGGATCGGCCCGCCGTTGTCCGCGCGCACGATCTCGATGCCGTCGGCGACCACGGTGGCCTTGAGCGCAATGAGGTCAGACATTGGCCTTCGCCTCCTGGCGGCCGTAGGCGGGCAGGACGACCTCGCGGCCGGAGACGGCGGACTCGTGCGCGCAGATCCCCGCGCTCGTCCAGTTCGCCGCGGTCCGCGCGTCGGGGAAGGGCGCGCGGTCCTCGAGGATAGCGCTGAGGAACTCGTGCGCGAGGTGCGGGTGCGATCCGCCGTGGCCGCTGCCCTGCGTGAACGAGAGGTGCTGGTTCGAGTCGGCGTCGTAGACCCCGTGCTCCGTGAAGGAGCGGATCTCCTCGGGCAGGCGGTCGGCGTAGTCGGGCACCGAGACCCGCTCGCCGTCCTCGCCGGTGAAGACCACGGGATGCTCGCGCTCGAGCTGCTGCCACTCGTAGCTCATCAGCGAGCCGTAGACGTCGAAGCTCTCCACGTACTCGCGGGCGACGTCGTAGAGCGAGCGGGTGACCTCCATGGCGAGGTCGGAGTCGCGCATCGTGAAGACCGCGCTCTGCACGGCGAACGGCGGGCCGCCCGAGCCGTCGTTGCGTCGAACCGTGCCCGATCCGACGCAGCGCACACTCTCGGCCTCCGCGCCGGCGAGCGCCAGCAGGGGCGCCACCGCGTGGGTGGCGTAGTGCATCGGCGGGAGCTCGCGCCAGTAGTCGGGCCAGCCCGCCATCTCCTGCATGTGGGCGCCGCGGAGGAACTGGATGCGGCCCAGGCGGCCGCTCTTGACCAGGTCTTGCGCGTAGAGGAACTCGCGGGTGAAGACCGCGGTCTCCATCATCATGTAGTGCTTGCCTGAGCGCTCCTGCGCCTCGACCACGCGCGCGCAGTCCTCGAGGGTTACCGCCATCGGCACCGTGCAGGCCACGTGCTTGCCGGCATCGAGGGCCGCCACCGCCTGGTCGGCGTGAGAGCCGATCGGGGTGTTGATGTGGATCGCGTCGATGTCGGGATCCGCCAGCATCTCCTCGTAGCTGGTGAACCGCTTCTCCACGCCGAAGTGATCGGCGATCGCGGCAAGCTGGTCAGGAGAGCGCTGGCACACGGCGACGAGCTCCGCGTCCGGGTGCGCCTGGTAGATCGGGATGAACTCGGCGCCGAAGCCGAGCCCGACGAGCCCGATACGGATGGTGCGTGGCATGGAGGGGCCTTTCGTGGTGTTGTGCTGAGTCATCCCTTGGTCCCGCCGGTGGCGAGGCCAGCGATGAAACGGCGCTGCATGAGGAGGAAGAGGATGATCAGCGGCAGGACGATGATCACGCCGGCCGCGTTGACGAGGTTGTACAGCTGCGTGAAGCCCTGGCTGAACTGCAAGAACGACGTCGCCCCAGGCATCTGCGCGGGGTCGAGGAGGAAGGTCACCGCGAACATGAGCTCCGAGTACGCACCGAGCCCCGAGACGAGCCCGACCGTGAGGAAGCCCGGCCAGCTCAGGGGCAGGATGACGCGGGTCGCCACCTGGAGCTCATTCGCGCCGTCGAGGCGCGCGGCCTCGTCGAGCTCGCGCGGGATGCCGACGAGGAAGGTCCGCAGCAGGAGCACCGAGAACGGGGTGTTGAGCGCGACGTAGATGACGATCAGCCCGAAGAGCGTGTTGATCAGTCCGAGCCGCACCCAGAGGAAGAAGAGCGGCACGATGAACATCTGCACCGGGAGCGAGATGATCACGAAGAGGTAGGTCTCGACGCCGCGCTTGAACGGCAGGTCGAGGCGCGCCAGTGCGTACGCCGCGGAACCCGCGCACAGCCAGGTGCCGAGGATCGTGCCCGCCACGAGGATCGCGCTGTTGCCGAGGCCGCGCGCCATGCTGCCGCGGGTCCAGGCCTCCACGAAGTTCGAGAAGTCGAGCGAGCTGGGCGGCCCGAGCGGGTTCGTGCCGAGTTCGAGGCTCGTCTTGAGCGAGTTGAACAGCAGCACGAGCACCGGCAGGAAGGCGAAGAGCCCGAGGATGACCAGCACGGCGTACGAGACGGGCGTGCGCCCGAGGCCGCCGGGCGGGCGCTCGACTGAGCGCTCGCGGCGTGCGCGGATCGCGGTAAGGGCGGACATCAGTTCTCCTCTTCGCGGCGGCGCAGGATGTTGAAGAAGATCAGGAAGACCCCGCCCAGCAGTGAGAGCGCGAGCGCCATGGTCGAGGCGTAGCCGGCCTCGCGGGACACGAACGCCGTGCGGTTGACGAGCAGTGATGCGACGTCGCTCGAGCCCGCCGGGCCGCCGGCGGTGAGGATGAACGGGTAGTCGTACACCAGGAGTGCCCCGATCGCGATGATCGTGAGCGCGAAGGTGAGGGTGGGTCGGATGCCCGGCAGCACGACGTGGCGGAACTCCTGCCACGCGTTGGCTCCGTCGATGCGGGCGGCCTCGTACTGGCTCGCGTCGATGCCCTGCATGGCCGCGAGGAAGAGCACGACGAGGAATCCCCAGAAGTGCCAGTTGTCGACGAAGGCGACGCTGTAGAGCGCGAGGTCCTTGTCGGCGAAGAAGTAGACGTCGTCGAGCCAGTGGATGCCCATGCCCCTGAGGACGGAGGCGATGCCGAGCTCGGGGTCGAGCAGGTTGCGCCAGATCTGCGCGTTGATGACGCTCACGAGAAGGTAGGGGATGAAGAACAGCACCCGGAAGAGGGCGGCGCCCCGGCGGATCCGGGAGAGCATGAACGCCCCCACGAGCCCCATCGCCATGGGCGCGGTGAGGAAGATCAGCAGGTAGATGAAGTTGTGCCCGAGCGCGTTCCAGAACGTGTCGTCGCCGAGCAGTCGCACCCAGTTGTCGAGGCCGACGAACTCGGGGACGGTGATGCCGTTCCAGTCGGTGAACGAGTAGATGATGCTGCTGACCGTCGGGCCGCCGATCACCAGGAGGTTCACGGCGAGCGCCGGCAGCACGAAGGCGATCGCGATCAGCCTGCCGCGGCGCCGGAGCCGGCCGCGCCGGGGAGGGGTGGGGACCGCTCCCGGCGCGACCGACTCGACCGAGGCCGAGGCGAGGAGCTGCGTCATCGCGCCGACGTGTCGAACAGCGGCGGGATGACCCCGGCCGCGGCGTCCTTCTGGTACGCCTCGTTGAGCGCCTTGCAGAAGTCCTTGGCAGAGAGGTCGCCGGTCAGGAGCCGGTCGACGTTCTCCAGGATGTACGCCTCCTGCGCTCCGCCGAACGAGGTCCACGTGACGTACCCGACGTTCTCCGCGAGCGAGGCGTCGCTGATCGCGGTGTACTGCTCGGTGAACCGCGGGTCGATGCCCTCGGGCACGTCGGCCGGGTCGAACGCGACGGGCAGCGGCAGGTCGCCGATCGTCTCGATCGCGTTCCACCGCGCGTCGATGTCGGAGAACATCCACTTCACGTACGCCTCGGCGGCCGGGATGTTCTTGCTCGCGGCGTTGATCGACATCGTTCCGCCCACGGACAGGGGGTACACGTCTGAGGGAACGCCGGAGGCCATCGGCGGCAGCGGCGCCCACGACCAGTCGCTGTCGCTCTCGCCGAAGTACTCGTTGAGGGCGAAGAGCTCCCAGCTGCCGGAGATGAACATGCCGGCGTCGCCGTTCGCGAACTTCGCGTACTTCTGCGGGTCCGTTGTCGAGAAGTACTGCTTGACCCCTCCGCCGTACCAGCCGTTCTGGAAGTCGTCGACCATCATCTGCACCGAGTCGACGAACACGTCGTCGGTGAAGGGCAGCTCGCCCGCGAGGGCATCGTGGATCGCGCCCGGCCCGGCCACCTGGTTGAGGTAGGCGGAGAGCTGCCACTCGGTGGCGCCGAAGTAGTCCGCGTTGCCCGCGGTGAACGGGGTGACCCCCGCGTCCTCCATCTCCTCCGCGAGCGACTCGAGCGAGGCCCGGTCGGTCGGGACCTCCCAGCCGTGCTCGTCGAAGAGGGTCTTGTTGTAGTAGAGAACGAGGGTCTCGTAGGTCACCGGCATCGCGACGAGCTTGCCGTCGATCACGCCCATGTCCATGGCCCACGGGAACATCGTGTCCTTCCACCCCTCCTTCTCCGCGAGCGGGCCGAGGTCGGCGAGGTAGCCCGCCTCGGCGAAGGGGATCGCCGTCGCCGAGCCGGCAGTCTCGATGAAGTCGGGGCCCTGCCCGGCGGCCAGGGCGGTCTGCACCTTCGCAGTAGCGCCCTCGTCGGCCTGGGGGATGAGGTCGACGGTGACGTTGGGATAGAGCGCCTCGAAGGGGTCGACGTAGGTCTCGCGCATCTGGGCGACGGACTCGTCGTCGGTCGACTCCATGGCGAACCAGTAGGTCAGCTTGCCGCCCACCTCGCCCGCGGGCAGGTCGGGGGCCGCGTCGGCGGTGCAGCCGGCGAGGAGGAGCGGTGCCGCGGCGACGGCCGCGATGGCGGCGATCCAGCGCGAGCGGTGGGTCGGGTTCTTCAGGTTGAGGTTCTTGATGATCATCATGACTCCGTCGTCGTGTGCTCAGGTGCCCGGGTCAGGCGGTGTGGTTCTCACGCTAAGTCGGCCGTCTCGCACATGCCATGCGATATCGTGCCGCCTTCCGTAACTAATTTACAAAGCTCGGGATGGTCACCGCGTCGCCCCCGCGCATCGCCGAGAGGTGCGCCGCGATGCCCGTGGCGGTCCAGTTGGCGGCGACGCGGTCGTCGATCGCCGGTGTCCGGTCGTCGAGGATGCTCGTGACGAACTCGTGCACGAGGTGCGGGTGCGACCCGCCGTGAGCCTCGCGGGCGCGGCCGCGCAGCTCCGCGGGCAGGAGCTCGTCGGCATCCCGGGGCTTCACCCGACGGGCCGTTGCCGGCCGCCCGCGCCCGCCGGTTGCCGCGCCCATCTCGAACAGCACCGGATCTTCACCGCCGAGCTGCGCCCACTCGAAGCTCTGGTGCTCGCCGTAGACCGAGAAGCTCTCGACCCCGGTGTGAGCGAACTGGTAGAGCGAGCGCGCGATCTCGACGATCGCGGGGTGGTCGGCGAGCTCGATCAGCGCGGTCTCGAAGGCGAAGGGATTGCGGTAGTCGCCCTGGTCCTCGAAGCGGAGGGTGCCGGAGCCGAGCGCACGCACCCGGGAGGCCCGAGCGCCCAGGAGGCGCAGGATCGGGGCCACCGCGTGGGTCGCGTAGTGCATCGGCGGGAGGCCCCGCCAGTACGCCGGCCACCCCGTCATGTCCTGGAAGTGGGTGCCGCGGGCGTAGGCGATCTCGCCCAGCTGGCCCGTCTGCACAAGCTCTGCCGCGAACAGGTACTCACGGGTATAGGCGGCGGTCTCCATCATCATGTAGCGGCGCCCGGAGCGGACTCGGGCATCCACGATGCGGTCGAGGTCTTCGAAGGTGAGGGCCATCGGCACCGCGCTAGCGACGTGCTTGCCGGCCTCGAGGGCCGCGATGACGTGCTTCGCGTGGTCGGCGATGCCGGTGACGACGTGCACCGCGTCGACTTCCGGGTCGGCGAGTACGTCGGCCATGGTGGTGGAGCCGTGCTCGGCGCCGTGCTGCTCCTGCACCCGCCGCATCCGCTCGGCATCGAGATCGCACACCGTGACGGCGGAGACGCCGGGATGGTCGCGGTACAGCGGCACGAAGGCGGCCCCGAACTCGAGGCCGATCACGGCGACGTGCAGGGTGCGGGTGGGATCAGGGCTCATGCTCCCCGACTCTAGGAAGGCGCCGCCGCCGAGGCCAGTCACTATGTCGTTCGGCTGCGGAGGTTTCTTACGCGTCATCCGGCATCGTCTTGTGCTGTTTGCACTGGTCTCTGTAGCTTTCTGGCATGACCGCGGTGCAGCACCCCACCGGCACGCGCCACGTCGCGCTGCTGGTCGAGACGTCGAACGCCTACGCGCGCGGGCTGCTCGTGGGCGTGCGCCGATACCTCGCCGCCCGGCCCGGCTGGTCGATCTACATCGGTGAGCACAGCCGACAGGACACCGACCTCTCGTGGCTCGAAGGGTGGAACGGCGACGGCGTGCTCGCGCGCATCGAGAACGAGGAGACCGCGCTGCAGGTGCGCCGGCTCGGAGTGCCCGCGGTCGACCTGAGCTCCGCCGGGCTCGCCCCGGAGTTCCCGTGCGTCGAGACCGACGACGAGACCATCGCCCGCTGGGCGGTCGAGCACTTCGCCGAGCGCGGGCTCGAGCACTTCGCGTTCTGCGGCGACTCCCGCTTCGGCTGGTCGGTGAAGCGCCAGGCGCGGTTTGCCGACCACGTCCGCGAGCACGGCGGCGAGGCGCACGTGTTCGAGATGAGCGCCTCGAGCACCGCCGCCGACAACCGCCGCTCCCTCGTGCGGTGGCTGAAGAAGCTGCCGAAGCCGGTGGGCGTGCTCGCCGCGTACGACATCGCGGGGCAGGAGCTGCTCGAGGCGTGCAAGATCGCCGAACTCGATGTGCCCGACTCGGTGGTCGTGCTCGGCGTCGACAACGACGAGCTGCTCTGCAACCTCACATCACCGCCGATGTCCAGCATCCAGCCCGACACCACCCGCACCGGGTACCTCGCGGCGCAGCTGCTCGACGACATGATGGCGGGCGCCACCCTCGCGCCCCAGCTGCACCTGATCGAACCGCTCCGGATCGTCTCGCGGCAGTCGTCAGACCTGTTCTCCGTCGATGACCCGCTCGTCGGCAAGGCGCTGCGGTTCATCCGCGACCGGTCTGACGACAACGTCTCGGTCGAGGCCGTGCTGCGCCACGTCGGCCTTTCGCGCCGCTCCCTCGACTACCGCTTCGTGGGCGTGCTCGGGCGCACCGTGCACGAGCAGATCGTGCGGTCGCGCATGGACCGCGTCGCAGAACTGCTGCTGCAGACCGACTGGACCCTGCCGCAGATCGCCGAGCGGCTCGGGTTCAGCCACTCCGAGTACATGGGCGTCGCGTTCCGCAAGCACACCGGCAAGCCGCCCGGCGAGTACCGGCGGGCGAACCGGGTCTAGCCCCGGAAGTGGCGCGCGCCACGTTGGCGGTTGACGCGCGCCACGGCTCAGGAGGGAACGCGAGCGCCCCGGCGGTTCGGCTCCTCGATCGGGCCGGCGTCGACGAAGGTGCGCGCACGGACCACGCCCGCCTCGTCGACGAGCCAGAGCATCAGGCGGCCGGATGCCCCGCTCAGCGGCGCCGCCACGCGCACGGTCACGGCCGGGCTGAGCGCGAAGGGCTGTGCGACCACGGCCTCCGTGACCGTGGTCGCGGCCAGCTCCCGCCCGCCGAAGCGCTCGCCCGCCGGGGCCCAGGCCGCGTGGACCCGTGCGCCGAGCGCAGCGGCCCCGTGGTGGGAGACGTGCACATCGAGCTCTAGGGGGGCGGCGGGCATCCGGATGTCTGCCCCTGCGTGCCGGGGGACCAGGTCGACCACGATCACTGTCTCGGCGTTCGCGTCGGCGGGGTCGAGGCCGCCCCAGTCCTTGCGGCGCCGGTCGGCGTCGAAGAGGCCGGCGGCCTCGTGCTCGACGTCCGCGAGCTCGGTGTAGACGTAGCCGGCGAAGCGGTCGTGGCGGCGCAGCTCCTGGGTCTGCCAGCGCAGGCTCCACGCGCGCTCGAGGCTGGTGAAGCCCGCGCCGTACTCGCTGTTGACGATGGGCACGCCCGTGCGCGGGAAGTCCGCCGAGCCGTAGAGCGACTTGTCGACGACGAAGTCCGGCCCGAGCTTGACCGGCCAGTCGTGCCGGGAGCCGTCGGCGAGGCCCTGCAGGTTCGCCGCCCACGACGCCGGGTCCTCGTCGTAGTAGTGCCAGTCGACGAGGTCGCTGCGCACGTGCGACCAGCCCGAGTTCTCGACGATCGGCCGCGTGCTGTCGAGGGCGCGCAGCAGGTCGTACGCGCGGGATGCGGCCGCCGCCCGGGATGCGCTGCCCGGGATGTCCCAGTCCAGCCCCCACTCCTCGTTGTACAGCCCCCAGATGATGACGCTCGGGTGGTTGCCGTCGCGCTCGACCATCGGCGCGATCTGCTCCTCGAACGCGGCGGCCGAGGCTGCCGTGAACCGGCTCGTGCTTGCAGGCTCGGCCCACACCAGCAGGCCCATCCGGTCGGCGTGGTCGAAGAAGCGCGCCTCCTCGAACTTGAGGTGCTTGCGCACGAGGTTGTAGCCGGCGTCGCGCGCGAGCTCGAGGTCTTCCCGGAGGGCCGCATCGGTGGG
>JAODAQ010000063.1 GCA_025463515.1 Rhodoglobus sp.
CGGAAGTTCACGAGCTCCGCCTGGGCGCGCAGCATGTCGGTGCGCATCTCGGCGACGAGGTCGGTGGCGGCCTGGTCGAGCAGCGCCTGGTCGGCCTCGCTCAGGTCTTCCTCGACGGATTCGTCCGCCGAAGCAGGGGCGCCGTCATCCGACACCCCCGCCTCGGACGCTGCCGACTCGGTCTCGTCGATGGGCTCGACGGGCTCTTCGTTCGATTCCTTGTCAGCCATTGTTACTTCTTGGGCTCTTCCTCGTCGTCGACAACTTCGGCGTCGACGATGTCCTCGTCAGACTCCGCGGCCGGCTCTTCGGCCTGCTCGCCCTCGGGAGCCGTGGGCTCCTGCGAAGCGGAGTAGATCGCCTGTCCGAGCTTCTGCTGGCTCTCGCTCAGCTTGTCGAACGCGACCTTGACCGCTGCCTCGTCGTCACCGGCGAGCGCCGTCTTGAGCGCGTCGACGTCCGCCTGCACGTCGGTCTTCACGTCCTCGGGGAGCTTGTCCTCGTTGTCCTTGATGAGCTTGTCGGTCGAGTAGGCGAGCTGCTCGGCGGTGTTGCGGACCTCGGCCGCCTCGCGGCGGGCCTTGTCCTCAGCAGCGTGCTCCTCGCCCTCGCGCACCATGCGCTCGATGTCCTCCTTCGACAGCGAGCTGCCGCCGGTGATCGTCATCGACTGCTCCTTGCCCGTGCCCTTGTCCTTGGCGGACACGTGCACGATGCCGTTGGCGTCGATGTCGAAGGTCACCTCGACCTGCGGGATGCCGCGGGGCGCGGGTGCGATACCGGTGAGCTCGAACGTCCCGAGGTTCTTGTTGTCCCTCGTGAACTCGCGCTCGCCCTGAAAGACCTGGATCGCGACGGACGGCTGGTTGTCGTCCGCGGTCGTGAAGGTCTCGCTGCGCTTGGTCGGGATCGCGGTGTTGCGCTCGATGAGCTTCGTCATGATGCCGCCCTTGGTCTCGATACCCAGCGAGAGGGGGGTGACGTCGATGAGCAGCACGTCCTTGCGCTCGCCCTTGAGAACGCCGGCCTGGAGGGCGGCGCCGACGGCGACCACCTCGTCCGGGTTGACGCCCTTGTTGGGCTCCTTGCC
This sequence comes from Rhodoglobus sp., assembly GCA_025463515.1. Taxonomy (GTDB): domain Bacteria; phylum Actinomycetota; class Actinomycetes; order Actinomycetales; family Microbacteriaceae; genus Rhodoglobus. The sequence continues at coordinate 1,091 of JAODAQ010000063.1, forward strand.
GCCGGTGAGCTTCTTGACGAGCTCCACGACAGCGGGCATACGGGTCGAGCCGCCGACGAGAACCACGTGCGCGACATCGGCGAGCTTGACGCCCGCTTCCTTGATGACGTCGTTGAACGGCTTCTGCGTGCGCTCCAGCAGGTCTTTGGTGAGCTCCTCGAACTTGGCGCGGGTGAGCGTCTCGTCGAGGTTGGCCGGGCCGTTCTCCGTGAGGGAGAGGTAGGGCAGCTGGATCGTGGTGGAGGTCTGCGAAGACAGCTCCTTCTTGGCCTGCTCCGCCGCCTCCTTGAGGCGCTGCTTCGCGATCTTGTCGTTCGAGACATCCACGCCGGTGGTGTCCTTGAACTTGCCGATCAGGTAGTCGACGACGCGCTGGTCCCAGTCGTCACCGCCGAGGCGGTTGTCGCCGGAGGTCGCCTTGACCTGGATGGTCGAGAAGTCGTCGTCCTTGCCCACCTCGAGGAGGGAGACGTCGAAGGTACCGCCACCGAGGTCGAAGACGAGGATGAGCTCGTCCTCCTTGCCCTTGTCGAGGCCGTACGCGAGCGCGGCGGCGGTCGGCTCGTTGATGATGCGGAGGACGTTGAGGCCGGAGATCTCGCCGGCCTCCTTGGTCGCCTGGCGCTCGGCGTCGTTGAAGTACGCGGGGACGGTGATGACCGCGTCGGTGACGGGCTCGCCCAGGTACTGCTCGGCGTCGCGCTTGAGCTTCGCGAGGATGCGCGCGGAGATCTCCTGCGGGGTGTACTTCTTGCCGTCGATCTCGGTGGTCCACGTGGTGCCCATGTGGCGCTTCACGGAGGCGATGGTGCGGTCGACGTTGGTGACGGCCTGGCGCTTCGCGGTCTCGCCGACGAGCACCTCCCCGTCCTTGGTGAAGGCCACGACGGACGGCGTCGTGCGGAAGCCTTCGGCGTTGGCGATGACGGTGGGTTCTCCACCTTCGAGGACGGCAACCACGGAGTTCGTGGTTCCGAGGTCGATTCCTACTGCTCGAGCCATGTGCTCTTACTCCTTGTATTGGTCAGTGATGCGACTCTCCGGTTGAGTAGGCCCTCTAGGGGCCGTATCGAAACCTGAGCCGCGCGATATCAAGTTTGGAGCCTGTGGATAACTCGTGTCAAGTCAGTTCGCTGAAAGTTGAGTGTGAGTGGCTCAAGGTGACCCCCGTAGCCGTCGGGAGTATCGTGCGGAAGGACGCGAAGGAGCACCATGGCAGTCGATTCCGAGCACAGGCGCTGGTGGCACGTACTCGGGTCGTTGCCCGCGACAGTCGCAGTCCTCGTGGCGTGCAACGCCCTCTACATCTTCCTCGTGGCACTGGGGAACATCACGGACTACGACACGAACTTCGCGTTCGTGCAGCACGTGCTCTCGATGGACACGACGAACTTCGGCGCGGCATCCGGCACCGGGCTCGACCCCGACGTGATGTGGCGGGCGATCACCGACCCGACGGCCTGGACGGTCGCGTACATCGGTGTCATCGTGTGGGAGAGCGCGGCGGCCCTCGTGCTCATCGGCGCCCTCGTGCTGTGGGTGCGGGCGTTCGTCACTCGCGGCGCGTTCGATACCCCCAAGGCGGTCTCGACGATCGGGCTGCTCATGATCGTCGCCCTGTTCTTCGCGGGCTTCATCACCGTCGGCGGAGAGTGGTTCAACATGTGGCGCTCGACCGCGTGGAACGGCCTGGACCCGGCCTTCCGCAACTCCGTGCTCGCCGCGATCACCCTCGTGCTCATCCACACCACGGCGCAGTCCTGGGTGCGCAAGGTGCACGTCGACACCGGAGCCACGAAGCTGCCGTAAACTGGCAGCTCACCGAACAAGGATTGAGACAGTGAAGACAGTCACCGGTTCCGCGCCCACGCGCTGACCTGCAGACCCTCGTCGAGGGATCTCCGTCAGCGCATTAGCCCTGATTCGGAGACCCTTATGTCATCTGTACTTCACAGCGCCGTTCAACTGCGCGACCTCTCACTCACCTGGCCCGACGGCACGGTGGCACTGCACAACATCACCGCCTCGTTCGGCCGCGGCCGCACCGGGCTCACCGGCGCGAACGGCGCCGGCAAGTCCACGCTCCTGCGGCTCATCGCGGACCAGCTCACTCCCACCGGCGGCACCGTCACGACCACCGAGTCGGTCGGATACCTCCGGCAGGACCTCGCGCTCGACGGCGACCAGACCATCGCCGGCGTGCTCGGGATCTCGGCGACCCGCGCGGCCCTAGCCGCGATCATCGCGGGCGACGCCTCGGAGGGGAACTTCGAGCTCGTCGGCGACGACTGGGACGTGGAGGAGCGGGCGGCGGCCGCACTGTCCGCGCTCGGCTTCACGGGGGCCGACGAGCTCGATCGCGAGGTGCGGTCCCTCTCCGGCGGGGAGGTGGTGCTCGCCGGTCTCGCTCGGCTTCGGCTCGAGGCATCCGGCATCACGCTTCTCGACGAGCCGACCAACAACCTCGACCGGCGGGCGCGCGAGCTGCTGTACTCGGCCGTGCGCAGCTGGTCGGGCACCCTCATCGTCGTGAGCCACGACCGCGAGCTGCTCGACCTGATGGACGAGACTGCCGAGCTGTACGAGGGCGGAATCCGGATGTTCGGGGGGAACTTCAGCGCCTACCTCGAGCAGCTCGACGCCGAGCAGGAGACCGCCGAGCGACTGGTCCGCGCGGCGGAGCAGGAGCTGCGCGTCGAGAAGCGGCAGCGCGTCGAGGCCGAGGTGAAGCTCGCGCGCCGCGCGCGGTACGGGCAGACCGACTTCGAGAACAAGCGCATGCCGAAGATCATCATGAACCAGCGCAAGTCGAACGCGCAGGTGAGCGCGGGCAAGCACCGCGGAATGATGGCCGAGAAGGTGGGCACGGCGGAGAGCGCGCTCGAGGCTGCCGAGTCGAGACTGCGTCCGGATGCCCACATCCGGGTCGCCCTCCCCGACACCGCCGTGCCCACCGGCCGCACGGTGCTCGAGCTCGACGCCTCTCCGCGCCCGCTCGTGCTGCGCGGGCCGGAGCGGGTGGCACTTACCGGGGCCAACGGCGCGGGCAAGACGACGCTGCTCAACCGGATCGCGGCGGGGGACGTGCTCTTCCGCATCCCCCAGCTCGGGTACCTGCGGCAGCGAATCGACGACCTCGGAGAGGGCACCGTGGTGGAGACCGTGCACGCGGCGGCCCCCGACCGCACTCCCAACGAGGTGCGCGCGCAGCTCGCGCGGTTCCTGTTCCGCGGCGCGCAGGCCGAGCGGCCGGTCGGGCAGCTGTCGGGCGGCGAGCGCTTCCGGGTGGCCCTGGCCCGCATCTTGCTCGCCGACCCGGCGCCGCAGCTGCTGCTGCTCGACGAGCCGACGAACAGCCTCGACCGCCACAGCGTGGCCCAGCTCGTCGACGCGCTCGGCGCCTACGAGGGCGCTCTGCTCGTGGTCAGCCACGACCACGAGTTCCTGGATCAGCTCGGGATCACGCGCTGGCTGACGCTCGACCGCGCGGAGGGCCTGCGCGAGAGCGCTAGAACTTCCGGGTGAAGGGCAGCGGCTTGCGCATCCTGAGCAGGAGGACGAACGGCACCACCACGTACGGGCCGTTGTACAGCAGGAACATCAGCGGGTTCGGGGTGCGCTCCCCGACCTCGCCGAAGAACTCCACGCCGAACACCGGGATCGCGGTGAGCGAGATGATCATCGTCGCGTAGATGACGGCGAAGATCTGGATGCGGTTCCAGCCCTTGATGAGGGAGATGATCAGCACGATGTAGAAGGAGCCGTAGAGGAACGCCGAGGTGCCGCTGATCATGCGCAGCCACAGCGGGTGCGACTGGTACAGCGGGTCGTACTGCGAGGAGTAGGCGTAGTTCCACTGCACGAGGATGTTCGGGGAGTCGGCGACCTGGTCGAGCCCGAGGCCCTCGACCGAGTCACTGATGATCGACGTCACGATGAAGATCGAGAAGATCACGATGAAGAAGATGTCGATGGGCCGGTCGCGGAGGCGAAGGTTCTCGACAGTCGAAGTGGGGGCTGGAAGCGTCGTTGCGGTCACGCGGAAAATAGTAAACCTGTAGTTCACCGCCAGCCACTAGCGTGTGACCATGACTGACGAAGCACCCGACAACGCCGTCCCCAAAGTGCCTGCCGCCGCCAACACCCTCGCGATCGGGGTGATGGGCCAGAACCTCTCCGACGACCGCGTCGTGCCGCGTAAGCAGGTCGCATCCTGGGCGCTGTGGGACTGGGCGACCCAGCCGTTCAACTCGGTCATCCTGACCTTCGTCTTCGCCTCGCTCTACCTGATCTCCGACACCTTCCTGCCCGCGGATGTCGCGGCTCTCGCCGACGGCGACCCGGTCAAAGACCGCGCCCTCGCCGACCTGACGAGCGGCTACGGCCTCGCGACCACGATCGCGGGCATCCTGATCTTCCTGCTCGCCCCGGTGCTCGGCCAGCGAGCGGACGCCAGCGGCAACAAGAAGCGCGTGCTGCTCCTGTTCACCGGCGTGCTCGCGCTGCTGCAGTTCGCCCTGTTCTTCGTCTACGCCAGCCCCGAGTACTTCTGGTACGGCGCGGGCGTGCTGGCGCTCGGCGCGGTCGTCTCCGAGATCGCGGGCGTCAACTACAACGCGATGCTCGTGCAGGTCTCCACCCGGTCGACGATCGGCAAGGTCAGCGGGCTCGGCTGGGGCCTCGGCTACCTCGGCGGCATCGTGGCGCTCGTCATCGTGGTCATCCTCACCTTTGCCGACTGGTTCGGCCTCGACACCTCCAACGGCCTCGCCTACCGCCTCATTGCCGTGGGCTGCGCCGTCTGGACCGTCCTCTTCTCGCTGCCGCTGCTGTTCAACGTTCCGGAGTCCGCTCCGGCGCCCGGCCGCGAGCGCGTCGGCTTCTTCCGCAGCTACGTCGTACTCGTCAAGGACATCGCGCGCCTCTACCGCGAGAACCGCCCCACCTTCTGGTTCCTGTTCGCGAGCGCCATCTACCGCGACGGCCTCGCGGGCGTGTTCGCCTTCGGCGGCGTGCTGGCCGCGGTGGCGTTCCACTTCACCACGAACGAGGTGCTCATCTTCGGCATCGCCGCGAACGTGGTGGCGGGCATCTCGACGATCATCGCCGGCCGCATCGACGACTTCGTGGGGCCGAAGGCGGTCATCCTGTTCACTCTCTTCGGGCTCGTGCTGATGGCCGTCCTGCTGTTCGCACTGCACGACCTCGGCACCGCGGTGTTCTGGGCGGGCGGGCTGACGCTCTCCGCGTTCGTCGGGCCGGCGCAGGCGGCGAGCCGCTCGCTGCTCGCCCGCGTGACGCCCGACGGGCTGCAGGGCGAGATCTTCGGGCTGTACGCGACCACCGGCCGCGTTGCGAGCTTCATCTCGCCCGCGCTCTGGACGATCTCGATCGCCGTCTTCGGCGCGACGATCTACGGCGTGCTGGGCATCGCGCTCGTGCTGCTCGTGGGCGCAGTGCTCCTGCTGTTCGTGAAGCTGCCGAAGTACGTGCGCGCGGAGGCTCCGGGGAGCATCCGGGGCTCCCTCTCCTAAACGACAGTTTTTCGCTGGCGGAAGTCGGCGGTGCCAGTCAGGCTTGACCCATGACAAGCACCGCCGACAAGGCCGCCCTCCTCGACTCCCTCCACGTTCCCGGAACGCCGCTCATCGTCACCAACGTGTGGGACGCGCTCAGTGCCCGCGCGGTTGCCGCCGCTCCCGGGGTGAAGGCGCTCGCGAGCGCATCGCACTCCGTGAGCAACACGCGCGGCTTCGAGGACGGCGAGGGCATGAACGTCGACCTCGCCGTGGAGTCAGCGCGGGCCATCGCCTCTGCCGTGGACCTGCCGGTATCGATCGACTTCGAGCGCGGGTACACCCGCAACCTCGCGAAGCTGCACCAGAACATCGACCGCCTCATCCAGGCGGGCGCCGCCGGTCTCAACTTCGAAGACAGCACGGGCAACGCCGCCGCGCCACTGTTCCCCCTCTCCGAGCAGCTCGACCGTATCCGCACGGTTCGCGCAGCCGCGGATGCCGCAGGCGTTCCGCTCGTCATCAACGCTCGGGTCGACGCGCTCGTGCGCGGTAGCGAATGGGATGACGCGCTCACGCGCGCGAACGCCTACCTCGAGGCGGGTGCGAGCGTCATCTTCATGCTTGGCCTCAGCGATGAGGCGGCCGTGGAGAGGGCCGTCGCGGGAGTGAACGGCCGGGTATCCACGATCTCCGGCCCGAAGTCGGTTCCGCTCAAGCGACTGGCCGAGCTCGGCATCTCTCGCGTGAGCTTCGGCCCCTACACGCTGGGCCTCGTGCTGGCTCACCTCCAGGCCGCGGCCGCTCAGCTCACGGCGCTCGGCGAGTACCCGCAGGAGCTCGGGTTCGAGTACTCGCTCGAAGACCCCCGCCGCATGACGCCGCTCGTGCAGGAGGAGCACCACGAAGAGGTCTAGCGGGTCCAGCCCTCCACGAATCGGGTGAGGAGGGCGGCGAAGGTGGCCGTCTCCTCCGCGGTGAACCCCGCGACGGCGTCGGCCACGGCCGTGCGGCGCGATTCATTGGTCTTCGACAGGATGCTGCGGCCCTGCTCGGTCAGTTCGACGACGCTGCGGCGGGCATCCCGCTCGTCGGCCCGACGGGTGACGAGGCCGCGCTCGGCCGACTCGTTGACGAGTCGGCTCGCGCGCGGCTGATCCACTCCGATGAGGTCCGCGATCTCTGAGACGCTCAGGCCGTCCTGTGCGCGCAGCGCGGCGAGCATCCGGAACCTCGCGGCACCGCCCATCGTGCGGTCGTGCGGTCCGCGGTAGCCGCGCACGCGGGGCATGTGCTCGAGGTCGCCAGGGCCCTCGGGGCGCCCCCGTTCTGCACCGCCGTGCTCACCGCCGCCGTGCTCGGCCCCGAAGTGCGGGCCGCCGCGCATCCAGGGCGGTCCGTCGTGCCCGGCGCGGCCCGGCCCACGGGGACGTGAGTGGCGCAGCGCGACGACCGCCGCTTCGATCGCGGCGACGGGGTCTTGACTTTGAGGATCCATGTATGTAATCTTACAACTGTTGTCATATGACATACATCTACGAATCTAAGGAATCACCCATGACTACCCCCAACGAAACACGAACCAACCGTCCGAACTTCTGGCTCCGCGCCATCGAGGTTCGCAAGCACGAGCTGACCCGCGAGTACCGCACGTCGCTCGGCGCCACCGCCCGCGATGGCGTCTCCGACGAGGACTACGCGACCACCATGGCCACGCTCGAGAAGATGGCCCGCAACCTGGGCTGGTCCGAAGACCAGCACCGCGAGCGGCCCTTCGGCCGCGGCTTCGGCGGCCACCGCCACCCGCGCCAGTTCGACGGGCACAGCTCGCGCGGCCACGGCCCGCGGCATCCGTTCGCCGACCAGGCCCCGGCCGAGACTCCCGAGAGCTAACGGACCATGGCCTCTCCTCGACCGATTGGATTCTGGCTCAAACTCGTCGATCGCATGATCGACGAGCAGTTCGCCTCGACTCTCGAGGAACACGGCGTCACCAGGCGCCAGTGGCAACTCCTGAACGTGCTCTCCCGAGAGCCCGCGACGGTGGAGCAGCTGGATGCCGCGGTGGCGCCATTCCTGTCTGGCGAGAGTGGTGACACCTCCGCCGAGCACCTCGCCGAGCTGGTCGACAGCGGATGGGTGACCTCCGGTGCCCGCTACGAGATCACTGAGCGCGGTCGTACGGCCTTCGACAAGCTCGAGGCCGTCGTCGCCGCGCAGCGCACCATCGTCACCGAGGGCGTCACGCCTGACCAGTACGAGCAGACCGTCAGGGTGCTCGAGCGCATGGCCCGCAACCTGGGCTGGAGCGACTAGCCCGGTGGGTTGAGTAGGCCGCCCGCGCCCGTATCGAAACCTCGACTCCCCTCGATCAGCGAAGCAACTTCGCGAGCGCGACCCGCGCCTGCGCGTAGGGCTCCGCGCTGTCGAAGAGCAGCGACATGTCGTTCGCCCCGTCGAGCAGCGAGGTGATCTCGAAGGTGAGCTGTGCGGCATCCGTCGCCTCGTCCAGCTCGCCGCCGGCCACCGCGCGCTCGATCGTGCGGCGCACGAACTGCTGCCATTCCCGCATGGCCTCCGCTACCGCATCCCGCACGGGACCTGGCCGCGACCCGAGCTCCGCGGACGCCGCCGCGAAGAAGCAGCCGCCCTTGAACACGCGCGTCTCGCTGTAGCGCAGCCACCCCTCGATCAGAACGACGAGCCGCTCGCGCCCGCCCTTCGCCGCGAGCACCGGCGTGACGACGTGCGCGACGAAGATGTCGGATGCCGCGGCCACAGTGGCGAGCTGCAACTGCTCCTTCGTGCCGAACAGGGCGACAACGCCGCCCTTGCTCATGGACGTCCCGGCCGCGAGCCCGCCGATGGAGAGGCCCTCGAGGCCCTCGACGGAAGCGATGTCCACGGCCGCGCGCATGACGGCGCGGCGCGAGGTGTCGCCCCGCGCCCTCCGGCCGTCGATCGTGGTCATGGTTGCCATTGTGCTCCTCCCACCCTACTATACGAACGATCGTACTTAAAGTTTGGAGATCGAATGAGGGTGCTCAGTGCTCTGCCCACCCCGGTCGCGACTGACATCGCGTACCGGCTGTGGATCAGCCTCGGCAGGCCGGAGGCAGTCCACGAGCGCGACCGCGCCGTGCACGAGCGGGCCGTCACCGGAACACTCGAGGTGCACGGCAAGCGCGTCACGACCTATCGCTGGGGGCACGGGCGCCGCGTCATCCTGCTCGTCCACGGCTGGCGCAGTCGGGCATCGCGGCTGAGCGCGCTCGTCGAGGCGCTCGAGCAGCCGGATGCCACGGTCCTGGCGTTCGACGCGCCCGGCAACGGCGACTCCCCCGGCCGTCGGACCACCGTGCTCGACTACGCGGAGGCGATCCACCAGCTCGGCGAGCAGTACGGCCCGTTCCAGGCGGTCGTCGGCCACTCGTTCGGCGTGCTCGCGACCTTCCTTGCGGTGCGCGAGGGGACCGCCGCGCGGCGCATCGTGGGCATCTCCGGGATGCACGACGCCGACGGCATCGTCACCGAGTTCGCCCGGCAGCTCGAGTTGCCCGCCGCCGTGAAGGCGCGACTGCGCGGGACCATTGCACGCCGCACGTTCACCGTCGTCGACGATCCGTGGGCGCGCTTCGTCTCGCGCGTGGACGACCCGGGCATCCCGCTGCTGCTCGTTCACGACCGGGGCGACCGGGTGGTGCCCTTCGGCGAGCTCGACCTCATCGCCGCCGACCACCCCGGCCACGTCGAGGTGCTGCGCACGACGGGGCTCGGGCACTCGCGGATCTTGAGCGACCCGGCCGTGGTCGAGGCCGTGGCCGCGTTCGTCAGCGCGTCAGTGACCCGGGTGGGTTGAGTAGGCCGCCCGCGGCCGTATCGAAACCCGGTGGGTTGAGTAGGCCCGCCAGGGCCGTATCGAAACCTCACATCCGCGAACAGAGGTTTCGATACGCGCGCCAGAGCGCGCTACTCAACCTGCAGCGAACCAGATCATCAGCATCGTGACCAGGAACCCCGTCGCGAAGTTGAGCCACAGGAACCGCTTCCAGCCGCGGTTGGCCCGCTCGCTGTCGACGTCCGACACGTTCCAGAACTGCGCGCAGCTGATCGCGTAGGGCAGCGCGAGCAGCGCCGCGAGCGGGCCCGGCCAGCTCGAGAGCAGCAGGAGCGCACCGCCGAGGAGGTACGCGATCACGGCGAGCCGGACCGTCGCGCGCGCACCGATCACCGTCGCGATCGACGCGATGCCGCCTTCGCGGTCGGCGATCACGTCCTGCACCGCGCCGAAGGCGTGCGACGCGGCCCCCCACAGGAAGAACGCGCCGAGCACCGCCCACAGCTGCGGGGTGAAGATCGCCCCCGCGAGCACGAGTCCGTAGACGGCGGGCGAGACGAAGTGCGTGCTCGACGTGATCGAGTCGAGGAACGGGCGTTCCTTGAACCGCAGAACGGGAGCCGAGTAGGCGATCACCGCGAACACGCTCACCGCAAGGACCAGCCAGCTCAGCGGCGACCCGACGATGACCAGGTACACGAGGAACGGGACGTTGGTGGCGACCGCCGCGATGATCGTCGGGCGGTGCATCCGGCGATCGAGGAGGGCGCCCTCGACGCCGCCCTTGCGCGGGTTCCGCAGGTCGGACTCGTAGTCGAACACGTCATTGATCCCGTACATCGCGAGGTTGTACGGGATGAGGAAGTAGATGGTTCCGGCTATGAGGGTTACGTCGACCTCGCGGGTGGTGAGCAGGTAGGCCGCCGCGAACGGGAAGGCGGTGTTGATCCAGCTCAGCGGGCGGGAGGAGACGAAGAGTGCCCTAAGCACGAGGGCGCCTCCCCAGCAGGACCCACAGCGACGGCAGCCCGATCACGGCCGCGATCGCGTAGGCGAAGTCCTCGAGCGGGGCGACCCCGAAGAACGCGCCGCTGATCAGCGACTCGTTGTAGGCGACGAGCCCGACCGAGATCATCACGTTGTCGAAGACCGCGGTCATCACGAGCAGGATCGCGAGGGTGAGGCCGACCGCGGCCCAGCGCAGGCGGCGCGCGGCGAGGACCGCGACGACCAGGACGACCGCGAGGAAGATCGCGTTGAGGGCCCAGTAGGTCATGGGGCGCGCCTGCTCAACCAGCCGTAGACGTTCATCGTCAGGTAGCAGAGCAGCGCGAGGAAGAAGACCTCTTCGAGCGGCACCTCCCGCGCGATCTGCAGCCCGGTCATGAAGGGGGTCTCCCCGCGGAAGAAGATGCCGCCGCCGACCCCCGCGAGATCCCAGGCGAGGAAGAACACGAGCCCGGCGGCCAGCACGATCGCGGCCCGGCGCGCATCCCGCCAGAAGAATAGGCGGAAGCGGCGGTCGAGCACGACCATCCCGGTGAGGGCGATCAGCAGGGCGAGCAGGTAGAGCAGGGTCATGCGGTCTCGACAGGCTCGACCAACGGCCCCGTCGAGACATCGCCGCGCAGGCGCTTCACGAGCAGCTCGGCGCTGATGAGGCACATCGGCAGCCCGATGCCCGGGATCGTGGAGCCGCCCACGTAGTACAGCCCCTTCACCCTCTTCGACGTGTTCCCCGCCCGGAAGAACGCGCTCTGCCGCAGCGTGTGCGCCGGCCCGAGCGCGGTGCCGCGCCAGGCGTTGAGGTCCTCGACGAAGTTGCCGGGACCCACGGTGCGCCGCACCGTGACACGAGAGGCGAGATCGGGGATGCCCGCCCAGTCCGAGATCTGCGCGATGACCCTGTCGGCCAGCACCTCGATGCGGGTGTCGCCGTCACCGTCCACGTCGCCGCGGCCGATCGTCGGATCCGCCGGGATCGGGACGAGCACGAAGAGGTTCTCGAAACCGTCGGGGGCGACATCCGGATCGACACCGCTGGGCTTGCAGATGTACAACGACGCGGGCTCGGGGATGGACGGCACGTCGCCGAAGATCGCGTCGAAGCCCTTCTTCCAGTCCCGTGTGAAGAGCAGGTTGTGGTGCTCGAGCTCGGGCAGTTCGCCCTTCACGCCCAAGTACAGGAGCAGGGCGCTCGGGCCGGGGGTCTTCTGGTCCCAGTACTCCTGGGGGTAGGTGCGCTCGGCCTCGATGAGCAGCTTCGTCTCGGTGTGGTGCAGGTCGGCGGCGGAGACGACGATCTCGGCGTCGGCGAACTGCACGTGCCGGTCGGCGTCGAGGTAGGTGACGCCGGTCGCGGCCCCCTGCTCGACGACGATGCGCGTGACCTCCGCGCGCGTGATGATCGTGACACCCTCCGCGCGGGCGAGGTCGGCGATCGACTCGATCACGCGGGTGAAGCCGCCCATGGGGTAGAGCACGCCGTCCTCCAGGTCGAGGTGGCTCATGAGGTGGTACATGCTCGGCGTGAGGTACGGGGACGACCCGAGGAAGACCGCCGGATAGCCGAGCACCTGGCGCAGGCGGTTGTCCTTGAACCGCCGCTTCACGAAGGTCGAGAGCGGCTGCACGAGCAGCGTGAGGAAGCGCCGGCCCTGGCCCAGTACCTCGCGCACGAGGAGCGGGCGGAGGTCGGCGAAGGTCGTGTAGAGGAACCGCTTCTTGGCGAGCTCGTAGACCTCGCGCGCCGACTCGAGGTAGAGCGTGAGCTTCTTGCCGGCGCCCTTCTCGATGCCCTCGAACAGGGCGATGTTGTCCTCCACCTCGGCCGAGATGTCGAGCGGCTCTGCGACGCCCTCGAAGAAGACGCGATAGCCCGGATCAAGCGTGATGAGCTTCAACTGCTCCTCAGCACTCGTGCCGAGGAGCTTGTAGAAGTGGTCGAACACCTCGGGCATGAGGTACCAGGAGGGGCCGGTGTCGAAGCGGAAGCCGTCGTGCTGCCACGATCCGGCCCGCCCGCCGACCTCGGCGCGGCCCTCGAGCACGGTCACCGTGTGGCCCTCGCGCGCGAGCAGGGCCGCACTGGCGAGGCCCGCGATGCCGCCGCCGATGATGACTACAGAGGTCATCGGCCGCGGTCCGATCGGTTCAGGGCGGCCGCGAGCGCGAGCCGGGCCTTCACCGGGTTGGGCACACGGACGCGCGCCCGCACGAGCTCGCTCGCGGGGGTGGCCCGGAGTCTGGTGGCGAGCTCTGCGAACAGGGACTGCGCGAGTGCGACCGCACGGCGCGAGCTCCGGGGCAGGTCGGGCACGACAGCGGCCGACACGGCGAGATCGGCGTCGATGTCGTCGAGCAGGCGCAGCTTGGTCGCCTCGTCGAAGGAGTCGACCGCGACATCCGGGAAGTAGCTCCTGCCGAGCGTCTCGAAGTCGGCGGCGAGGTCCCTCAGGAAGTTGACCTTCTGGAAGGCGGCCCCGAGGGCGCGCGCGCCGGCCTCGAAGCGCGGCAGGTCGGTGACGGGCTCGCCGTGGAGGAACACGCGCAGGCACATGAGCCCGACGACCTCGGCGGAGCCGTAGACGTAGGTGTCGAAGCTCGCCCGGTCGTGCCGCTTCTGGCTGAGGTCCATGCGCATGGACTCGAAGAAGGGCGCCGTCAGCTCCTCGCCGAAGGCGACGTCGCGCGCGGTGAGGGCGAAGGCGTGCACCACGAGGTTCGAGCTGAACCCGATGCGCACCGCCTCGCCGGTCTCGGCCTCGAGCTCGTTGAGCGCCCGCGCCGCCTGCACGGTGTCGATGTGCGCTCCGCCGTCGACGATCTCGTCCGCAACGCGCACGAGCGCGTAGATGTTCTCCACGTGCTGGCGCACTCCGGCTCCGAGCAGCCGGGATGCGAGCCCGAACGACGTCGAGTAGCGGTGGATGACGATGCTCGCGGTCTCCTCGGCGACGCGGTCGTACTGTGCCTCTCTCACTGCGTGCAGCCGCTCACTTGACCCTGCCGAGCACGGCGTCGGCGACCGGATGCAGCTCCGCACGCAGCGCGACCGGGATGTGCGGCTCGGCCAACCGGGCGAGCGCACGGTTCGCGTAGTAGCGGGCGAGGCCCTCGGCGAACGACTTGGCCCCGCAGGAGACGAGGAGCTCCCGCACCCGTGCCGCTTCCTCCTCGGTCAGGTCGGGATTGCCGATGAGGCACTGGACGTCCGCCCACTCCGGCGTGCTCGTGGCGTAGGCGATCAGGACTGTGCGCTTGCCCTCGCGCAGGTCGCCGATCGTGGTCTTGCCGGTCTCGGCCTCCACGCCGAACACCCCGAGCAGGTCGTCCACGAGCTGGTAGGCGATGCCGATCTCGCGGCCGAACTCGCCGAGCGTGCCGACCACCTGCTCGGATGCCCCGGCCAGGATCGCCCCGGCCTGCAGCGGGCACTCGAAGGAGTACACCGCCGTCTTCAGCCGCTCCATCGTCAGGATGTCGTCGACCCGCGGCACCTCGAGCGCGATCTGGAAGTCGACGTCGATCAGCTCGCCCGCCGCCGAGGCGAAGAGCGCGTCGTCCATCACCTCGAGGAGGCGTGCGCGCGTGACATCCGCGACTCCGCTGCGGTCGATCAGGCGGTACGAGTTGAACAGCGCGAGGTCGCCGGCGATGACCGCGGCGGAGATGCCGCTGTGCTCGGCGACCCGCTCGGTCGTGCCTGCTGCCGTCGCGGCATCCCGGTAGCTGCCTGAGATATTCGGGACGCCCCTGCGCATGAAGTCGTGGTCGATCACGTCGTCGTGCACGATGAGCGCGGTGTGCAGCAGCTCGAACGCGGCGCCGATGTAGGCGGCCGCCTCGAGGTCGGTGCCGCCCAGGGCCTGGTACGCGCAGAGGACCATCTTCGGCCGGAAGCGCTTGCCGCCCGTGGTGTTCTGCTCGAGCGTCTCCCACAGCTGGACGTACTGCGGGCCGAAGGCCGCCGCGCGGTTCTTGGATAGGGTGAAGAAGCGCGCCAGCACGGCGTCGACCTGCACCTGCCTCTCCTCAGAGAGACCGAGCAGACCCGCACCATCCATTTAGGCAGACTACCGTGGCGACAACTGAGCAGGTCGTGCTTGTGGATGCCTCGGGCGACCCGGTGGGGGTGGCGGACAAGTTGGCCGTCCACACCGCCGATACCGCCCTTCACCTCGCGTTCTCGTGCCACGTGTACAACGCTTCCGGAGAGGTGCTCGTCACTCGACGTGCCCTCGGGAAGCTGACCTGGCCGGGTGTCTGGACGAACTCGTTCTGCGGGCATCCAGCCCCGGGGGAGGCCCTCGAAGCTGCGATCGCCCGCCGCGGCCTCTTCGAGCTCGGCATCGAGGTCACCGACATCGAGGTAGTGCTGCCCGACTTCCGCTACCGCGCGGTCGACGCCTCCGGGATCGTCGAGAACGAGGTGTGCCCGGTGTTCCGCGCTCACACCGACGACCTCGTGCTGCCGAACCCCGACGAGGTGGCCGAGTTCGCGTGGGTCTCGCCGGCGTCGCTGCACGAGGCCGCGGTCGCCGCGCCGTACGCGTTCAGCCCGTGGCTCGGGTGGCAGCTGGAGCAGCTGGGACGCTAGGTGGGTTGAGTAGGCCGCCCGCGGCCGTATCGAAACCATCACGTCGAAATAGTCGGTTTCGATACGCGCGCCAGAGCGCACTACTCAACCCGCCAGGGCTAGTTGCCGGCGGCGCCCGCATCGGTCGAGCGCACGTCGGTGCGGTGGAAGTTGAGGTGGCTGCGCGACGCCGTCGGACCGCGCTGGCCCTGGTACCGGTTGAGGTACTGGCCGGAGCCGTAGGGGTTGTCCACCGGGGAGCTCGTGCGGATGAAGCACAGCTGCCCGATCTTCATCCCGGGCCAGAGCTTGATCGGCAGCGTGGCCACGTTGCTCAGTTCGAGGGTGACGTGGCCCGAGAATCCGGGGTCCACGAAGCCCGCGGTGGAGTGCGTCAGCAGGCCCAGGCGGCCGAGCGAGCTCTTCCCCTCGAGACGGGCGGCCACGTCATCCGGCAGCGTGACAAGCTCGAACGTGCTGCCGAGCACGAACTCGCCGGGGTGCAGGATGAACGGCTGGTCGGCATCCACCTCGACCAGGTGGGTCAGGTCGGGCTGGTCTTCGGCCGGGTCGATGAACGGGTACTTGTGGTTGTCGAAGAGCCGGAAGAAGCGGTCGAGCCGCACGTCGATGCTCGACGGCTGCACCATCTCGAGGTCGAGGGGCTCGAGGGCGATGCGCCCTGCGGCGAGCTCGGCACGGATGTCGCGATCACTGAGAAGCATGCGCCCCACACTAGCTACTCGCCGCGCTATCCACAGGCCTGCTTCGGACTCGAACATAGGTTCGAATGTGCGATATAATCCATGTATGGTGTTGGAACAGTCAGTGGGGGCCGCGGTCGAACGGGTCACTGCTGAGCTCGAGGGTCTCGTCGCGGCTTTGGCCGCGTGTCCGGCGCCCACTGTCGCCGACACCATTGCCGCTGTCGAGACCGCGGCCCGGCTGATGGACGCCTCGCGCGTGCTTGCGGTGGCGCCGCTCGCGCGCGACAGCCGCGAGGCCGAGAGGCTCGGCTTTGCGTCATCCACTGCTGCCGTTGCCACCTTGGCCCAGGTCTCCGAACGAACGGCTCGGGCTCGACTTTCGCTCGCGGAAAGCGTCACGCCCGGCCTGTCTGTGACGGGAGCGCTCCTAGAACCGCGGCGTCCTGAGATCGCGCGGGCGCTCACAACCGGTCGCCTGGGGTTCGAGAGTGCCGTGCTGATCAACCGCGAGCTGGGGAAGTCCGCCTCGCGGGTAACCAGCGAGGAGGGCGCCGCTGCCGAGTCCCTCATGGTCGGCCTCGCCTGCGGGGGCGACCCCTTGGGCACACCCCTGCCTCCGATCTCCGTCGACTACCTCGCGGGTCACGTCCGTGCGCTCGGCGCGGCCATCGACCCCGACGGTGCGCGGCGACGGGAGGAGCGCGCCGCCCTCCTGCGTGATGTGTGGGTCGGCAAGGAAGACGACGACGGGCTCTTTCCCTTCGGCGGTCGCCTCAGGCCCGAGCTGGCAATCCCTCTGCTGCGCAAGTTCGAAGCCGCGCGCAGATCGCCCCGCTTCACGTCCGGTGCCGAGTCTGGCGCCGGGTCTGGGTCTCGCGCCGGGTCTGGCTCGGGTTCCGGGTCTGGGCCTGGCATCGGCTCGTTCGATGACGTCGCCGAGATTCACGACCCCCGCACCCCGGGGCAGCGCCGCCACGACACGTTCGGCGAGATCCTCCTGGCGGCGATCGCCGAGGATGGCGCACCGCTGATCAACGGCCGCACCGCCTCCGTGCTCGTCACGGTCACCGCCGACAACCTCCACCGCGCCGACGGGCGAGACTCCGACCCGATCGGCACCATGAGCGGCTCAGACTTCCCGGTATCCCGCCGCGGGGTCGAGCGGTTCATCGACGCGGGTGGCTACCGCACCGTCACACTCGCACCGTCCGGAGCCGTACTCGGCATCAGCTCGCCCGAACGCTGCTTCACGACCACGCAGGGCCTGTCGATCGCGGCCAGGGACGGCGAGCGCTGCTTCACCCCCGGATGCACGACCCCGCACACTGCGCTGCAAGTGCACCACGTCATTCCCTGGCGCGACGGGGGCCCGACGAACACGGGCAACGGCATCCTGCTCTGCTACTGGCACCACCAGCTAGTGGACGACGGGCCGTGGAGATACCGGATGACGAACGGGCTGCCGGAAGTGCGCGGGCCCGGCATTCCAGAGTGGACACGTTCGCCGTCACCGTTCGCGTACGCCGCCTAATGGGTGGGGCGACTACCAGTCACAGTCCGAGCGAGGGGTTCGCTGTGCGCAGGGCATCGAGAGCGGCTCCGGCCACGGCGCCGGAAAGGTGCAGCGACGATCCGTCACACACGATCCACACCTCGCCCGTGAAAAGGTGCGTGGTGCCGACGGAGCCGACCTCGTTCTCGCCCTCGAGCTCGAACGCGGTCACCGTGCCCATCGTCGTCTGCGAGTATCCGGCCGCCGTCAGTTCGCCCTGGAGGGTCGCGACCTCGGCCGCGGTGATGCCCGCGATGACGAGCTCGAAGTAGCCATCAGACTGCGGGATGCCCCATACGCACGCCCGCGTCGGGCTCGCCGTCGACAGCACCACCGGAATGGAGGCCACCGTCTGCCGCCCCGCGAACTCGCTCGCGGGCTGCTCGCCCAGGTACTCGGTGTTCTCGCTGAACAGCTCCTTCGCCGTGGCGAGGGGGAGGATCGTCTCGCAGTCTGGGATCGCGAGCGGAGGGATCGTGATCGAGGGCGTCGGCTTGGGGGTGGGCTTCACCCCGGTCGCGGAGGCGGTGGGAGAGGGAGACGGCTCCGGTGCGGTTGGGGTGCAGCCCGCGAGCACCACGACGAGGGCTGTGGAAGCGATGAGTGCGTGAATGCTTCTCATGTGCTCGAGGGTAGCCCGCGGCATCCGTGCCTCGAAAGGCTCAGGCGGTCACGGTATGCTCTCTATCTGGCGAGCGATCGCCGCGCGCGGATGTAGTTCAATGGCAGAACTTCAGCTTCCCAAGCTGATAGCGCGGGTTCGATTCCCGTCATCCGCTCCATGTTCCTCCCTGCCATGCTTGCCCCATGACTGTCGACCTCAGGGGCCTCACAGTGGGCGAGCTCCTCGCGATATACGGCGGAATTCTGGATGAGCTTCGAGCTCGCGGGCTCGTCCGGACGAACAACGCGCCGATCGGCGACCTCGCGGAGTACGCCAGTGCCCTCGTCTACGGGGGCGAGCTCGAGCAGAACTCGAAGAAGGGCTACGACGTCAGGTCAGCCGATGGGCGGCGGGTGCAGGTGAAGGTGCGGAACATCCGCGAGGACACGCGCCCGTCATCCGTCTTCTCGCCGCTGCGGTCGGACGGCTACGACGTGTGCCTCTTCATCCTTGTCGACTCGGCGGAGAACCGGGTCGAGGCCGCCTACGAGTGGTCGCGCGCCGAGGTCGACGAGCACGGTGCGTTCAGAGCGCACGTCAACGGCACCGTCGTGCGAGTGCGACAGGTCCGCTCCGGCGCGATCGGCGTGGACCTGAGCGCGCCCCTGCGCACGGCGTGGGTGGAGATGCTCGCACTCGGGTCGGCCGTGAGCGTGCCTAGCGAGTGACGGGAGCGAGGTCGGCCGCGACCTCCTCTTTAGGAAGCAGCCCCACGCGACGCGCGGCGCCGCGCAGCGAGGATCACGCCCCCGCTGCCGATGAGCAGCAGCGCAGCCCACAGGGACAGGTCGGCCTCGACGCCCGTCACGGGGAGGGTGGGCGGCGTCGAGGCCGGGACTGTGGGCGCCGGGCCCGCGGGCGCCGCGACGACAACCGTCGCGACGGCGGGGTCGCACAGCGGGGGTGTCGCGACCGCGCACAGCAGGTAGGTGACGCTGTAGGTCCCGGGAGCTGCGCCCGCGGGAACCGTGAGGCTTCCGTCGGCGGCGATCGCGACACCGGTGAGCCCGCCGTCGGCGGTGACCGTTGCTGTTACGTCCGCCGAGACGACGGCGGCGCCGATCCGGGTGTCGTTGCCCAGCACGACGCCCGCTGTGCCACCGGCTGCGGGATCGATCGGCGTCGCCGTGAAGTCGTCATCGGCGGCGTTGAGGAACGGAGACGCCCCGGTCGCGCACGAAGCCCCGTCGCGCGGTACGGAGGGCAGCCCGGTGGCAACCTGGAGCAGCGTCGGTGTCGCAGTGCCGTAGTCGAGCACCTCGGCGATCGCCGTGTTCTGCGAGATGTAGAGGTGCCCGGCCACGGACCAGACCGAGGTGGCATTGATCAGCCCGGGCAGCGGGATCACCGTGACCGTGCCGGTCGCGGGGTCGACCCGGCCCAGGCGCGGGGCGATCGGCGTGCCCGCCTGGCCGTAGAGCATTCCATCGATGGCGGCGAAGTCCGCGAGTGCGGCGCCCGAGAGGGGGACGCTCGTCGCGGTCAGCGCGGCAACGTCCACGGCGTAGAGGGTTCCCGAGTTGGCCGTCCAGAGCGTGCCACTCGTGTCGAAGCCGCCGAGCGAGTACAGGATGCCCGCCGCCAGGCCGGTGACCGCGCCGAGATCCGTCGTGGAGCCGTCGGCCTCCACCCGGAACAGGTGGTTGCCGGTCGGAGCGCTGTTGGGGAACGCGTACAGGTTGCCGTCGGCGGGGTTCAGGGCGATCGTCCAGGGGTCGAAGGCTCCCGTGCTGACCGGTGTCAGGGTGCCGTCGGCGGTGCGCTTCGTGAGCGTGTTCGCGGTGACGTAGTAGAAGTCAGCCGAGCAGCCCACCGGCACGGCCGCGGCCGGGGACGGCACCGCGAGCGCCGCGACGCCCGCCCCGAGCACAACCGCTAGCGCCGCTCCCGCGGCCGTGATCCGCTGTCGCGTTCCCATCCTCATTCCTACGCTGTCTCTCTCTGCTGCTTGCGCCGCCAGATCATGAGCGCGGCGCCGGTGAAGAGGAGCAGCAGCGCGAACAGCACGGGGATCCAGGCAATGCCGCTACCCGTGTACGCGATCCGCTGGACCGTGGAGGTGGTGGTCACGGTGCGATCGGCGAGACCGCCGGCGAGCGCGAGGCTCGGGAGGGTCGGATCCGTCACCGCGGCATTGACCAGCTTGGCTCCGGATGCCGCGCCGGTGTTCACCGTCACCGAGTACGTGATCGTTGCCGAGTCTCCGACGAGGAGCCCGCCCGTCCAGGTGAGAGCCGCGCCGGCGACCGTCGCGGTGCCGGTGCTGGCCGTCACGTTGCCGTCGTACTTGGCATTGGAGAGCACTCCGGAGAGGTCGTCCGTCACCTCGACCGCCGCGCCCGCGGGGATGTCGACCTTGCCCGTGTTGGTTACGGTCACCGTGTAGTGCAGCTTCGACCCGGGCGTGATGGTCGTGGCATCCACGGCCTTCGTCACCGCCAGTGCCGGGAGGAGCGTCTCGGTGGTCGCGCAGAGCGGCGCAGCACACGTGGCCGGGTCGGGGACGACCGGGCTAGTGACCGAGGGCTTCTCCACGAAGGCGACGTTGACCAGGTCGGCGTCCCCGTCGCCGGTGATGGTCACCGTGTAGGTGAGGGTCGCGCTGTCGCCCGAGGCGAGCGCCCCCGTCCAGTGGTAGCCGTCCGCCGAGGGCGCCACTGCGCCGACACCGGGAGTCACGACGGGCGCAGCACCGAGTGCGGCGTCGTCGAGCACGTCGGCCATCGCATCCCACACCACGGCCGGATAGAGCGTGGTGAAGTCCCCGTCGCCGACATTGTCGATCGTGATCTCGTAGTCCACGGTGTCGCCGATCCGCAGGAACGGTGCCGACGGGGTCGCGGTCTTCGTGATCTCGAGAGTCGGGATCAGGATGTCGGCGACCGCGTCGGCGTCGGCGGTGATGACGCCACCGACACCGGACTCGACCGTGGCCGAGTTGCCCCATCCGGCCGGGGTGCTCGCCTGTGCGGCAGGGAGGACCGCCCGCACCGTCACGTCGAACACGTGGACCGCGTTCGGCGCGAGCGGCGTCCCGTCGGCGACGAGCTGCAGCTGAGACTGGCCGTCCCAGGTGGAGTCGACGGCCGGCGAGCCGGTGCGGCCCGCTGCGGACTCGATGGTGATGGCCGTTCCCGCTGGGAAGGCGAGCTGGTCGGCGAGTCCGTAGGTCAGCGCGATCGCCGAGGGGTTCGTCACCGTCATCGTGTAGCTGAGGAGCCACGAGCCGTCGGGCTGCTGAGCGGGCAGCCCGTTGAGCTGCTTCGTCACACCCGGATCCCAAGCGCGAGCGCAGGCCTCGGCGTCGACCAGGGTGACTCCCGTGTCGAGGGTCGCCGCGTTGCCGAAGCCCGTACCCGTCTCGCCCGCGGCGAGCGTGCAGTCGCCGGCCGGGCTACGGCCGGTCACTGTTCCCGAGTCGATGACCGCGCGCACGGTATAGACGTGCGAGCCGGCGGCCGGCAGCAGGATGTCCTCGGCGATCGTCGTCGCGCTGCCGCCGTTCCACGTCGGGTCGACTGTCACACCGGCGGGGTGCGCGACGATCGACGGTGCCGCGTCAAGGGCGATTCCGCTGCCGAGCGCGAAGCTGTCGTCGAGCGTGTACTCGCTCGCGGCAGTTCCCGAGGTGTTGGTCACCGTGATCCGGTAGAGCACGAGCCAGGTGCCGTCGGCCTGCTGCTGCTGCGAGAGAACGGTCTTGCTCACGCTGGGCGCGGGCACGTCGGGCAGGTCGGAGCAGGCCACCGAGCCCGTGACGCGGGCTCCCACACCGATCTCCACCTCGTTGCGAAGGCCGCCAGCGCCCTGGGCCGGGTCGCACTGCGCGCCCGTCGCGATGCCCGCCGGAACCGTGAACTGCACGGCAACGGTGAACACCTGGGTGGCCGGCGTGACGTCGTCCGCGGCCGCCGGGATCGTCGCGGACGCGACGGCGGTGTCGCCGGTGCCGTCGAATGCGGGATTGAGGGTCGCACTGCCGGGGCCGGTCGCCGCGACATCCACGATCGTCGCGTCAGCCGGGAAGCCGAGCGTGTCGGTCAGGGTGTACGGCACGGCGGCCGACGTCGAGCGGTTGGTGACGGTGAGGTTGTACGCGAGCGTCCAGATGCCCGTGGTCGGATCCTGCACGGGTGCACCGACCGTCGTCTTGACGACGCTCGGGTCGTTGAAGGGCTCGCAGGCGTCGTCGAACGCCGTCGACACTCCCGCGGTCACTGTCGCGACGTTGCGGAAACCGGTGCCGGACTCGCCGGCGTCGATCCGGCAGTCGGCCGCCGCGGTCTGCGAGTCGAGGGTGCCGGGGTCGATGACGACAGCCACCTGGTACGTGTGGCTCTGGCCCGCGGCCAGAGCCACGTCCTGCGCGATCCGGGTCGTGCCCGAGCCGTCCCATGCCGGGTCCGGGCTCGCGCTCGGCGGTGCGGTGGTGACCGCGGCGGAGCTCACGGTGGCCCCAGCACCGAAGTCGAGAGTGTCGTCCAGGTCGTAGAACGTGCCGAACGCGCCATCCGGGTTCTTCACGTCGATCTGGTAGACGACCGTCCAATCGCCGCCGCCGTCGACCGACGACGACACCACGGACTTGGTGATCTCGGGCAGCGGGGCGACCGTGATGTCGGCGCACGCGGAGGCGGTGCCGAGCACAGTGGCGCTCGTCCCGGCCTTCAACACGGCGCTGTTGGCGTAGCCGCCGCTCGGCGTGCAGAGCAGGTCGGCGGCGCTGACCGCGCCCACCGGGGCGTCGACGTTGACGGTGACGGTATAGACGCGGGTCGTCGCCGTCTGGCCGCCGGTCGGTGCCGGGATACGGCCCACGCCCGTGAGCAGCGCCTGGTCGCCCGAGCCGTCGAACGATCCGCTCGCCCCGGGGCCGCTCACCTGCACGGTGTTGACGCTCGTGCCCGCGGGGAAGTCGAGCGCGTCCTGCACGGTGTACGCGAGGTCGGCGGGTGCCGGGCTCGTGTTGCGCACCGTCACCGTGTAGACCACGTTCCAGCTGCCGTCGGGCTGCTGCACCGCGGCGCCGACCGTCTTCTGGATGGTCGGAGCGACCGGGGTCGCGCAGGCCTGGGCGCTCGTGTCGGCGATGCCGGCGAGCTTGATCGTCGCCTGATTCGCGAATCCGCCAGCAGCACCGGTCACACACGTCGCGGCGGCCGTGCCCGCGACCTGGTGGGCGTCGGCGATCACGGTGACCGTGTAGGTCTGCTGCGCGCCACCCGCGATCGTGACACCGCTCGCGATCGCGCCGCTGCCCGACCAGGCCGGGGATGCCGCGGTCACACCGGCGGGGACCACAGCGGTCGCGGAGCTCACGGTGATGCCCGCACCGAACTTGAGCGCGTCCGTCAGGTTGTAGGTGCTGGTGCCGACGGGGCTCGGGTTCGTCACGTCGATCGCGTAGACGATGGTCCACGTGCCGTCGTCGTTCTGGGTGGACGACGTGATGCGCTTGCCGATCAGCGGGGCGAAGACCGACTGCACGGTCGCGCACGAGATGCCGGCGGCATCCGCGCCGCTGACGCACGTGCCCGCCGCACCCGACGCGAATGCCGAGTTGGTCACAACCTTGTCGGCCCCCGCGCCGATGGTGACGCTGTAGCTCATCACTACCGACTTGCCGGCGGCCAGGGCGCCCGACCACACCAGGTCCTTTGCGCCGTTCGGGCTGATCGCGCTCGCCGCGCCGCCGTCGACGCTCACGGTCCCGCTGACATACGCCGCGTCGTCGAGCACGCCGCTCAGGTCGTCAAGCACTCTGGCGGGGATGCCCGCGGTGTAGTCGCTCGTGCCGCTGTTGGTGAGCGTGACGGTGTAGGCGACGGTGTCGCCGGTGCGCACGCCGGCGGGCGCGGCGGTGCTCGACTTCGTGACCGTGAGGCGGCGCAGCGCGTCGGTGTCGTCGTCGGTGGCCGTGAGCGGCGATGACGTGAGTGGATCGGTCGCCTTGGCCGTGGCCGCGTTGACGACGTCGCCCGTCGCACTCGGGTCTACACGCACGACGACGGTGAACGTCTTCGTGCTCGCGGCGTTCGTCGTTCCGTTGCCCGCGGCCGTAGCCGTACCGGCCGCCCCGAAGTCGGTGGCCGGGAAGGTCACAGTGCCGCCGAGGCCGTTGGCGTCCTGGCCCGATACTGTTCCGCCGGAGACCCATTCCACCCCTGCCGGCAGCACGTCCGTGACGGCGACGCCGATGAGGCCCTGGTCGACTACCCCGTTGTGGGCGGTGATCGTGTAGGTCAGGGTGTCGCCGATCGTCGCATCCGTGACGCCGTCGGTCTTGTCCACGGTGAGCAAGGAGGCTCCGGCGACGACGGTCGAGCAGACCGTCGCGGCGTTGTTCGTGGTGACCGGGTCGTTCATGATGCCAGCGATCTCGGCGTCGAAGCAGACGCTGCCCGTGGAGGTCGGGGTGACCTGCAGCGGGATGGTTTCGGGCACGTCCTTCTGCAGCGACCTGGATGCGCCGGTGCCGTCGACGGGGTCACAGGTCACTGTGACCGGGCCGGCCATTGCCGGGGCCGTGCAGTCCCAGTCGGGAATGGTGAGGGTCGCGATCGTGAGGCCCGCGGGGACGTCGATCATCACCGTGCCGGTGGCCAGCTGCGAGCCGCCGCCGTTGTTGACGACGAACGGCACGGTGCCGACGCGGCCCACCTGCAGCGGGAAGCGGGGTCCGGCCGCGACACTCAGGTCGGCCTGCTGCGTCGTCGCGCACACCGCGGCCGGCTCGACAGCCGAGAGCGAGGTCGCGATGCCCGCGACCGAGTTGCAGGCCACCTGGTCTGCGGATCCGCCGACCAGGGCGGCGTCGTAGGTGAAGGTCCGCGAAGCGCCCGGAGCGAGGGCGGTGATCGTCGCGCGCAGCGCAACGGCGCCGCTCGCGGGTGCGAGCCAGTCCCCGCTGGTGGTCCCGGTGTAGACGCCAGGACGCGGCGGGTTGATCGAGGTCGAGTACGCGAGGGCGACATCGCCCGGGACGCCGCTGGCCGCGGTCAGCGTCTCCTTGACCGTGCTCCCGCGCGGAACGCTCGACGACGTGTCGGTGAGGCCGGCATCACCGATGTAGGGCAGCACGTCGTAGGCCACGACGTTGTTGGCCTGGGCGGTGCCGGAGTTCGTTACCGTGATGCGGTACTTGATCGACGTGGCCGTCGGCTCCACGCCGACGATCACGTTCGGGTCGGCGATCCAGATGCAGCCGCCGCTGCCGTCGGGGCGGCAGATCTCCTTCGTGACGGTGAGCGCCGGAGTACCGGTGACCGCGGCGTTCGTGTAGCGCACCGCGTACGTGTCGCCCGTCGTCCCGTCTGCTGCTAGGTCGACAGTTTCGATGTAGGAGCTGGGCCCGTAGGCGGCGGTACCCCGGTTGGCGTCCCCGAACAGCATGGTCGACGTATTCGTCCCGGCGGGAGCGGCGGCGGTGGGCGTGGTGACGATGTAGAGCTGCGGCAGCACGGGGGAGGTGCCCGATACCGGGATGCTGAGCGGCGACGGCCAGGTGGCGACGACGACGTTGTGCACCTGGCCGGCGATCGTGACCTGCTTCTGGACGACGATCGTGCCGGCGGGGGGCGGCGACTGCCAGCTCGTGCTGGTGATGTTCCAGCCGACAGGGGCGATGTAGACGTACTGCGGCACGATCGAGGTGTTGTTGGGCGCGGTCGTGACGTAGCCGCCGACCGCCCAGGTGACCGTGCTGCCGGCGACGATATTGCCGCCGCCGCTCACCGTGGGGCCGCCCGCCTGCACGTTCAACGTCGGCGGCGTGGCCGGGGTCGCCTGCAGCGTGACGGTGCGCGACGCGGTGCCGGTGAGGGGCGCGAGCGAGTAGCCCGGGTAGCTCATGGTCACGGTCGCGGTGTTCGTGCGCGGTCCGGGGGCAACCCCAGCCGAGACGGCGTAGTAGAAGGCGATGCCGGCAGGGGTGTTGTTCGTCTGGCTTGCCGACGACGGGTTCGGCCCGAGGAGCGACGCAGAGGTCGCCGTCACGCTCACGATGCGCCAGCCCGCCGGCGCGCTGTAGCTCTGGCCCGTGGCGAGGGTCGCCGTGCCCGTGACCGTCGCGCCGCCGGCGTCCTTGCGCGTGTAGTCGACGGTCAGAGCCGGCGGATACGGGTTGTAGATCTGGTAGACGGGCAGGTCGGGCAGGTCGAGGGCCGTGTCGGTGAACGTCGCAACTCCGGGGACGTTCGCCGTGTTCCCGACGACGACCGTCCAGTTGCGGGCGTTCGCCGGCTGGCCTGCCGCCGGGATGTAGACGATCGGCGCGTTGGGGTTTCCGGCGTGAAGCGTCGAGGTCTTGTTCGGGGTGGTCATGCCGCTGAACGGATCGCAGTTCTGCGCCTGCACGGTGGCAGTCCTGGCCGGGGCGTTCTGCACTGTGCCGTCGAGCAGCACGAGCTGGAAGCTCGACGTGAAGGTCTCGGCCACGACGCATCCCGCGCCGGTGGTCGGCATCCCGCTGCTCGGGAAGGTGACGTTGTAGTAGCGCGCGAGGGGGCCCCGGGCGTTCGTCGTCGCGACCGTGGTGTCGGCCCCGGTCCAGGTGATCGTGCGGGTGGCGGGATCGTAGACGCCGCCGGTGGTCGCGCTCCCCGCCACGTACTGGGCGTCGGACGGAAGCTGGCTGGTCACGGTCCACGACTTGGCGCACTGATACCACTCGGTACCCAGGTTGTACTGGGAGACGTAGTTGCAGCCGGAGTAAGCACCTACGGCGATCGTGATCGCCGTATCGGTGCGCGTGCTGCTGGGCCCAGAGATCGAATGGACGGGTGCCCCTGTGCGCGATACCCAGGTCGCGCTTGTCGAGCCAGTCGCCGGCGCGACGGCCGTCGGCGACTGGATGGTTGCCGAGGCGGGTATTACCCAGCCGTTCGGGAAGAAGGAGCCCGGCGACCCCGGGGAAGGGAGGCCAGGCCGGTTCTGGACTGTGTAGTAGATCTGGAATACACCGCTGAAACCGGTGGCGAGGTTGCCGAGGTTGACGGTGATGCCCGCCGCCGGCGATCCGGTCGCCGTCGCACCAGGGAACGGCGGAGTGAAGGTGTAGCCGCCTGACTCGAGCACGAACTGGTTGTAGTACGGGTCCCTGGGGTTCGGGGCGACCGTGACGGTGGTGCTGTCGCAGGCCGCGACACTGCAGGTGAAGGAGTAGTCGACGCGGTAGCGGGTCACGGCAACCGGATCGACGGTCGCCATCGTGGCGCCCGTGGTCGGGTCGACGATCGTCGGCGTGATCGAGAGGACGCCTGATCCGGCCGCCTGCGCGGGGAGCACGGGCAGCACGGTGAGCACGAGCGCCGCAATGGCGACCGGCACGAGCAGCGCCCGCAGCCGCGCCCAGCGCGTGCTCGTCCCGATGCCCGCGGTGTCGCGTCGACCCATTGTTGCTCCCCCATACTTGTTCGTGCCTCGATGAGGCCGCGCCGGCGTTCGCCGGGCCAGTCTCACGATCCCCAAGGGCGCGCGACGACTGAGCGCGCACTCGGGTGCCGGGTCAGTCTGACGTTCTCGGCCTGCCCAGCGGGGGTGACGCCGGGGTGCTGTTTACCTGATCGATCCCCCCTCTACGGGTGACAGTCATCGGGGTACAAAGAACGGATGCCGCGGCAATCGACCCGCGATCCGTGCCGGTAACCGGGGGACGCTCGACGCACTGGCGGTCAGAGAGCGCAGAAGGCATTAGCGTCGAGGTGGTGTCGATATCGAGGGGGGCCGCGGATGCCGCATGTCGCTAGCCGGATCGTGATGATCCCCTCGATCCCGACCGCCATCATCCCGAGAGCCCCGCTTGTGCGCCAGCTCCAGGACGACGTCGAGCGGCACCGCCTGACGATCGTGCGCGCGCCCAGCGGCGCGGGGAAGTCGACCCTCCTCGCAACGTGGGCGGTGACCCAGTCGCGATCCGGGGTCTGGGTCTCGCTCTCCGCCGCATCCTCGAGGCGCATCGGCTTCTGGGAGGAGGTGCTCGACGCCATCAGGGATGCCGGATACGCCCCGAGCGGCTCGGTGCTCGCCGACAGCATTCCGAGCGTCGAGTTCGCGGCCTCGCTCCACAGTGTTCTCGAACGGGGTTTCGCGTCGCTGCCCGAACGATTCGTCCTCGTCATCGACGACTTCCACGAGGTGACCGACGAGTTGGTGAGCGACGACCTGCACCGGCTGCTCCGCTCCGGGCTCGATCTCACGGTGGTGATCGCGACCCGTGCGGACACCGGTCTCGAGGATCCGCTTCGCGTCGCGCAGGTGGACACCGCCGTGCTCAGCACCACCGCGCTCGAGTTCACTGTCGACGACGTGGCAGAGGTCGCCTCCCTCCTCGACGTCGGCGCGGACGCCGCCCCGGAGATCCACGGCGCTTTCTCCGGATGGCCGCTCGCCTCCCGCGCGGCGCTGCTCCAGCTCGCGGCCGGCCACGCCGAGACCCCGGCGGATGCGATAGCCCGAGTTGTCGCGGCGGGCGGCGGCTTCGTCATCGACGACTCGGACGAGGACTACCTCCTGTTCCTCCTCCGACTGTCGGTGGCCTCGCGCGCGTCGCGCGGGTTCGTGTCGCAGATCCCCGGTGGCGCAGCACTCGAGCACCTGGCCCGCGCCGAGGGCGACGGCCTGGGTACGTGGCTCTCCCGGAAGACCGACAACGAGTTCGCGCTGCACCCGTTCGTGCGCCAGCAGCTCGAGCGGGTGCTCCACGAGCGGCTGCCCGACGAGGTCCGCGGCCTGCGGGCGGCGTACGCGCGGGACCGCGAGGACCATCGGGACGCCTACCAGGCCGCCGTCGCGTATTCGGCCCTCGGTGACCTCGCCGCGATCGTGCGGCTCGTGCGCCGCTATTGGACCGACCTGATGCTGACGCACGAGGGACGGGTGAGCGACCTGCTGCGCTCCGCCGACCAGGCCGAGCTGCGGCAGCATCCCGAGCTCCTCGTGGTGCTGATGCTCTCCGACTACGCGAAGCCGTCGGCGCCGCCGTTCGGCCTGGTGCGGCTCGCCAGTCTGGCGATGGGCGTGATCCCCGCGCGGCTGGGCGTGGGCGACCCTGTCGAACGGGTGTCCCTGCTGTCCTCCCTCCTGGCCGCGCAGCGCTCGAGCGGGCACTTCGAGCAGGCGGCGAAGACCGCGCAGCAGATCGAGGTGACCGCGAGCGCCCTCGGGCCGGAAGGCCGCGACGCCTTGGAGGGAACGCTGCCCAGCGTGTGGATCCAGATCGCGACCACCCGGTACTACACCGGGGACCTCGTCGGCGCCGAGGCCGCCTTCGCGACCGGGCTCGAGATCGCGCGCCAGCACAACCGGCCGTGGTCCGAGACCCACGCGTCGAGCATGCTCACGCTCGTCCTGGCCACGAGCGGAGACCTGACGGGAGCGCGGCCCCGCCTCGAAGCCGACCGCAGGAGGTCACGGCCGCAGGGCTGGCAAGGGACGTACACCGCGGCGGGCCACCACTTGGCGCGTGCCTACGATGCGCTCGAGCGATTCGAGGGGAGCGCCGCCCGCGACGAGCTGGAGCTGCTGAGAGCGCACGAGCCGACGATCGAGCACTGGCCGGTCATCGCGCACCTCCGCGCGCTCTCCTATCTCGTCGAGGGCAATCCCGAGGAAGGGCTCGCCTCGCTCGCGGGCGACGTCGCCGCGCACGCAGACCGGCCCTCGATCAGCTCGGCGATGAGCGGTGTGCTGGCGGCAGACCGGGCCGACCTGCTCCTGGCCGCCGGGTTCCACGGCCAGGCCTCGGACGCCCTCGCGCGAGCCCCGCGCACGGTCCACACCGATCTGGCCAAGGCCCGCGTCCACTTGCTCGGCGGTCGCCGTGATCGCGCACTCGCACTTGCCCGCTCGATAGTCGGATCCGGCAGGCCTCCGCGCATCGAGGCGCAGGCGATGCTCGTCGTCGCGGTCGCGGCACACCGGCTCGGGCAGAGTCAGGACGCCGCGTCGATGCTCGAGCGGGCCGCGGGGATGATGCAGGCCAAAGGGCTGCGGCTGCCACTGCTGGGCATCCCGCTCGGCGATCTCCGGGCGATCGCGGAGGAGGCCGGACTCGCGCTGCCCCTCCTCGACGGAGTGCCGGACATCCACCCCTCCGAGGCGGAGCGCCCCCGGCTCACTGCCGCGGAGGCCCGGATGATCGCGGCGCTCGACCGCACCGGCCGGGTCGATGAGCTCGCCGCCGACCTGCACGTCTCCGCCAACACGGTCAAGACCCACCTGCGGCGCATCTACCGCAAGCTGGGAGCGACTAACCGGCAGGAGGCACTC
This sequence comes from Rhodoglobus sp., assembly GCA_025463515.1. GTDB lineage: Bacteria > Actinomycetota > Actinomycetes > Actinomycetales > Microbacteriaceae > Rhodoglobus. The sequence continues at coordinate 31,213 of JAODAQ010000063.1, forward strand.
GGCATCGCCCGACTCCACGGACTGCTGCAGTCACCCGACAGCTAGCCGGCTACCTCACGGCGCGGACGAGGATCACCGCGCCACCGCTGGCAAGAGCGAGTCCCGCGCTCACCCCGAACACCCAGCTGTAGCCGCCGGTGGCCGCCACGACCGCGGCGGTGATGAGCGGTGCCACTGCCTGCCCCACGTTGCCGACGAGGTTCAGGGTTCCCAGGCCCGCCCCCGCGTTGCGCTCTGAGCCGGGGATGACGAGGCTCGCGAGCGCGGTGCCCGCGGAGATCGACAGGCCGAGCCCGGCTCCCAGCAGGAACGCCGCCACCAGCAGCCCCACCGGTCCGGGCGCGGTGAGGAGCACTGCGTCGCCGATCGCGACTGCGGCTCCCGCGCCCGCCACGAAGGGCTTGCGCCGCCCCATCCGGTCGCTCAGCAGGCCGCCGCTCAGCACGGCGATGACCAGGCCGACGCCGCCGACGACGGTGGCCATGCCCACGACTCCGACCGCCTGCTCCTCGGGAAGCCCGACGTGGTCGACGACGATGTAGAGCAGGTACCCGTACACGCTCGCGTAGCCGAGCGTGAACAGCAGCTTCGAGAGGAGCACCCAGAGAAGGTCGGGGGTGAGGCGCGCTGGCGCTGCGACGGCGACGGCGATCGGCTTCGGGGCCGGCGGATCGCGGACCACTACCGCGAAGACGAGGACGACCCCGACCAGGGCCCCCGCTAGGACCCAGTGGCCCCAGGGGGTGCCGAGAGCACCGGCCACCACGACACCGAGACCGCCGCCGACCACGACCGCGACCCCCAGGGCCCCCGCGACAGCACCGCGCCGCTGAGCCGGGAAGCGGTCGACGAGGTACGCGCTCAGGGCGATATCGGTGCCGTTGAGCACGAACTGCCCCGCGGCCCACAGCACCGCGACCCAGGCCACCGTCGACGCGGCGGGGAGCAGGGCCACGATGCCTCCGCCGACGACCGCGCATCCCAGCATCCACGGCACTCGCCGCCCCCAGCGGGTGCGAGTGCGATCACTCAGGGCGCCGAACAGGGGCTGGGCGAGGGCCGTCACCGCGAAGGAGATCGAGGTCACCGCGGCGAGCGCCGCGACTTTGCCGGTCGGGTCCAGCGCGGCCACCTGTCGGGGCAGCAGCACGGAGAGTATCCCGGAGTAGACCGCGAACAGGGCGACTGTGACCAGCAGCTGCCCGCCCAGCAGCGTCGAAAGACGCGACAACATGACCCCCCGGTCGAGAATTGACGGTTACCGGCGTCAGGATGCGCTCGGCGGTGGCGTGGCCCCGCCACGGCCAGGGCTGCGCCCGCTCAGCAGCTTCCAGATCGCGAACCCCGCCCCCGCGACCACCGCGAGGTCGTCGGCGAAGCCGAACGGGCCGGCGATCAGCTCGGGAATGATGTCGACCGGCGAGATCCCGTAGACCAGGGCGCCGATGCCGACGAGCACTGCTGCGAGGATGCGACGGCTGTTGCTCATGCCTTCAGGCTACCTTCCGGCTTAGGCTTTCGGGCATGAGCCAGCTCGTCCCGATCCCGTTCCCCGGGGAGTCGATGTTCTACGGCGAGCGCGGCAACCCCGTGATCGTCGTGCTGCACGACATGTACGGCCGTCTGCCCTGGCTCGAGCCGTTGGCCGAGGCCGTCGCGAGCCGCGGCTTCCGCGTCGCGGTGCCCGACCTGTACGAGGGCGTCTGCACCATCGACGACAGCTCTGCACAAGAGCTCATGGGGAATCTGGACATCGGCACCGCCCTCGCCGAGATCGACGATGCGATAGTCGAGGCGCAGCTCACGGGCACGGAGCGCGTCGGCCTCGTCGGATTCTCACTGGGCGGATGGCTCGCGCTCCTGCACGCGCAGGCCGGGGCCGCGGACGCGGTCGTCGCCTACTACGCGAGCCTCGGCCCGCAGGACCACGGCGTCATCCCGTGCCCGGTCCTGCTGCAGTGGGCGGAGGCCGACGAGTGGCAGGAGGGCGAGGATCCGGAGTCCTTCGTCGCGCGCCTGAAGGACCACGGCACGCCCGTCACGCAGTTCGGCTACATCGCCACCGGCCATGGCTTCGCGAACGCGAGCATCCCGGCGCACCTCGACCAGCAGGCGGCCGCGCTCGCCTTCGCCCGCACAGCGGTCTTCCTTGAGTCGAACCTGATCGACTAGCCCTACTTCGTCACGTCGTAGAGGTGGTGGATCGGGTCGTGGATGAAGTACTTCGCGAACGTCTCGATCGTGAACGCGACCCCGTCGCTGCGGCGGCCCGGGCGCGACCAGTCGGTCACCCGGTCGAGGGCATCGGCGAGGGATGCCCCGGCCGCGACCAGCTCGTCGGCGACGACCGCGGGCACCTGCTCGTTGTACTTCTCCTCCACAGCGGTCGCGTCCTGGTCCCAGTTCGGGAACAGCGGATCGTCCTGCTCCTGCATGAGGCCCAGCCGGTAGTCATAGATGCGGAACACATCGCGCACGTGGGCCGAGTACTCGAGAGGAGACCACGTTGCATCATCCGGACGCACCCGCACATCGGCCCCCTCGAGCACCGCCGGCCAGGCGGCGGCGTTCGTGCGGAGCAGAGCCGCGACATCCGTCGCCTTGAAGGTCGTCGCGTCGAAGCCGCACTCGGGGCAGGGCTTCTCGAGAACCCAGGTCCAGTTCTTCGTGTCGGGTGTAATCGCCATGCTCCCATGGTGACGCACACGGATGACGGGCTACCGTAGTTTTCGTGCCAACCTTCCCCACGCCCGTATTCAGCGCTGAGACCATCGAGGCCGTGCTGGCCCACATGAACTCCGACCACAACGACGACAACGTGCTCATCGCGCGGGCCTTCGGCGACCCGGATGCCACGTCCGCGACGATGATCACCCTCGACGAGTCTGGCGGCACCTGGCTCTACGACACCCCCCGCCGACAGGAGCTGCTGACCGTGCCGTGGAGTACCACGATCTCGGAGCGCCCAGAGATCCGCCGGGAGATCGTGCACCTCTACGACATCGCGTGCGAGAAACTAGGAGTCACCCCGCGACCGCACTGACCAAACGCGCCCGCCTAGGAGAACGAACTACTACCCGACAAGGAGGCAGAGCAATGAGAACATCACCCAACCGCCTGCTGGGTATCGTCTTCGGCGCGGTCTACGTGCTGATCGGGTTCCTGGGCTTCACCGTCACGTCCGGTGTCAGCTTCTTCGCGACCGAGGGCGGCCTGCTACTGGGCGTCTTCGAGGTCAACATCTTCCACAACGTCGCGCACCTCCTCATCGGCGCGGCCCTGCTCATCGCGGGCCTCTCCAGCGTGCGCGCCGCCAAGACCGTCAACGCGGTCGTCGGCGCGGCCTACCTGGTGCTCGGCCTGGCCGGGCTCTTCCTCGTGGGCACGGCGCTGAACATCCTGGCGCTCAACGTCGCCGATAACGTGCTCCACTTCGCGAGTGCCGCTGTCCTGCTCGCGGTCGGGCTCGGGGCCGACAACAGCAGGACCACGACCGTGAAGGCCTGATCATGCCCACGATCACCCGGACTTGGTTGGCCTTCGCCGCCATCGGCACCGGCCTGATCCACTTCGCCCTGGTCATCGGCTCTCCCCTCGGGTTCGGGCTCGTCCTCGCCGTCCTCGGCCTCGCCGAGTTCGGCTGGGGCGTGCTCACGTTCGCGCGCGAGACCCTGGTCGTCCCGCGCGTGGCGCTCGCGGTGGCGCTCGTTCCGGTGGTCGGCTGGGCGCTGCTGCTCGTGACCTCCTCCGTCTCCGAGGCGCCCGAGCTCGCGGCATCCTTCGGCTTCCTGCCCCTGGCCGTCGCCAGTCTCTTCGAGCTCTTCGCCGTCGCGGTGCTGGGCGTCCACCTCCGCCGTCGCCGCGAGCCGGATGCCGCGCCGGTGTTCCCGAGCGTCTTCCGCTACCTGCTCGGGCTGGCGGTCGGCGCCGTCGTGGTCGCGGGACTCACCACGCCGGCGCTCGCGGCAACGGAGGCCGGCCTGTTCAGCCAGCCGCACGGCACCACCGGCACAGATGAGCCGTACGAGCTGAATCTCCCGGAGCACGGCCACTAGCCCGTCCCGCTACACTTAGGGTCACCTAACCTTCCCCCGTTCGCACGGCGACCGGGGCCCCTCGTCAGGAGCACCCTTTGAGCGTCATCCCCTTCTCCCAGGCCCTTCGCGAGCGCACGTGGACCAACCACGGCGACAGCGAGGGCGCGGACTTCATGAAGGACCTCATGACGGGCAAGGGCACCCGCGAGGACTACATCGCGCTCGTCGCCCAGCACTTCTTCATCTACGAGGCCATCGAGGCGGCGGCGGCCCAGTTCGCCGGGGATGCCACGGCGGCGCCGTTCATCACCCCGCAGCTCACGCGGCTCCCCGCCATCGAAGACGACCTCGAGTTCCTCATCGGCCCGGACTGGCGCACGAGCATCACGCCGCTGCCCACCACCGCCCGGTACGCGGCTCGCGTGCACGAGATCGCGGCCGAGGGCTGGGCCGGCGGGTTCATCGCCCACCACTACACGCGCTACCTCGGCGACCTGTCCGGCGGCCAGGTCATCCGCACGCTCATGCAGCGCCAGTTCGGGTTCGAGACGAACGGCGTCGGCTTCTACCTCTTCGACCAGATCGCGAAGCCCAAGGAGTTCAAGGAGACGTACCGCGACCAGCTCGACGCCGTCGCCTGGGATGAGGCGGAGCGCGAGCGCGTGATCGAGGAAGTCGTGACCGCCTACAAGTTCAACACCGAGCTGTTCGTCGACCTGGCCGACGCGAAGGCCGCTGCCTAGGCACGCACCTCGTCGCGCGAGATGCGGCCAAAGTCGCGAGGTGCGTGCACATTTGCCCGCATGCTGCCAACCTGCCCGCAGAATGCAGCCCGCCGGGCCGCTAGGCGCGGATCGCCGGGATCGCGGTCACGCGCGACATGAACCGCACCACGTTCTCGTCGACGATGATGTCGCTCGGGCGCAGGTCGCGGGTCATGTACAGCCCGTCGAGCGAGCTGATGCGGCTGAGCGCAACGTAGGTCTGGCCGGGCGCGAACGAGCGCGGCCCGAGGTCGACGATCGCGCGGTCGTAGGTCTTGCCCTGCGACTTGTGGATCGTGACCGCCCAGGCCAGCCGCAGCGGGAACTGGGTGAACTCCGCGACGACGTCCTTGCGCAGCGACTTGGTCAGCGGCGAGTAGCTGTACTTGAACTTCTCCCAGATCGCGGGCCGCACCTCGTGGCGCTCGCCGTCGATGTCGACCCAGACGGTCGCGTCGATCTTGGTGACGGTGCCGACGCTGCCGTTGACCCAGCGGCCGCCGTCCTGGCCGGTGTCGTTGCGCAGGAACATGACGCGCGCACCGAGCTTGAGCTCGAGCGCCTCGTCGGCGGGGAAGGCCCGGCCGCCGAAGTCTCCGCTGACCTCGGCCTTGGCGGTCAGAACCCGCCCGGGGAGGCGCGCGAGCTCCGTGGCGTTGATGCGAGTCACGATGCCGTTCGTCGAGGCCAGGGTGATCGCGCCATCCGTGGGTTTCGGCCGCGCGCCGACCTCGTTGAGGCGGGCCGCGATCTCAGCCGTCACCCCGCCATGGCGCACCGCGTTGAGCATGTACTTGAACTCGGCCTCGTGCTGGCGATGGATGCTCGTCAGCTCGTAGATCGTCAGCTCGGTCTCGTTCCACACCTTCGCATCGAAGAACCACATCGACCGGTAGTGGTCGCCGAAGTACGCGCGCTCGTCGCCCTCTCCCGGTACCGGTGCGAGCTGGTACGGGTCGCCGAACAGCACGACCTGCACGCCGCCGAAGGCCTCGTGGCGACGACCGCGCGCCTGGCGCAGCGAGCGGTCGATCGCATCGAGCAGGTCGGCGTTGACCATGGAGACCTCGTCGATCACGAGGGTGTCGATGGTGCTGAGCAGCTTGCGCAACTCGGCGGACTGCTCGATGTCGTTGTCGGCGATGACCCCGATCGGCAGGCGGAACAGGGAGTGAATGGTCTGCCCGCCCACGTTCAGGGCCGCGACACCGGTGGGCGCGCAGATGACGATCTGCTTCGAGGTGTTCTCGGAGAGGTAGTTCAGGAGGGTCGATTTGCCGGTGCCGGCGCGGCCCGTGACGAACAGATTGTCGAGAGTCGTCTCGATCGCATCGAACACGGCCTGCTGCTCAGGCGCCAGGACTAGCTCGGTCACCGCTTCACTGTACCCGCGAGCGGAGCACGAGCCGCTCGGCCCTGCTGGAGATGTGCGATTTAGGATGGGGACCATGCGCCGCGAGATCATCACCTGGACCGTCGTCGCGGCGATCATCGTCGCGATCTTCGGCGGCACCGTCTTCGTCCTCAACGCGACGCTGTACAGCGCGAGCGGATTCGTGCGCAGCTACCTCGACTCCCTCGCCCGCCACGACGTCGACGGCGCGCTCGAGCTCGCGGGCACGGTCGCAGCTGGCGACGCCAGCGACGAGCTCCTTGTGGCCGACGCGCTCGGCGACCTGAGCGACATCACGCTCATCAGCGATGACAGGGATGCCCAGGGCATCCATCGCGTCGTCTTCGGCTTCACGGCCGGCGGCGAGAGCGGGCAGTCCACCTTCTCGGTGCGGCCGCAGGGCACGCTGCTCGGGCTGTTCCCCCGGTGGAGCTTCGAGTCGAGCCCCCTCGGGGTGCTGCAGGTGGTGCCCCAGCACGGCACGAGCTTCACCGTCAACGGCGTGAAGGTGCAGGCGAGCGTGCCCGACCAGCCCGCGCCGTACCTGGTGTTCGCCCCCGGCAACTACGTGCTCGCCAGCAAGTCGCTCTACCTCGAGGCCGCCCCCACCGACGTGACCGCGAGCCAGCCGGGCGCCGCCGTGATCGCCTCGGTCAAGCTGCTGCCGACGAAGGCCTTCGTCGCGCAGGTGCAGAAGGAGCTCAACAAGTACCTCGACGACTGCGCGACTCAGGAGGTGCTCCTGCCCACGGGCTGCCCGTTCGGCGAGGAGATCGACAACCGGATCGTCAGCACTCCGGCCTGGTCCATCGCGCACTACCCGAAGGTCACCCTGCAGCCCGGCTCCCAGCCCGGCAGCTGGCTCATGCCTTCGACGGATGCCGCGGCGCACCTCGTCGTCGACATCCGGTCGCTCTTCGACGGCACGGTCTCGACCTTCGACGAGGACGTCCCGTTCACCTCGAGCTACGTGGTCACGTTCCTGCCGGACGACAAGCTGCTCATCAGCGGGCAGTAGTCAGCCCCGCAGTACTCACCCGCGACGCGCCCGGTCGGCGAGCATGGCGTTGTACGCCTCGAGCTCCGCGTCGCCATCCCGCTCAGCCTTGCGGTCGTAGCGCTTGGACTCCCGGTCGTCGCTGCGCGACCACATGACCGCGACGACGATCGCGAGTGCGACAGTCGGGATCTCGCCTACGCTCCACGCGATGCCGCCGCCCGCCTGCTGGTCGGCGAGCGCGTCGACGCCGTTGCCCATCGCGCCGTACCAGTCGGCCAGGAGCAGCCCGCTGCCCGAGAGCAGGGCGAGCCCGAAGAAGGCGTGGAACACCATCGTCGCGAGGAGGATCAGGAACCGCACCGGGTACGGCGGCCTCGACGGCGACGGATCGATGCCGATGAGCACCGACACGAACAGGTAGCCCGTCAGGAGGAAGTGCACGATCATCCACTCGTGGCCGATGTGGTTGGTCGTCGCCCAGCTGAACAGGGGCGTGTAGTAGAACGCCCACAGCGAGGCCGCGAAGAGCACGCTCGCGACGATCGGGTTGGCGAAGGCCGCGAAGAGGCGGGAGTGCACGAGCAGGAGGATCCACTCGCGCGCGCCGCGGCTACCGTCCGTGCGCTTCGCGATGGCGCGCAGGGCGAGCGTGATCGGGGCGCCGGGCACGAGCAGCACCGGCACCGCCATGCCCAGCACCATGTGCGCGAGCATGTGCTGCGAGAACAGGAACCGCTCGTAGACGTTGACGCCGCCGTTCGTCACGTAGAACAGCAGCAGCATGCCCGCGATGAAGAGCACCGTGCGGAGCACCGGCCAGGAGTCGCCGCGCTTGCGCAGCCGCCGCACCCCGGCGAGGTAGAAGACGATTCCGAACGCGCAGACCAGGATCCAGATCAGGTCGAAGTTCCACAGCGTGAACAGGCGCTCGAAGCTGACCGGGGGCGGCAGGGGGCTGCCCGTGAGCAGCTCGGCCGGCGTCGGGTCGGTGAGGTCGGCGGCCGCGACCTCCGGCACCGGGGTGGCGGTCTTGGCGAGCGCCGCGGCAACTCCCGCCGCGATGCCCATGAACCCCAGTTCGGCGGCGACTATCCACCAGAAGATTCCACGCCCGGATGACGCCGGCCGCTGCATCCGTGCAATGAAGTAGCGCCGCTGCATGGCGCCGAAGAGTCCCAGGGTGAGCAGGGTCGCTGTCTTGATGAGGACGAGGATGCCGTATGGCGTAAGCAGGTTCTCGAGGCTCTCGACGCGGATCTCGGCGCTCAGGTAGCCCGACGCCGCGACCACGATGAAGCACACGAGGGCGAGCGTCGAGTAGCGCGCGAGCACCATTCCGAGGCGGCCCTTGTCGAGGAGCGGCTTGCAGATCGCGAGGGTGAGCAGCCCGCCGAGCCAGATGCCGGCGAACAGCACGTGCAGGAAGAGGGCGCTCGTGGCGGAGTCGTGCTGCGCGGTGCCGCCGCGGTGGCCCTGGAGGGTCATGGGCAGGAGGCCGAGCACCGCGAAGGCGGTGACGAAGAGCAGCACGGTCTGGTTGCGGACGGCGAAGCACAGCACCGTGACCCCGGCCGCGACGAGCGTGGTGGCGAGCCAGGCCTGCCCGAGCTCGGTGCCGGTGAGGAAGCCCGCGAGCACCTCGCCGAACGCGTCGTCGAAGCGGATCGGCTGCTGCAGCACGGTCAGGAAGGTGTAGAAGCCCGTGAAGGCGGATGCCACGGTCCACACTGCGGCGGAGCCGGCGGCCACATCGAGCGCGCGGTTGAACTCGGGCTTGCCGACGTCGAGGGCGAAGCAGGCGAGCACGAGGGCGCCGACTGCGCCCGCGCCGCCGATGTTCACGAACAGCTTCGAGATGGGGAGGCCGTAGCGCACCACTGCCCCGGGGTCGACCAGGAGGGGGGCATCCGCGCCGCCGCCGTAGGCGAGGGAGGCGAGGAGCGCGGCGAGTGCCGTGAGGAGGAGGAGCGCCGGGCCGGCGATCCGTACGAGTCGTGGCACCATGTCATCGTATTCGGTGCCCGCTGGGAGTCTGACGGGCCCGGGAAGCGTCCGGCTCGCCCATCGAACGCGAAAGGGCGACAACCCGGAGGTTGCCGCCCTTTCGTAGAGTCGGAGACTAGCCCTTGGCCGCGGCCTTGAGCTTGCTGCCGGCGCTGATCTTCACGCCGTTGCTCGCCTTGATCTCGATGCTCTCGCCGGTCTGCGGGTTGCGGCCCGTGCGTGCGGCGCGGTGGGTGCGCTCGACTGCGAGCCATCCGGGGATGGACACCTTGGTGCCCTCGCCGAGCGACTTGGCCACGACGGCGAAGAGAGCGTCGACGACGGTGCTGACGGCGGCCTGGCTCTGGCCAGACTCAGCGGCGACTGCCGCGACGAACTCGGTACGGTTTAGTGACTTGTCAGCCATGGGATGTCCTCCTCGGACGTCATGCAGTTATGGGTGGAGCTTTGGTAAAGATTAGGCAAAGCGTTGTAAACGCCCTGAAATCTACCAGCTTGACTTGGTAATTCCGGGCAATTCGCCCCGGTGCGCCATATCGCGGAAACGCACACGGGAAACGCCGAAGTTGCTGAGGAAACCGCGCGGGCGTCCGTCGATCGCGTCGCGGCCGCGAACGCGAACCGGCGAGGCGTTGCGGGGAAGCTTCTGCAGGCCGAGGCGGGCGGCCTCGCGCGACTCGTCCGTACCGGCCGGGTCGACGAGGGCCTTCTTCAGCTCGAGGCGCTTCGTGGCGTAGCGCGCGACGATGACCTTGCGCTGCTCGTTCTTGGCAATCTTGCTCTTCTTGGCCATGGTTAGCGCTCCTCGCGGAAATCGACGTGCTGGCGGATCACCGGGTCGTACTTCTTGAGCACGAGGCGGTCGGGGTTGTTGCGACGGTTCTTCTTCGTCACGTAGGTGTAGCCCGTTCCAGCGGTCGAACGAAGCTTGATGATGGGACGGATGTCCTGTGCCTTGGCCATTAGATCTTCTCCCCACGAGCGAGGAGGTCCTTGACGACCGACTCGATGCCACGAGCGTCGATGACCTTGATGCCCTTGGCGGACAGGGTCAGCGTCACGTTACGGCGAAGCGACGGCACGAAGTACTTCTTCGTCTGGATGTTCGGGTCGAAACGGCGCTTGGTGCGACGGTGCGAGTGTGAGATGTTGTGCCCAAAGCCGGGAACGGCTCCGGTCACTTGGCAAACTGCTGCCATGGACGTACTCCTGTTCTGGTTACCGTAGTTCCGAAGAACTACCCAAGATCACTTGTCGGCATGCCTTGATCCCTGACTTTCTTGGGAGGCACACTGAAGGCCGGAAATGGCCAACCTGTAGATCTTACGCGCTGGCACAGTTCGCACACAACCCGAACACATCCACGACGTGCTGCGGGTCGCTGAATCCGTGCTTCCGCGCCACGTCGGCGGCCCACTGCTCGACCTCGTCGGCCTCGATCTCGACCGTGAGTCCGCAGTTGCGGCAGATCAGGTGGTGGTGGTGGCTGCCCGGGGTGCACGCCCGGTAGAGGCTCTCCCCCTCCTGCTGAAGCGAGTCTGCCTCGCCCTCCACAGCAAGGTCGGCGAGCGCCCGGTACACAGTGGCAAGGCCGATGGATGTCCCGGACTCGCGCAGCGCGGCATGAAGCTCCTGCGCGCTCACGAAGGTCTCGCTCGTGTCGAGGGCACTGCGGACGGCATCCCGCTGCCAGGTGTGCCGCTTCACGCCGGCACCGCCGTTCTGCGCAGGCGGCGGCCGTTGATGCGGCCCACGAGCCGGCACCCCAGGTAGATGAGGAACGAGATCGTCGTGACGTAGGGGCTGATCGGCAGCGACCCGCCGATCGCGAGCAGGATGCCGCCGACCGCCGACACGAACCCGAACAGCATCGCGAGCACTGGGACGAGCACCGGCGATGACGACACCCTGAGCGCCGCCGCCGCCGGGGTGACGAGCAGGGCGAGCACGAGCAGCGCTCCGATGATCTGCACCGAGACCGCGACCATGAGCCCGAGCAGGATCATGAACACGATCGAGAGCGTGCGGGCGGGAACTCCGCGGGCGGTCGCGACATCCGGGTCGATGCTGTCGAACACCAGCGGGCGCCAGATCGCCAGCAGGACGACGAGCACGACGAGGCTGATCGCGATGAGCGCCCCGAGCTGCGGGATGTCGACGGAGAGGATCTGCCCGGTGAGGAGGCCGAACCGGTTTCCGCTGCGCCCGGGGTAGAGGGCGAGGAACAGGATGCCGAGGCCGAGGCCGAAGGGCATGAGCACGCCGATGATCGAGTTGCGATCGCGGGCCCGTGAGCCCAGCACGCCGATCAGTGTCGCTGCGACGAGGGAGCCCACGAGGGATCCGGCAACCACATTGGCTCCGAAGAGCAGTGCGGCAGCCGCTCCCGCGAAGGAGAGCTCGCTGATGCCGTGCACCGCGAAGGCCATGTCGCGCTGCATCACGAAGACGCCGATGAGGCCGCCCACGATGCCGAGCACGGCGCCCGCGATGATCGAGTTGCTCACGAGCGCGAGCAGCTGCCCGTAGTCGCTGAAGTTGAAGATGGACGCCCAGAAGTCGGTCACAGGGCCGCCTCCTCGTGCAGGGGGAACTCGGGGATGCCCGCGACGAACACGCGCGAGCCGCTCCGGATGACCTCGACGGGCGTGCCGTACAGGCCGCTCAGCACTTCTGAGGTCAGCACCTCCTCCGGCGGGCCGGAGGTGAACCTGCCGTTGGCGAGGTAGAGCACGGTGTCCGTCATGTCGAGCACGGGGTTGATGTCGTGCGTGACGAAGACGACGCCCGTGCCGCGCTCGTGCAGGCCGCGGTCGATCAGCTCGGCGACCCCGCGCTGGTGGTGCAGGTCGAGGCTCGAGAGCGGCTCGTCGCACAGCAGCAGCGACGGATCGCTCGCGAGCGCCTGGCCGACACGGAGCCGCTGCTGCTCGCCGCCGGAGAGCACCCCGACGGGAAGATTCGCGTACGCCTCGGCACCGACCGCGCTCACGAGCTCGTCGATGCGGTCGCGCTTCGCCTTCGACGGCCACGGCGGGCCCCAGCGGTGCCCGTCGACGCCGAGGCCGACGAGGTCGCGCCCACGAAGAGCGGTACCGGCCGGCATGATGCGCTGCTGCGGGATGTACCCGATCGAACGGTCACCGCGCGCGACGGGCCTGCCGTGCACCCGGATCTCGCCCGAGTCGAGCGGCAGCTGCCCGAGGATCGCGCGCAGCAGCGAGGTCTTCCCCGAGCCGTTGGCCCCGAGCACCGCGACGAACTCGCCCGGCTTCACCGTGAGGTTCAGGCCGCTCCACAGGATGCGCCCGCCGAGGGTGAGCGAGGCATCCGTGATTTCTAGCGGGTTCATAGTCCCCGTGCTGTCGCTGTCGCTACCGCGTCGAGGTTGCCGCTCATCCACGAGACGTAGTCTGCCCCAGCAGGGAGGGTCTCCGTGAACTCGACCACGGGCACGCCCGCGTCCTCGGCGGCGGTGCGCACCCGCTCGGTCTCGGGGCTGGCGGTCTGCGAGTTGTACGCCAGCAGCCGCACTTTCCTGTCGATGAAGAGCGCGAGTGTCTCCTGCATCGCGAGCGGCGGCACGTCGTTGCCCTCCTCGATGGCCTCGGTGAAGTCCTCGGGCGTGGCGTTCGTGAGCCCCACAGACTGCAGCAGGTACACCGGCACCGGCTCGGTCACGGCGACGTCGCCCTCGGTGGCCAGGTTGTTCGCGCGCGTCTCGAGGTCTTCGATGGCGCCGGTGAGGGTGTCGCCGTTCGCAGCGTAGTCGGTGGCGTTGCCGGGGTCGATTGTGCTGAGCTCGTCGACGATGGCGGCGACGACCTTGGCCGTGCCGGTGAACGAGTACCAGACGTGCTCGTTCGGGCCCGGGAGCTCCGAGGCGTCGAACGCGTTGAGCACTGTCGCCTCGGTGCCGGCGGCGCTGACGAGCGAATCCATGAACGGGTCGTACCCGCCGCCGTTCTCGATGATGAGGTCGGCATCGGAGATCGCCAGCTGGTCACGGGCCGAGGCCTCGAAGCTGTGCGGGTCGACATCCGGCCCGTCGATGAAGCTCGTGATCGAGGCGCGGTCGCCCGCGACCTGCGAGGCGATGTCGCCCCACACGCTCGTGGAGGCGACGATGTGGATGAGGCCGTCGTCCTGTGCTGGCGCCGAGCACCCGGCCAGGGCGAGGGTGGAAATAGCGATGACGGGGATGAGCTTGTGCATGATGAAGCTTTCTAAGGCTCGCGCCTGACGGTACTAGTGAGAGACAAACCGTAATGAGATTCGTTATCAATAGTGTTGCACGGCTCGGCCGCGCAAGCCAAATCGGCAGCGGCTAGTCGAGCAGCAGCGCAGGCTCCTCGAGCACGCTCGCGAGGTCGGCGACGAACCGGCTCGCGACATCCCCGTCCACGATGCGGTGGTCGAAGCTCGCGGCAACGGTCGTGACGTAGCGCGGCAGCACCTGGCCGTCGACCACCCACGGCTTCTGCCGGATCGAGCCGAGGGCCACGATCGCGGCCTCGCCGGGGTTGATGATCGGCGTGCCGGTGTCCATGCCGTAGGAGCCGATGTTCGTGATCGTGATCGTGCCGCCCGACATCTGCGCCGGCTGGGTCTTGCCGTCACGGGCCGTCAGCGTGAGCTGCTCGAGGCTCTTCGCCAGGTCGAGCAGGGAGAGCTCCTGCGCGTCCTTGACGTTCGGGACGATGAGTCCACGCGGAGTCGCGGCCGCGATGCCGAGGTTCACGTAGTGGCGGACGATGATCTCCTTGTCCGTCCACGTCGAGTTGACCGTGGGGTTGCGGCGCACGGCCCAGATCACGGCCTTCGCCATGATGAGCAGCGGGCTCACGCGCACGCCCGCGAAGTCGGTCGAGTTCTTGAGGCGCTTGACGAACTCCATCGTGCGGGTCGCGTCGATATCGACGAAGACGCTCACGTGCGGCGCAGTGAACGCGCTCGTCACCATCGCGGTCGCGATCGCCTTGCGCACGCCCTTGACCGGGATGCGCTCCTCGCGCTGGTCGCCCCACTCCGGTGTCTGGATGTTGCGGAACACGCTCGCCTGCGAGGCCTGCCGGATGACGTCGTCCCTGGTGATCTCACCCGCGAGGCCGGTGGCGCTCACCTCGGCGAGGTCGACGCCGAGGTCTTTGGCGAGCTTGCGGATCGGCGGCTTCGCGATGATCACGGATGCCGCGGCCGCCGGCACGCTCGCCGGCCGGGCCTTGGCCGCAGGGGCCGCGGGGGCAGGAACTGCCGCGACGGCAGCCCCGCGGCGACGGGATCCACCGTGCCCGGCACTGCCGTACCCCACGAGTACCGCCCCGGACTTCTCCTCGACAGCGGCAACGGTCGCCGCGGTATCCGCGATCTCGCTCACTTCTTCGACCGCCGTCGCGGGGACGTCCTCGCCGTCGGAGCTCACCGTGATGATCGGCGTACCGACCTCGACCGTCTGCCCCTCTTCGACCAGCAGGGCCGAGACCGTGCCGGCGAACGGCGACGGGAGCTCCACGAGCGACTTCGCGGTCTCGATCTCGACCAGGACCTGGTTCATCTCGACCGTATCGCCGGCCTTGACCTTCCACGAGACGATCTCGGCCTCGGTGAGGCCTTCGCCGACGTCGGGGAGAGTGAAATCTGAGCTGGCCACGAGTGCCTCCTAGTACGCCATCGCCCGGTCGACCGCTTCGAGGATGCGGTCGGCGTCGGGGAGATAGACGGTTTCGAGTTTGGCGGGAGGGAAGGGCGTGTCGAATCCGGCGACACGCAGCACGGGCGCTTCGAGCGAGTAGAAGCAGCGCTCGGTGACTGTTGCCGCGATCTCCGAGCCGACGGACACGAAGCCCGGCGCCTCCTGCGCGACGACCAGTCGGCCGGTCTTCTGCACCGACGCGATGATCGGCTCGTAGTCGATCGGCGAGATAGAGCGCAGATCGATGACCTCGACGCTCGTTCCCTCGGCCGCCGCGATCTCGGCGGCCTGCAGGAGCATCGCGACCATCGGGCCGTAGCCGACGAGCGTGACCTCGGTGCCCTCGCGGACAACACGGGTGGCGTGCAGCGGGAAGCCGCTCGCCGAGGTGTCGACATCGCCCTTCGGCCAGTACCGGCTCTTGGGCTCGAAGAAGATGACCGGGTCGTTGCTCTTGATCGCCTCCTGGATCATCCAGTAGCCGTCGTGAGCGTTCGACGGGCTCACCACGCGCAGCCCGGGGGTGTGCGCGAAGTAGGCCTCCGGGCTCTCCTGGTGGTGCTCGACCGCGCCGATGTGGCCGCCGAACGGCACACGGATGACCACCGGCATAGTCAGCGAGCCCTCGTGCCGGCTGGTGAGCTTCGCGAGCTGGGTGGTGATCTGGTCGAACGCCGGGAAGATGAATCCGTCGAACTGGATCTCGCACACCGGGCGGTACCCGCGCATGGCCAGGCCGATCGCGGTGCCGACGATGCCCGACTCGGCGAGCGGCGTGTCGAGCACGCGGGTGGAGCCGAACTCGGCGTGCAGCCCCTCGGTCACCCGGAAGACGCCGCCGAGCGGGCCGATGTCCTCGCCCATGAGCAGGACCTTCGGGTCGTCGAGCATCGCCTGCCGCAGGCCCTGGTTCAGGGCCTTGGCCATGCTGAGGTTCTCGACGCTCACGCCGCGCCCCCTTCGAACGACTGCTCGTAGTTCTCGAGCCAGGCCTGTTCCGCGTCCATGAGCGGGTGCGGCTCGGAGTAGACGTGGTTGAACATCTTCTCGGCGTCCGGCACCCCGAGCGCGAGAGTGCGGTGACGGATGTCTGCAGCGAGGTCGTTCGCCTCGACCTCGATCTCGGCGAAGAATGCGTCGCCTTCGCCGCGCGCCCGCAGGAACTTCTCCATGCGCGTGATCGGATCGGCCTTTGTCCAGAACTCGAGCTCTTCGATGTCGCGGTACTTGGTGGGGTCGTCGCTCGTGGTGTGCGCGCCCATGCGGTACGTGAGGGCCTCGATGAAGCGGGGGCCGCCGCCGCTGCGGGCGGCGTCGAGGTTCGCGCTCGTCACGGCGTAGCTCGCGAGGACGTCGTTGCCGTCGATCTGAACGCCGGGGATGCCGAAGCCGCCCGGTCGCAGATAGAGAGGTGTGCGCGACTGCCGCGTGACCGGCACCGAGATCGCCCAGTGGTTGTTCTGCAGGAAGAAGACCTGCGGGGTCTGGTAGCTCGCCGCGAACACGAGCGCCTCGTTCGCGTCGCCCTGGCTTGTCGCGCCGTCGCCGAAGTAGACGATCACGGCCTCATCGGTGTCGGGGTTTCCCGTGCCGGTCGCGCCGTCGAACAGGACGCCCATCGCGTAGCCGGTCGCGTGCAGGGTCTGCGAGCCGAGCACGAGCGTGTAGAGGTGGAAGTTGTTGTGCTCCTTCGGGTCCCACCCTCCGTGGCTGAGGCCGCGGAGCATCTCGATGATCCGCATGAGGTCGACGCCGCGGATGCGCGCGATCACGTGCTCGCGGTACGAGGGGAAGATGTGGTCCTGCGGCTTCGCGGCATAGCCGGATCCGACCTGCGCGGCCTCCTGGCCGAGACTCGGGATCCACATCGCCAACTGGCCCTGGCGCTGCAGGTTCGCCGCGTCGATGTCGAATTTGCGGATGACCACCATCTGCCGGTGGAAGTCGCGGAGCTGGTCGTCGGTCAGCTTCTCGATGTACGGGAGGTACTCGGCCGTTGCATCGCTGGTGACGAGCGTGCCCTCCGTGGAGAGGAGCTGTACCGTCGCGGCGGTGTAGGACATTGGTCTAATCTAACGTGGCTGTCGAGGCGGCCGTTCGTCGCATCTCGACAACCTCCGCCGAAGCACTTAGGAGTTTCTCCACAGACTCGGCTTCGCCCACGCTCACCCGGATGCCGTCGATCAGGGCCCGCGCGACGATGCCGTGCTTCGCGAACACCTCGGCCGCTTCGGCCGTCAGCCCTCCGGTCGGGAACCACAGGAAGTTGCCCTGCGGCTCGGGAACGTCCCAGCCCTGGGCGACGATGCCGTCCCAGATCCGCTGCCGCACCGCGTTGAGGGCGGTCACACGCTCGAGAAGCTCTGACTCGTGCTCGAGAGAGGCGATCGCCGCTCGCTGCGCCAGCTCGGTGACCGAGAGCGGGATGGCCACGGCCCGCGCCGCATCCATCACGTACTCCGAGCCGACCGCGTAGCCGATGCGCAACCCGGCCAGCCCGTACGCCTTGGAGAAGGTGCGGAGCACGACGAGGTTGGGGTAGTCGTTGATGAGCGCGGCGCCGCGGACGGCATCCGGGTCGGTCATGAACTCTGTGTAGGCCTCGTCCAGCACGACGAGCACCGTCGGCGGGACCTCGGCCATGAAGGCGACGAACTCGTCGTTGGAGACGACCGTGCTCGTGGGGTTGTTGGGGCTGCAGACGATCACGAGCCGCGTGCGGTCGGTGATCGCCGCGATCATCGCGGGCAGGTCGTGGCGGTGGTCCGCGGTGTTGGGCACCATCACGGGCGTCGCGCCCGCAGTGCCCACGAGCAGCGGATAGGCCTCGAAGCTGCGCCACGAGAACACGACCTCGTCACCGGATGCCGCGGCCGCCGTGATGAGCTGCGCCAGCACCGATACCGACCCGGCGCCGACCTGCAGCCTCTCCGGCGACACCGAGTACCGCTCCCCGAGCAACTCGCGCAGGCGCGCGGCTGACCCTTCCGGGTACCGGTTGATCGCACTCTCGGAGATCGCCTCGAGCACTGCGGGCAGCGGCGCGTAGGGGTTCTCGTTCGAGGACAGCTTGAACGCATCCTCTGCGGCGGTGCGGCCCTGGCGGTAGGGCACCATCGACTCGATCTCGGGGCGCAGTCGTACTCTCGGGGCGGTCACGCGCACAAGCCTATGACCGGAGGGCCGCGATCCGTTGCGGACGCCGTGCGGCTCACGGCATAGTTGGGCACATGAGACTCGTCGTACGCCTGCTGATCAACGCCGTTGCCCTGTGGCTCACCACGCTCATCCTCAGCCCTCACGTGGCTGTCCTCCCGTTCGCACCGGGCGGCACCCTCGAGACCGTTCTCACGTACCTCCTGCTCGCCGTGATCTTCGGCGTGGTGAACGGCGTGATCGGCAACCTGATCCGGATCGTCGCCTTCCCGCTGTACATCCTCACGCTCGGGCTCATCGCCCTGATCGTGAACGGGCTTCTCCTGCTCATCGTGAGCTGGATCTCGGGCCTCATCGGCTTCGGCCTCACCATCGAGTCGTTCTGGTGGGGCGTCCTGGGCGCCCTGGTGCTCGGCGTCATCAGCTGGCTCATCGGCATCCTGCTCCGGCCCATCATCGGCAAGCCCAAGTCCCGCTAGTCCTTCTCGAGTACGCGCTCGAACCGGTAGGCGGTGCTCGATTCGAGCGTCGCCCCGGCCGTGAACGAGTCGAGCTTCCGGAGGGTCGAGTCGAGCTGCGGCGAACGCGACTCGTCCATGATCTGCGCGGTCTTCAGGTAGTACTCGATGTGGTGCGACGGCACGGCCCAGGTCTTGTCGATGTTCGTGCCGCCGAAGACGTCGCGGCGGACGAGCACCGCATCCCGGTAGGGCTGCTCGCCGCCCAGCGCGGGGACCGGGTCGTCAGCGTGCTCGACAAGCACCGTCGGCACACCAGCGGGCAGTGGAACCTGGCCCGTCGGTCCTCCGAAGGTCAACAGGCCCTGAGTGTTGAAATCTCCGGATGCGACAAGCCGCGCCGCGGTACCGCCGCCCTGGGAGAACCCGGTGAACTGCACCGGGTTGTCCTTTCCGATCCCCGCGGCGTCCATGGCTGCGCGGACCGACGCAACGGACCCGCTCTCCAGTCCAGTCGCGTTGACCACGTTGCTGGTCATGTCCCAGGGCTCCGAGCTCTCGGCGGGGGAGAACGTCACGGTCCCGCCGATGTAGACCGAGAACCGGTCGGGCTCGCCCGGCGCCGCAAATCGCTCGATCACGACCTGGGGGCCCGTTTCGCCGAGCGGGCCGTGCGGCACTCGACTCAGTCGGTCGACGTAGTCCCCCGGTGCACCGAGCAAGGGCTGGTCCCGGGTCTCAACGAGCTTCACAGGGGTCTCGTCGAAGAGGCCCAGGTTTCTGCCCAGCCCGACGAACTGCCGCGCGCCGAACTCGAACGGCGTGGTGCCCAGGGCCTGCGGGACTCCCGGGGGGACGCGCATCGCCCCCATCAAGAAGGGACCGAGGCCCTGCATCATGGTGCGGATGATCCCTGCGGAAACTGCACTGTTGAAGACGTGGTTGATCTCACGGACGAAGGGGCTTGCTTTGGGCACGCCGCCCTTCTCGAACGAACCGCCCACGAGACCTCCGAGGCCCCCCGCGAGTTGGATGCCCGCCCACGCGGCAAGCCCCAGGCTGCAGGCCAGGGTCGCTCCCATGACGAGCCCGGGCATCAAGTACCCCACCAACTGCGCCGCTGAGGACTGGACGTACCGCACGCCCTCGGCGACCATTCGCTCGTTCACCTCGTAGCTCTCGGCTGCGGTTGCCAGGAATGTCGCAAGGAGGTCGGCCCGTTGCGAGACGGCCCTCAGGTTGTGCGCCGCGAGGTCGATGTCGACCCGCGCCTGCCCGCCGTGGAAGGACCCGGGAGTGAGCGGGGCCTCCAGCTGGGCGAGAACCGTGGCCATCGCGCTGGATTCACCGCCGAGCTGCTTCAGTTGGTCGCCTGCTGCGTGCAGATCCTCGGTCGATACCGCGGTAGTGCCACCGGAAATGTCGAGGTCGTCAGGCACCGCGGAGCTCCTCGGCGAGTGCGAGCATCGTGCTCTGCTGCGCGTAGCTCACGATCTCGAGCACGGAGTCGATGTCGGACCCGAGCGCGAGCACCGCGTGGTCGTACAGACGCCGCGCCTCCCCGTCCCAGAACGTGGCCTTCGCGGGGACCAGCTGCCTCCGCACCCATGAGAGGCGCTCGAGCACGGCGGAGAGTTGTCGGAGTTGGGCTTCTAGGGCGACTGTTGCCGTGGCATCCGTGGCGATCATTCTCACGAGGGTGGCCCGAACGGCGGTGTGACGGCCGCCAAGTGGCGGCACTGGGGAGAGCCACTCAGAACCCGGTCGTGGTGAGGAGGGGAATCTGCGGGACAATGATGCAATGAGCTTCGAGCGCACTTTCGACGAGTCCGCGCTCTTCAGGATCTGTTTCGTGTGCACGGGAAACATCTGCCGCTCCCCGATGGCCGAGACGGTCTTCAAGAGCCTCGTCAAGAAGGCGGGGCTCGAGGGCAGTGTCGCGGTGCTCTCCGCAGGCACCGGCGACTGGCATGTGGGCGAGCCCTCCGACGATCGCACGCTCGCCGCCCTCAGCTCCCGCGGCTACAACGGCTCGGGCCACCGCGGCCGGCAGTTCGACCCCGAGTGGTTCGCGAACCTCGACCTCGTCGTCGTGTTCGACCGGAGCCAGGAGCGGATCCTCAGCACGTGGGCCACCACGGAGCAGGATCGCTCGAAGGTGCAGCTGCTGCTGTCGTTCGACAACGAGCAGGCGCCGCTGAGCGACGTGCCCGACCCGTACTATTCCGATGCCGCCTTGTTCGACCAGGTACTCACCATGATCGAGCGCGCGTGCGCAGCACTCTTCCGGCAGATCACGCCGGGAATCCGACAGGGAGTCTCATGAGCCCACTGCCCGAACAGCCACTCAGCCCCCTCGACGGGCGCTACCGCCCGCTCGTCACGGCGCTCGGAGACCACCTCTCCGAGGCCGGGCTCAACCGCGCGCGGGTGCGCGTCGAAGTCGAGTGGCTGCTGTACCTCACCGACCACGAGCTCTTCGGCTCGCACCGTCTCGACCACGAGCAGGCGCGGCAGCTGCGGGAGTTCGCCTCGGAGTTCGGCCAGCCCGAGATCGACGAGCTCGCCCGGCTGGAGGCGACGACCCGCCACGACGTCAAAGCCGTCGAGTACCTGGTGCGGGCCAAGCTCGCCGAGCTGGGACTGACGGGCATCTCCGAGCTCACCCACTTCGCCGCGACGAGCGAGGACATCAACAACCTCTCCTACGCGATCACGATCAACGCGGCCGTCCGCGAGGTCTGGATGCCGAAGTTCCGGTCGGTCATCGACGCGCTGCGCTCTCTGGCGGTCGAGCACCGGGATGCCGCGATGCTCGCGCACACGCACGGCCAGCCCGCGACACCCACGACCATGGGCAAGGAGTTCGCCGTCTTCGTCCACCGGCTCGAGCGCATCGCGGGCCGGATCGACGCCGTCGAAGTGCTCGGCAAGTTCAACGGCGCCACGGGCACGTACTCGGCCCACCTCGCAGCGGACCCCACCCAGGACTGGCCGACGATCTCCCGCGAGTTCGTCACGAGCCTCGGTCTCGAGTGGAACCCGCTCACGACCCAGATCGAGTCGCACGACTGGCAGGTCGACCTGTACCAGTCGATGAGCCACGCGTGCCGCATCCTGCACAACCTGTGCACCGATATCTGGTCGTACATCTCCTCCGGCTACTTCCGGCAGATCCCTCAGGCCGGCGCCACCGGCTCGTCGACCATGCCCCACAAGATCAACCCGATCCGGTTCGAGAACGCCGAGGCCAACCTCGAGCTGTCGAGCGCGCTGCTCGAGTCGCTCGCGCAGACCCTCGTGACCTCCCGACTGCAGCGCGACCTCACGGACTCGACGACGCAGCGCAACATCGGCGTCGCGTTCGGCCACTCGGTGCTCGCGTTCGAGAACATCGTGCGGGGCCTCCAGGAGATCGACCTCGACCTGGGCAAGCTCGCGGCCGACCTCGACGGCAACTGGGAGGTGCTCGGCGAGGCCATTCAGACGGTCATCCGTGCCGAGGTCACCGCCGGTCGCAGCTCGATCGCCGACCCGTACGCTGTGCTCAAGGAGCTCACTCGTGGCAAGCGCATCGGCCAGGCCGACCTCGTCGAGTTCATCGACGGTCTCGACATCGGCCAGGAGGCCAAGGACCGCCTGCGCGTCATGACCCCCGCGGCCTACGCCGGGCTCGCGTCGCAGCTCGTGGACTACCTCGACGCGTAGTCAGCCGCACGGCGAGCCCTGGCTCAGTGCCCCTTCGGCTCCTGGCCGCGGTCCTGCTCGTCTGCATCCTGGGCGAGCAGGTCGAGCTCCTCGTCCTTGTCCGGCCGCACCGCGAGCGACAGCATCGCGAGGCCGACGAGCGAGACGATGAAGGCGATGCCGGCGAAGATGAGTGCGAGCACTGCCTCGCGGGTCGACATCAGGACGACGAGGCCGACGAAGACGGCGAAGATGCCCGAGAGGCCGAGGAGCTCGACCGGGCGAGTGCGGTCGCGGCGGCTGGGGGCGGCCACTACGCGCCGGCCTTGACGGCGGCGGCGGACGTGGCCCAGCGAAGCGAGAGCCCCGCGATCACGAGGTAGACCCCGAGGATCGCCCAGTAGGCACCGAGCGTGCCGACCACGATGACGGATGCGGTGAGCACGCGCTGCACCTCATCCGGACCGGTGAACGACTGGGAGAAGCCCGGGGGCACGAGCAGCACCACGATCGCGAGGAGCGCGGTGAGCGCGCCGACGAACACCCAGTCGCGCGAGGAGCTGCTGCGGCCCCGGCTGCGCAGGCCCAGGTAGAGCTCGAGGAATCCGGTGATCGCGGCGAACGCCGTCAGAAGGAACACGAAGAACGGCAGCCCGGCACTCGGGATGGCCAGCGACACGATGCCGGCGAGGATCGAGAGGATGCCCTGGGCGAAGGTCACGGAGCGCACGACGCCCTTCGAGCCGAGACGCAGGGCCGAGGCAGTGAGCACGGCGCCGACCACGACGGCGTAGATGCCGAAGGTCACGAGGCCGAGCGGTGCCGAGTGGTCTGACGAGAAGGTGATGACCGCCGCGAGCACGAGAGCGGGGACCGCTCGCGCGAGAGGCACGTACCAGGGCGTTGCGGCTTCCACCGGATCAGTCTACGAGCCGGGCGGGAGGTCGACGAACCGCGAGAAGTGGCCGTGGAACCCGACGGTCACCGTGCGGGTCGGTCCGTTGCGGTGCTTGGCCACGATCAGGTCGGCCTCGCCGGCCCGCGCGTTGTCTGCCTCGTACGCGCTCTCGCGGTGGAGCAGGATCACCATGTCGGCATCCTGCTCGATCGAGCCCGACTCGCGGAGGTCGGAGAGCGCGGGCTTCTTGTCGGCGCGCTGCTCGGGGCCACGGTTCAGCTGGGAGATCGCGATGACCGGCACACCGAGCTCTTTCGCGAGCAGCTTGAGCGCACGCGAGAACTCGCTGACCTCCTGCTGGCGCGACTCGACCTTCTTGCCGCTCGTCATGAGCTGCAGGTAGTCGATGATCACCATCTTGAGGCCGACCTTCTGCTTGAGGCGGCGGCACTTCGCGCGGATCTCGACCAGGGTCATGTTGGGGCTGTCGTCGATGTAGAGCGGGGCGTCGTTGATGCGGCCGCGGGTCTGGGCGATGGTCGTCCAGTCGTTGGCGTGCACGGTGCCCTTGCGCATGTGCTGCAGGGGCACGGATGCCTCGGCCGACAGCAGGCGCATCGCGATCTCGCTGCGGCCCATCTCGAGGGAGAACACGATCGTGGGCAGGTCGTGCTTGATCGCGGCAGCCCTGGCGATGTCGAGGCCGAGCGTCGACTTTCCGATGGCGGGGCGGGCGGCGATGATGATCAGCTGGCCGGGGTGCAGGCCGTTGGTGAGCTCGTCGAGCTCGGCGAAACCGGTGGGGACGCCGACCATCTGGCCGTCGCGGCCCCGCGCTGCCTCGATCTCGTCGATGGCGGTCGTGACCGCCTCGGTGAGGGGGACGTAGTCCTCGCTCTCGACACCGCCCGTGACGGCGTAGATCTCGGCCTGCGCATTGTTGACGAGGTCGACGACCTCGCCCTCGCTCGCGTAGCCCATCTGCACGATGCGGGTGCCGGCCTCGACGAGGCGGCGGAGCACAGCCTTCTCGGCGACGATGGTCGAATAGAACCCGGCGTTGGCGGCGGTCGGCACGAGCGCGGTGAGAGTGTGCAGGTACTCGGCGCCGCCGGCGCGCGTGAGCTCGCCGGTCTTGGTGAGCTCGTCGGTCACCGCAATGACGTCGGTGGGCTCGCCGTGCGAGTACAGCGTCATGACGGCGTCGAAGATCGTCTCGTGCTTCGGGATATAGAAGTCGATACCGCGGACGGTCTCGATGACGTCGGCAACGGCATCCTTGCTCAGGAGCATGCCGCCGATGGCACTCTGCTCGGCGAGAAGGTCGTGCGGGGGAACGCGGTCGCCGCGGGAGTCGGGTCGGCCCTCGCCTGACTGCCGCTGGTCGCCAGCGAGCCCCAGGTGCGCGATCGACATTCGTTCCCTCCCCGTGGACGACGGTACGCCTCAGTTGTAAACCCGGCGACCGACACACCGGGCCCACATCAGTGGCTCAGCCCGCCTCCGTCGACCGGGACTGCCCCACGATAGGGACGGCCGGGACGGCCTGACAACAGCCCCTGTGGATGGTCCTGTGGGAAACCGGCGGGAAACGCCGGGGCCCGTGTGAGCAACCTGTGGAATTGCCTGTGCACTTGAAGGTTGTTTCGGGCGCAATATCGCGCTTGACCTGCTTTTTTAGTTATACACCCATGTGTGTAGAAACATGTTTGAAGTGAGGGTTGAGGGTTGTGCCCATTTGCCGCCTCCTGTGCACAAAGGTGGGGGTAACCGGCCTTAAAAGCAACAACGGCGGGGATTTCTCCCCGCCGTTGTCTGCCCCAATAAGGGGGGTGAAGCTACTTCGCTGCAACCACCTGGAGGGTGATCGTCGCGACGAGGTCGTCGCGCAGGCGCACGGTGGCCTCGTGCTCACCGGTCGCCTTGATGGGCGAGGTGATCTCGATCTTGCGCTTGTCGACCGAACCGAGACCAGCGGCTGCGACGGCATCCGCCACGTCCGAGGTCTTGACCGAGCCGAACAGGCGACCGCCCTCGCCCGCCTTGACGGTGAGCTTGACGGTCGTGGCCTGGAGGCGAGCCTTCAGGTCCTGGGCCTCTTCGAGGGTGGCGTGCTCACGCGCGGTGCGTGCTGCCTTGATGGACTCGATCTGCTTTTCGCCACCGCGAGTCCACGCCACGGCGAAGCCCTGGGGGATGAGGTAGTTGCGAGCGAAACCGTTCTTGACGTCGACGACGTCGCCGGGGGCACCGAGACCGGTGACCTCGTGCGTGAGGATCAGCTTTGACATTGTCGATACTCCTTAACGGCCCGAGCCGGCGTAGGGCAGCAGTGCCATCTCACGGGCGTTCTTGACGGCCGTGGCGATGAGGCGCTGCTCCTGCACGGAGACACCGGTGATACGACGGGCGCGGATCTTTCCGCGCTCCGAGATGAACTTGCGAAGCGTCGCGACATCCTTGTAGTCGATGACGCCCACGCGGATCGCCTTGGCCGGGGCGGCGTTCTTGCCGTCCTTGCCCTTGCGGATGGGCTTGCGGCGGTCGCCGCTGCTCTTTCCTGCCATGAGTTGCTATTCCTTTAAGTAAGTTCGGGGCGCCCTTAGAAGGGCGTCTCGTCCGAGTAGTTGCTGCCGGGCGTGTTCCAGACGTCGCCACCGGCGTTGTCGGGAGCGGATGCCGCCCACGGCTCTTCGGCGCCTGAACCGGCGCCGACCTGTCCGCCGCCGCGAGGTGCGCCGCCGCCAGACGAGTCGCGAGACGAGGCCGCACGGGTTACCTGTGCGGTCGCGTAGCGCAGCGAGGGGCCGATCTCGTCGACCTCGAGCTCGATGCTCGTTCGCTTCTCGCCTTCCTTCGTCTCGTAGGAGCGCTGCTTCAGCCGACCGGTCGCGATTACTCGCGAGCCCTTCGTGAGCGAACCGGCGACGTGCTCGGCGAACTCGCGCCACACGCTTGCGCGCAGGAACAGTGCCTCACCGTCTTTCCAGTCGTTGCTCGCGCGGTCGAAGTTGCGCGGCGTCGAGGCGATGGTGAAGTTGGCTACCGCGAGCCCGTTCTGCGTGTAGCGCAGCTCGGGGTCACTCGTGAGGTTTCCCACGACGGTGATGACGGTCTCGCCGGCCATGGCCTACTCCGCGTCCTTGTCGGCCTTCGCAGCCGGCTTGGCTGCGGCAGGCTTGGAGGCCGGCTTCTCGGCCTCGGCCGCGGGGGCCTCGACAACGGGAGCCTCGACTGCGGGAGCCTCGACTGCGGGAGCCTCAGCGGCAGCAGCGGCGGGAGCCTCAGCAGCCGGAGCTGCGGGCGCCTTAGCGGCCGGAGCCTTGGCAGCGGGAGCGGGAGCGGCGGGAGCCTCAGCAGCAGCAGCTGCAGGGGCGGCAGCGACTGCGGCGGCCGGAGCTGCTGCGGCGGCCTTCGGGTTGGCGGCCTTGCGGGCTGCCTTCTCGTCGGCAAGCTGCTTGGCGGCGGCGACCTGGGCGAAGCCCTGCTCGGCGCGGAGCACCTTGGTGCGCATGACTGCCTCGCTGAGCTTCAGCTGGCGGTCGAGCTCGACAGTTGCAGACGAGTTCGCCGTGAAGTTGACGACGGCGTAGATGCCCTCGCTCTTCTTGTTGATCTCGTAGGCCAGGCGACGTCGACACCACAGATCGACGTTGTCGATGCTGCCACCGTCATTGCGGATGACATTGAGGAACTTGTCTAGGCTGGGTGCCACGGTGCGCTCATCGATCTCTGGATCGAGGATCACCATGAGTTCATACTGGTGCGTCACAAACCCACCTCCTTCGGACTAGAACGGCTGCAGACGATCTGCAGCAGGAGGGTGTTGACGATTGTCGTGGCTTCACGTGAAGCCGGACAACCTGCCCAGTGTACGCATTTCTCTCGAGGAGCACCATCCATGGCCGTGAAGGTCGCCATCGCCGGGGTCGGCAACTGCGCCAACTCGCTCGTGCAGGGGGTCACGTTCTATGCCGACGCGGCCGAGGGCGCGAGCATCCCCGGCCTCATGCACAACCGCCTCGGCAAGTACGCGGTCGGCGACGTCGAGTTCGTCGCGGCCTTCGACGTCGACGCGCTCAAGGTCGGCGTGGACCTCTCCGACGCGATCTGGGCGAGCCAGAACAGCACGTACCGGTTCGCGGCCGTCGGCCCGACCGGGGTGACCGTGCAGCGCGGGCCGACCCTCGACGGGCTCGGCGAGTTCTACCGCGAGGTGGTCGACGAGTCGGATGCCCCGGCTGTCGACGTGGCCCAGGCGCTGCGCGACAGCGGCGCGGAGGTGCTCGTCTGCTACGTCCCGGTGGGATCGGAGCTGGCGGCGAAGTTCTACGCCCAGGCCGCTCTCGACGCGGGCGTCGCCTTCGTGAACGCCCTGCCGGTCTTCATCGCGAGCGACCCGGAGTGGGCCGCGAGGTTCACGAGCGCGGGCATCCCGATCGTCGGCGACGACATCAAGAGCCAACTGGGCGCGACCATCACGCACCGCGTTCTCGCGCGGCTGTTCGAGGAGCGCGGGCTGGTGCTCGACCGCACCTACCAGCTCAACGTCGGCGGCAACATGGACTTCAAGAACATGCTCGAGCGCTCGCGGCTGCAGTCCAAGAAGATCTCGAAGACGCAGGCGGTGACGAGCAACATCGATTCCGAGATCAACGCGCGCGACGTGCACATCGGGCCGAGCGACCACATCCCGTGGCTCGACGACCGCAAGCTCGCGTTCGTGCGGCTGGAGGGGCACGGCTTCGGCAATGCGCCCACGAGCCTCGAGTACAAGCTCGAGGTCTGGGACTCGCCCAACTCCGCCGGCGTGGTGATCGACGCGATCCGCGCCGCGAAGGTCGCGCTCGACGCCGGCCTCGGGGGGCCGCTGGTCGCGGCGTCCGCCTACCTGATGAAGTCGCCGCCCGAGCAGCTGCCCGACCCGGTCGCGCGCCAGCGCCTCGACGAGTGGATCAGCGAGAACTCCTGAACCTGCAAGCTGCGCGCAGATTGGCAGGCTGCGATCACATTTCCGCGCACCCTGCCACCCTGCCCGCAGAGTGCAGTTAGACGCGGGTCGCCCACCACGCGCGCAGCCGCGCCTCGGCCTCCTCGGCACCGAGCGGCCCCTCGTCGAGCCGCAGGTCGAGCAGGAACCGGTACGCCTCGCCCACCTCGCGCCCGGGCGCCAGCTCCAGGATCGCCATGATCTGCTCGCCATCGAGGTCGGGCCGCACCGCCGCGATGCCCTCGGCCTCGGCGATCGCGGCGATGCGCTCCTCGAGGTCGTCGTAGGCGAAGGAGAGTCGGTCTGCCTTCTTGCGGTTGCGGGTCGTGACGTCGGCACGGGTCAGAACGTGCAGCCGCTCGAGCAGCGGCCCGGCGTCGCGCACGTAGCGCCGCACTGCCGAGTCGGTCCACGCGCCGTCGGTGTAGCCGAAGAAGCGCAGGTGCAGCTCGATCAGCTTTGAGACGGCGGCGATCGTGTCGTTGTCGAACTTGAGGGCGCGCAGCCGCTTGGCCGCGAGCTTCGAGCCGACGACGTCGTGGTGGTGGAAGGTCACGACCCCGCCCGCCTCGATCTTGCGGGTCGCGGGCTTTCCGATGTCGTGCAGCAGGGCGGCGATGCGCAGCACCAGGTCGGGCTCGGGGCTGCGCTCGAGCTCGATCGCCTGCTGCAGCACCGTGAGGCTGTGCTCGTAGACGTCCTTGTGGTGCGCGTGCTCGTCGATCTCGAGCCGCAGCGCCGGCACCTCGGGGAGCACGAGCTGCGCGATGCCCGTGTCGACGAGCAGCCGGATGCCCGGCACCGGGTCCTTCGTGAGCAGCAGCTTGCGCAGCTCGTCCGCGATGCGCTCCACGCTCACGATCTCGAGCCTCGGGGCGAGGTCGTGCATCGCCTGGACCGTCGCGGGGTCGACGGTGAACTCGAGCTGCGACGTGAAACGGGCTGCGCGCAGCATCCGTAGCGGGTCGTCGCCGAACGACACCTCGGGCGGGCCCGGTGTCGTGAGCCTCCGCTCGAGCAGGTGCTCGAGCCCGCCCCACGGGTCGACGAGCACGCGCTCGGGCAGCCGGAGCGCCATGGCGTTGACGGTGAAGTCGCGGCGCACCAGGTCGCCCTCGAGGGTGTCGCCGAACGCGACCGACGGCTTGCGGGTCGCGCCGTCGTAGGAGTCGGCGCGGTAGGTGGTGATCTCGACCGTCTTGCCGTCGATGCGCGCGGCGATGGTGCCGAAGTCGCGGCCGACGTCCCACTGCACATCGGAGATCGGCTTCACGATGGCGAGGATCTGGTCGGGGTCGGCGCTCGTCGCGAAGTCCAGGTCGGAGACCGCACGGTCGAGGAACGCATCGCGCACCGGCCCGCCGACCAGAGCGAGCTCCTGCCCGGCGGCGGCGAAGGCCGCGGACAGCTTCGCCACCGGCGCGGACTCGGCCAGCTGCTCGAGTCGGGCGATGGCCCCGGCGACGCTCATTCGTCTAGCTTTGCATCTCACGAGGCTCTCAGCGGCAAGTGAATAGACTCGTGGTCATGCTGGCCGAGCGGAATACCGGGGTCAGCCCATGTCCGTGAGAGCGCTGGCTGCTGCCCTCGTCCTCGGGCTCGGGCTGGCCGGCGTTGCCGTCGGCTCCGCGCAGGCCGCCGACGACGCCCCTGTCGTGAAGGTCGCGATCGCGGTGCCGATCGTGGTTCCGGCGAGCGCCGACGAGTTCCTCGACGCACCCGCGCTCGCGCAGTACACCGCCGACGGCGGGCTCCTCACCCGCCAGCTGGACGCCGTACTGGGGCGCCCGGTCGCGATCGGCATCGACCCCCGCATCATCGCGTCGATCCGGCTCCTCGGCACCTCGGCGCCCGCCTCCGCCCTGACCTGGCTCCAGCGTCTCGAGGCCGCGACGAACCAGACCTTCGCGCTCGGCTACGCGGATGCAGACGTGACGCTGCAGACCCAGGGCGGCAGCGCCGAGGTGCTCCAGGCCGAGACCTTCGACTTCGCGATCGACCCGTTCCTGTTCGCGCCCGCCCCCGGCACGTCCACGCCCGAGCCCACGGTCGCGCCCGCTGATCCGGATCTTCCGCCGCTGCCGACGAGCGATGCGATCTCTGCCTGGGCCTACTCCCTCACCGGTATCGCCTGGCCGCGCGACGACACGGTGGTCGCCGCCGACCTCCCGAAGATCACGGCGAGCGGATACACGACGACCGTGCTCTCCTCGGGCAACATCTCCCGTGATGCCACGTCCGGTCCGGCCTCGCAGGTCGACGGCGCGGGCGTCGTGGTGTCCGACGCCGCAGTGTCGGACAGCCTGCGCGCGGCATCCGAGGCGACGACCGACGCGGACTGGACGGCCGCGCTCGCCGACCTCTCCAGCGCGATCTCGGCGGGGGCCCGTGTGCAGGCCGGCAGCCCGACCCTGCTGGCAACCCTCGATCGCACGATGAGCGTCGGCCGGCTCGCCGACACCCTGGACCTGCTCTCGGCCGACCCGGCGGTCGAGCTCGTGCCGTTCTCGCAGGCTCTCGGCACCACTCCGACCGATGGCACGATTGTCGACCTGCCGCAGGCCGCGGACCGCGTCTCGCGCGCCGGCCAGATGATCCAGGGCGAGAACGCGGAGCGCAGTTTCGCCACCGTGGCGAGCGATCCAGCACTCATCACGTCCAACCGGCGCCTCGAACTGCTCACCCTCCTCTCCTCGGAGTGGGAGGCGAACCTCGACGGGTGGCCCGAGGCCGCGGACGCGTTCACGACAGACTCCATCGCGCTGCGCAATTCCGTGCACCTCGTGGAGAGCAACAACTTCCTCCTCATCGCCGACAACGGGCAGTACCTCCCCGTCACCGTCAGCAACGGCCTCGACCAGCCCGTGACCGTCTACATCGACGTGCGGTCCCGGTCGTCGCTGCTCGCGATCGACAAGAGCGTCCTGAAGCTCGAGATCAAGCCGGGCACGCAGGGGAAGGTCGATGTGCCCGTGCACTCGCTCTCCAACGGCGTGGTCCAGGTGGATGTCTCGCTGGCCAGCAGCGCCGGCGTCGCCATCGGCTCCCCGATCTCCTCCGAGGTGAACGTGCAGGCCGGCTGGGAGACGCCGATCGTGGTCGCGATCGCCGTGCTGGTCGTCGTGGTGTTCGGCGTGGGCGTGGTGCGCACGGTTCTGCGGCGGCGCAAGGGCGGCGCGGATGACTGATCCCGGGCGCGAGGGCACTGACGCGGCATCCGTCGTCGATGTGCCGGATGCCGCGGTGCCGACCACAATCGGACGCGCCAGCGCCTTCCTCGCCTCCGGGACGCTGGTCTCACGCCTGCTCGGGTTCGTCAGCGCGATCGTCCTGGCAACGGCCATCTCGGTCAACGGCGGCGCGGGCGACACGTTCGCCCTCGCCAACCAGCTGCCGAACAACATCTACTCGCTGATCGCGGGCGGCCTGCTGAGCGCGGTCATCGTCCCCCAGATCGTGAAGGCGAACCTCCACAGCGACGGCGGCGCGGCCTTCATCAACCGGATCATCACGATCGGCCTCGTGGTCTTCATCGTCGTCACGGTGATCGCCACGCTGTGCGCGCCCCTCCTCGTGCGGCTCTACGGCGGCGGCTTCAGCCCCGAGGAGCTCTCGCTCGCAACCGGGTTCGCGTACTGGTGCCTCCCCCAGATCTTCTTCTACGCGCTCTACAGCCTCATCGGCGAGACCCTCAACGCCCGCGGTGTCTTCGGCCCGTTCACCTGGGCGCCGGTGCTCAACAACATCGTGGTCATCGGCAGCCTCATCCTGTTCATCGCCCTGTTCGGCGGCGCGAGCGAGCACGGCCAGGCGGCCAGCTGGACGCCGATGCAGATCGCCGTCGTCGGCGGCGGCGCGACGCTCGGCATCGCGGTGCAGGCCTTCGCCCTGTTCTTCTTCCTCGGCCGCGCGGGGCTGAAGTACCGTCCCAACTTCCGCTGGCGCGGTGTCGGGCTGGCGAGCACCGGACGGGCGGCATCCTGGGTCTTCGCGATGTTCCTCGTGACGCAGGTGTCGGGCGTGGTCGAGGCGAATGTGGCATCCACGGCTACCGGCGACGCCTCGATCAACGCCATGAAGTACGGCTGGCTGATGTTCATGCTGCCGCACTCGATCGCGACGGTCTCGATCGTGACCGCGTACTACACGCGGATGAGCTCGCACGTGCGGGACAGCCGGTTGGGCGACCTCCGCGACGACCTCTCGTCGGCGCTGCGCTCGAGCCTGCTCATCATCGTGTTCTCGACGGTCGGGCTCGCCGTGCTCGCCTACCCGTTCAGCGCGATCTTCGGCCAGAGGTACTCCGAAGTGGCGTCGCTCGCCCCGGTGTACCTCGGCTACCTGACCGGCCTTGTGCCGTTCACCGTCTTCTTCGTGCTGCTGCGGGTGTTCTACGCGCTCGACCGCACACGGGCCGCCTTCGTGATCCAGGTCATCCAGACCGCGTTCTACGTGGGCGGCGCGCTGCTCGTCGGCGCGCTCGTGCCGCTCGGATCGGTCGCCGTCGCGCTCGCGATCGTGCTCTCCGCTGCCGTCGCCCTGCAGGGGCTGCTCTCCGCGGTCTACCTGCGGCGCGCGCTCGGGCACCTCGACACGTGGCGGGTGCTGCGGCGGACGCTGTGGTTCGCCGCGGCCGCAGTGCCGGCGGGGGCGGCCGGATGGGGCATCCTCACCCTGCTCGGAGGAGTCGCCGAGGGCGCCTTCTCCGTCGACGGAAAGCCCGGCGCCATCATCACGATGCTGATCGCCGGCTTCGCCATGGCCGTCATCTACGCGGTGCTGCTGTGGGTCACCCGCAACCCCGAGCTCCGTGCCTTCGGCGAGCCGATCCTGCGCCGCCTTCGCCGCGCCCGCTAGCCCGCGTCGCGCGGAATAGCGCGTGCATAGGATGTGTTGTACAGGCAGTAAACACCTGAGGAGACGCGAAACAGTGCGCCAGATCATCATCATCGGTTCCGGCCCGGCCGGCTACACCGCCGCCATCTATGCGGCCCGCGCCAACCTTGCGCCCCTGCTCATCGCGAGCTCGGTCGAGGCGGGCGGCGAGCTCATGAAGACCACAGAGGTCGAGAACTACCCGGGCTTCGCCGACGGCATCCAGGGCCCCGAGCTCATGATGGCCATGCAGGCGCAGGCCGAGAGGTTCGGCACCGACATCGTGCTCGACGACGTCGTGAAGCTGGAGCTCGAGGGCGAGGTCAAGCGCGTCACGCTCGGCAACGGCGACGTGCACGAGGCCCTCGCGGTGATCTTCGCCACCGGCTCCGCCTACCGCAAGCTCGGCCTCCCTGAGGAGGACCAGATGAGCGGCCACGGCGTCTCGTGGTGCGCCACCTGCGACGGCTTCTTCTTCCGCCAGAAGACCATCGCGGTCGTGGGCGGCGGCGACTCCGCCATGGAGGAGGCGACCTTCCTCACCCGCTTCGCGGACAAGGTCTACGTCATCCACCGCAAGGACAGCCTGCGCGCGTCGAAGACCATGCAGGACCGCGCCTTCGCCGACCCCAAGATCGAGTTCCTCTGGAACAAGGAGGTCGCGCACATCTACGGCGACGAGCTCGTTACCGGCATCGGCGTTGTCGATACGCAGGATGGCACGGAGACCACCATCGACCTGAGCGGGCTGTTCATCGCGATCGGCGCCGACCCCCGCACGCACCTCGTGCACGGGCAGCTGGATCTCACGACCGAGGGCACCATCGCCGTCGACGGCCGCTCGTCCCGCACCAACATCGCCGGCGTGTTCGCCGCCGGTGACGTGATCGACCCCACCTACCGCCAGGCCGTCACGGCCGCCGGTTCGGGCACGGTCGCAGCCCTCGACGCGGAGCACTACCTCGCCGCGCTTCCCAAAGAACTACTGGCTAAGGCAGACGCCCAGCCCGTGACCGTCTAACGAGAGAAGGAAACAACAATGTCATCAGCCAAGGACGTCACCGACGCCACGTTCGCCGACGAGGTGCTCAACTCGAGCGACACCATCATGGTCGACTTCTGGGCCGAGTGGTGCGGCCCGTGTCGCGCCGTCTCCCCGATCCTCGACGCGATCGCCGCTGAGCACTCCGACAAGATCAAGATCGTCAAGCTCAACGTCGACGACAACCCCCAGATGGCGATGAAGTACCAGATCACCTCCATCCCCGCGATGAAGGTCTTCCGCGGCGGCGAGGTCGTCAAGACCGTCATCGGCGCCAAGCCGAAGCCCGCGATCGAGGCCGACCTGGCCGAGTTCCTGGTGTAGTTCTGGTTGACGACGCCGCTCCTGCGGCGTAGCCAATCTGCTAGATCTGGCCCCGCCCCTGCTTAGGGGCGGGGCTTTTTCTGTACTGCCGCATATTCTTGGTGTTTCTGAATAAAAGATTTGGCTTCGTGACCGAAATGGATGCAGCATGACGACTCAGGGCACCAACCTCGACCAGAGGTACAGCCACTACGCCGACCGCACGGCAGGCCTCGCCGCCTCCGAAGTGCGCGCCCTCTTCGCCGTCGCCTCCCGCCCGGAGGTCGTCTCCCTCGCCGGCGGCATGCCGTTCGTTTCCGCTTTGCCAAAAGAGCTGGTCAGCGGGGCAATGGAGCGTGTCATGCGCGACAGCGGACCCGCCGCGCTGCAGTACGGCTCCGGCCAGGGCCTGCCGCAGTTGCGCGAGCAGATTCTCGAGGTCATGGCGCTGGAGGGCATCCGGGCAGGTGTTGACGACCTCGTGGTCACGACCGGCTCGCAGCACGCGCTCGAGCTCATCACCAAGCTCTTCGTCAACCCCGGGGACGTCGTGCTCGCGGAGGCGCCGAGCTACGTGACGGCCCTCACGGTGTTCAAGTCGTTCCAGGCGGAAGTGGCGCACGTCGCGATGGACGACTTCGGCCTCGTGCCGCAGGCGCTGCGCGAGACCATCGAGCGCGTGCGCGCCGAGGGCAAGCCGATCAAGTTCCTGTACACGATTCCGACCTTCAGCAACCCGGCCGGCGTGACCCTGACCTGGGAGCGCCGCCTCGAGATCCTCGAGATCTGCCGCAGCAACGACATCCTCGTGCTCGAGGACAACCCGTACGGCCTCCTGTACTTCGAGGGCCAGCCGCCGCACGCGATGCGCTCCGTCGAGGAGGACGGCGTCATCTACCTCGGCACCTTCTCCAAGACTCTTGCTCCCGGCTTCCGGGTCGGCTGGGCGCTCGCGCCGCACGCCATCCGCGAGAAGATCATCCTCGCGAACGAGGCCGCCGTGCTCTCCCCCAGCTCGTTCACCCAGTACGTCATCCACGAGTACCTCTCCGGCTCCGACTGGAAGGGCCAGATCGACACCTTCCGCGGCGTGTACCGCGAGCGGCGCGACGCCATGCTGCACGCGCTGGGCGACTACCTGCCCGACCTGTCGTGGACGAACCCCGCTGGCGGCTTCTACGTCTGGGTCACCCTGCCCGAGAACCTCGACTCGAAGTCGATGCTCCCCCGTGCCGTCAAGGAGCTCGTGGCGTACACGCCCGGCACCGCGTTCTACGCCGACGGATCGGGCCGGAACAAGATCCGGCTGTCGTTCTGCTACCCGACCCCGGACTTCATCCGCGAGGGGATCCGCAGGCTGTCGACCGTGATCAACGGCGAGCTCGAGCTGCTGACCACGTTCTCGCAAACGGCGCCCCTCCCGGTCGTGCGCGACTCCTCGCTGATCAACCCGCCCGCAAACCTCTCCTGATGGCCGCCACCAGAGTCCTCGTCCTCGCCGGCGGCATCTCGCACGAGCGCGATGTCTCGCTGCGGTCGGGCCGCCGGGTCGCTGACAGCCTCAGCGCGCACGGCCTCCAGGTCGAACTGCGCGATCCGGATGCCACGCTCCTCGCGTACCTCCGCTCGTCGCGGCCCGACGTGGTGTGGCCGGCCCTCCACGGTGCCAGTGGCGAGGACGGCGCCCTCCGCGGCCTGCTCGACTTCATGGGCGTGCCGTACGTGGGCTCCCGGGCGGACGCCGCGCGTCTCGCCTGGGACAAGCCGACCGCCAAGACCATCGTCTCGCGCGCGGGCGTGAAGACTCCGGCCTCGATCGCCCTGCCTCGGGACGCATTCCGCGAGCTCGGCGCCAACAGCATCCTCGAGGAGATCTCCGACGAGTTCTCCGGCCCGCTCGTGGTCAAGCCCGCGCAGGGCGGGTCATCCCAGGGCGTCACTATCGTCGACGACCGCTCGCTGCTCCCCCGCGCCATGGTCGATGCCTACACGTACTGGGACGTCGCCCTCATCGAGCAGAAGATCACCGGCACGGAGATCGCCGTCGGCATCATCGACAGCGGCGACGGGCCGGTGGCCCTCCCCGCCGTCGAGATCGAGCCGCTCTCCGGCGTCTACAGCTTCGAGGCGCGCTACAACGCCGGCGAGACCCGGTTCTACGTCCCGGCGCGCATCGACCCGGATGCCGCGGCTCGTGCCGCGGAGACAGCCCTCGCCGCGCACCGCGCCCTCGGGCTCAGGCACCTCTCGCGCGTGGACATCATCATCGACGGCGCGGGCACCCCCTGGTTCCTCGAGGCAAACGTGATGCCCGGCCTCACCGAGACCTCTGTGCTGCCCCAGGCGCTCGAAGCCGCCGGACACGACCTCGGCTGGGTGTACTCGGCACTGGCCGATGCCGCAATCGTGGAGTCCCGCGCCTAGTCCTCGGTTATCCCGTGTTTTGTACACAAGGGCGACCCTGATATTCGGTGCCGTCCGTGGCTAGCTGCGGAAACTGCTCCTGCACACTGTGTTCGGCATAAAAAAGCCGGTCAGAAGGCAATTGTAGGGGCCGGCTGTTGGCTCATCCACGATATTTTCCACAGCTTGCCAACAGCCGCGCGGGGGTGTTGCACCGTTTTCCCACAGACTTATCCACAGGCCGCCTGGGGATGCGCGCCGGCCCGCGAGCTTGGTGCGCGAGCTTGGTGCGCGAGCTTGGCCCGTTAGCTTGGCGCGCGACCTTGGCCCGCTAGGTTGGTGCGCGAGCTTGGCCCGTTAGCGGTTGAAGCCCGGCTGCCCCAGTTCGGTGAGGATCCGGTTCAGGTCGCCCACCGTCGCGAAGTCGATCACGATCTGCCCCTTGCTGGCACCGAGTGTGACCTTGACCCGCGTGTTGAGACGGTCGCCGAGCTGCTCGGCGACCTCGTCCAACTGGCCCTGCCGCTTGCCCGCTGCGGGCTTTGCCTTGGAGGTCTTCGGGGACGACTGTCCGGCCGCTGCCTCGGCGGCACGGACTGAGAGGTCCTCGTTCACGATCTTGTCGGCGAGGCGCTCCATCGACGCCACGTCCCCCGCGGCGAGGATCGCGCGGGCGTGGCCCGCGCTCAGCACACCCGCCGCTACCCGCTTCTGCACGGTGGCCGGGAGCTTCAGCAGGCGAAGCGTGTTCGTGATCTGCGGTCGCGAGCGGCCGATGCGGCCCGCGAGCTGCTCCTGGGTGATCCCGAAGTCGGCGAGGAGCTGCTGGTAGGCGGATGCCTCCTCCAGCGCGTTGAGGTTCGCGCGATGGAGGTTCTCGAGCAGGGCATCCCGCAGCATGTCCTCGTCGGCTGTGCTCTTGATGACCGCAGGAATCGTGGCGAGGCCCAGGTACTTCGTGGCCCGCAGGCGGCGCTCGCCCATGATGAGCTCGTACTGCGGCCCTCCGGGAACGGCGTCGACCAGGGGGCGCACGACGATGGGCTGCAGGACGCCGATCTCACGGATGGAGATGACGAGCTCGTCGAGCTCCTCCTGACGGAACTCGGTGCGGGGCTGCTTCGCGTTCGGGACGATGTCGTCCGGCGACAGATTCGCCAGCCGCGCCCCCGGGACCGCGAGGAGGCCCTGAGGGCTGTCGGAGCCGGTGGGGAAGAAGACGTCCACCGGACGCTGGGCGTTGTCGTCGCCCGCGGGGATGAGGGCGCCGATGCCGCGGCCCAGACCGGTTCTCTTGGGTGCGGCCATCAGCGGGGTGCTCCACGGTGGGC
Source organism: Rhodoglobus sp. (assembly GCA_025463515.1). GTDB lineage: Bacteria > Actinomycetota > Actinomycetes > Actinomycetales > Microbacteriaceae > Rhodoglobus. The sequence continues at coordinate 69,246 of JAODAQ010000063.1, forward strand.
GATCTCGGACGCGGCCTCGAGGTACGAGAGCGATCCCGGCGAGTTGCCGTCGTAGCTGATCACGCTCTGCCCGTAGCTGGGGGCCTCGGAGATGCGTACCGAGCGCGGGATGACCGTGGTGAGGACCTCCTTGGGGAAGTGCTCGCGGACATCGTCGACGACCTGGTTCGCCAAGTTCGTGCGGGAGTCGTACATGGTGAGGAGGATCGTCGACACCGAGAGGCGGGGGTTCAGGTGGCGCTCGATCAGCTGGATGTTGCTGAGCAGCTGGCTGAGCCCCTCGAGCGCGTAGTACTCGCACTGGATGGGGATGAGCACCTCGCGAGCGGCGACGAAGGCGTTGATCGTCAGCAGGCCGAGCGACGGCGGGCAGTCGATGAACACGTAGTGGAACATCTCCTCGCTCTGCGCAAGGAACAGCTCGAGGGCGGTGCGCAGGCGCTGCTCGCGCGCGACGAGCGAGACCAGCTCGATCTCCGCGCCCGCGAGGTGGATGGTAGCGGGAAGGCAGAAGAGCCCCTCGAACTCCGGGCTCGCCTGGACCACGCCCGCCATCGGCTCATCGTTGATGATCACGTCGTAGACGCTGACGGTGTCCGAACGGTGCTCGACTCCGAGCGCCGTTGAGGCGTTGCCTTGGGGGTCGAGGTCGATCACGAGCACGCGGGCGCCGGATCGCGCAAGGGCAGCCGCGAGGTTCACGGTCGTCGTGGTCTTGCCCACGCCGCCCTTCTGGTTCGCGACGGTGAAGACCCGTGTCTCCTCCGGCAGCGGAAGGTGCGAGGCTGCGATGGCCTGCCTCCGGCGGGTAATCTCGGCGAGCTCTCGCGCGAGTGGCGTCGAATCGTCGAAGCTCGTTGCCGAGTCCGCGAGATCGCCTTCTGGATGTTTCACGTGAAACCTTCTGAATGGCTCGGGCCGGTGCCCGTGGGGGTCGATCGTGGTCAGTCCACTGTAGCCCGAAACACCCGCGTGGATTCCGGCGCTATGCCCTCTCCGAGCACGAGCACCTCTGGGGAGGAGAGCTTGAACCTGCGGATCACCTTCTGGGCGGCGACTATCTCCTCGTCGACCCGTGATCCCTTCATGAACACCATCTCGCCGCCGCGCCGCAGCAGCGGTGCCGTGACGGGGATGAGTTTCGAGAGCGCAGTCACGGCGCGGGCGGTGACCTGGTCCAGCGACTCCTGCTGGGCCTCCTCGGCCCTGGCGCGGACGACGGTCACGTTGTCGAGTCCCAGGTCGGCGGATTCGCTGATCAGCCAGTCGACCCGGCGCTCCATGGGCTCGATGAGAACGAGGTGGACGTCTGGCCGGGCGATGGCGAGCACGAGGCCGGGCAGGCCGGCTCCGCTGCCGATGTCGCCGGTGCGGCCCGGCTTCAGCAGGGGAGCGACCAGCACGCAGTTGATGATGTGCCGCGTCCACAGCCGGGGCAGCTCGAGCGGGCCGATGAGGCCGAGCTCTTCGCCGCGGCGGGCGAGGTCCCCGGTGTACCTACGGGCCAGCTCGATGCGGTCGCCGAACAGGGATGCGGCAACGGCCGGCTCGGCTTCGAGCTCAGGTGTCTCGGTCAATGTTTCACGTGAAACAACTCAGAGGGCGTCGCGCAATGTTTCACGTGAAACTATGCGCGGCGAATGACCGTGTGGCGGTCACGCCCTTCACCCTCGGACTCTGACGAATAGCCGCGCTCGGCGACGATGTCGTGCACGAGCTTGCGCTCGTAGGACGACATCGCGGGAAGGGATGCGGACTCCGAGCCCTCCTCGATGCGCTCGACGGCCTTGCCCACCAGGATGCCGAGCTCGGCCACACGTGCCTCGCGGGATCCGCCGATGTCCAGGATCAGACGGGAGAACGAGCCGGTCTTCGTCTGCACCGCGATGCGGGTGAGCTCCTGAAGGGCGTTGACGGTCTCGGGACGCGACAGGACGCGAAGGCTGTCGTCCTCGCCCGCGGTCACGGACAGGTAGGCGCGGCCGGCACGGGCATCGATCTCGATGTCACCGTCGAGGTCCATGATGTCGAGCAGCTCCTCGATGTAGTCGGCGGCGATGTCGCCCTCCTCCTCGAGCTGGCTCGCGCTCGGGGCATCCGTCTCGGTGTCAACGGTCTCGAGCACCTCTTCGGTCTCGGCGGTGGGGGTCTCGGTCACGTCGCTCATCGCTTGTTGTTTCCACTCTTCTTCTTCGCGCGGTTCTTGCCGACCGGCTGCTGGCGCTGGGGCTTCTGGGGTTCCTCGATCACGAGGGTGTCGCCCTCGGGCGTCTCCTCGATGATTCCCTTGCGCTGAGCGCGCTTGGCGAGGCGGGCTTCACGGGCGAGGGCCGCCTCGCTACCGGGGGTGGGCATGTTCCGGATGACGAGGAACTGCTGGACCATGGTCCAGATGTTCGAGGTGAGCCAGTAGAACATGACGCCGATGGGGAACGCGAAGCCGGAGAACGCGAAGACCAGGGGGAGGATGTAGAGCAGGATGCGCTGCTGCCGGAACATCGGGCTGGCCTTCATCTCGGCCGACTGGTTGCGCGACATGATCTGCAGCTGCGTGATGAACTGCGATGCGGTCATCACGATGACCATGAAGACCGCGATGACGATGACCACGGTCTGAACCGGGTTCGACGCGAGGGCGCTCTGGATGCTCTCGTGCAGGGGAGCGATGCCGAACAGCGAGGCCTTGCCGAAGTTCTCCGAGAGGGACTTCTCGAGAAGGCCCACGCCCTGCTGGCCCTTGTTGGCCTCCTGCAGCACGGAGAAGAGGCTGAAGAAGATCGGCATCTGGATGAGCAGGGGGAGGCACGAGCTGAGCGGGTTAGTACCCGTCTTCTTGTACATCTCCATGGTCTCGCGAGACATGGCCTCGCGGGAGAACTGGTCCTTCTTGCCCTTGGACTTGTCCTGGATCTTCTTGAGCTGAGGCGCTACCTCGAGCATGCGGCGCTGGCTCTTGATCTGGCGCACGAAGATCGGGATGAGCGCTGCGCGGACGACGAGCACGAGCCCGACGATCGACAGCACCCAGGTGAGGCCGGCAGACGGGTCGAGCCCGATCGCCGTCAGGCCCGTGTGGAACGCGACGAGGATTGCCTCGATCACCCATTTGATGGGCCAGAGGATTGTCTGGAGTGGATCCATGATGCGGGTCAGCCCTTTCCGTGGCTATGGGCAAAGTGGGGGTTTGCAACCACGAAGCCGAAGCGCGTGATCGAGTATCGGTCGTGCTTGCGCTCGGGGACATCGTCGATGCCGCCCTCGGCCCACGGGTGGCAGCGGGCGATGCGGCGGGTGCCGAGCCAGACCCCGCGGACGACGCCGTGCTGCTGGATGGCCTGCATCGCGTAGTGCGAGCACGTCGGGTAGTACCGGCAGACGTCGCCGTAGAGCGGGGAGATCACGGCGCGGTAGACCTTGAGTATTGCCACGCACGCATTGCGGGGAGCGAGCAGCACGAACGCCATCGTCGGGTTCATCCTCTCGCTGCGCTCCTCTCGAGACCGCGTGCGATCTCCGCGTGAAGAGTAGCCCACGGGACTAGCTCAGAACCTGGCAGTGCGCGCATCACTACATCCGTACCTGCCGGCACGGCGGGCAGGATGTCGCGGCTCACCGAGCGCAGTCGACGGCGCACGAGGTTCCGGGTCACGGCATTGCCCACCGATTTCGCCACGATAAAACCGAAACGGCTCGGCTCAGAGCCGGGCCGTTCGATGCCGGGCCGCTCCAGGACATGGAGCACCACAGCAGACGTACCGATCCTGCGCCCGCGACGAACCGCAGTGCGGAAGTCGGCGGGACGGACAACCCGGTTCGCCCTGGCGAGCACGCGGAGGTACTACGCGGACAGTTCGGTGCGACCCTTGCGGCGACGAGCACCCAGGATGGCGCGGCCGGCGCGGGTACGCATGCGGAGGCGGAAACCGTGAACCTTCGCGCGGCGGCGGTTGTTCGGCTGGAAAGTTCTCTTGCTCATAGCGGTATCTCCAAAGCCCAGCTCTGAAGGCCGGAAAGAAGGGGTAAGCCCGAAGGCTGGAAGTCAACTGATTAAAAGTACGGCGTTAAACCGGTCCGGTCAAACTTTACGCGGTCCGATCGCATTATCCACATGTGGGTAACTGGGGTTGGTAACGACACCCTGTGGACAACTAAGGTGAAACCCAGCCGTTTCGGGGGGCGAATCAGTAACTCCTCGTTGCCCAAACCGGTGGATAAACCTGTGGAACTGTAACAAGAGGATGTGCGTGAATGTCGGATACACCGGACTCGACGAAGGGGATCTGGCAGTCAGTACTGTCGCGTCTCACGTCCGATGACCGCATCACCCCCCAGCTGCTCGGGTTCATCAACCTGGTCGAGCCCAAGGGAGTGATGGCCGGCACCCTCTACCTCGAGGTGCCGAACGAGCTCACCCGCGGGATGCTCGAGCAGCGCATCCGGCTGCCTCTTCTCAACGCGATCGCCGATCTGGGCGACGACCACGAGGTGTCGAACTTCGCCATCGTCGTCAACCCCGAGATCCAGCACGACGTGCTCGACCAGAACTCCGACCCGGGCGAGCAGCAGCCGTACATCGAGCCGACGGTCGTTCCCGCGGCCGACAGCCAGGCCCGCCGCTCCGACTCACGGCTCAACCCCAAGTACAGCTTCGACAACTTCGTCATCGGCGGCTCCAACCGCTTCGCGCACGCTGCGGCGGTCGCGGTGGCCGAGGCCCCGGCCAAGGCGTACAACCCCCTCTTCATCTACGGCGAGTCCGGCCTTGGCAAGACCCACCTCCTGCACGCGATCGGCCACTACGCCGAGAGCCTCTACCCGGGCATCCGGGTCCGCTATGTCAGCTCGGAAGAGTTCACGAACGACTTCATCAACTCGATCGCTAACAACCGGGCGAGTGTGTTCCAGTCGCGCTACCGCGAGATCGACATCCTGCTGATCGACGACATCCAGTTCCTCCAGGGCAAGGACTCGACGCAGGAGGCCTTCTTCCACACGTTCAACACGCTGCACGACCACAACAAGCAGGTGGTCATCACGAGCGACCTGCCGCCCAAGCACCTGACCGGCTTCGAAGACCGGATGCGCTCGCGCTTCGAGTGGGGCCTCATCACCGACGTGCAGGCGCCCGACCTCGAGACGCGCATCGCCATCCTCCGCAAGAAGGCCCAGAGCGAGAAGCTCCAGATCGGCAACGACATCCTGGAGTACATGGCCACCAAGGTCTCGTCGAACATCCGCGAGCTCGAGGGAACCCTCATCCGGGTCACCGCCTTTGCCAGCCTCAACAAGACGACAGTCGACCTGGCCCTCGTGCAGACGGTCCTCAAAGACCTGATCACGCTCGATGAGGACAATGTCATCGCGCCGGTCGACATCATCAACCACACCGCCGAGTACTTCAAGCTCACGGTCGACGACCTCTACGGCTCCTCGCGCTCCCAGGCCGTAGCAACCGCCCGGCAAATCGCGATGTACCTGTGCCGGGAGATGACGAATCTCTCCCTGCCGAAGATCGGCCAGCTGTTCGGAAATCGCGACCACACCACCGTCATGTACGCGAACAAGAAGATCACCGAGCTCATGAAGGAGCGCCGGTCGATCTACAACCAGGTCACCGAGCTCACGAGCCGCATCAAGCAGAACCACCGGTACAAGAGTTAGTTGCCAGATCCACGGTTTTCACACAGTGTGAAAAACATGTGGATAACTACCCCGACACACCGGACAACCTGTTGACGGAGAAATGCTTTCTGTGGAAAGCGAATACCGTTCATCTCAGTAGGGCCCGGACTTACCCGAATTCTCGGCGCTCGCCCCACATCTCACACGGTTGTAGTTCCCAGCACTTGTCTCGGCCGGACGAAGTTACTCACAGTTCCCACAACGGTTAAGAATGTTGTCTCTTTAAAGAAGAGATTGGGAGCTGGACAACCCATGGTCCGCGTCTCACCGGCCTGTGCCAGTATTAACGCCCAGACCACCGATCGTGTCAGGGGTGAATGAAGTGAAGTTCCAGGTCAATCGCGACGTCTTCAGCGAGGCCGTTTCGTTCGCCGTCAAGTTGCTGCCCCAGCGCACGACGCTCCCGATTCTGAGCGGTGTCCTCATCGAGGCGAGTGACGACGGCCTCGTGCTGTCATCCTTCGACTACGAGGTCTCCGCCCGCACCGAGATCGCCGCGAAAGTGGAAGAGCCGGGTCGAGTGCTCGTCTCCGGCCGACTCCTTGCCGACATCGCCAGCCGCCTGCCCAACGCCCCGGTCACCTTCACGACTGACGAAGGCCGAATCACCGTCGCGTGCGGCGCCGGCCAGTTCACGCTCCTGAGCATGCCCGTCGAGGAGTACCCGACGCTTCCTCAGGTCTCTGATCAGGCCGGCCTGCTCCAGGCGGAGGACTTCGCCGCGGCAATCGCCCAGGTCGCGGTAGCCGCATCCCGCGACGATGTGACCCCGGTCATCACCGGCGTGCAGCTCGAGGTCTCCGAGAACAGCCTCTCGCTCGTCGCGACCGACCGCTACCGTGTAGCGGTTCGCGAGATCGCGTGGGATGCCGGCAACTCCGGTGTCGAGGCGGCGACCGCTCTCGTGCCGTCGCGCACGCTCATCGAGATCGGCAAGACCTTCGGCCACAGCGGCACGGTCTCCGTGGCGATCACCAGTTCCGACGACCGCGAGCTCATCGCATTCCAGGCTGACAAGAAGACCGTGACCTCGCTGCTCATCAAGGGCAACTTCCCGCCCGTGAAGAGGCTCTTCCCCGAGGTCGTCGACAACTACGCGGTGATCAACACGGCCGAGCTCATCGAGGCGGTCCGCCGCGTCTCGCTCGTACTCGAGCGCGAGGCGGCGCTGCGGTTCACCTTCACCATCGAGGGCGTGACCCTCGAGGCGATCGGCTCGGAGCAGGCCCAGGCATCCGAGTCCATCGACGCATTCCTCACCGGTACTGACACTGTCGTCTCCCTCAAGCCCCAGTTCCTGCTGGACGGCCTGAGCTCGGTGCACTCAGAGTTCGTGCGCATCTCGTTCACCAAGACCGAGAACCCGAACAAGCCGGGCCCGGTGCTCATCACGAGCCAGTCGTCGAAAGACCAGCCCGGCGCAGACAACTACAAGTACCTGCTGCAGCCGAACCTTCTCCTGCGCTGATCGAAGAAAGAAGCATCCCGATGCACATTGGCATCATCGGCCTGGGCAAGATGGGCAACAACATGCGCGCCCGCCTCCAGAAGAACGGCGTCGAGGTCACGGGGTTCGATCCGAACCCCGACGTGACGGATGTCCCGTCGCTCGAGGCACTCGCTGCTGCCCTGCCCACCCCCCGCATCGTGTGGATCATGGTCCCGTCGGGGAAGATCACCGACGATGTGATCCACAACGTCGCCGAAGTGCTCGAGCCCGGCGACCTGGTCATCGACGGCGGCAACTCGCGCTATACCGATGACTCGATCCACTCCGAGTTCCTCGCGACCAAGAAGATCAAGTTCATGGATGTCGGTGTGTCCGGCGGAATCTGGGGCCTCGAGAACGGCTACGGCCTCATGGCCGGCGGAGACGCCGACGACGTCGAGCGCGCCATGCCCATTTTCGACGGCCTTCGGCCGGAGGGCCCTCGCGACGAGGGCTTCGTCCATGCCGGCCCGGTCGGCGCGGGCCACTACGTGAAGATGGTCCACAACGGCATCGAGTACGCACTCATGCAGGCGTGGGCCGAGGGCTATGAGCTGCTCGACAGCCGCAAGGACCTCGTGCACGACGTGACCGGCTCGTTCAAGGCGTGGCAGCGCGGAACGGTCGTGCGGTCATGGTTGCTCGAACTCCTCGTGAAGGCTCTCGAGGAAGACCCGGAGTTCAAGGACATCGCCGGCTACGTCGAGGATTCGGGCGAGGGCCGCTGGACAGTGCACGACGCTCTCGACCGCGCCGTTCCCGTGCCCACGATCAGCGCGGCGATCTTCGCGCGGTTCGTGTCGCGCCAGAAGGACTCCCCGTCGATGAAGGCCGTCGCAGCCCTTCGCAACCAGTTTGGTGGCCACGCAGTCCGGAAGAGTTGATCGCGCTGTTGATGAAACGCAGCACGCCGTGATCGTCTCGCACCTCAACCTGACCGACTTCAGGAACTACGAGCACCTCGACGTCGACCTGTACCCGGGCCCGAACCTGTTCGTCGGCAGCAACGGGCAGGGCAAGACCAATCTCGTCGAGGCGCTCGGGTATCTGAGCACCCTCGGCTCCCACCGGGTATCGGTCGACCACGCGATGATCCGCCAGGGTCAGGACTCGGCGATCGTGCGCGCACGGCTGGCCCACGACGACCGGGAGATCCTGGCCGAGGTGCAGATCAACCGCTCCGGTGCGAACCGTGCGCAGGTGAACCGTTCGGCGATCAAGACCCGCGAGCTGCCGCGCTACTTCTCGAGCGTGCTGTTCGCCCCGGAGGATCTCGCGCTGGTGCGCGGGGAGCCGTCGGGCCGCCGCCGGTTCCTCGACGAGCTGCTCATCCTGCGGACTCCTCGGATGAGCGCCGTCGTCGCGGACTACGAGCGCGTCCTGCGCCAGCGCAACACTCTGCTCAAGACGGCGCGCAATGCCAGGGGCGACCTGTCGACGCTGGAGATCTGGGATGACCGGCTCGTCGCCCTCGGCGCCGAGATCATCATCGCCCGCAGCTGGCTCGTCGACGAGCTCAACCCCGAGGTCGCCCGCGCGTACGGCGCGATCGCCGGCGCGGACCACGCCGCGCAGCTCACCAGCCAGCTCAGCATCTTCGCCTCGACGACCGACGACGACGTGCCGGATGCCGCGGCCACCCGCGCGGGCGCTCTCGAGCTGCCCGCCGTGACCGAGGGGTTCCGCGCAGCGCTCGCGCGCCTCCGGCGTGCAGAACTCGACCGCGGGGTGACTCTCGCGGGCCCGCACCGGGACGACCTCGTGCTCGAGCTCAACGAGCTCCCCGCCCGGGGCTATGCGAGCCACGGGGAGTCCTGGTCGTTCGCGCTCGCGCTCAAGCTCGCCTCGGCGGCGGTGCTGCGGCGCGAATCCTCCTCCGGCGACCCCGTGCTGATCCTGGACGACGTGTTCGCCGAGCTCGACGAGTCACGCCGCGGCAGGCTCGCCGCCGCGGTGGTCGACTTCGAGCAGGTGCTCATCACGGCGGCGGTGTTCGGCGACGTGCCCGAGGAACTCGCATCCCATGTCGTGCGTATCAGCGCGGGGGCGGTGGTCGACGATGAGTGATGACGAGATCGAGCGCGACGAGCACGTGGCGGTGTACCTCCGATTCCGCCAGGTCTTCGGCGACGCGACGGGCCGCTCGGCGACCGCGCGCAAGCGCAAGACGAAGAAGGAGGGGGCGAGCGTCCCGTTCGCACCCGGGCGCGACCCGCACGGACTCGGGGATGTCATGGACAGCCTCGCCCTGAAGATGGGGTGGACGTCCTCGCTCGCGAAGTCTGAACTGCTCTCGTCGTGGGCGTCGATCGTCGGCGAGGAGACCGCCGAGCACTCCGAGCCGGTGGGTATCGAGGAGGGCGTGCTCGCCGTCCGGTGCGACTCCACGGCCTGGGCGACGCAACTGCGGCTCATGCGGGCGCAGGTCACGACGACCATCGCGCAGCGCTACCCCGACGCGGGCATCGAGTCGGTGCGCTTCGATGGGCCGAACGCCCCGTCCTGGAAACGCGGCCCCAGATCGATTCCAGGCCGCGGACCACGGGATACTTACGGCTAGACAGGCAAATCAGGTCACCCGAACTGCGAAAAGTCCCCAGATCGCGGATTTCACGGCCTCAGGCCCGCACTTTTGGTAGGATAGACAGAGCCGTCGGGTGCCCCTCCTCTGTGGAGATTCTCGCCCCGAATGGCCGTGATACCAAGTGGCAGGAGCCTAACTTCAGATGACATCGGTGCCCCCAGAAAACAGTTCCGAAGGCGCGACACCCGCAGAAGCCACAGCTCCCGACGACAGCTCGGCACACGGCCCGATTTCCAACGGCCACGTCGCGCCCGACAGCTACGGCGCCGACCAGATCCAGATCCTCGAGGGTCTGGAAGCGGTGCGCAAGCGCCCCGGCATGTACATCGGCTCGACCGGCCCCCGCGGCCTCCACCACCTGGTCTACGAGGTTGTGGACAACTCGGTGGACGAGGCACTGGCGGGCTACTGCGACAACATCGAGATCTGGATCCGCAAGGACGGCGGCCTTCGGGTGCGCGACAACGGCCGCGGCATCCCTGTCGACATCAACACCCAGGAGAACAAGTCCACCGTCGAGGTCGTCATGACGATCCTGCACGCCGGCGGAAAATTCGGCGGCGGCGGGTACACGGTGTCGGGCGGCCTGCACGGCGTCGGCATCTCCGTGGTCAACGCGCTCTCGAGCGAGGTCGACACCGAGGTGCGCCGCCAGGGCCACGTCTGGCGCGTGACCTTCAAGGACGGCGTCCCCGAGGAGCCGCTCGCGATGGGCGAGGCGACCGACGAGACCGGCACCCAGCACACGTTCTGGCCGAACCCGGAGATCTTCGAGAGCGTCGAGTTCGACTACGAGACGCTCCGCACCCGCTTCCAGCAGTACGCCTTCCTCAACAAGGGCCTGCGCATCACGCTCACCGACGAGCGCGGCGAAGAGGACGTGGTCGAGAGCTTCATGTACGAGAACGGCCTCGTCGACTACGTCGACTACCTCAACAAGGCGAAGAAGAACGACCTCGTGCATCCGGAGGTCATCGCCTTCGAGTCGGAGGACACCGAGCGCAAGATCTCCCTCGAGGTCGCGATGCAGTGGACCACCGGCTACACCGAGAGCGTGCACACCTACGCGAACACGATCAACACCCACGAGGGCGGCACCCACGAAGAGGGCTTCCGCGCGGCGCTGACCACGCTCGTCAACCGCTATGCCCGCGAGAAGAACATCATCAAGGAGAAGGACGAGAACCTCTCCGGCGACGACGTGCGCGAGGGCCTGACTGCCGTCATCTCGGTGAAGCTCGCGGAGCCGCAGTTCGAGGGCCAGACGAAGACCAAGCTCGGCAACACCGAGGCGAAGGCGTTCGTCCAGCGCATCGCGGGCCAGCAGCTCGGCGACTGGTTCGACCGCAACCCCACGCAGGCGCGAGATATTATCCGCAAGGCGATCCAGGCATCCCAGGCCCGCATCGCGGCACGCAAGGCCCGCGAGCAGACCCGTCGTAAGGGCCTTCTCGAATCGAGCGGGATGCCCGGAAAGCTGCGCGACTGCTCCAGCAAGGACCCTAGCCTGTCGGAGATCTTCATGGTCGAGGGGGACTCGGCCGGCGGTTCGGCGGTGCAAGGACGCAACCCGGAGTTCCAGGCGATCCTCCCGTTGCGCGGCAAGATCCTCAACGTCGAGAAGGCCCGGCTCGACCGCGCCCTCGGCAATAACGAGGTGCAATCGATGATCACGGCGTTCGGCGCGGGCGTCGGCGAGGACTTCGACCCCGCGAAGGCCAGGTACCACAAGATCGTGCTCATGGCCGATGCCGATGTCGACGGCCAACACATCACGACGCTGCTGCTGACGCTGCTGTTCCGCTACATGCGACCGCTCATCGATCTCGGATACGTGTACCTCGCGCAACCGCCGCTCTACCGCCTCAAGTGGAGCAATGCCCAGCATGAGTACGTCTACAGCGACCGGGAACGCGACGCGCTCGTCGAGTTGGGCTTGTCGAGTGGCAAGCGGATGCCGAAAGACAATGGTATCCAGCGCTACAAGGGCCTCGGTGAGATGGACTACAAGGAGCTGTGGGAGACGACCATGGATCCCGCGACCCGCACCCTGCTGCAGGTGACCCTGGATGACGCTGCCGCCGCCGACGAGATCTTCTCCACCCTCATGGGTGAGGACGTCGAGTCGCGCCGCAACTTCATCCAACGCAACGCCAAAGACGTCCGCTTCCTCGACATCTAGGTAGAAGAGAACAATGGCTGACGAAGAAACAACAGAGCCCACTTTCGAGAAGGCGGTCGTCGACGACCGTCACGACAAGATCGACCAGGTCGACCTGCAGCTCGAGATGCAGCGCTCCTACCTCGACTACGCGATGAGCGTGATCGTCGGGCGGGCCCTTCCCGAGGTGCGTGACGGGCTCAAGCCCGTCCACCGCCGCGTGATCTACGCGATGTACGACGGCGGCTACCGGCCGGAAAAGGGCTTCTCAAAGTGCACTCGCGTGATCGGCGACGTGATGGGTCAGTTCCACCCGCACGGCGACTCGTCGGTCTATGACGCGCTCGTTCGACTCGTGCAGCCATGGAGCCTGCGCTATCCGCTCGCACTCGGCCAGGGCAACTTCGGCTCGCCCGGCAATGACGGCGCCGCAGCCCACCGCTACACCGAGACCAAGATGGCCCCGCTTGCCATGGAGATGGTCAGGGACATCGAGGAAGACACCGTCGACTTCCAGGACAACTACGACGGCCGCACCCAGGAGCCGACGGTCCTGCCCAGCCGATTCCCGAACCTGCTCGTGAACGGTTCGGTCGGAATCGCGGTCGGCATGGCCACGAACATCCCGCCACACAACCTGCGGGAGGTGGGTGAGGGCGCCCTCTGGCACCTGGCGAACCCGGACGCATCGACTGAGGAGCTCATCGAGGCACTCGTGCAACGCATCAAGGGCCCGGATTTCCCCACCGGCGCGCAGATCCTCGGGATCAAGGGCATCCAGGACGCATACCGCACCGGCCGCGGCTCGATCACCATGCGCGCCGTCGTCAACGTCGAGGAGTTGCAGGGCCGCACCTGTCTCGTCGTCACCGAGCTTCCGTACCAGGTCAACCCCGACAACCTCGCGCTCAAGATCGCGGACCTGGTCAAGGAGGGCAAGCTCTCCGGCATCGCTGACATCCGGGATGAGACATCCGGGCGCACCGGCCAGCGGCTCGTCGTCGTGCTCAAGCGTGACGCCGTGGCGAAGGTCGTGCTCAACAACCTGTACAAGCACACGCAGCTTCAGGAGAACTTCGGCGCGAACATGCTCGCGATCGTCGACGGCATCCCACGCACCCTCTCCATCGACGGCTTCATCACCCACTGGGCTACCCACCAGATCGAGGTGATCGTCCGCCGCACGCAGTTCCGCCTGCGCAAGGCCGAGGAGCGCGCGCACATCCTGCGCGGGTATCTCAAGGCGCTCGATGCCCTGGACGAGGTGATCGCGCTCATTCGCCGATCCGCAACCGTGGATGACGCGCGCGAAGGCCTCATCGCCCTGCTCGACATCGACGAGCTCCAGGCCAGGGCCATCCTGGACATGCAGCTTCGTCGCCTGGCCGCGCTGGAGCGCCAGAAGATCATCGACGAGCATGACGAGATCGAGCGCGAGATCGCGGAGTACCAGGTGATCCTCGCCAGCCCGCAGCGCCAGCGCGACATCGTGAGCGAGGAGCTCACCGAACTCATTGCGAAGTACGGCGATGACCGCCGCACCGAGATCATGTTCGGCTTCGACGGAGATATGAGTGTCGAAGACCTCATTCCCGAAGAGGAAATGGTGATCACCGTCACCCGTGGCGGCTACGTCAAGCGCACCCGCAGCGACAACTATCGCAGCCAGCACCGCGGCGGCAAGGGCGTCAAGGGCGCGCAGTTGCGAGCGGATGACGTCGTCGACCACTTCTTCGTCACGACGACGCACCACTGGCTCCTGTTCTTCACGAACACGGGGCGGGTGTACCGAGCCAAGGCCTACGAGGTCCAGGAGGCCGGTCGCGATGCCAAGGGACAGCACGTCGCCAATCTCCTCGCGATGCAGCCGGGTGAGGAGATCGCGCAGATCCTCGACATCCGCGACTACGGCGCCGCCAAATACCTCGTGCTCGCGACCCGGGGAGGACTGGTCAAGAAGACGGCGCTCACCGAGTACGACACAAACCGTACCGGCGGGATCATCGCGATCAACCTGCGCCAGGACGACGAGGTCGTCTCCGCCATGCTCGTGGAGGAGGACGAAGACGTGCTGCTCGTCTCCCGGAGGGGAATGTCGATCCGGTTCACGGCATCGGATTCCGCGATGCGTCCCATGGGAAGGTCGACCTCTGGAGTCATCGGAATGCATTTCCGTGAAGAGGACCAGCTGCTGAGTGCGAGCGTCGTCGGTGAGCGTGGCTACGTGTTCGTCGTGACCGAGGGCGGGTATGCGAAACGCACCTCCGTCGACCAGTACCGGGTGCAGGGCCGCGGTGGACTTGGCATCAAGGTGGCCAAGCTCGCGGAGTCGCGAGGCGATCTCGCGGGCGCGCTGATCGTCGACGACGACGACGAGGTTCTTGTGGTTCTTGCCAGTGGCAAGGTGGTACGCTCGTCTGTCGCCGAGGTTCCGGCCAAGGGCCGTGACACCATGGGCGTCGTGTTCGCCCGGTTTGCCGACGACGACAAGATCATCGCAATCGCCAGGAACAGTGAACGAAATCTAGAGAATCCGGACCCCGACGAGTCGGTCGACAGCGACCAACCCGATGTCGAGCCCGCTGGGAAGGACGAGTCAGTAGATGAGTAGTGTCGCGGAGAAGCTGCAGCGCAAGTCGCAGCGACAGGTCGCCGTCAAGCAGGTGCGCCTCAAGCTCGTGTATGTCGACTTCTGGTCAGCGGTCAAGCTCTCCTTCCTCGTCGCGGCATCGCTCGGCATCGTGTTCATCGTCGCCACGATCCTCGTCTGGATCGTGCTCAACTCCACGGGCATCTTCGGCGACCTCGACAAGATCTTCCGGGACATCCTGAGCGATAACAACTTCAGTGTGTCGAGCTCGTTCTCCCTCCCGCAGGTGGCGCTCTTCGCCTTCGTGGTCGCTATCCTCAATGTGATCGTTGGCACCGCGCTCGGTGCGATCGCGAGCATGCTCTACAACTTCAGCGTGCGCCTGACCGGCGGCCTGCTCGTGGGGTTCACCAACAACTGAGCGATTACGATTCACCCGGCCGGTAAGGTAGGTTCTTATTCGGTCTAGGGGGCTATAGCTCAGGCGGTTAGAGCGCTTCGCTGATAACGAAGAGGTCCCAGGTTCAAGTCCTGGTAGCCCCACTGGAATCTCCACAAGGGATTCCTTAACTGTGATCTTGACCGCGCGGGGCCTTAGCTCAATTGGTAGAGCGCCTGCTTTGCAAGCAGGAGGTCAGGGGTTCGATTCCCCTAGGCTCCACGAACGACGATGGCGCCGCCTCCGAGCGGCGCTTCTTCGTTTAACTGGGCGGCGCCATCGTCGTTCGTGGAGGCTAGTCGGTTGAGAACCCCCGGGGCCCCCACCGCGCCGGTTCCGACGCGTCGCCCATGAGCGACCCGCACTCTCGCGTGACCGCGACGTGGCGGCCGTGCCGGTGGGGCGTCGATTCCCCTAGGCTCGACCGATGGACATCCGGGTAGCAGCGTACGGGGTCATCGTCCGTGAAGGCCGGGTGTTGCTCGCGCATTGGAATGCGGGCGATCATGGCGGGTGGACTCTCCCCGGCGGCGGGATCGACCCAGGCGAGGACCCGGCGGATGCCGCGGTGCGCGAGATCCGCGAGGAGACCGGCTACGAGGCATCCCTCGATCGCCTGCTCGGAGTCGACTCAATCGTCATCCCGGTGCAGGACCGGCTGTCACAGGCGGACGGCCCGCTTCACGCGCTCAGGATCATCTACGCGGCGACGATCGTAGGTGGAGCGCTCGCACACGAAGCGGAGGGCTCGACCGACGAGGCACGGTGGGTGGATCTCGACGAGGTCGCACTGTTGGACCGAGTCGGACTCGTCGACCTGGCCTTACAGCTCTGGCGCGACGCGGCCGACTAGCTCAGGACTCGTCGGCGAGGGGAGCGTCGGGCTCCTCGTCGTCGATCCACAGGTCGTCCTCCGCGCGCAGCGTTTGCCATGCGGCGTACGCGACGGCGACCGCGGCGACGGCACCGAGGCCGATGAGGATGTAACGGGCGGGGCCGGCGTGCTTCGGCTGCACGACGCCGACCCTGGTGCCCACGGACGTACCCAACTTGGATGCCCGGCTGATGGCATCCCGCACCTGCTGGTTCTTCGCCACCTCGATTGCCGCGAGAGCAGTGCCGAGGGCCGACGTTATACCGGGGAGAACGTCGCCGACGAGCCGCTCCCGGGTGGTGTGCGCGGCGGAACGGGCACCAGCGATGCCGGAGGAGACGGCGGGCCGGACACGATCCTCGTATGCATCCCGCATGCGGGGCGACACCTCTTCACGGGCGAAGTTCGCGGCCTGCCTGCTGGCGTCACGCACGACCTTCGAGGCGTGGTCGAGAAGCTCTTTCTGATCCTCCCAGAGGTCCTCGGCCTGGCTCTTGAGGCGGTTGAGTTCTTTCCGGCGCTTACGCGATAGTGCCATGGGGAAACCTCCATCGGGGTATCAAACCGTTCTCTCCATACTGGCACGCCCCTTCCCGGCGGGGAACCGTCGCGGCTGGGAGTGGGCTGGGTGACCTCGCGGTTCCTGCTGGGGGCGCTATGCAAGAATTGACCACATGCACACAGCCGTCGCCACCATGAAGACCAATCTCGGCACGATCAAGCTCAACCTCTATGGCAACCACGCGCCGAAGACGGTCGCGAACTTCACCGGCCTCGCGAACGGCACGCTGGAGTGGACCCACCCGACGACCGGCAGGGTGTCGCAGGACAAGCTCTACGACGGCGTCGTCTTCCACCGCATCATCAAGAATTTCATGCTCCAGGGCGGTGACCCTCTCGGACAGGGGTTCGGCGGTCCCGGTTTCCAGTTCGACGACGAGATCCACGGCGAACTGACTTTCAATGAGCCCTACGTGCTGGCGATGGCGAACGCCGGCATCCAGAACGGGCGTGGCACCAATGGATCGCAATTCTTCATCACCACAGTGCCCACCCCGCACCTGCAGGGCAAGCACACGATCTTCGGTGTCGTCGCCGACGAGGAGTCCAAGCGCGTCGTCGACGCGATCGAGGCCGTCGACACGGATGCCCGCGACAAGCCGCTCGCGGACGTCGTGATCGAGAGCCTCACTGTCGATGAAGCCTGATCCTCGGTGACGAGCGCGCCGAGAGATTCGGCCAACTTCTGCTACCGGCACCCCGACCGGCAGAGCTTCGTGCTCTGCCAGCGCTGCGGGCGCACGATCTGCCCGCAGTGCCAGACCCAGGCGGCCGTGGGCGTGCACTGCCCGGAATGCGTCAAGGAGGCGCGGGCGAGTGCGCCGCGCCGGAGGCCGGCCGCGCTCACCGCATTCCGCCCGACGAGCACGCAGCCAGTAGTGACCTGGTCGATCATCGCGGTGACCGTTCTGGTCTTCATCCTGCAGAACCTGCCCGGGAGCCCGATCAGTGCGCTTGGGGTCTATCGACCCCAACTCACGCTCCTCGCCCCGTGGACAATGATCACAGCTCTATTCCTCCACGCGTCGATCCTTCACATCCTGTTCAACATGTATTCGCTGTTCGTGTTCGGCCCAATTATCGAGCGGCTCATTGGTCGCGTGCGGTTCCTCGCCCTCTACCTCATCAGCGGCTTCGGAGGCTCAGTTGCGGTATTGCTGCTGAGTCCGGATGGCGGTGTGCTCGGTGCATCCGGAGCGATATTCGGCCTCATGGGGGCCTTCTTCGTCATCCAGCGAAGGCTGGGTGGCAACAACCTCCAGATCCTCATCGTCATCGGGATCAACCTCGCGGCTGGCTTTTTCCTGTCCGGGATCTCCTGGCAGGCACACGTCGGTGGACTCGTCGCAGGCGCGGCGGTCGCGGCTGTTTATCTGAGAACCCGACGGCGCGAGGACAGGCGCGCGCAGGTGCTGCTGGTCGTGGGGATCGTCGTCGCGCTCATTGCGATCACGGTCGCGCGAGCGCTCTTGCTGTGACCGGCGGAAAGTTATCCACAGCTGAATTCACAGTGGGTATAACTACAACTCTGTAGTTCTACCCCCGTTCGGGTGGCGTCAGCGCCAACGTGTCGTCATGAGGAACCCGACGAAGAGGATTCCGAAGCCGATGAGAATATTCCAGCTGCCGAGCGATGCGACGGGCAGCTGCTGGTTGCTGACGTAGAAGACGATGATCCAGACCAGACCCAGCAGCATGAAGCCGAACATCACGGGCTTGAACCACACCGGGTTCGGTGTCTGCTCACCGGAGCGGGTCTCGGCAGGAGCATCGGTCTTGTTTCGCGCGGAAGTACGGGCCATGCCAGAAATTGTAGCCTGAATAGCCTCCGAGCCCGCGGGGGCGCACGCTCGGCAAGGTTCACCCCATCCGGGAGGCCTAGAATCTTCCGTATGGTTGTCGAGCACCAAGGGCGAGCGCACATGCGCAGGACCCGTCGACGCGTCAGCATCATCGGCGTTCTCGGTGAGCTCTTCATCACGGCAGGCGTGCTCGTGCTGCTTTTCCTCGGCTGGCAGGTATGGATCAACGACCGGGTGGTCGGCAACGAGCAGAAGCAGGAAGCACAGGCGCTCAGCAACTCCTGGGACAAAGGTGAGGCCGTCCCGCCCGCCACCGTCGATCGGGCCGACCCCGGAGAGCCTGTCGTCGCGGCGGCTCCAGCGAATGCGGTGGTATTCGCAACGCTCATCATCCCGCGCCTCGGGGCCGACTACACCCGGCCGGTCGCGGAAGGCGTGGGACTCGTCGACGTGCTCAACAAGCACAGTGTCGGCCACTACCCGGGCACTCAGATGCCCGGCGCGGTCGGGAACGCCGCATTCGCTGCTCACCGCACGGGATGGGGCGCGTCATTCTTCGACATCGACAAGCTGCAACTGGGTGACAGCATCTACGTCGAGACCCCGGACGGCTGGTACAGGTACGTTTTCCGCAGCTTCGAGTACGTGCGCGCGAGCGGGGTCGGCGTGCTGGCTCCGGTGCCGCAGGCGCCCGGTGCAACCTCCACCGACCGCATCCTCACGCTGACGAGCTGCAACCCGGTCTACACCGCCGACGAGCGCATCATCGCCTATAGCGTCTACGACACCTGGTACCCGCGGGCGGGCGGCGCTCCCCCGGAGATCGCATCGTCGCCGGCGATGGCGGGAGCGGCAGGCTGATGTACATGGCACTCTGGCGAATTCTGCCTGGCCCGCTCTGGCTGCGCCTCTTCATCGTGCTCGTGCTTGTGGCGGCCGTGCTCTCGGCGCTCGTGCTCTGGGTCTTCCCCGCTGTGCTCCCGTTCGTGTCGACCCAGGACGCGACGGTGCAGCAGTGACGCACGTTCTCGTCGTCGACAACTACGACAGTTTCGTCTACACGCTCAACGGCTACCTTCTGCAGCTCGGCGCGCAGACCACGGTGCTGCGAAACGACGCCTTCGCGGCGGATGCGGCCGCCGCCGTCATCCGCGACTACGACGCTGTGCTGCTCTCGCCGGGCCCCGGCACCCCCGCGGCCGCCGGCGTGAGCATCCCGGTCGTCACCGCGGCACTGGACTCGGGCCTGCCGCTCCTCGGAGTGTGCCTCGGCCACCAGGCGATCGCGGAAGCTCTTGGCGCCACGGTCACCCACGCCGATGAGCTCATGCACGGCAAGACATCGCTGATCAGCCACGACGAGAGCCCCTTCTACGACGGCGTGCCTCAGCCGTTCACCGCGACCCGCTACCACTCTCTCGCGGTGGTCGACTCGACGGTTCCCGACGAGTTGGTCGTGACCTCACGCACGCAGGGCGGGGTGATCATGGGACTACGCCATATCGAGCGGCCGGTGTTCGGAGTGCAGTTCCACCCGGAGTCTGTGCTCACCGAGGGCGGCTACCGGATGCTCGGCAATTGGCTCGCCGTCGCGGGTCTGCCCGAGGCTGCCGAAACGGCCAAGGGCCTGACCCCGCTCGTGAAGCTGGGCTAGCGACTCACCCTGCGCAGTAGCGGATGGTGATCTCGGACCGCTGCGGGTTGTCGCCGATGATCGACTGCGACACGACGCCCCCACCGGTGCATCCGAAGTCCGCGTTCGCCTTCACCGGAAGCTGAAGGCCGCTGAGGATCGTGTTCGCCTCACTGATCGACTTGCCCGTGACATCCGGAATCTGCACGAGCCCGTTGGAGACCACGAGGTCGATGGTGGAGCCCTTGGGCACGTCTTTGCTGGCGTCTGGGGTCGATCTGATCACGACGCCTTGCCGCACGCTCGGCGAGTACTCCTGGGTGGTACTGCCGTACTTGAGCCCCGCTTGCGTGATGGCCGTGACAGCGGAGGCCTCGTCCAGGTTGACCAGGTCGGGCACCGCGGACCGCGGTGGACCGCTGGACACGAAGACCTGCACCTCGAGGCCGGGCGACACGGAGATACCGGGACCGGGGTCCGTGCGGAGGATGATGCCCTTGTCGATGGTCTCGCTGGCCTCATCGACCTGCTTGGGCACGAGTTTCGCATCCGTCAATGCGTTGGCGCCATCGAGGTAGGCCTGGCCCGCGACATCGGGAACGTCTACGGCCGTGTTGGTGCTCAGCTCCACCGGCGTGAGGCTGAAGGCCCAGAAGATCACGGCGACGATGATCACCACCATGCTCGCAATGCCGGCCCAGATCCACGCAACGGGCGGTCGGGTCTGAGTGCGGAGAGTGCGATCGTCCTCGTCCACGGTGAGCTGCCTGAAGGTGGCCTCGGAGCCGGCGACCGCGCTCGGGTTCACGCCGAACAGGGTCGCGTTGAAGTCATTGACCGCGAGCTGCTTGCGCGCGGGAACGGACCCGGCGGCCGCGGCTTCCACGTCATCCCGGAATTCGCTTGCGCTCTGGTAGCGCTCGAACCTGTCCTTGGCGAGGGCCCGCAGCACGACGGCGTCGAGCGCCGGGGAGACCCTGGGGTTGATCGAGCTCGGCGGCATCGCCTCGGAGTTCACGTGCTGGTACGCGACCGCGACGGGATTGTCGCCGCGGAACGGCGCACGCCCGGTGAGGAGCTCGAAGAGCACGATACCGGTGGAGTACAGGTCGGTACGGGCATCCACGGTCTCGCCGCGAGCCTGTTCGGGCGAGAAGTACGAGGCGGTGCCGACTATCGCGCTCGTCTCGGCGATCGTCGCGGAAGAGTCGGAGATCGCGCGGGCAATGCCGAAGTCCATGACTTTGACCTGGCCATTGGCCGTGATCATGATGTTGCCGGGTTTGATGTCGCGGTGCACGACGCCCGCCCGATGGGAGTACTCGAGCGCCGTCAGCACCTGCTCGACGATGCGGCTCGCTTCCGACGGCTCGAGCGGGCCCTCTGCGATCACGTCCTTGAGCAGTCGACCGTCGACGTACTCCATGACGATGAAGGGAACGACGGTCTCGACCCCGTTCGCCTCGCGCACGGTCTCTTCCCCGGCGTCGAAGATGCGCACGATCGTGGGGTGCGCCATCTTCGCGGCGTCCTGGGCTTCGCGACGGAACCGGCTGCGGAACGCGGGGTCAAGGGCGAGGGATGACTTGAGCAGCTTGATCGCGACCCGACGGCCGAGCCGTGTGTCCATGCCAACGTGCACATCGGCCATTCCGCCGCGACCGATGAGTTCGCCGACCTGGTACCTGCCCGCGAGCTGGCGCACGCCTTGGGCAACGCCTTCTATCACAAGCTGTCTCCTGGCTGCGTCTGGACACTATCCCAGCCAGTGTAGCCGCTGGGTCTGCGGCACTTTCTCAGTTTCCGGTGATGCCCACTGGATCGGATGGCGGTGACTCCAGGTCGGTGCAGAGGGCTGTGTATGTGATCGTCGTGGTGTCCCCGGCGGTGTTCGAAAGCATGATGTCGAGCGACGACTCCTCCGGGCCGCGGGTCGGGCCACCGTCAACGATCGAGCCGTTCGGACTCACGAGGAAGCTGAAGCCACTCAAGGGATGCCCCGCGGGACATCCCGCGTACGTCGCCCAGCTGATGGTGACGGTGTCACCCGCCAGGTACGGGCCTGCCGGATACGTGACCGCCGAGGGTTTGGTGGGAACGGGAGTCTCCGGGATCGCCTTGTAGAAGCTCACCCGGATCGTCTCGCCCCTGCGCACGTTGCCCTTGGGGTCGACGCTGTAGGCGAGCCCGACCTGCTCAGGGGAGGGCGCGACGCTGCCTTCGCGGGCATCGAGCACGAGGCCGAGCCCAGTGAGGTACTCCTGCACGACATCCTGGGTGCGGTCGATGACCTGGGTCTCGTCGAGGAACACGCGGTCGCTCGTCGCGCTCGGGGTCTGCGATGGCGCCGTATTGCTCGCCGGTGGCGACGAGCTGGGCGGGTCACCGCCCGTTCCGGGGTTCGCCAACAGGGCGATGAGCGTGCCAATGAGCACGACGGCGAGCAGCGAGACGAGGGCAACCAGGGGCCAGGTCCAGGGGTTGCGCTTCCTGGTGTCGGTGGGCAGGCTCGGGGTATCGACGGCACCATTGGCCGGGAGCATCCGGGTGACCTGGGTGTTCTGTCCGTAGTTGGGGCCTACGGTCGCGGCGAGCGAGCCTTCGCCGAGAATGCCGGGCACCGCCGCTGCGGCGGCCGCGACATCCCCCCGCCGGAGCGCCTGCGCGGCCCGTGCCAGGTGGGCGGCGGACGCCGGGCGGTCCGCGGGGTTCTTCGCGAGACAGGCGTAGATAAGGTTGCGCACCGGCTCGGCCACCGCGACCGGCAGCTCGGGAGGCGTCTCGTTGATCTGCGCCATCGCGATCGCGACCTGCGACTCGCCCGTGAACGGCCGGCGACCGGCGAGAGCCTCGTAGGCGACGATGCCGAGTGAGTAGATATCGGTGGTGGGGGACGCCGGATGCCCGCTCGCCTGTTCGGGCGAGAGGTACTGCACGGTGCCCATGACCTGCCCGGTCGCGGTGAGCGGAACCTGGTCGGCGATGCGCGCGATGCCGAAGTCGGTGATCTTGACTCGGCCGTCCGGGGTGATGAGCAGGTTGCCCGGCTTGATGTCGCGGTGCACGAGCCCCGCGGCATGGGCCGCCTGCAGCGCGTTGGCCGTCTGGGCAACGATGTCGAGCACGCGGTCGGTCGACAGCACGCGCTCGCGCTCGAGGATCGCGCTGAGCGCCTCGCCTGGCACGAGCTCCATGACCAGGTAGGCGCTGCCCTCCTCCTCGCCATAGTCGAAAACGTTGGCGATGCCCTCGTGGTTGACGAGCGCCGCGTGACGGGCTTCGGCGCGGAAGCGCTCGAGGAACCCGGGGTCGCCCAAGTACTCGTCCTTGAGGATCTTGATGGCGACGGTGCGGCCGATGACGAGGTCGGTCGCCTGCCAGACCTCTCCCATGCCTCCGATCGCGACGCGGCTGGAGAGCTGGTATCGACCGCCGAAGGTGAGCCCGCTGGTGGGTCTCATCTGGATAGCACCGCCTCTAGTACTTTTCTGCCGATCGGAGCCGAGATTCCGCTCGAAGTGCCGTTCTGGCCGAGACCGCCTCCGTTTTGTACGACGACCGCGACCACGACGTCGGGGTCTTCTGCCGGTGCAAAACCGGTGAACCAGAGGGTGTACGGCTCGCCCTCGCCGTTCTGTGCTGTGCCGGTCTTACCCGCGACAGTGACCCCATCTATTCTGGCATTACTCGCCGCTCCGCTGGCGACCGAGTCGACCATCATCTGCGTGATCGCCGCGGCCGTCGCCTGGCTGATCGGCTGGCCGAACTGCTCGGGCTGGAACGATTGGATCGTGGTCAGGTCGGGGGCCGTGATGCTTTCCACGAGATTGGGCTTCATGAGCGTGCCGCTGTTCGCGATCGCCATCGACACCATGGCCATCTGCAGTGGCGACGCCCGCACACTCGACTGTCCGAAGGCGGAGAGCATCGTCTGGGGCTCGTCCAGCGCGCGAGGGTAGACGCTCGGGGTCGACGCCAGCGGTACCGAGACGCTCTCGTTGAAGCCGAACTTGTTGGCCTGGTCGCGGATCGCCTTCGACCCCAGCGCCGCGCCGAGCTGGGCGAACGGGATGTTGCAGGACAGGCGGATCGCGGTGGCGATCGTCGCCGTTTCGCCCGGTCCGCATGTGCGGCCGTCGGCATTGCTGATGGAGAAGTCCGTCTGCGGCAGTTGCAGGCTGGCCGGGTTGGGGAACGCGCTCTCTGGGGTGAACTGGCCGCTCTCGAGAGCCGCCGACGCGACCACCAGCTTGAACGTCGAGCCAGGTGGGTCCAGGGCGCCCTCGAGCGTGCGATTGAAGAGCGGGCCGGTGGGATCGTCGAGCAGTGCGTTGTACTGGGCAATCACGGCGGCCGTGTCGTGCACGGCGAGGGTGTTCGGATCGAACGTCGGCTTCGAGACCATCGCGATAATCTCGCCTGTCTTCGGCCGGATCGCGATCACGGCGCCCTGGTAGTCGCCCAGGGCATCCCATGCGGCCTGCTGCACGACCGGGTCGATCGTGAGTTCGACGGAAGCACCCTTGGGGGTCTGCCCGGTGATGATGGCGTTGATCTGGTCGAAGAACTGGTCGTTCGACGTGCCACTCAGGTAGTCGTTGAGTTCGGACTCGAGACCTGTGTTGCCCTGGTTGAGGGTGAGGTAGCCGGTGATCGGCGCGTATAGCGGCCCGTTCGTGTAAACGCGCTGGAACTTGTAGTCGTCGCCGCTCGGCGTGGAATACGCGATGGGCTGGCCGTCGACGAGAATCGGGCCGCGCTCGGCCGAGTAGCTTGCATAAAGGGTGCGAGCGTTCCTGCCATCCGCCTTGAGGCCGTCGGCGGCGACGACCTGGATGATCGTGCTCGACAGGAACAGGCTGATGAACATGAGCAGCACCACGGTGCTAACCCTCTTGAGTTCCTTGTTCACTGGCCCACCACCAAGCGGTTCTCGGCCGGGGATTCGACGACGAGCCGTGGTTGGTTGCGCACGGTGTCGGAGAGCCGGAGCAGAAGTGCAGCGATGATCCAGTTGGCAACGAGCGACGAACCGCCCGCGGCGAGGAACGGCGTCGTGAGC
Source organism: Rhodoglobus sp. (assembly GCA_025463515.1). Taxonomy (GTDB): domain Bacteria; phylum Actinomycetota; class Actinomycetes; order Actinomycetales; family Microbacteriaceae; genus Rhodoglobus. Next base: position 94,123 of record JAODAQ010000063.1, read on the forward strand.
CCGGTGAGCGGGATCACCCTGGTCACACCGCCGATGACCACGAAGATCTGGAGCGCGATGACGAAGGAGAGGCCGACGCCGAGCAGGCGGCCGAAGTCATCCTGGCCGGCGAAGCCGATGCGGAAGCCACGGGACACGAACAGAAGATACAGGGCGAGGATGGCAAACAGCCCGATGAGGCCGAGCTCCTCGCCGAGCGACGAGATGATGTAGTCGCTCTCGGAGAGCGGGGTGATCTCGGGGCTGCCGAGGCCGAGGCCGGTGCCGATGATCCCGCCGTCGGCGAGCCCGAACAGTCCCTGCACGAGCTGGTAGCTGCCGCCCTCGGCGTCGTAGATGTTCGGGTTGAACGCGTCGAGCCAGGCGTCGACGCGGCCGCCGACGTAGCTGAGCAGCCGGCTCGCGACGAAGGCGCCTACGAAGAACATGGCGAGGCCGAGCACGACCCAGCTCGAGCGCCCGGTCGCGACGTAGGTCATCACGAGGAACAGTCCGAAGTAGAGCAGAGCGGTGCCCAGGTCCCGCTGGAAGACGAGGACGAGCATCGAGGCGGCAAAAACCACGAGGATCGGGCCGAGGTCGCGGGCGCGGGGGAACTGCATCCCGAGCACTTTGCGGCCCACCATCGAGAGGGAGTCGCGCGCGGTCACGAGGTAGCCTGCGAAGAAGATCGCGAGGGCGACCTTGGCCAGCTCGCCCGGCTGGAACGAGAACGGGCCGATCGACACCCACAGCCGCGCGCCGTTCACCGTCTGGCCGATGATCGGGAGCATGGGGAGGATCAGGAGCACGATGCCCGTGAACATCGCGACGTAGCGGTAGCGCTGCAGCACGCGGTGGTTGCGGATGACGAGGAGCACCCCGATCGCGATGAGGACCGCGATGCCCGTCCAGACGATCTGGCGGATACCGGCACTGTCCCAGCCGTACTGCTCGTCGGCGAGGTCGATGCGGTAGATCATCGCGATGCCGAGCCCGTTGAGCACGGTGATGATGGGCAGGATGAGCGGATCGGCATCCGGGGCGACGATGCGCATCGTGAAGTGCATGCCGAGAACGAGCACGCCGAGGAGGGTCGAGAGCGAGATAACGGTAAGGCCGATATGTCCGAGAGCACCAAGCTGGACGAGGACGATCGCAACCACGTTGATGCCGACCGCGAAGATGACGAGCGCGAGTTCGAGGTTTCGCAGCCGCGCCGGCACCCGCAGCTTCAGCCGGATGGTCGACGTGAAAGTCGAGCGGGGTCCGGTCTCGTGGGGGGCGCCCCTCCCGGCCCTAGCGTTGGAGGTCATCCGACAGCCGGTCCACTATCCGTTGGGCATCCGCGAGGTCGCGCGCGTTGATCGTCGCCTCGACGCTATCCCGCTTGAACGTCGGCAGCTCATCGACCTGGATGGTCGTCTGCTTGTAAACGTGCGACAACGACAGCGGGCCGATGTCTTGCTGCACGCCCTGGAAGATCGCGACCCTGCCATCACTCGCGCCCACGAAGTACTGGCGCTGCGTGTATTGGTAACCGAGGATCGCGGCCGTCACAATCGCCGCGACGACGAGGACGATGAAGATGAGCCAGGAGATCCTGCGCCTGCGGGTACGGCGGCGGTCTTCGAGGATGAGCGCGTCGAGATACTCGTCCGACTCTGGCTCGAAGTGGCTGTCGTCGGTCTGAGTCGCCTTGAGCGGATGCAACAGCAGGCTCGGAAGGCGCAGCGGGCGCCGCACGCTGTCGGCTTCGAACACCAGCGGGGCCGCGGCGGACCCGACGGTGATGGGCGGCGTGTGCGAGGAGGCGCCCGAGTCGTCGACGTCGACGAGCACGACGGTCACGTTGTCGGGCGCGCCCTGGTCGAGGCTCTCCTTGACGAGGCGTTCCGCCGCGGTCTGCGCGGACGGAACCGCGCCGAGGATGCCCTCCATCTTTTCGTCGGCAACATAGCTGCTCAGCCCATCGGAACACAGCAGCCAGCGATCCCCAGGTCGGGTCTCCATGACCGTGGTGTCGATCTCGGGCGAGGCGTCGACGTCGCCGAGCACCCGCATGAGCACGGAGCGCCGCGGATGCACCGCCGCTTCCTCGGCCGTGATGCGGCCGCTGTCGACGAGGCGCTGCACGAACGTGTGGTCGGCCGTTATCTGCTTGAGTTTCCCGTCGCGGTACAGATAGATGC
>JAODAQ010000005.1 GCA_025463515.1 Rhodoglobus sp.
GGATCGGCGGGGCGCTACTACTTCGACAGCAGGCTCGCCGAGCTCGACAGCGGCGATGTGACCACTCCGACCGGCATCGCGCTGTTTCCCAAGGATCTGCTCGCGGCACCGCACAGGTCGGCGGAGCGCTGGTTCAACATCCAGCGCTTCACCGACATGCCGGCGGGCGGCCACTTCGGCCCGTGGGAGGAGCCGGAGGCCTGGTCGGCCGAGGTGATCGCGTTCTTCGATCAGGTCGAGGGCGCCGAGCGGGCGTAGCGAAGCAACAGGGTGTCGCCCGAGCGCAGCACGGTGGCCAGCGACATGTCCTGCGGATGGGCCGCATCACTCCGCGCGATGCGCCGTGCCTGGCCGGCCTCCAGAGCCGGTGAGACGGTGACGCAGAGCTCGTCGACCTGCTCGCCACCGATGAAGTCTCCGAAGAGCGAGGGACCCCCTTCGCAGAGGATCCGATCAAGGGACCTCTTCGAGGTGAGATGCGCGACGACCGTCTCCGGTCGGACCCGCTCCCGCCCCTCGACGACCACGTCGGCCACGTCGGCGAACGACGCGATCCCCTCGGCGTTCCGCGCGTCCTCGGTGGTGAAGATGATGGGGCGGACCGGAGCTGCGGTGAAGATCTCGGAGCCCGGATCCAATCCGAGACGCCCGGTCACGATCGCCAGGATCGGGTGAGGCGCGCGCCCGTGATCGACCCTCCAGCGTTGTGACGCCTCCGAGACGCGGAGGGGGCCGTAGCCTTCGGCGCGCACCGTGCCCGCGCCGACGACCACGACATCCGCCACCCGCCGGAGCAGTTCGAACAGCCGCCAGTCGGCCGGTCCGCCCAGCCCGCCTGAGAGGCCGTCGCGGGTCGCGGCGCCATCGATGCTGGAGATGAAGTTGACCCGCACGCCCGCGTGGTCGATCGAGGCGATGAGGTCGTCGTCGCTGAGCTGCTCGGCGGCGTCCGGCCACAGGCGGTCGATGCGGGCTGTCATACGGCCATGCTCACACGTTGTGCGTCGGATGGGTGTTGTGCTCGAGCCGCACCGGCGGGCGGAGTCCGAGGATCGCCTCGGTCATGCGCACCGCGGCGACGGTCGACGGTATGTCGTGCATCCGCACGATTCGCGCGCCCTTGAGGATGCACGCCACCATGGCCGCGAGCGACCCCTCGAGGCGCTGCCCCTGAGCGCGGTCGATCGACTCCCCGATGAAGTCTTTGTTCGACACGGCCGCCATCACCGGCAGCCCGAGCCGCAGGAGTTCGTCGAAGCGCCGGGTGAGTTCCAGGGAGTGCAGGGTGTTCTTGTCGAGGTCGTGACCGGGGTCGACGATCAGCCGGTCGCGCGGCACTCCCGCAGCCTCGGCGCGCCCGACCCGCTCCTGCAGGAACGCGATCACCTCGGGCACGACGTCGTCGAAACGCGCCGCCGGCTTCTCCACCCGCGGCGGGCCGACGCTGTGGGTGATCACCAGGGTCGCGTCGCTTGCGGCGACCACGCCCGTCATGGCTTCGTCACGTAGCCCGCTCGTGTCGTTGATGACCCCGGCGCCGGCGGCGATCGCCGCACGAGCGACCTCGGCGGAGTAGGTGTCGACCGACACGACGACGTCCGACACGGCGACGATGCCCTCGACCACCGGGATGACCCTGTCGAGCTCCTCCGCCACCGAGACGGCCGGCCCACGCCCGAAGGGTACGCCGCCGATGTCGACCCAATCAGCCCCAGCATCCGCCGCCTCCAGCGCCGCCGCGACGGCGGCGTCCAGGGCGAATGTCGCGCCGCCGTCAGAGAACGAGTCGGGCGTGCGGTTGATCACGGCCATGACGGCGACCTGGCGGTCGAAGTCGAATTCCCGGCGACCGATCCGGCGGACGCGAGTCGGTGCCATCCTCTCTTTCTACACGCCGCGTCTTCTACTTGCCCCGTCTTCTACGCGCCCGCGAACCGCGCCACGGCGACGAAGACGGCAAGCACCGCGAGGACGAGCGTGACGGGCACGTTCTTCCATTCCCGCCGGCGCGCGTGGAAGACGAGTCCGCCGAGCATGATGAGCGCCAGCCCGCAGGCCGCGAGCGGCGTGAGGATCGGCAGGATGCCGGTGAGCACCGGCACGATCAGCCCGATGCCGCCGAGGATCTCGAGGGCCGAGATGACCCGCACGAGACCGCGCGGCAGGTCGGCCACCCAGCCCAGCCCCATGCCCGTCAGACGCTCGAGAGGGAGGACGGCTCGCGCGATGCCGCCTCCGATGAAGCCGGCGGCGAGTACCCCCGACACGACCCAGAGTGCGATCTGCATGACATACTCCCAAGAACTTGAACCATCAACTTTCTACGCCAGGCTAGCCACCATTACTTGAAGCGTCAAGTTATTGGCGCTAGGCTGCCCGCATGGCAGCACGATTCCCCGGCGAAGACCTCGATGCGCTCCAGCGGCGCACCTGGATCCGGTTCTCGGGCGTGGCGCAGGGCATCCCCGCCGAGATCACCTCGCGCATGGTCGCCACGACCGGGCTGACCCAGTACGAGTACCTCGTCTTCAACCACCTCAACCTCAGCGAGGCGCACTCGATGCCGATGAGCCGGCTGGCCCTGCTGCTCGCCTCCTCGCTGTCACGCCTGTCGCATGTGGTCTCCCGGCTCGAGGCCGACGGGCGTCTCTCGCGCAGCAGATCGCCCGAGGACGGCAGAGTTCAGATCGTGACCATGACCGAGCGCGGCGTCGAGGCATTCCGTGCGGCGGCGCCCGCCTACTTCGCGGCGGTCGGCGACCTGTTCTTCGAGCGCCTCGACCG
>JAODAQ010000019.1 GCA_025463515.1 Rhodoglobus sp.
TGCTCGCCGAACAACCCCACGGGCACGCCGCTCAGCCTCGAGACCATCGCCGCCGCGTACGACGCCACCCCGGGCATCCTGCTCGTCGATGAGGCCTACGCCGAGTTCCAGGACGGCGACACCGCCCTCACCCTGCTCGAGGGCCGCCCGCGCCTGCTGGTGAGCCGCACGATGAGCAAGGCGTTCGCCTTCGCGGGCGCGCGCCTGGGCTACCTCGCCGCCGACCCTGCCGTCACCGACGCGCTGCGGCTCGTGCGGCTGCCGTACCACCTCTCGGCCCTCACCCAGGCGGCCGCGATCGCGGCGCTGGCCCACGCGCCCGAGATGCTCGCCATGGTCGACGACATCAAGCGACAGCGCGACCGGATGATCCTGGCGCTGCCCGCGCTCGGCTACACCCCGCTCCCGAGCGCGGCCAACTTCGTGATGTTCGGCGGTGTCGAGGATCCGCACGCCGTGTTCGAGGAACTGCTCGAGAACGACATCATCATCCGGGACGTCGGCATCCCGAACCACCTCCGGGTTACCGCGGGGACCGACGCCGAGACGACGATCTTCCTCGATGCGCTGGCGAGAATCAGTGCTCGGTAGGATCGACGCATGACCGGACCGGTACTCGCCAAAGATCGCACCGCGACGATCTCGCGCGCCACGAGTGAGTCGAGCATCGAGCTCAGCCTCGACCTCGACGGCACGGGCACCTCGTCGATCGACACGAGCGTGCCGTTCTTTGACCACCTGCTCACGGCGTTCGCCAAGCACTCGCTCGTCGACCTGAGGGTGAAGGCGACCGGCGATACCCACATCGACGTGCACCACACGGTCGAGGACATCGGCATCACGCTCGGCACCGCCATCAAGCAGGCGCTCGGCGACAAGGCGGGCATCTCCCGCTTCGGCGACGCGCTCGTGCCGCTCGACGAAGCACTGGTGCAGGCGGTCGTGGATGTCTCGGGCCGCCCGTACCTCGTGCACACCGGCGAGCCCGCCGGCTTCGAGCACCACCTCATCGGCGGCCACTTCACGGGGTCGATGCTTCGCCACGTCTTCGAGGCGATCGCGTTCAACGCCGCCATCACCGTGCACGTGACGGTACTGGGCGGGCGTGATCCGCACCACATCGCCGAGGCGGAGTTCAAGGCCTTCGCGCGCGCCTTCAGGTTCGCAGTAGCGCCGGATGCCCGAGTCAGCGGCATCCCGTCGACCAAGGGTGCGCTCTGACCGTGCCCGCTTCTCAATCATGACTGCACCCTCGGTCGTCATCCTCGACTACGGCTCGGGCAACGTGCACTCGGCGGCGAAGGCCCTCGAGCTCGCCGGCGCGCGCGTGACCCTGACCGCCGACCGGTCGGCGGCTGAAGCCGCCGACGGCCTCGTGGTGCCCGGCGTCGGCGCCTTCGAGGCGGTCGCCCGCCAGCTCGCCACGGTGCGCGGCGGCGCGATCGTGGAGAAGCGCCTCACCGGGAGCCGCCCGGTGCTCGGGATCTGCGTCGGCATGCAGGTGCTGTTCGAGCACGGCGTCGAGCGCGGCAACGACACCCCGGGGCTGGGGGAGTGGCCGGGAGTCGTCACCGAGCTGGATGCCCCGGTCCTCCCGCACATGGGCTGGAACACCGTCGAGGCGCCCGCCGACAGCAGGCTGTTCGACGGCATTGCGGACGAGCGGTTCTACTTCGTGCACAGCTACGCCGCCCAGTTGTGGACGCTCGAGGTGCACGACCCGTTCCCGCAACCTAAGCTCACGTGGGCGGAACACGGCAGCAGGTTCCTCGCGGCGGTCGAGAACGGGCCGCTCATGGCGACGCAGTTCCACCCCGAGAAGTCCGGCGAGGCCGGCATCCGACTACTGAAGAATTGGCTACAGACATTATGAGCGACTTTGCGACCACCCCGGGCCTCGTGCTCCTGCCGGCGGTCGACGTCGCCGACGGCAAGGCCGTGCGCTTGACGCAGGGCGAGGCCGGCAGCGAGACGAACTACGGCGACCCGGTGGATGCCGCCCAGCTGTGGGTCGACCAGGGTGCCGAGTGGATCCACCTCGTCGACCTCGACGCCGCGTTCGGCCGTGGGAACAACCACGCCGTGATCAAGCGCGTGATCAAGAACACGCCGCGCCGGGTCAACATCGAGCTCTCGGGCGGCATCCGCGACGATGCGAGCCTCGAGGCCGCGCTCGCAACCGGGGCGAAGCGCATCAACCTCGGCACCGCCGCCCTCGAGAACCCCGAGTGGGCCGCGCACGTCATCGCCGAGTACGGCGAGGCGATCGCCGTCGGCCTTGACGTACGCGGCACGACGCTCGCCGCTCGCGGCTGGACGCAGGAGGGCGGCGACCTCTGGACCGTCCTCGGGCGGCTCGAGGCCGCAGGCTGCTGCCGCTACGTCGTCACGGATGTCACGAAGGACGGCACTCTCAACGGCCCGAACCTCGAACTGCTCAAGCAGGTTGCCGACAGCACCGACCGCCCGGTCATCGCGTCCGGCGGCGTCGCCACCCTCGACGACCTCGCGGACCTGCGCGAGCTCGTGCCCTACGGCGTGGAGGGCGCGATCGTCGGCAAGGCGCTCTACGCCAAAGCGTTCACGCTCGCCGAGGCCATCGACGTCGCGAGCAAGTAATAGACGAGCATTCAGTTGACGAGCATGGAGTTGACAAGCATGGTCGACGAGCAAGCAGTTGACGAGCAGCTCTGATGACCGGCGGCACTGACTCCGCGGGCGTGCCCTGGGAGGGCCGGCACTTCGAGCACGGCCCGAGCTCGGACGACGACGGCTCCGCGCCGGAGAAGCTCGTCGAGGCCATCCGGCGGTTCCGCGCCGCGGACCTCGGCGAGGGCGACGTGCTCGATGCTCTGCGCGAGTCCCGCTTGCTCATCCCGCTCGTGGCGGTGCTCGGCGCAGAGGGCGTCAACGAGCACGGCCACGACAAGAGCCAGGAGCTGTCGATCGTCACGGTCGAGGGGCCGGACGGCCGCACGGTGCTCCCCGCCTTCACCTCGGTGGCCGCCATGGCGCGCTGGAACCCGTTCGCCCGCCCGGTACCCGCGACGGCGGGCCGGGTAGCGCTCGCGGCCGCCAGCGAAGACACCGACCTCGTGGTACTCGACCCCCTGAGCGACACCGAGTTCGTCATCCGGCGCCCCGCCCTGTGGGCCCTCGCGCAATCGCGCCCGTGGAAGCCGAGCTACGCAGACACCGAGGTGCTCAGCGCGTTCATGGATGCCGCAGAGCCCGAGCCCGCGGTGGCCGCCGTGCAGCTCGCCCCCGGCGACCCGGGCGCGCGCCTCGCCGGGCCGGAGCTCGTCGTGCAGCTCACCCTCGCGCCCGGACTCGACCAGGCTGCCCTCGACGCTGTGCTCGCGCGACTGCAGCAGCGCTGGGCGGAGAGCGCCGTGATCGCCGAGCGGGTCGACTCGATGCGCGTCGTTCTCAGCGCGACGTAGCTCGGCATCCGCCAGAAAGCGCCGCTCGCTGCGCACCCCTCCCCGCCGCGCACGCCCTTGCACCGCGCGCCGCTCTACCCTGCGCACTGCTCTACGCCGCCCACACCACAGCGCCGTGGGGCCGCCGCCACTCCGGAACGCCGGGCCCCCGCACTTCCGGGAGGCCGTTCACCATGCGGTACTGCCACGGCCCGTCATCAACCCGCCGATGGTGCCAGTAGCAGAGGAGGATGCCGTTGCTCGTGCTGGTCGGCCCGCCGTCTCGCCAGGGCGTGACGTGATGGACCTGCAGCGCGGTGTGGGGAGTTGTGCACCCGGGAGCCGAGCATCGGTAGCCGTCCCGGGCGGCGATGCTGAGCGTCTGATTGGCAGTGAAGCAACGCTCGGGCGAGCTGATGCCGACCACGGCGCCCTCGGTCGTCAGGGAGACCGTGCGGAAGCCGTTGGCGTCGATGAGCCGCTCAACCTCTCCGCGAGAGAGCGGGAACGGGGAACCGGCCAGGGAGCCGATGGGGTCGGTACCGACACCGTCGGGCCGGTTGAGATCCTCGGAAGCGACGGTCACCAGCACGGTCACGGGGTGGCCGTTGAGCTGCGGAGTGCTCTCCGCCGCAGCTGCCGCGATCAGGACTTCGCCGAAGGCGTCATGGCGGCGTTGGGCCGGAGTTCGGGTGTCGTCGCCGGAGGGAGCGTCGAGGTCGGCGTTGCCGACGAAACGAGGTGACCGCCGCCAGGCCTCGAGGAGGCGCAGCAGAAGGGTGCCCAGCACCGGATCCAGCGCGCCTCGGATGGGCATGAGCCCGTCGTCGTCGGGCACACCGACCCACACGCTGCGGTTCTGGGCCGCGCGCTGCTCTCGCGGGCGCGCTCCGTCGGGATCGATCGCCGCCCCCAGCGTTCGCACGTCGTTCGTGAGGTAGTCCACCGAGATCGGCGCCAGCTGCTGCTCGCCGGAAGGATCCAGCCCGCACGCGAGGTTGACCATCATCTGCTCGGCGACGGCGCTGGCTTCTGGGGCGACCCTGGGTGCCGACCTGTCGAGCTCGCGGGTGATCAATACCGCTGCCTCGACCCCGAGCCGGCCGCTCGTGAGCGCGCCCGCGACCTCGGGGTGCCGGGGAGGCACCGGCGTGCCCGTCAACGATCGGCTCGGAGTGACCGCTTCCGCCAACGCCAGTCGCGCACGCGCGCTCCGCTCAGAGATCTGGGTGAGAGTCGCCACTGCGGCGCCCGGCGAGGCGAACCCGAGGCGCTCAGCGGCGGCGGGGTCTTCTGCCAGAGGGGCGGCGGCGAGCACACGGGCCGCATCCATGAGGCGGCCCACGGCCTCCACCGAGTGGAGGGTTGCCGCTGCATCCCGCCGGGACTGTTCGCGCAGCGCCGCGACGAGCCCTTCAAGCTCCGCGGACACACGGCGCAGCGCTTCCTGCACTGCAGTGTCGGCGTCAAGAACCATACATGGATTATACCGAATCCTCGAATATGTGTTCGAAGAGAGTCACGCCATGTGGATAACCCGCGACCTAGTTGACGGGGCCGGTGAGCCTCTCGCCAGGGCCCTTGCCGGGGGCATCCGGGATGCTCGACTCCTCGCGGAACGCGAGCTGCAGGGAGCGCAGGCCGTCGCGCAGGGGACGCGCGTGGTGGTCGCCGATCTCCGGTGCCGCGGCCGTCACGAGGCCGGCCAGCACAGTGATGAGCTTCCGGGCTTCATCGAGGTCGACGTCGGAGGCGGCATCCGGAGTGTCTGACAGCCCCAGTTTGACGGCGGCTGCGCTCATGAGGTGCACGGCGACGGTGTTGATGACCTCGATCGCCGGCACCTCCGAGATGTCGCGGATCTCGGGGTCGACGTCGTAGTGGTAGTCGCTCATGGCGTTCCTTAGCTGATTGGCGCGGCATCTGCTATTCTTCTACAGGCTCCGGGGCAGTTCTTTGAACAGCTCTCGGACACGAAGTGGAGTTTCCTCCCACCTGTCAACCGCTTCTCAAAGGTTACCGGGTAAGTTGCACCCCGCATTTGCTGGCTACAGCATCTGCAGAAGTAGAGGGTGTTTCGGCGTTTTTCGCCATGGATGACTTCTCAACGTGCGCCAAGGCCGCAACGTTTACACAGAGGAGTACCCGCATCAGCGATCCCCGTACCAATGACCGAATCCGCGTTCCGGAGGTCCGTCTTGTTGGCCCCAACGGCGAGCAGGTCGGTGTCGTCCGTATCGAAGACGCCCTGCGTCTGGCCCAGGAGGCCGACCTGGATTTGGTTGAGGTTGCTCCCAATTCCAAGCCTCCCGTCGCCAAGATCATGGATTACGGCAAGTTCAAGTACGAAGAGGCCCAGAAGGCCAAGGAAGCTCGGCGCAACCAGGCGAACACGATCCTCAAGGAGGTTCGTTTCCGCCTCAAGATCGACACCCACGACTACGAGACCAAGCGCAAGCGCGCTGAGGGCTTCCTGCAGGGCGGTGACAAGGTCAAGGCAATGATCCTGTTCCGCGGCCGCGAGCAGTCCCGCCCCGAACAGGGCGTGCGCCTGCTGCAGAAGTTCGCGGAAGACGTGTCGGAGTTCGGCTCGGTCGAGTCGACCCCGACCATCGACGGCCGCAACATGGTCATGGTCATCGGCCCCCACAAGAACAAGGCAACCGCGAAGGCGGAGGCCGACGCCCGCAAGGCGGCCAGCAAGCCGGCCCGCACGGCAGCCACAGATGTAGCCGAGACCCCTGCGCCCGTCGCAGAGGCCCCGGTGGCAGAAGCAACACCAACGGAAAAGGAAGAAAAGGATGCCTAAGCAGAAGACGCACTCCGGTGCCAAGAAGCGCTTCAAGCTGACCGGTAGCGGCAAGGTCATGAAGCAGGGGGCTGGCCTGCGCCACCACCTCGAGACCAAGAGCGGCAAGAAGAAGCGCGAGCTCGGCGTAGACCGCGTTCTCGCTCCTGCGGACGCCAAGGTCATCAAGAAGCTTCTCGGTAAGTAAGGGTCAGGGACAAGAACAATGGCAAGAGTTAAGAGGGCTGTAAACGCCCACAAGAAGCGTCGCGTCATCCTCGAGCGCGCGTCCGGTTACCGCGGCCAGCGCTCGCGCCTGTACCGCAAGGCCAAGGAGCAGGTCACCCACTCCCTCGTCTACGCGTACCGCGACCGCCGTGCGCGCAAGGGCGACTTCCGCCGCCTGTGGATCCAGCGCATCAACGCCGCGTCCCGTGCGAACGGCCTGACCTACAACCGCCTCATCCAGGGCCTGAACCTGGCCGGCATCGAGGTCGACCGCCGCATGCTCGCCGACCTCGCGGTCACCGAGCCCGCCACGTTCGCCGCGATCGTCGCTACCGCCAAGGCAGCGCTTCCGGCCGACACGAGCGCGCCGAAGGTTGTCGCGTAGTCGTACCTCTTTGTCAGAAAGCCCCCGGCGTGCGCGCCGGGGGCTTTCTGTTTACCTGCGCGGCCTAGGCTTGGAGCATGATCGACAACCCGCGTTCACCGCGCGTCCGCGCCGTGGCCAAGCTCGCCAAGCGGGATGCGCGATCCGAGACCGGCCTCTTCCTCCTCGAGGGCCCGCAGGCCGTGTCCGAGGCCCTCACCTACCGCCCCGAGCTGCTCGTCGACCTGTTCGCGACGCCCACGGCGCTCGAGAAGTACGCCGACATCGCGAAGGGCGCTGCCGAAGCCGGGCTCGAGGTCGAGTTCGTCACCGAGGTCGTGCTCGATGCGATGGCCGACACCGTGACGCCGCAGGGCATCATCGCCGTCTGCCGCCAGTTCCCCACCTCCCTCAAAGACATCCTGGGCGGCGAGCCCAAGCTCATCGCCATCCTCGAAGAGGTGCGCGATCCGGGCAACGCCGGCACGATCATCCGGGCAGCGGATGCCGCGGGGGCTGACGCGGTGATCCTGACCGGCCGCAGTGTCGACCTCTACAACCCGAAGGTGGTGCGCGCCACGACCGGGTCGCTGTTCCACCTGCCGGTCGCCGTCGGCTCCGACCTCGAGGGGGTCGTGGAGAAGGCCAAGGGCGCGGGACTGCAGGTCATCGCCGCCGACATCAAGGGCGCAGACCTGCTGGCCGCCCGCAAGAAGGGCGCCCTCGCGGCGCCGACCGCCTGGCTGTTCGGCAACGAGGCGCGCGGCCTGAGCGACGAGCACTACGCCCTCGCCGACTGGGTCATCACGGTGCCCATCTACGGCCATGCGGAGTCGATGAACCTCGCCACCGCCGCGTCGGTGTGCCTGTACGAAAGTGCCTTCGCCCAGCGCAGCTAAACTCGTTTCTTGTGTCAGATCCCAGCCCCCTCACCGAGTCGTCAGTAGCCAGCGCAGCGGATGCCGCGATCACCGCGTTCGCCGCAGCGACGACCATCGCCGAACTGCGCCTCGCCCGCGCGGCGCACGCGGGGGAGCAGTCGCCGCTCGCGCAGTTCAACGCGAGCCTCAAGTCGATCCCGGCGGAAGACCGCGCGGCCGCCGGCAAGCTCGTCGGGCAGGGCCGCGCGCGGGTGGCCGAGGCTCTCTCCGCCCGCGAGGCCGAACTGGCCGTGGCCGAGGAGAACGCGCGGCTCGCGGCGGAGGCGGTGGATGTCACGGCGGTGCCGTCGCGCTGGCGCACCGGCTCGCGGCATCCCCTCAGCCTGCTCATGGAGCAGATGGGCGACGTCTTCATCGGCATGGGCTGGGAGATCGGGGAGGGGCCTGAGCTCGAGAACGAGTGGTTCAACTTCGACTCCCTCAACTTCGACGAGGACCACCCGGCCCGCGCGATGCAGGACACGTTCTTCATCGACCCGGTCGACTCGCACCTCGTACTGCGCACGCACACCAGCCCCGTGCAGATCCGGTCGCTGCTCACGCGCGACCTGCCCGTGTACGTCGTCGCGCCCGGCCGCGTGTTCCGCACCGACGAGCTCGACGCCACCCACACGCCCGTGTTCCATCAGATCGAGGGCATCGCGATCGACAAGGGCCTCACCATGGCGAACCTCCGCGGCACGCTCGAGCACCTCGCGCGCGCGATGTTCGGCGAGGACGCGCAGATCCGCCTGCGCCCCAACTACTTCCCCTTCACCGAGCCGAGCGCCGAGATGGACGTCTGGTCGCCGAACGCCAAGGGCGGTGCGCGCTGGATCGAGTGGGGCGGCTGCGGCATGGTGAACCGCAACGTGCTGCGCGCGGCGGGCATCGACCCGGACGAGTACCAGGGCTTCGCGTTCGGCATGGGCATCGAGCGCACGCTCATGTTCCGCAACGACCTCAATGAGATGCGCGACATCGTCGAGGGCGATATCCGCTTCTCGCAGCAGTTCGGAATGGTGGTCTGATGCGCGTCCCGATCAGCTGGCTCCGCGAGTTCGTCGACATCCCCGCAGATGTCACGTTCGAGCAGGTGCACGCCGCCCTCGTGAAGGTCGGCTTCGAGGAGGAGGACGTCCACTCGTTCGACGTCACCGGCCCCGTCGTCGTCGGCAAGGTCCTCGAGTTCACGCCCGAGCCCCAGTCGAATGGAAAGACGATCAACTGGGTGCAGGTGGATGTCGGCGACGATGCCCCGCGCGGCATCGTCTGCGGCGCGCACAACTTCGCCGTGGGAGACAAGGTGGTGGTGACACTGCCCGGCGCCGTGCTGCCCGGTCCGTTCCCGATCGCCGCGCGCAAGACGTACGGCCACACCTCCGACGGCATGATGGCGTCGACGCGCGAGCTGGGCCTCGGCGAGGAGCACGACGGCATCCTGCTGTTGAAGAACCTGGGCCTCGACCCCGAGGTCGGCACCGACGCGATCCCGCTGCTCGGCCTCGATGACTTCGCCGTCGAGATCAACGTCACGCCCGACCGCGGCTACGCGTTCTCGATCCGCGGTGTCGCGCGCGAGTACGCGCACTCGACGGGCGCGGCGTTCCGCGACCCCGCATCCCTCGTCACGCCGGTGCCGGTCAGCGGCTTCCCGGTGACGGTGAACGACGGGGCCCCGATCCGCGGGCGGGCGGGCGTGAGCGTCTTCGTCGCCCGCGTCGTGCGCGGCATCGACCCCACCCGCCCCACGCCGCCGTGGATGGTCTCGCGACTGAAGCTCGCCGGCATCCGCTCGATCTCGCTCGTCGTCGACATCAGCAACTACGTGATGCTCGAGCTCGGGCAGCCGAACCACACCTACGACCTCGACAAGCTCGACGGCGGCTTCACGATCCGCCGCGCGAAGGCGGGGGAGAAGTTCGAGACCCTCGACGCCCAAGTGCGCACCCTCAGCCCGGAGGACCTCCTCATCGACGATGAGTCGGGCCCGGTCGGCCTGGCCGGCGTCATGGGCGGGGCATCGACGGAGATCAGCGACACCACCACGAACGTGCTCGTCGAGGCCGCCAACTGGGACCCGATCACGATCGCCCGCACGGCCCGCCGCCACAAGCTGTGGAGCGAGGCAGCGCGCCGGTACGAGCGCGGAGTGGACCCCCAGGTCGCTGGCCCCGGCGTTGCGCGCGTCGTGCAGCTGCTCGAGGAGCTCGGCGGCGGCACGGGCGACAGCCTGGGCGTCGTGATCGACAACTCCGTGGCGCCGGCCCCGATCCGGCTGCCCGAGGGCTACGTCGAGAAGATCATCGGCGTGGAGTTCACAGCCGACGAGGTCACCGTCTCACTCACGGAGATCGGCACGACCGTCGTCCCTACCGACGGCGGCTGGACCGTCACGCCGCCGACCTGGCGCCCCGACCTCACGGACGAGGCGACCCTCGCGGAAGAGGTCGCGCGCATCGTCGGCTACGACCGAATCCCCTCTGTGCTGCCGGTCGCCCCGCCCGGCCGCGGTCTCACCCGCGAGCAGCGCCTGCGCCGCCTTGCCTCGAGCTCGCTCGCCGCGGGCGGACTCACCGAGGTACTCGCGTACCCGTTCGTCGCCCAGGCCTCGAACGACCTGTTCGGCTCGCCGGTCGCGGGGAGCGTGCCCGCCATCGCGCTGGCGAACGCGCTTGACCCGGATGCCGCGTGGCTGCGCACCTCGCTGCTGCCCGGTCTCGTGGCCATCGCGCGCCGCAACCTGTCGCGCGGCCTCACCGACCTCGCGCTGTTCGAGGTGGGAACCGTATTCCTGCCCGTGGCAGGTACTGCGTACGGCAGCGGTCCGCTGCCGGCGGGAAACTCGCGCCCGTCCGACGAGGTGCTCGGCGCGCTGCGCGCGAGCATCCCGCCGCAGCCTTGGCACGTCGGTGCCCTCTTCCTGGGCGACGCCGTCGCGAAGCAGCCCGGCCAGGCCGCCGTGCCGAGCGGACTGTCGGACGCGCTGGGCGCCGCGCAGCACCTCGCCGCGGTGCTCGCCTCGCCGATCACTGTCGCAACGGGATCCCACCAGGCGATGCATCCGGGCCGCACTGCCGAGCTTCGCTCGGGCGACCGTGTCGTCGGCTACGCGGGCGAGCTCCTCCCCGCCCTTGCCGCCGAGCTCGACCTTCCGCGCGTGGTCGCGGTGCTCGAGCTCGACCTCGACGCGCTCATCGCGCTGTCGGCCTCCGAGATCGCGACGACGCCCATCCTCGGTCTGCCGGCGGCGACGCAGGACGTGACCCTCGTGGTGCCCGAGTCCGTGCGCGCGGGCGACCTGCGCGCGCTCCTCGTGGAGGGCGCCGGTGAGCTGCTCGAGCACGTTGCCCTCGTCGACGACTACCGCGGACCCGGAGTTCCGGACGGCAGCAAGTCGCTCACGTTCGCGCTTCGCTTCCGCGCGGCCGACCGCACGCTCACGCAGGCCGAGGCCACGGAGGCGAAGAACGGCGCGGTAGCTCTCGCGGCTGCGCGCGTGGGGGCCGTCCTCCGGGAGTAGCCGCGCCCGCCCGCCGCGACGGCCCGACCCCCGCCCGGCCGCACCCACTCGATCCCGCTCGCTCGGCCGCCCCAGCTCTGCCGCGATGGCCCCTGACCACTCCGCCATCTCAGGACGTTCGTTAGGAGAGCTGACAAATGTCCTGAGATGGCGGAGCGCTCGGCGCCAGTTTGCCGAGTGGCTGGGGACGGGCCGAGCGGCGGTACGGCGATGCCCCGCCCGCCGTAAGGCGAACGGGGCATCGAGGGTGCGCGGGCGAAGCTACTTCTTGCCGCCGCCGAGCAGGCCGCCGAGGAGCCCGCCCACGAGGTCCTGGCCGCCCGAGCTGCCGAGCAGCCCGCCCAGCAGGTCGCCGATGCCGCCGGAGGACGACGGGGCCGCCTCTTCCTTGGCAGCAGGCGCCTCCTCCTTCTGGCCGAGGAACTGCTTCGCGACGAAGGCGATGACGATCGGCGCGATGATCGGCAGGAGCTTGGCGATGAGGTCCTTGGTGACGTCGCCCTTGCTCGTGTCCGCGACCGCGGCGACGACGTCGTTCTTCTTCGAGCCGAAGACGTTGTTGACGATCTTCTCGCCGTCGGCGGTGTCGATGTCCTTGACCGAGGCGACCTTCTTGCCCGAGGTGCTCGTGGCGTGCTTGCTCAGGGCCTTCTCGAGTGACTGGGCGCCGCCGGAGTCCTTCGCGTTGGCGGCCATACCGCCGATGATCGCCGGGATCGCCTGCTTCACGGCGGACTCAGCTACGTCTTCGGGGATGCCGAGCTGCTTGGCGATGTCGCCGACGGGGATGAGGTCGAGCAGTCCATCGAATTCTGACATGGGTTTCTCCTTGTGTCGCGAGGAGCTCGGTCGAGCATCCGTCATCAAGGGTAGCGATTCGCGGTGCCGCGCGGGAGTGCACTACTGTCGATCACGTGACCATGCTCCGCACCACCGAGACCAGCCTCGAGCTGTCGGTTGTCGTGCGTCGACGCGGGTCCGAGCGACGATAGGCGACGTTTCGCGCCATGACCCCGGTGCATACCAAAACCGAGGTCGCGTGAGCCGCCGCCGCATCATCCCCTCGTCCCTCCTCTCAATAAGGTAGATCCATGTCTCTATCGGTCGCCGTGGCTGGTGCCAGCGGCTATGCCGGCGGTGAGGTCCTGCGCCTGCTCAGTGCCCACCCCGAGTTCGACGTCACGACTGTCACCGCGTTCCAGAACGCGGGGCAGCCGCTCATCTCCCTCCAGCCGCACCTGCGGTCGCTCGCCCACCTGCAACTGCAGCAGACGGATGCCGCGACCCTCGCCGGCCACGACGTCGTGTTCCTCGCCCTCCCGCACGGCAAGTCCGGCGAGGTCACGAAAGACCTGCCCGCCGACACGCTCGTGATCGACTGCGGAGCGGACCACCGCCTCACGAGCGAGGCCGACTGGGCGCAGTTCTACGGCGGCGACTACTACGGCGCGTGGGCCTACGGGCTGCCCGAACTCGCCGACCAGCGCGCGGTGCTGAGGGGCGCCAAGCGCATCGCGGTGCCCGGATGCAACGTCACCGCGATCACGCTCGCCCTCGCTCCCGGCATCGCCGCGGGCGTGATCGAGCCGAGCGACCTCGTCGCCGTGCTCGCCGTGGGCCCGTCCGGAGCGGGGAAGTCGCTGCGCACCGACCTCCTCGCGAGCGAGCTGCTCGGCTCGGCCCACGCCTACCAGGTCGGGGGGGTCCACCGGCACACGCCCGAGATCCGGCAGAACCTGGAGCTCGCGGGCGGGGCCGGCGTGAGCGTCTCCTTCACCCCGGTGCTCGTGCCCATGAGCCGCGGCATCCTCGCGACCTCGACGGCCCGCCTGAAGCCCGGCGTCACGAAGGCCCAGGTGCGCGAGGCCTGGGAGGCCGCCTACGCCGACGAGCCGTTCGTGCACCTGCTGCCCGAGGGGCAGTTCCCGCGGACGGCGGACACCGTCGGCGCCAACACGGCCCTCCTCGGCCTCGCGGTCGACGAGTCCGCGGGCCGGGTCGTGGTGATCTCGGCCATCGACAACCTGGTCAAGGGCACCGCGGGCGCGGCGATCCAGTCGGCCAACCTCGCCCTCGGGTTCCCCGAGACGACCGGACTCAGCCTGGACGGAGTCGCACCATGAGCGGCAGTGCATCCCAAGGAGTTACCGCAGCGCAGGGTTTTGACGCGGCGGGAGTCGCCGCAGGCCTCAAGTCGAGCGGCAACCTCGACCTCGCGCTCGTCGTCAATAGGGGCCCGCTCGCCAACGCCGCGGCCGTGTTCACGAGCAACCGCTCGAAGGCCAATCCGATCATCTGGTCGCAGCAAGTCATCGCTGACGGCACCGTCTCCGCGATCGTGCTCAACTCGGGCGGGGCCAACTGCTTCACCGGGCCGCAGGGCTTCCAGGTCACGCACTCCACGGCGGAGGCGGTGGGCACCGCGCTGGGCGTGAGCCCCGGCGACGTCCTCGTGTGCTCGACGGGCCTCATCGGCGACCAGCTTCCGCTCGACAAGGTGCTCGCGGGCGTAGCGGCCGCCGCGAAGGGCCTCGGCGACAACGGCGAGGACGCGAGCCGCGCGATCATGACCACCGACTCGAAGCCCAAGCGCAGCGTCAAGAGGGGCAACGGCTACACGGTCGGCGGCATGGCCAAGGGCGCCGGGATGCTCGCGCCGGGGCTCGCGACGATGCTCGTGGTCATCACGACCGACGTGGTGCTCAGCAGCGCCGAGCTCGACATCGCACTGCGCAAGGCCACGCACGTGAGCTTCGACCGGCTCGACTCCGACGGCTGCATGTCGACGAACGACCAGGTCTCCCTGCTCGCGTCCGGTGCCTCCGGTGTCGAGCCCGAGCTCGACGCCTTCACCGCCGTGCTCACCGAGGTGTGCCTCGACCTCGCCGAGCAGCTGCAGGGCGACGCCGAGGGCGCGAGCCATGACATTCGGATCGAGGTGGTGAACGCGCTCACCGAGGACGACGCGGTCGAGGTCGGCCGCTCCGTCGCCCGAAACAACCTCTTCAAGGCCGCGATCTTCGGCAACGATCCCAACTGGGGCCGGGTGCTGGCCGCGATCGGAACCACGGATGCCGCGTTCGACCCGTACGACGTCGACGTGAGCATGAACGGGGTGCGGGTGTGCCACGCCGGCGCTCCCGACCGGCCGCGGGACGAGGTGGACCTCACGCCGCGGCGGGTCGATCTGCTCATCGATCTGGCAGTGGGTGCCGCATCCGCCACGATCCTGACCAACGATCTCACGCACGACTACGTGCACGAGAACTCGGCATACGCCAGCTGATGGTCAGCCAGGATCAGGCAGCGGCAAAGGCCGCGGTGCTTATCGAGGCCCTCCCGTGGCTCAAGCGGTTCCATGACGAGATCATCGTGGTGAAGTTCGGCGGCAACGCCATGATCGACGACGACCTCAAGCGGGCGTTCGCGGAGGACATGGTCTACTTGCGCTACGCGGGCGTGAAGCCCGTCGTCGTGCACGGCGGGGGGCCGCAGATCACCGCCGAGCTCACGCGCCGGGGCATCCCGAGCGAATTCAGGGGCGGGTACCGCGTCACGACGGCGGAGAGCATGCCGGTCATCCGGCAGGTGCTCGCGGAGCAGGTCGGCGGCGAGATCGTGGGGCTCATCAACGAGCACGGCGACCTCGGCAGGGGAGTCAGCGGCGACGAGCACGGCCTGTTCACGGGCGAGGTGCGGGGCGACCTGGGGCTGGTCGGGGATGTCACGGCTGTCGACCCCGCGCGGGTGTTCGAGATCATCGCCGCAGGGCACATCCCGGTGATCTCGACCGTCGCGAACGGGCCGGACTCGCTCCTCAACGTCAACGCGGACTCGGCGGCCGCCGCCCTCGCCGTTGCCCTCGGTGCGGCGAAGCTCGTCATCCTCACCGACGTCGCGGGCCTCTACAGCGATTGGCCCGACCGTGACTCCCTCCTGAGCGTCATCACCACGACCGACCTCGAGCAGCTGCTGCCGAGCCTCGAGTCGGGCATGATCCCGAAGATGGCGGCGTGCCTCGAGGCGGTCGCCGGGGGAGTGCCGAAGGCCGCGATCATCGACGGCCGCGAGAAGCACTCAATCCTGCTCGAGGTCTTCACCCAGAGCGGCATCGGCACGGAGGTAGTACCGGCATGACGTGGCAAGAGCAGTATTCCGAGAACATCATGAAGTCGGCCTCGCTGCCGAGCGCAGAGCTCGTGCGCGGCGAGGGCGCCTACGTCTGGGACTCCGAGGGCACCAAGTACCTCGATTTCCTCGGCGGCATAGCTGTGCTCTCGCTCGGCCACGCGCACCCCGTGCTGGTGAAGGCCGTGAGCGAGCAGATCGCCACCCTCGGCCACGTGTCCAACTACTTCGCGACGCCGCCCCAGCTCGAGCTCGCCGAGCGGCTGCTGCGGCTGACGGGCGGCGACCGGGTGTACTTCTGCAACTCGGGCGCGGAGGCGATCGAGGCCGGCATCAAGCTCGCCCGCCGCACGGGGCGCCCGCGCATCCTGTCCCTTCAGAACAGCTTCCACGGCCGAACCATGGGCTCGCTGTCGCTGACCGGCAAGCCCGCGCTGCGCGAGGCATTCGAGCCGCTGCTGCCCAACATCGAGCACATCGACTCGGCGATCGAGGCGCTGGAGAAGGCCATGGGCCCGGATGTCGCGGCCCTCTTCGTCGAGCCCATCAAGGGTGAGGCGGGGGTGGTCGATCTTCCCGAGGGCTACCTCGAGGCGGCCCGCGAGATCACGGCTCGCCACGGCGCCCTGTTGATCCTCGACGAGATCCAGACCGGGGCCGGGCGCACCGGAGCCTGGTTCGCGTTCCAGAAGACGGGCATCGTCCCCGATGCCATCGCGCTCGCGAAGGGCATCGGCGGGGGAGTGCCGATCGGGGCGCTCGTCGCCTATGGCGCGGCGGCCGAGCTGCTCGTCGCGGGCCAGCACGGCAGCACCTACGGCGGCAACCCGCTCGTCACGGCGGCGGCCAACGCCGTGCTCGGCGAGATCGAGCGCGCGGGGCTGGTGGAGAACGCCGAACGCCAGGGGATCGCCATCAGGAAGGCGCTCGTCGGCCTCCCCTTGGTGGAAGATATCCGCGGGCAGGGGCTGCTCATCGGAGTGGGCCTGTCGAAGCCGGTGGGCGCGGCGGTCGTCGCGTCTGCCGCGGCCGAAGGGCTGATTGTCAACGCGCCCAACGACACGAGCATCCGGCTCGCCCCCGCTCTGATCATCGGCGACGCCGAGGTCAGCGAGTTCATCGAGAAGTTCACCAAGGCACTGGAGGCCAACGCATGACCCGCCACTTCCTGCGCGACGACGACATCAGCCAGGCGGAGCAGACCGCCATCCTCGATCTCGCCGAGCAGATCAAGGCCGACCGCTGGGGCCGCAAGCCGCTCGCCGGTCCGCAGACCGTCGCCGTGATCTTCGACAAGTCGTCGACGCGCACTCGGGTGAGCTTCGCCGTGGGCATCGCCGACCTGGGCGGGCAGCCGCTCATCATCTCGACGGCGAACAGCCAGCTCGGCGGCAAGGAGAGCCCGTCCGACACGGCTCGCGTGCTCGAGCGGCAGGTGGCTGCGATCGTCTGGCGCACCTACGCGCAGTCGGGGCTCGTCGAGATGGCCTCGGGCACGACGGTACCGGTCGTCAACGCGCTGAGCGACGAGTTCCACCCGTGCCAGCTGCTCGCCGATCTGCTCACGATCCGCGAGCACAAGGGCCAGCTCGCGGGCCTGACCGTCACCTTCCTCGGTGATGGCGCCGACAACATGGTGCATTCGTACCTGCTCGCGGGCGCAACCGCCGGGATGCACGTGCGCGTCGCGTGCCCCGCCGACTACATGCCCGATGAGCGGGTGGTCGCCGATGCCGACGCGATCGCCGTGCAGACCGGGGGATCCGTGACGATCTACACCGACCCGCTCGAGGCGGTAGCCGGCTCCGACGTCGTGGTCACCGACACCTGGGTGTCGATGGGCAAGGAGGAGGAGAAGGCCGCGCGCGTGGCATCCCTCTCGGCCTACAAGGTCGACGCCGACATGATGGCCCTCGCGAAGCCCGACGCGATCTTCCTGCACTGCCTGCCCGCCGATCGCGGCTACGAGGTGACCGGCGAGGTCATCGACGGCCCGCAGAGCGTCATCTGGGATGAGGCGGAGAACCGCCTGCACGCCCAGAAGGCCCTGATGGTGTGGCTGCTCGAGCGCGCAGCGGGTTGAGTAGTGCGCTCTGGCGCGCGTATCGAAACCGGGCCTCGATACGACCGCGGGCGGTCTACTCGACCAGCGGTGAATCCCTAGACTGAACATCGACTTACAAGGAGCAACACAATGGCAGAACGCGTCGTCCTCGCCTACTCGGGCGGACTCGACACCTCGGTGGGTATCGGCTGGCTGAAGGATGCCACGGGCAAAGAGGTCGTGGCACTCGCCGTCGACGTCGGCCAGGGCGGTGAGGACATGGAGGACATCCGCCAGCGCGCCCTCGACTGCGGCGCCGTCGAGGCGATCGTGGTCGACGCCAAGGACGAGTTCGCCGACGACTTCCTCATGCCGGCCCTCAAGGCCAACGCGCTCTACCAGAAGCGCTATCCGCTGGTCTCGGCGCTCAGCCGCCCGGTGATCGCCAAGCACCTCGCGATCACCGCGAAGCGGCTCGGCGCCGACAGCGTCGCGCACGGATGCACGGGCAAGGGCAACGACCAGGTGCGGTTCGAGGCCGCCGTCGCTGCGCTCGCACCCGAGCTGACCAGCATCGCCCCGGTGCGCGACCTCGCCCTGACCCGCGACAAGGCCATCGTCTACGCGGAGGAGCACAACCTCCCGATCCGCCAGTCGGCCGCCAACCCGTACTCGATCGACAAGAACGTCTGGGGCCGCGCCGTCGAGACCGGCTTCCTCGAAGACCCGTGGAACGCCCCCATCGAAGACCTCTACGAGTACACCCAGGACCCGTCGGTCTTCAAGGAGGCGGACGAGGTCACGATCAGGTTCGAGGCGGGCATCCCGGTCGCCATCGACGGGGTCGCCTACTCGACGCTCGGCATCATCGAGAAGATGAACGAGCTCGCGGGCAAGCACGGCGTCGGCCGCATCGACGTCGTCGAAGACCGCCTGGTCGGCATCAAGAGCCGCGAGGTCTACGAGGCCCCCGCCGCGATCGCCCTGATCGCCGCGCACGAGGCCCTCGAGAGCCTCACCATGGAGCGCGACCTCAACCGCTACAAGCGCGGCGTCGAGTCGGAGTGGGCGAACCTGGTCTACGACGGCCTCTGGTACTCGGGCCTCAAGCGCAGCCTCGACGTCTTCATCGACGACACCCAGCGGTACGTGAGCGGCGAGATCCGCCTCAAGCTGCAGGGCGGCCGCGCGGTCGTCACCGGCCAGAAGAGCGAGCAGAGCCTCTACGACTTCAGCCTCGCGACCTATGACACGGGCGACACGTTCGACCAGTCCCTGTCGAAGGGGTTCATCGAGATCTGGTCGCTGCCCTCGAAGATCAGCGCCCGTCGCGACCTGAAGGCCTAGGCATGGCAGGCACGGGTGAGGGCTCCCTCTGGGGGGCGCGCTTCGCGAGCGGACCCTCGCCCGAGCTCGCGCGCCTGAGCCGCTCGACGCACTTCGACTGGCAGCTGGCGCCCTACGACCTCCTCGGTTCGAAGGCGCACGCGAAGGCGCTCGCCGCCGCAGGCTACCTCGACCCGTCCGAGCTCGAGCGTATGATCGGCGCACTGGATGCCCTCGCAGCGGCCGTGGCATCGGGCGAGTTCACCGCCCTCGACACGGACGAGGACGTCCACGGCGCCCTCGAGCGCGGCCTCATCGACCTCGCCGGGGCCGACCTCGGCGGAAAGCTGCGCGCCGGTCGCAGCCGCAACGACCAGATCGCCACTCTCATCCGGCTCTACCTGCTCGACCACGCGGCCGCGATCGGCGAGCTCGTCGTCGACCTCGTGGACGCGATCGCGGCGCAGGCGGAGCGGCACGGGTCCGCGATCATGCCGGGGCGCACGCACCTGCAGCACGCGCAGCCCGTACTGCTCGCGCACCACCTGCTCGCCCACGCCTGGCCGCTCGTGCGCACGCTCGAGCGGCTGCGCGACTGGCGGGTGCGGGCATCCGTGTCGCCCTACGGCGCGGGCGCGCTGGCCGGCTCGAGCCTGGGTCTCGACCCCGCCCTCGTGGCCGCGGAGCTCGGCCTCAGCGGCCCGACCGAGAACTCGATCGACGCCACTGCCAGCCGCGACGTGGTCGCCGAGTTCGCCTTCATCGCGGCGCAGATCGGCATCGACCTCTCCCGGTTCGCCGAGGAGATCATCATCTGGAACACGCGCGAGTTCGGGTTCGTCCGCCTCGACGACGGCTACTCGACCGGTTCGTCGATCATGCCCCAGAAGAAGAACCCCGACATCGCCGAGCTGGCGCGCGGGAAATCCGGCCGCCTGATCGGCAACCTCACGGGCCTGCTCGCGACCCTCAAGGGCCTGCCGCTCGCCTACAACCGCGACCTGCAGGAGGACAAGGAGCCGGTCTTCGACTCGGCCGAGACTCTCGAGGTGCTCCTGCCCGCGTTCACGGGAATGGTCTCCACCCTCACGTTCGACACCGGCCGGATGGCCGAACTCGCGCCGCAGGGCTTCTCACTCGCGACCGACGTCGCCGACTGGCTCGTGCGCCAGCGCGTGCCGTTCCGCGAGGCGCACGAGATCAGCGGAGCGCTCGTGCGCTTCTGCGAGGAGAACGGCCTCGACCTCGACGGCCCGAGCGATGAGCAGTACTTCGCGATCTCACCCCTGCTCACTGCTGGGGTGCGGGCCGTGCTCACCGTCGAAGGGTCGGTCGCCAGCCGCAACGGCGTCGGCGGCACCGCCCCCGACCGTGTTGCAGAACAGCGGGCCGCGCTCGTCGCGCGCGTGCGCGCCCTGACCAGAAGGAGCACCGAATGACGCTGCAGAAGGACCAAGACCCGGGCTGGTGGCGCCGCGGGATGACCCGGCGCGCCATCACGATCGTCGTCGCGGTGTGCGCGGCGGTGATCGTGGCGGCGCTCATCTACCTCGCCGTGAGCGGAACCCCGCTGTTCTGATCGACCTGCTCGAGCGCCCGTCGACCGAGGTCGCCCCACTCCTGCTGGGCGGCCTCCTCACCGTCGACGACGTGACTCTGCGCATCACCGAGGTCGAGGCGTACCTCGGCGAGGTCGACCCTGGCTCGCACGCCTTCCGCGGGCGCACCAACCGCAACGCCGTCATGTACGGACCGCCCGGGCACCTCTACACGTACTTCACCTACGGCATGCACGTGTGCGCGAACGTGGTCTGCTCGCCCGAGGGCACCGCGACAGCCGTGCTGCTGCGCGCGGGCGAGATCGTGGACGGCATCGAGGTGGCGCGGCTGCGCCGGGTGACGAGCAAGACGGATGCCGACCTCGCACGCGGCCCGGCGCGGCTCTGCGTCGCCCTCGGGATCACTCTCGCCGACGGGGGAGCCGGCCTCTCCGGCCCGCGGTTCCACCTCGAGCTGCCCGCAACCCCGTCCCCGTTCGCCACCGGTCCGCGCACGGGCGTCTCGGGCGAGGGCGGAACGCTCGACTACCCGTGGCGGTTCTGGATCCCGGGCGATCCGACGGTCTCGCCGTACAAGGCCTCCGTTCCGAAGAAGCGCAGCTGATGGCCGCGAGGTTCACCCCGGTCGAGCAGCGCATCGACGACTGGGCGCACCGTCGGCTCGACGGCGCACCCGCGCGGGGCATCCGGTCGTTCGTCGTCGAGTTCCTGGTCTTCGTGCTCAAGCAGGCCTGGGCCAGCGTGTTCGCGGCAGCCATGCTCGGGACGCTGCTCGCGACCCGGCTCTGGTACCCCGACGACGCGGCGCTGGCCCGCAACGACTTCCTCGTGATCGTGGCAGTGCTCATCCAGGTGCTCATGGTCGTCTTCCGGCTCGAGACGCTGCGGGAGTTGCGGGTCGTGATCCTGTTCCACATCGTGGGCACCGGCATGGAGCTGTTCAAGACGGCCGTCGGCTCGTGGGCCTACGAAGACGGGGGAGTGCTGCACCTCGGCGCCGTCCCGCTGTACAGCGGCTTCATGTACGCGGCGGTCGGCTCGTACATGGTGCGCGTGTACCGGCTGTTCGACCTGCGATTCGACGGCTATCCGCGGCGCTGGCTCACGGGCATCCTCGCCGCCCTGATCTACGCAAACTTCTTCACGCACCATTTCATCCCGGATGCCCGCTGGGTGCTGCTCTTCGCGGTGCTCGCCGTGTTCGGGCTGTGCACCATGCACGTCCGCGTGTTCCGGGTGCGGTTCCGGATGCCCCTGGTGCTGGCCTTCGCGCTGGTGGCGGCGTTCATCTGGCTCGCCGAGAACATCGCGACCTGGTCGAACGCCTGGATCTACCCCAACCAGGAGGACGGCTGGGAGCTCGTGTCGCCCGCCAAGTTCATCTCGTGGTTCCTGCTGATGATCATCTCGGTCGTTCTCGTGGCGTGGGTGTACCCGCCGCGCAAGCCGGACGAGCCGCTCACCACGCCGAGATGATCCCCGCGGTGCACACCGCTGCCCAGATGAGGCTCAAGAGCGTGCCGACGATGAACCGCTCTCGGGCCGCAGCGCTGTCGAGCTCCGTGAACCGGCCGAGGCCCTTCACCGCCACGATGATCGCGACGGCCGCGGGCTGGCCGACGAGCACGGCACCCGCGACGGCGAACCGCTCGAGGTAGCCGATCGTCGTGCCGCCGCGCAGCACCTCGTGCCGTTCGGGCTTGCCCCGCTTGTGGCCGTCATCGTCGTCGAGCACGATGCCGCCGTGCTTGCCGAGCTTCTGCGGCGTCTTGACGATCACGCGCAGCACGAAGGCCACGAGCGGACCGCCGCCCGCGGTGGCGAGCGCTACGAGTTCCGCGCCGAGCACGGGAGAGAACCAGCCGTCGGTCGGCGTCGGGATGCCCGCCACCCGCAGCGCGAGCACGTAGCCGATCACGAGCACGATCGGCAGCGCAATCCAGTCGCGCTTGACCGCTGCCGCGAGGATGGCCAGCACGATCGCCGCGCCGGCGGCGATGAGGGCAATGTGCCAGAGGGTCATGTGCTCAGGCTAACCAGGGCTACCGGCAGCCGGCAGCCCACTCCCGAATTCAGCGTTCGGTGTCGAGGCGCGAAAGCGCGTCCGCGAGTGCCGGTATCGCAGCAAGCTCGGCCCGGACAGCTGCAGTCCGCGCCCGTTGGCTCGCCGCCTGCGGGGTGATGCCCAGGGCTTTGGCGGCCGCAGTCTGGGTCAGGCCGCCGGCGACGAGGTCGAACAGCTCCCACCCTTCGGCTGTGCGCCGCGACCGGATGAGCAGCAGCAACTCGATGAGCGCCTCCACGCCGGGGGCGCCGTGAGGCGATTCGCTCTCGAGTGCGAAGTGGGACTGCATTCCCTTCGCGCGCTCGACCGCCGCCCTGGCAGCGATGAAGCCCGGACCGCTCGCCTCCCGGGTATTGGCGGGCAGTGGAGTGCGCACGTGGCCGACACCGCACCCGACGCTCCAGGTTCCGCTGCGAGTGAGATCGGCGATGATCGCGAGCGCGGTTGTTGCGTCGGCAGTGAGGGCCTGGATCTCATCGCCGGCGTTTCGATCGACGGGGAGGGCGATTCGTTCGCGGTACCGCTCGTTGAGGTCGGTCACTGCTGGGCCGGCGAGATCGTCCTGATGGCGGCTGTCTATCTGATCTGCGGTGATGATGAACATGGGCTCCTCAAGCCTTCTTGCTTGATCTATGGCTAATCAAGTATAACGAGGCAACCAATCCGTAATCAAGTCTCTAGGCGCAACCAGAAGTCGATCAAGCCCAGAGACGCAAGTAGCGTACCCACGTCAAAACCGGGAGCCTGTAGACATGGCATTCGTAGAGCACTTCGAGATCCCGTCCAGCGACATCAAGCGCGCCCAGTCCTTCTACAAGGAGGTGCTCGAGTTCAACTACGAGCCCTGGGGCGACGACATGGGCATGCTCCTGCAGCCCGAGGAGAAGGGCATCAACGGCGACCTCCACGTCGAGGGCGCGCTCTCGCACCCCACGGTCGTGTTCACGGTCGACAACATCGAGGAGACGGTCGCCCGCGCCGTCGCGAACGGCGGCTCGCAGGTCGGCGAGATCCAGCCGCTCACCGAGAACTCGCGCTGGGTCTACCTCAAAGACAGCGAGGGCAACGTGATCGGGCTGTTCGACAAGACCGACTAGGTGCCTTCGAGCCGGCGCGCCATCCTCCGCTACGGTTGAACGCGTGTCAGCCCCAGTCTCCGAATCGCTCAGCACCCAGCGCAATGATCCGTCCTTCCCCGATGTGTGGGAGGAGATCACCTGGCGCGGGCTCGTGCACGTCTCGACGAATGCCGAAGAGCTCAAGCAGCTCCTCGCCGGGCCGCCCATCACCTACTACTGCGGCTTCGACCCGACGGCGCCGAGCCTGCACCTGGGCAACCTCGTGCAGCTGCTCCTCATGCGCCGGCTCCAGCTCGCCGGCCACAAGCCGCTCGGGCTGGTGGGCGGTTCGACCGGCCTGATCGGCGACCCGAGGCCCACCGCCGAGCGCACACTCAACGACGCGAGCACCGTCGCGGAGTGGGTCGGCTACCTGCAGGCGCAGGTCTCCAAGTTCCTGAGCTTCGAGGGCGACAACGCCGCGCGGCTCGTCAACAACCTCGACTGGACGGCGCCGATGAGCGCCATCGACTTCCTCCGCGACGTCGGCAAGCACTTCCGCGTGGGCACGATGCTCAAGAAGGACGCCGTGAGCGCGCGCCTCAACAGCGACGCCGGCATCAGCTACACCGAGTTCAGCTACCAGATCCTGCAGGGCATGGACTTCCTCGAGCTCCACCGCAGCTACGGCTGCGTGCTGCAGTCGGGGGGCAGCGACCAGTGGGGCAACCTCACCAGCGGAACCGACCTCATCCACAAGGCGGAGGGGGTGAGCGCCCATGCCATCGGCACCCCCCTCATAACGAACTCCGACGGCACCAAGTTCGGAAAGAGCGAGGGCAACGCGATCTGGCTGGATGCCGCGATGACGAGCCCGTACGCCTTCTACCAGTTCTGGCTCAACACCGATGATGCCGACGTGATCGAGCGCCTCAAGATCTTCACGTTCCTCACGCGTGAGCGCCTCGCGGAGCTCGAGGCGGCGGTGGCGGCAGAGCCATTCAAGCGGGAGGCCCAGCGGACCCTCGCGTGGGAGGTGACAACGCTCGTACACGGCGCGGATGCCACGACCGCGGCAATCGCGGCTGCCGGCGCGCTCTTCGGCGACGGCGACCTCGCCGCACTGGATGCCGCGACCCTCGAGTCCGTGATCGCCGAGTTGCCCACCGCCGACGGCACGGGGGAGACGACTGTCGCCCAAGCGCTCGTGGACACGGGGCTCACCTCGAGCCTGGGGGAGGCCCGACGCGCGATCGCCCAGGGCGGCGTCTACCTCAACAACGAGAAGGTCGGCGACGAGACGGCGACGCTTGGCGGCAGTTCGCTCGCCGGCGGCATCGCCGTACTGCGCCGCGGCAAGAAGTCGCTCGCGGGCATCCGACTCGCGTGAGCACTAACACGACGGCCTAGACCGCGACGAGTGGCGCGCCGCGCAGGCATCGAAATTGGGGCCCAAACGCCGCGACACGCCCGGGATTCGCTGAAATTTGCCAGCCGTTCACGTCGCACGTAAAGTTCTTACTTGTCACCCCAAAGGTGCGGAAAGTTCGGAGCGGCTCGCAAGAGTCCTCAGCTTACCGGCCTCAAGAGGGACAAAATCCTGAGTCAAACAGCAGCTAAACCTCTTGTAGGAAGCTGTCTTCAGATCTTAGGATGGATACCCACCTCGTTGAAGCTTTCAGCAGAGTTGAGTCGCCCGAAAGGTGCGAATCGCTCAAGTTGACAACGGCCGCGAAGGTGCTAAGTTAGACAAGTTGCCCTGCGCGAGAGCGTGAGGGTAGCACACAGACTTGCCTGTAACAACTAAGGCTCAGTCTGTAACAACTAAGGCAAATGCCCTGGAACAACACGCCGCGAGGTTGAGTTGCAGGAGCGTCCGATCCTTGAGAACTCAACAGCGTGCACAATGTCAAATGCCAAAACCCGGCGTTCGATGACTGGCTAGTCCATTTC
>JAODAQ010000028.1 GCA_025463515.1 Rhodoglobus sp.
TGTCGGCGCCCATTCGGCGTCGATCATGCGGTCCGGCTCCGTCAGCAGCGACTTCACGTTCAGGCAGTCGGCCTGATGCACCGAGACGCCTGTCCCACGGGTGACGAATCCCACGATCGCGTCGCCGGGCACGGGAGTGCAGCATTTGGCGAGCTTGACCAGGATGTCGGGCGCGCCGCGCACGAGCACCCCGGAGTCGCTGTTCTTGAGCGCGCGGCTGCGGCCCTTCGGCGCGAACTCGATCTCCGCGTCCTCGGTGTCCGCCTGCGTGTGCAGGGTCGCGAGGACCTTCTCGATCACGGACTGGGTCGAGACGTGCCCCTCGCCCACCGCTGCGTAGAGGGCCGTTACGTCGTCGTACCGCATCTGCGATGCGACCTCGGCGAACGAGTCCTGGCTCATGAGTTTCTGGAGGGGCAGGTTCTGCTTGCGCATGGCGCGGGCTATCGCATCCTTGCCCTGCTCGATCGCCTCGTCGCGCCGCTCCTTCGTGAACCAGGCGCGGATCTTGTTGCGCGCACGGGTGCTCTTGACGAAGTTGAGCCAGTCCTGGCTGGGGGCCGCGTCGGGGTTCTTCGACGTGAAGACCTCAACGGAGTCGCCGCTGTTGAGCGTGCTCTCGAGCGGCACCAGCCGGCCGTTGACCTTGGCGCCCATCGTGCGGTGGCCCACCTCGGTGTGCACGGCGTAGGCGAAGTCGACCGGGGTCGCACCCGCGGGAAGGCCGATGACCTTGCCCTGCGGCGTGAAGACGTAGACCTCCTTGGCGCCGATCTCGAAGCGCAGCGAGTCGAGGAACTCCCCCGGGTCCTCCGTCTCGGCCTGCCAGTCGGTGATGTGGGCGAGCCAGGCCATGTCGCCGTCGTCGCGCCCGGTGGACCCGTCGTCGCCCTTGTTGCCGTTGACGCGCGCCTTGTACTTCCAGTGCGCCGCAACGCCGAACTCGGCGCGCTGGTGCATCTCGTGCGTGCGGATCTGGATCTCGACCGCGCGGCCTCCGGGGCCGATCACCGTCGTGTGCAGCGACTGGTACAGATTGAACTTCGGGGTTGCGATGTAGTCCTTGAAACGACCGGGGATCGGGTTCCAGCGGGCGTGGATCGACCCGAGCACGGCGTAGCAGTCGCGCACCGAGTTGACGAGCACCCGGATGCCCGTGAGGTCGTAGATCTCGTCGAACTCCCGGCCGCGCACGATCATCTTCTGGTAGATCGAGTAGTACTGCTTCGGCCGGCCCGCGACGGAGCCCTTGATCTTCGCGGACTTCAGATCGTCGTTGACCGCGTCGATGACCTGCTGCACGAACTCCTCGCGCTGCGGGGTGCGCTGCTTGACGAGGCTCTCGATCTCGACGTAGAGCTTCGGGTGCAGCACCGCGAATGACAGGTCCTCGAGTTCGAGCTTGATCGCCTGGATGCCGAGGCGGTGCGCGAGCGGCGCGTAGATCTCGAGCGTCTCCTGCGCCTTGCGGGTAGCGGATGCCTCCTCCACGAAGCCCCACGTACGGGCGTTGTGCAGGCGGTCGGCGAGCTTGATGACGAGCACGCGGATGTCTTTCGACATCGCGACGATCATCTTGCGGACCGTCTCGGCCTGGGCGCTGTCGCCGTACTTGACCTTGTCGAGCTTCGTCACGCCGTCCACGAGCATGGCGATCTCGTCGCCGAAGTCGCGGCGCAGCATTTCGAGGTTGTAGTCGGTGTCTTCGACCGTGTCGTGCAGGAGGGCCGCGGCGAGGGTCTTGGCCCCGATGCCGAGGTCGGCCAGGATCTGCGCCACCGCGACCGGGTGGGTGATGTACGGCTCGCCGCTCTTGCGCTTCTGGCCGGAGTGCGCCTTCTCGGCCGCGGAGTACGCCCGCTCGATCAGGGCGACATCGGCCTTGGGGTGGTGCGTGCGCACCGTCTTGATCAGCCGGTCGACGGCTCCGGACGGCTGCGCGCGGGAGAACAGCCGGGGAAGCAGGGTGCGCAGGGAGGCGGTGCTCTGCGTCGTTTCCGTCATGCGAGCACCTCCTGCGGCAAGTCTAGGCTCGGCCGGATCAGGCTTCGGTGGTGTTCGCCGACAGCGGTCCGCCGACCTGGGCCCACGCGCTCATGCCGCCCACGACGTTGATGGCGTCGACGCCCTCAGACCGCAGGAACGAGGTGGCGCGCAGTGACCGGCCGCCGCTATGGCAGATGATCAGCACGGGCTGGTCGGTCGGGATCTCGCCGACGCGCGACTGCAGCTCGGAGAGCGGCACCAGCCGGGCATCCGGAGAATGACCGGCGTCCCACTCGTCCTGCTCGCGCACGTCGATCAGGATCGCGCCGGCCGCCGCGCGCTCGATCGCCTCATCGACAGCGATCTCGGGCAGTTCGTCAGCCACGCTCAGCGCACCGCACCCGACGTCGCGCGGGCTACCGCTGTCGTCTTCTTCTTGTCGGAGTCGCGCACGATCGTCTCACCCTGCCGGAAGGTCGCATAGAGCGGCGCGGCGATGAAGATCGTCGAGTAGGTGCCCACGAGCACGCCGATGAAGAGGGCGAGCGAGATGTCGCGGAGGGTTCCCGCGCCGAGCACGAACGCACCGATGAACAGGATCGACCCGATCGGCAGCAGCGCCACGACAGACGTGTTGATCGAGCGCACGAGGGTCTGGTTCACCGCCAAGTTCACCGATTCGCCGAACGTTCGGGCGGTGCCCTCCGCCGTGTTCTCGCGGATCTTGTCGAACACCACGACGGTGTCGTACAACGAGTAGCCGAGGATCGTCAGGAAGCCGATGACTGCTGCCGGCGTGACCTCGAAGCCGAGGATGCCGTACACGCCCGCGGTGATGATGAGGTCGTGGAACAGGGCGATGAGGGCCGCGAGCGACATCTTCCAGGTTCGGAAGTACAGCGCCATGACGATCGCCGCCAGCAGGATGAACACCACGAGCGCGGTGAGCGCCTGCCGGGTGATGTCCGCGCCCCACGTCGCGCCGATGAAGGACGAGGTGACCTCGTCGGTCTCGACGTCGTAGGCGGTCGCGAGGGAGTCGCGCACCTCGTTGAGCTCGGCGTTCTTGAGGAGATCGGTCTGGACACGAATAGCGTCGCCGCCGTTGACGATCGAGATCTTGGGGGTCGCGTTCGGAAGCACGCCAGTGACGGCGTCCGAGGCGAGCCCCTGGTCGATCGTGCCGTCGGACTGCTTGGCCGGGTTGGAGACCGTGAACTCGGAGCCGCCGCTGAACTCGATGCCGAACACGAACCCGCCGCGCAGGAACGGGACGACGATCGCCGCCACGACCATCACGATCGCGATCGTGAACCAGATCCTGCGGCGCTTGACGAAGTCGAACGAGCGCTTGCCCGTGTAGAGGTCATTGCCGAACTGGGAGAAGCTCGCCATCAGGAATCCTTCCCCTTGTTGCGCGCGGCCTCGGCTTCTGCCGCCTTGCGCTCAGCGATGGTCTGGCGCTTGAGCGCCTCACGGCTGCTCGTCATCTGCTTGGTACCGGGCACGCTCACCGGGGTGCGGAACTGCGCGCGCCCTCGGTAGACCGCGCCGAGCGCCTTCGCGTCGAGCCCGCTGAGCGGATGCCCCTCGCCGAAGAACTTCGTGCGCGCGATGAGCTGCAGCACCGGGTGGGTGAAGAGCGAGACCACGATGATGTCGACCACGGTCGTGACGCCGAGCGTGAGCGCGAACCCGCGGACGTTGCCGACCGCGAGGGCGAACAGGATGCCCGCCGCCAGGAAGTTGACCGCGTCCGAGGCGAGGATCGTGCGGATCGCGCGCCGCCACCCGGCTTCGACCGCGGACTCGAGCCCCCGGCCGTCGCGCAGCTCGTCACGGATGCGCTCGAAGTACACGATGAACGAGTCGGCAGTGATACCGATCGCCACGATGAGCCCCGCGACACCGGCGAGGGACAGCCGGAAGCCCATGAACAGGACCAGCAGGTAGGTGATCGCCGCCGCCACGATGAGAGAGGCGATCGTGACGAAGCCGAGCGTGCGGTACTGGACGAGCGAGTAGAGCACCACCAGGATGAGCCCGATAAGGCCCGCGAGCAAGCCGCTCACGAGCTGTGAGGAGCCGAGCGTCGCGGAGATCGTGTCGTTGGACTGCACCTCGAAGCTCAGCGGCAGCGCGCCGAACTTGAGCTGGTCGGCCAGGGTCTTCGCGGTCTCCTGCGTGAACGAGCCGCTGATCTGCGGCTTGCCGTCGAGGATGGCCGCCTGGGTGCTCGGCGCGGAGATGACCTTGCCGTCGAGCACGATCGCGAACCGGTTGCGCGGGTCGCGGTTGGGGCTGCCGGCGTTGGCCGGGTCGATCGCGTTGAGGCGGGTCGTGACCTTGGCGAAGTCGTCGGTGCCCTGGGCGTTGAACGTGATGAACACGCCCCAGACACCGGTGCTGACGCCCTGGCTGTTGCCGATGACGCCGCTCGTCGCGTCGGAGATCTGCTCGCCCGAGATCTCGACCGGGCCGAGGATGT
This sequence comes from Rhodoglobus sp., assembly GCA_025463515.1. Classification (GTDB taxonomy): domain Bacteria; phylum Actinomycetota; class Actinomycetes; order Actinomycetales; family Microbacteriaceae; genus Rhodoglobus. The sequence continues at coordinate 4,475 of JAODAQ010000028.1, forward strand.
ACTTGGCGCTGCCATCCGCCTCACAGGTGATGAGCGGCTGGTCGGTCGGCGCGACGTTAGTCTGCGCCTTGTCGAGGCTCGCGCAGTCGAAGTCGGTGAACTCGGCCATCAGCGCCGGAGTCACCCAGTTCGGGTCGCTCGCGTCGGTGGGCGACGCCGTCGGGGTGGACACGAGGGACTCCGTCGGAGTCGGCGTCGGAGTCGGGGTAGCGGTCGAGCCGTCGCCCTCGGTTCCGTCGCCCACAGAGCTCGTGGACGGCGCACCCGTGAAGATCACCGGGCGGAACTCGAGCTTCGCCGAGGACTCGATGCGGCGCAGGGTCTCGTCATCAGGGCGGCCGGGGATCGACACCACGATGTTCTGCGGGCCCTGAGTGCTGATCTCAGCCTCGGAGACACCGCTCGCGTCGATGCGCTGGCGGATGATCGCCACTGCCTGGTCGAGCTGGTCCTGTGTCGGGGTCTGGCCGCTCTCGAGCTTCGGAGCGAGAATGATCTGCGTTCCGCCCTCGAGGTCGAGCGCGAGCTTGGGAGCCCAGCTACCGCCGTTGAAGAGCACCTGGGCGAGGTTCGCACCGACCAGGACGAGTGCGATGACTCCAAGCCCGATTAGCGCGTTCACCGCCTTACGCGCGGAGGTCGATCTTGCCACCTGTGCAACTCAGCTTTCTGTACGGGAGGTCGTGCGAACAACCGAAAGGTGCTGGTCACTGCACTCAGTGACCAGCACCCAAGGCTAGTGGTTACTCCGCGGTCTTCTTCGTCGTGCGGCGCACGGGCTTCTTCGCCTCGGTCGCGGCTTCGATCTGGCCGATCCGCTCGCCGTACTGGGGGTCAACGGCATCCTTGGCGGCGGCGGCCTCGCGCTCCTCGGCCTCGCGGTTCGCGATGGCCATGGCCTCTTCGACCGAGCGCGGTGCGCCGTCGACCGTGCCCGCAACCTCGTCGACGACCTTCGCGATCGTCTGGCTGTGCACGCGGACGATGTTGCCGGGCGCGACCTCGAGCTCAGCGACCTTGCTGACCTCGTCGACCGAGATGAGTTTGCCGAACAGGCCGAAGTTGGTCATCACGTCGGCGCCGGGGACGATCTGCTTGCGCAGCTCCTCCTGCTGGGCCTTGCGCTTGCGGCTGTTGCGGAACATGAAGAAGACGAGGACGGCAAGGACCGCCAGCATCGCAATTGTCAAACCATCGAACTGCATGAGTTACCTTCCAAAGGGAGTCTGTAGGCCGGCAAGTCTAGGCAGCTTGCCTGAAGGGCCACCTGTGAATTATAGGTCATCCCCGAAGAGCCCGACGGAGCCGTGGGCCGCGACCGGGCTCAGGCCGAAGTGCTTCCACGCCTCGCGGGTCGCGACGCGGCCCCGAGGAGTCCGCGTGAGCAGCCCGATCCGCACCAGGAAGGGCTCGACGACGGACTCGATTGTGTCCGCCTCCTCCCCCACGGAGACGGCGAGGGTGTTGAGCCCGACCGGCCCGCCGTCGAAGCGCGTGAGCACGGTCTGCATCACGGCGCGGTCGAGCCGGTCGAGGCCGAGCTCGTCGACGTCGTACAGCTCGAGGGCCTTGTGCACTGCGTCAAGAGTCGCGCCCGTCCCGTGGACGAGCGCGTAGTCGCGCACCCGGCGCAGCAGTCGGTTCGCGATGCGCGGGGTGCCGCGGCAGCGCCCCGCGATCTCGGCGAGGGCCGTCCTGTCGATGTCGAGCTCGAGCAGCGCGGCCGCGCGCGTGAGTACCTGCTCGAGCTCTGCGTCGTCGTAGAACTCGAGGTGCGCCGTGAACCCGAAGCGGTCCCGCAGCGGGTTGGGCAGCATCCCCGACCTGGTCGTCGCGCCCACGAGGGTGAACGGGGCCAGATCGAGCGGTATGGATGTTGCGCCCGCCCCCTTGCCGACCATGATGTCGATCCGGAAGTCCTCCATGGCGAGGTACAGCATCTCCTCGGCGGAGCGCGCCATCCGGTGGATCTCGTCGATGAACAGCACTTCGCCCGGCACGAGGGAGGAGAGCACGGCCGCGAGATCGCCCGCGTGCTGGATCGCCGGGCCGCTCGACATCCGCAGCGGCCGGCCGCCCTCGTAGGCGATGATCATCGCGAGCGTGGTCTTGCCGAGCCCGGGCGGGCCGGCGAGGAGGATGTGGTCGGGCGTCCGGTTCTGCATGGTCGCGGCCTGCAGCAGCAGCTGCAACTGGCCGCGCACCTTGGACTGCCCGACGAACTCGGCGAGGGACTTCGGGCGGAGTGCGCCCTCGAAGGCGAGCTCCGCCTCCGACTCCGGGGTCGGCTGGACTATCGAGTCGCTCATGAGCCTCCTCCGGCCTGCTGCGGGCCGAGCTGTGCGAGAGCCAGGCGCAGCAGGGTCGGCACGGAAGTACGGTCCGCGTCGGAGGCGTCGGCGAGCGCATCCTCGACCGCCTGAATCGCAGTGCGCTCGGGCCAGCCGAGACCGACGAGCGCGACTGTCACGTTCTCGCCGATAGTCGAACGGCGCGGGGATGCCGCGGCGCGGGCCGTGGGCAGCACCGCGAGCTTCCCGGCCAGGGACACGACGATGAGCTTGGCCGTCTTCGGGCCGATGCCGCTCACCTTGCGGAACGCGGAGTCGTCCTCGAGCGCCACCGCCTGGGCGACCTCGGCGGGGCTCATGGCCGCGAGCACGCCCATAGCGCTCTTGGGGCCGACGCCCGTCACGCCGCGCAGCAGGTCGAAGACCGTGAGCTCCTCGGCCTCGGCGAACCCGAACAGGGAGAGGTCGTCCTCCCGGACGATGAGGGCGGTGCGCACGGTGGCCTCGGTGCCCACGCGGAGCGAGAGCGCGTGCTGCGGAGTGACCTGCACCGCGAGCCCGATGCCGCCCACCTCGATGACGGCGCTCGTGCCGACGGCCGAGAGCACCGTCCCCCGTACGGAGGAGATCATGCGCGCGCCGCCTTCTTCTCGGCTGCGCGCCAGGCCTGCTGCGCGGGCGTGAGGGCGCCGCCCGCGACCACGAGGGACGGGCCCTTCCAGGCGTGGCAGAGCGCGATCGCGAGGGCATCGGCGGCGTCGGCAGGCCGCGGGATCTCGGTGAGCCCGAGCACTTTCGCGACCATGGTGCCGACCTGCTTCTTGTCCGCCGAGCCGTAGCCGGTGATCGCGGCCTTCACCTCGCTGGGCGTGTGCAGGCCGACGACGAGCCCCCGGGATGCCGCGATCTGCAGTGCGACGCCGCTGGCCTGGGCCGTGCCCATGACGGTGCGCAGGTTGTGCTGGGCGAACATGCGCTCCAGGCCCACGGCGACGGGCGAGAACCGGTCGAGTGCGTCCTCGATGCCGCGCGCGATCGCGAGGAGCCGCTGCTCGAGGGGCAGATCAGGGGGCGTTGCGATGACCCCGACGTGCACGAGCGTCGCCGTGCGGGTGGCCGAGACATCCACAATGCCGATGCCGCAACGGGTGAGCCCTGGATCGATGCCCAGCACCCGAATCGTCATAGCGCCTATTCTTCGTCCAACTCCGCCTGAACCTCGGGCGACACGTCGTAATTCGAATATATGTTCTGTACGTCTTCGAGGTCTTCGAGAGCGTCGATGAGGCGCATGACCTTGCGAGCGGTCTCCGCGTCGACGTCGACGGTGAGGTTCGGGACGAACTCCGCCTCCGACGAGTCGTAGTCGATGCCGGCGGTCTGGAGCGCCTCGCGCGAGGCTACGAGGTGCGCGGTGTCGGTGATGACCTCGAAGCCCTCGCCGCGGTCGTTGACCTCTTCGGCGCCCGCGTCAAGCACGGCGAGCAGGATGTCGTCCTCGGTGACGGCATCGGTCTTCGTGATCGAGATGACGCCCTTGCGGGTGAAGTTGTAGGCGACGCTGCCGGGATCGGCGAGGTTGCCGCCGTTGCGGGTCATCGCGGTGCGCACCTCAGCGGCTGCGCGGTTCTTGTTGTCGGTGAGGCACTCGATCAGGAGGGCGACGCCACTGGGCGCATACCCCTCGTACATGATCGTCATGTAGTCGACGGCCTCGCCCAGCTGGCCCGAGCCGCGCTTGACCGCGGAGTCGATGTTCGAGTTGGGAACGGAGGTCTTCTTCGCCTTCTGGATGGCGTCGACGAGGGTCGGGTTGCCCGAGAGGTCGGCGCCTCCCATCTTGGCTGCGACTTCGATGTTCTTGATGAGCTTGGCGAACGACTTGGCGCGGCGCTGGTCCTTGATCGCCTTCTGGTGCTTCGTGGTTGCCCATTTGGAGTGGCCTGACATTGAGAACAGACTAGAGGCGCACTCCGGAGCTCTTCAGTTCGAGCTGGGCCAACGCGCGCATGACGGTCTCGTCGCCGCGCCGCCACGCCGCCATGGCATCGGGGTCGACGGCCGCCAGCGCCGAGATCTTCTGGGTGGCGAGCGCCCGCAGGGCGAGCAGGTCGATGCCCGCTCCGGACTTCACAATGGCCTTCGCGCGGCCCGCCTTGCGCACGAACCGGATGCGCGGCACGAGCCACAGCACCAGGATCATGATGATCGGCAGTACGGCAATGCCGATGCCGAGCCCGGTCGCGAGCTGGTTGACCGCTACCTGCTGGCTCTGGCCCGCGGCCTCGAGCGCGCCGCCGGCCCCGCTTGCGCCGTCGAACGGCGCCCGGATGCCGCCGCCGATGACCGGGATGCCGCCGAGCGTCTCCCCCACCTCGGTCATCGTGTCCTTGAAGCCCGCCCCGGCCTCCTCCATCTGCACCCCGAAGCCCGCGAGGTTCTCGACGAGCTGGTACACCGTGATGCCGAGCCACACCCACGCGGCGATCGCGGCGAGGGCGAGCACGTCGCCGACGATCTGGCGGGTCCTGCGGGGGCCGAAGTCCGAGTACAGTTTCATGCCCCCAAACCTACTCAGCGCGGGGCGTCCCAGCCGGGCTGCAGTTGCGGGACGTCGAGGTGCTCCGGCGGGAGCCACGCGTTCCAGTCCGCGTCGAAGGGCCACCCGCGCGCTTCCAGCACCCCGATCGACTCTCGCGCGGCGGACCAGATGCGCTCGAGCATCCCGCCATCGAAGCGGCCGGAGCCTGAAGCCCACGCCAGCTCGTCCTCGTCCTTGTACCGCCAGGAGAGGTCGTCGGCGACGAGCACGTCGAGTATCCAGTCCTCGGTGTCGAAGCCCGACTCCGTGCGGACCCACGGCTCCTCGAGGTTCACGTACCAGCTCTCCGACCACGTGCGCCGGGCGCTCAGCCAGCGCCACGTCGACCACGGCTGGCCGGGCCGGTGGACGCGCAGCGCGCCCTCGCCCGTCCAGACCCCCGGCGCGAAGCCGGTGTGCGGCGTGCCCGGTACGAGGTTGCGGCCGCGCGGTCCGCCCTTCGGACGGGTCGAGTGCATGCCGACGGTCCCGCCCGGCTCGAAGGTCGCGATGACGTCGGCGGAGTCCTCGAGCAGGTACACCGGATGCGCGGACTCTACGTGGGCCTCGTGCATCCAGCGCAGGTTCACGACCTCAGGCACTGCCCACCTTTGTCAGGAAGTACTCGTGGAAGCGCGTGTCCCCGGTCATCTCGGGGTGGAAGGACGTACCGAGGAGGCCGCCCTGCTCTACCGCGACAACTCGTCCGTCGGGCAGTGCGGCAAGCACGCTCGCCCTCTCGCCCACGGTCTCCACGATGGGCGCGCGGATGAAGACCGCGTGGACCGGGTCTGCCCCGATCGCCGGGACGTCCAGGTCCGTCTCGAACGAGTCGAGCTGTGAGCCGAAGGCGTTCCGGCGCACGACCAGGTCGAATCCGCCGAGGGTCTGCTGGCCGTCGATCGCATCGAGGACCGTGTCGGCGAGCATGATGAGCCCTGCGCACGTGCCGTACACGGGCATCCCGGACGCAATGGCCGCCTTGAGCGGCTCCGCGAGGCCGAACATGCGGCTCAGCTTGTCCATGACGCTCGACTCGCCGCCGGGGATCACCAGGCCGTCGACTCTCGCGAGCTCCTCCGGGCGCTTGACCGGGACCGCGTTCGCCCCCAGGCCGTTCAGTACCGCGAGGTGCTCGCGGAAGTCGCCCTGGAGGGCGAGGACACCGACCCTCGGGCCGCTACCAGCCACGCTCGGACAGGCGGTGCGGCGCGGGCAGGTCGGAGACGTTGATGCCGACCATGGCCTCGCCGAGCCCGCGAGATGCCTCTGCGATGATCTCGGCGTCGTCGAAGAACGTGGTCGCCTTGACGATCGCTGCTGCGCGCTGCGCGGGGTTGCCCGACTTGAAGATGCCCGAGCCGACGAACACGCCGTCCGCACCGAGCTGCATCATGAGCGCGGCGTCCGCCGGAGTCGCCACGCCGCCCGCGGTGAAGAGCACCACGGGAAGCTTGCCCGCCTCCGCGACCTCGCGCACGAGCTCGTAGGGGGCCTGAAGCTCCTTCGCCGCGACGTAGAGCTCGTCTTTCGACTTGCCCTTGAGCGCGTTGATCTCGCCGAGGATCGTGCGGATGTGCTTGGTCGCCTCAGACACGTCGCCGGTGCCTGCCTCGCCCTTGGAGCGGATCATGGCCGCGCCCTCGGTGATTCGGCGCAGGGCCTCGCCGAGGTTAGTGGCACCGCACACGAAGGGCACGGAGAAGTTCCACTTGTCGATGTGGTTGACGTAGTCGGCGGGGCTCAGCACCTCGGACTCGTCGATGTAGTCGACCTTGAGCGCCTGCAGCACCTGGGCCTCGACGAAGTGGCCGATGCGCGCCTTGGCCATGACGGGGATGGACACCGCCGAGATGATGCCGTCGATCAGGTCGGGGTCGCTCATGCGCGCCACGCCGCCCTGTGAGCGGATGTCGGCCGGCACTCGCTCGAGCGCCATGACCGCGACGGCCCCCGCGTCTTCGGCGATCTTCGCCTGGTCGGCGGTGACGACGTCCATGATGACGCCGCCCTTGAGCATTTCGGCAAGGCCGCGCTTGACGCGGGCCGTGCCTGTTGAGGAGCTCTGTCCCAGTTCTTCAGTCATGTTCCTAGATTCTACGTTGGTGGTCTGGGTGGTTTCCCCGGCCAATCACTGGCCGCTGGCCCACACTCCGGCGATCTCCTCGCGGACATCGCCGAGTAGGCGGGGAACCGCCTTCGTGCCGGCGATGATCGGGAAGAAGTTCGAGTCGGTGGCCCAGCGCGGCACGATGTGCTGGTGCAGGTGATCGGCGATCCCCGCGCCGGCGATGCGGCCCTGGTTCATCCCGATGTTGAAGCCCTGCACGTTCGCCGTCATGGTGAGCACCCGCATCGCCGTCTGGGTCAGGCTACCGATCTCCGCGATCTCCTCGGGCGTCGCCAGGTCATACGTCGCAACATGGCGGTACGGGCACACGAGCAGGTGGCCGCTGTTGTACGGGAAGAGGTTCAGCAGCACGTACGCGTGCTCGCCCCGGGCCACGATCAGGGACTGCTCATCCGACAGCTTGGGCGCCTCGCAGAACGGGCACGCGTCGTCGGCCGGGGTCTCGCGGTGGTTCGACTCGATGTAGGCGTAGCGGTACGGAGTCCACAGTCGCTGGAACGCATCGGGCACCGCGGCGAAGCCGGATGCCGCCTCGCCCTCGCCGAGCTCGGTGCCGTCGTAGTCACGCACGGGTCAGACCTGAGCGTGGTCGGCGATGGCCGTGGTGATCCGCGCGATCGCGTCGGGAATCGGAACGCCGTTCTCCTGCGTCCCGTCCCGGAAGCGGAAGCTCACCGAGCCGTTCTTGGCGTCCTCCTCGCCCGCGATGAGCTGGAACGGCACCTTCATGGTGGTGTGCGTGCGGATCTTCTTCTGCATGCGCTCGCTGGATGCATCGAGCTCGGCGCGCACGCCGGCATCCCTGAGCTGCCGGATGACATCGCCGAGGTAGTCCTCGTAGGCCTCCGCGACGGGGATACCGACGACCTGCACCGGCGACAGCCACACCGGGAACTGGCCGGCGTAGTGCTCGAGCAGGATCGCGAAGAAGCGCTCGATCGAGCCGAAGAGCGCGCGGTGGATCATGATCGGCCGCTGCTTCGTGCCGTCCTTGTCGGTGAACTCGAGCTCGAAGCGCTCGGGCAGGTTGACGTCGACCTGCACGGTCGAGAGCTGCCAGGTGCGTCCGATCGCATCCTTCGTCTTGAGATCGATCTTCGGGCCGTAGAAGGCCGCCTCGCCGGGGACCTCGGTGAGCTTCAGACCGGTGCGCTGGGCGACGTGGCGCAGGGCGTTCGTCGAGTACTCCCAGAACTCGTCGGAGCCGATCCACTTGTCCTTCTCGTCGTCCTTCAGCGAGAGCTCGAGCTCGAAGTCCTCGAGTCCGAAGTCGCGCAGCATCGAGATGACGAAGTCGAGCACCTTCGCGACCTCGTCCTCGAGCTGCTCGGGCGTGACGAACAGGTGCGAGTCGTCCTGGGTGAACCCGCGCACGCGGGTGAGCCCGTGCAGGGCACCGGAGAGCTCGTTGCGGTACACGGTGCCGTTCTCGGCGAGCCGCATGGGCAGGTCGCGATAACTGCGGCCGCGCTCCTTGTAGATGAGGATGTGCATCGGGCAGTTCATCGGCTTGAGGTAGTAGTCGACGCCCTGCTTGGTGACGTTGCCCTCGTCATCGACCTCCTCGTCCATGCGGATGGGCGGGAACATGCCCTCCTTGTACGTGACGAGGTGGTTCGAGGTGATGAAGAGGTCGGCCTTGGTGATGTGCGGCGTGTACACGTAGGTGTATCCGCCCTCCTGGTGCCGCTTGCGCGCGTGCTGCTCGATCTCGCCGCGCACGATGCCGCCGCGCGGGTGCCAGACCGACAGGCCCGAGCCGATCTCCTCCGGGAAGGAGAAGAGGTCGAGTTCCTTGCCGAGCTTGCGGTGGTCGCGCTTGGCCGCCTCGGCCTGGCGCTCCTGGTACTCGCGCAGCTCGTCCTTGGTGGGCCACGCGGTGCCGTAGATGCGCTGCAGCTGCTTGTTCTTCTCGGAGCCCCGCCAGTAGGCGGCGGCGTTGCGCACGAGCGACCAGCCGTTGCCGATCATCCGGGTGTTGGGCAGGTGCGGGCCGCGGCAGAGGTCCTTCCAGTAGACCTCGCCGGTCTTGCCGTCGACGTTGTCGTAGATGGTGAGCTCGGCGCCGCCGACCTCGACCGACTCGTTGTCGTCGGAGTGCGAGTCCCCCGCGCCCTTCAGGCCGATCAGCTCGAGTTTGTACGGCTCGTCGGCGAGCTCGGCGCGCGCCTCGGCATCCGTGACGACCCGGCGCTGGAAGCGCTGGCCCTGCCGGATGATCCGGTCCATTGCCTTCTCGATGGCCTTGAGGTCCTCGGGCTGGAAGGGCTCAGCGACGTCGAAGTCGTAGTAGAAGCCGTCGGTGACCGGCGGGCCGATGCCGAGCTTGGCCTCGGGGTTGATCGACTGCACCGCCTGGGCCATGACGTGCGCCGCTGAGTGCCGCAGGATGTTCAGGCCGTCGGGCGAGTCGATAGTGACGGGCTCGACGGTGTCCGTGTCCGTAGTCGTGGCGGCGAGGTCTTTGAGCTCGCCGTTGACGCGCATGGCGACGACGTTGCGGTCGGTGAACAGTTCGAATCCGGTACTCACCCTGCAACTTTAGCCGTGTGTCTTGCCTCCCCCGTTCCGTTGCCCTAGAGTAACCGTTACTCATGAGCAACCATTCAGCGGAACTGGCCCTCGACGCCCTCGGAGACCCGATGCGGCGGCGCATACTCGAGCGCCTGAGCGCCGGAGCGCTCCCGGTCGGCGAGCTCGCCGAGCAACTGCCGATCGGGCGGCCCGCGGTCTCCAAGCACCTCCGCGTGCTCACCGGCGCGGGGCTCGTCGAGCACACGACCCGCGGCACTCGCAACCTGTACGCACTCGCCCCCGAGGGGCAGGTCGGCCTCCAGCAGTGGATCGTCTCGCTGTGGGACGACGCATGACCGACCCGGATGCCTCGGCCGAGGAGTACCGCAACGGCTGGCCGGGCGTCCTGGGCGGCTACGCAGACTGGTACGCGCTGTTCTGGGGTTGTCAGTTATTTGGCGCGGGCCGTGAACCGCTCCCGGAGCCAGTCCAGAAAACCGGATGAACGCGGTGCCGCCGAGCGTGCTACCGCGGCCTCGATCCGCTCGATGTCGACCTTGAGCTCCTTCAGCCGATCAAGAAGGTCCGCATCGTGTTTCGCTCGGCCGCGCGCGTCCCACGCTGCCATCGCACCGTAGCCGCCCACCGCAACCACAGCAGCGACTCCCACCAACCACCAGAGGTCGCCCCTGAGCGGGGCGCTGCTGATCGCACCCACCACGACGCCGATGACCGCGATGAATCCGATGATGAGAAGAATTCGGACGACCACGGGCACCTCCCGCTTGCCCCACACACCCGACAGCGTGAAGGTCATCGCGAAGAAGGACACGATGCTGCCGGCAAAGAAGCTCAAGAGAGTTGAGGAAAGATCCATGATCGCGAGAATAGAAGCGGGAGCGTGCTGAACACGGCACCGGCGCGCGGCAAAACCAGAAATGACCCGGACACATCGTCCGGGTCATTAAATGGTGGGCGGTACTGGGATCGAACCAGCGACCTCTTCCGTGTCAGGGAAGCGCGCTACCGCTGCGCCAACCGCCCATTACTTGAGTGGAGTTTGTTTGCGAAATCCGAAGGATTTGCAAACAAACACCGAGGTGACGACCGGATTTGAACCGGTGTACACGGCTTTGCAGGCCGTTGCCTCGCCTCTCGGCCACGCCACCGCGTGCAGGAGGGCCGGGGCTACTAAAACATCAGCAGAACTGACACTCCTACTCGAGCGGATGACGAGATTCGAACTCGCGACCCTCACCTTGGCAAGGTGATGCGCTACCACTGCGCCACATCCGCACTGCCGCATTTCTGCGACTAGATGACCATAGCCGATGTTCGGGGACGGAGCCAATCGTGTGACAGGCGGGTCGCGATCCTGTGGCAGGATACTTATTGCCGCTGAAAAGCAGGCCGCGGGCGATTGGCGCAGTTGGTAGCGCGCTTCCTTCACACGGAAGAGGTCATCGGTTCGAGTCCGGTATCGCCCACTCGATTCTCTCGAGGAGTCTTTAATGAAGCGCACCCGGGAGTTCTTCACCGGTGTAGGCCTCTTGTTCCGCGGGTTCGGTACCTGGCGCACGGCCCCGGGTCGCATGGCGCTCGGCCTCATCCCCGCCTTCATCGTCGCCGCCGTGTTCACGGCCGGCCTCATCGTCCTCGCGATCAACATCCAGGCGATCGCCACGGCTGTGACTCCGTTCGCCAACGACTGGGACCGCGTCTGGCGCGACCTCACCCGCGTCGCCGTCGGAATCGCGTTCCTGATCGCGGCCGTACTGCTGATCTCGCTCACCTTCACGACGATCACCCTCATCGTCGGCCAGCCCTTCTACGAGCTGATCTGGCGGTCGGCCGAGTCGCGGTTCGGTGAGATTCCTGACAGCGCTCCCCGATTCTGGCGGTCGGTCGGTCTCGGCATCTCGAGTGCGCTCCGGATGCTCGTGCCAACGATCCTCGTCGGCATCGGGCTGTTCGCGCTCGGGCTGGTGCCCATCGTCGGGGCTGTCCTCTCCGCCGTGCTCGGCGCCCTCGTCGGCGGATGGTTCCTCGCCCTCGAGCTCACCGGGCTCGCGTTCGACGCGCGCGGGCTCGGGTTCCGCGAGCGCCGGAAAGCCCTCCGCTCACGCCGCGCACTCGTGCTCGGCTACGGCGCGGCGACGTACCTGCTCTTCCTCGTGCCGCTGGGCGCGGTGTTCGTGATGCCTGCTGCGGTCGCGGCATCCGTGCAGGTTGTCCGCCGCGTTCTGGGCGAGCCGCTACAGGTCGGTCCGCAGCACGGGCTTGCCGCTGTCGGCGAGCCTGATCTCCACTGAACGGATCGTCGACGTCGGCACGCTCGACGACGCGACGAGCCCCTTCGCCGCGGCCCCCGCGGCCTCCCACGTCGCGACCGTGGTCTCGGCACCGGAGTCGTCGGTGACCACGAGGGCGTAGGTGATCGGCGTGTCCCACTCGTCAACCTCGTAGTTGCACGACCAGTCGAACCTGGTGCCCCAGCCGACCTCGGTCAGCTGCAGGGTCGCGGTCATGACGCCCGGTACGACCTCGTCCATCTGGACTGCCGCAACGGGAGGCGGGGCAGAGCCGAGGTTTCCGGCGACGAACCCGACCACGACGAGCACGGCGGCGAGGGCGAGCACGCCGACGCCCGCGAGGACGCGGGTGCGCGTGCGACGACGGCGCACGGATGCCGCGAGCCTCCGCACCACGTCGGGCTCCCGTGCGGCCGGCGGCGCCACGTCGAGGAGCGCTACGGCCTCGTCGCGACCGAGCTTGCCGAGTATCCCGGGCATGCCCGCCAGTTCTGCGACAGCAGCCGCGCAGGCGGGACAGGTCGCGAGGTGCCGCTCGAACGCGCGGCGCTCCTCGGGCCCGAGGGCGCCCAGCACGTAGGCCGCGTCCGAATCGCGGAAGGGGTCGGTCATTCCGTCACACCCCTCTCCTGCAGTGCGAGCCGCAGCGCGCGCAGGCCGTAGTGCAGGCGCGACTTGACGGTGCCCTCCGGGATGTCCTCCCGGCGCGCGATCTCGGCGATCGAGCGGCCGACGTAGTACGCGTTCACGACGACGGTCCGGTGCTCGATCGAGAGCGTGAGGAGCGCGTCCGAGAGCAGCCAGGCGTCGAGGGCCGAGTCGGTCGAGTCGTCGCCCGCGTGCTCGGGGAGCTCTGCCGTGGTGATCTCGCGGGAATACCGAGCGCTACGGCGATCGTCGATGACGAGGTTGCGCGTGACCGTGAAGAGCCAGGCGCGAGCGGCGTCCTCGCCCTGCTCGAGGATCGCGGGCCGGCGCCAGGCGCGCAGGAGCGCCTCCTGCACGACGTCCTGGGCGAAGGCGTGGTCGCCCGTGAGCCGCACGGCGTACCGCAGCAGCGCCGGCGCGTGCGCGTCGTGGAGCGCGCGGAGCAGCTCGTCCTGATCACTGGACATCACCACCTCCTACCCCCAACAACGAACGGCGGACCGGAAAGGTTCACAACCTGTGAAAACTGCCAGCCGGTGAACCGCTGGGCCCTCCCGCTCGTGGTCAGAGTAGCGGGGAATCCGCATCCAACCAGCGCACCAGGGAGTCTCATCGTGAAAACCAAGCTCATGCTCGCCGTCGCCGTCGCCGTCTCCACGCTCGCCCTCGCCGCTCTCGCGGGCTGCTCGAGCCCCACGGCCACGACGCCGCCGCCCGCCGAGTCCTCGGCTCCCGATACCTCGAGCTCCACAGCAGAGCTGGCCGTCGGCAGCACGAGCCTCGGCGACATCGTCGTCGACGGCACGGGGATGACTGCCTACTTCTTCGACAAGGACACGGCCGGCTCCGGTACGAGCGCGTGCACCGGCCCGTGCGCAGACCTCTGGCCGGCCATCGAGTCCGCCGGCACGACGCCCGTGGTCGACGGCGTCACCGGCGAGATCGGCACCATCACGGGCACCGACGGCGGCAACCAGATCACGATCAACGGCCGCCCGGTCTACACCTACACGCCCGACACGAAGGCCGGCGATGTCACGGGTCAGGGCTTCGGCGGAGTCTGGTGGGTAGTCTCCCCCTCCGGCGACGAGGTCATGGAGCCCGCTGCCAGCTCGGACTACGAGTACTAGGCGCTCAGCGGCGCGGGCGTCCGAACCACGTGGTGACGCCCGCGCTGTAGAGCACCGAGTCCGGTGCGCGGTCGGCGAGCCCGGGGATGCCCGCCCGCGCGAGCAGCGTGTCATCCAGTAGTTCCAGCTCGGCGGCAACCAGCGGCCACGGCTCGTGGTGGTTGCGCAGGTACGTCGTGCGCCCGAACCTGGTCGCGAAGAGCGCCCACCGCGCGGTCAGGAAGTCTGCCGTGGCATCCCCGGAGACGGCCTCGGTGCCCGGCCGCGCAACGATGCGCGAGGCGCCCGCACCGAGATGACGGACCGCCCGGTAGTCGACCAGTCCGTCGTGCTCGGCCATCGAGGTGCGCGACCAGAAGTACGGGATCGAGAACGCCGCCCTCGCCGCGAGCACCGCAGCCAGTCGGGAGGCCTCGAGCGAGAGGAACACCACTCCCCTGCGACCCTGCTCATCGACGGCGTACAGGCGCACGTTGATCTCGGTGAACGCGCCGAAGTACGGCACCGGCGGACTTCCGAGCAGGGTGGCCCGGTCGAGGTAGAAGGCGATGAGGCCGACCCAGCTCGAGCCGTCGTGCTCGTCGGGCCGCACCCCCGCGGGCAGGAGCGGCGCGAGCACGGATGCCTCGACCCGCCAGTGCAGGAACGTGGCCTTCGACCACCGCTGGCTCGCCGCCGGCCTGCCCTCGAGGGCGGGAGCCACGGTGCTGATGGCCTCGATCACGTCGCCGTCACCCGCTGCGCCGCGAGGGTGACCAACCACCGCAGCGGGAGCCACAGCGCCACGGAGACCGCTGTCGAGTACAGCGTCACGAGCACGGTGCCCGCGACCTGGTTGATGATGAGGGCGATCGAGCCGGTGAAGAGGAACCCCATGCTCGTGGCGAGCAGGCCGAGCACGACGATCCCGACGGCGCCCGCGATGAGGTGCGACCCGACCACGAACCACTGCTGCCGCCGGCTGGACCCGACGCGCCGCAGCGTGAAGATGCAAGCGGCGCCACCGGCAAGGATGCCCGCCGCGATCGCCGACACGGGCGTGAACAGCGGCGCGCCCGCAGTGACGGCGACGAGCCCGCTCACGAGCCCCGCCGCGACCGCGTTGAGCGTCGTGGACTTGTGGCTCAGCCGCTGGACCACGAGCCAGCCGACCACACCGCCGCCCGCCCCGACGAGCCCGTTGAGCAGGATGCCCGGGGTGACGTCGTCGATCGCGAGCTCCGCGCCCACGAGCCAGAGGATCCAGCCGAGGCACAGTGCGACCATCGCGACGAGCCCCGTGACGCGGCCGATGGTCGCCGTGCGCAGGCGCGGGCCGCCCAGGAGCAGCACGCCCATCGCCGCCGCTCCGGCCGAGACGTTGACCGCGAGTGACCCGCCGTGGTCGACGGGCGCGATGCCGATGGGCCACGACGCGGCGTAGGGCGCGAAGGTGAGGATGGCGGTCGGGACGAACACGATGGCGCTCCACGCGAGCGCGAAGACGATCGTGGCGACCACGCCGCCGCCGACGGCACGGACGGCGATCGTGGCGAGGTAGGAGGCGACTCCCGCGAGGGCCGCGATGGGGGCGAACAGGGTGCCGAGCACCTCCGGTGCGATGATCGGCGCGAGCACGACCCAGGCGAGAGCGCCGGCGGCGGCGCACCCGAGGGAGAGCAGGACGGACCTGCGCCACGGGGCTGCGGGGAGCATCCGGGCGTCGACGACTGCCAACGACACGAGCACCACGAGGATGGCGGCTACGGATGCCGCGACCACGCTCCAGTTGTTCACGGGGCCCCCTCACGACAAACAGTAAAGGGTGCCGCTCTTGCGAGCGGCACCCTTCGACTGTGTGTTGTTCCGTTACGCCTTGGCGTCGGCGAGCACGTAGCCCTCTTCACCGTGGACGACGAGGTCGACGCCGGCGAGCTCGTCCTCGTTCTTGATACGGAAGCCGATGGTCTTCTCGATGATGAAGCCGATGATGAAGGCCAGCACGAACGAGTAGATCATCACCGAGAGCGCGGCTATCGCCTGCACCAGGAGCTGGTTGAAGCTGCCGCTGTTGATGAGGCCGGTGCCGTTGGCGAAGAAGCCCAGGAACAGGGTTCCCACGAGGCCGCCGACGAGGTGGACGCCCACCACGTCGAGCGAGTCGTCGAAGCCGAGCTTGAACTTCAGGTCGATCGCGAGGGCGCAGATGATTCCGGCGAGGGCGCCGAGCACCAGGGCCCAGCCCGGTGTGAGCGAGCCACAGGCCGGGGTGATGGCGACGAGACCGGCGACAGCGCCCGAGGCAGCACCGACGGAGGTCGGCTTGCCGTCCTTGATGCGCTCGACGACGAGCCAGCCGAGCAGGGCCGCGGCGGGAGCGATGAGCGTGTTGACGAAGGCGATCGCCGCCGTGCCGTCAGCAGCCAGCTCGGAGCCGGCGTTGAAGCCGAACCAGCCGAACCACAGGAGGCCCGCACCGAGGAGCACGAACGGCGGGTTGTGCGGGACGGCGATGCCCTTCGCGAAGCCGACGCGCTTGCCGAGGACCAGCGCGAGTGCGAGAGCTGCAGCACCGGCGTTGATGTGGACGGCGGTACCGCCGGCGAAGTCGATCAGGCCGGTGCCGAAGACATCCTGCAGACCGCGCGTGAGCCAGCCGCCGTAGGTGAAGGCGCCGTCAGCGAGACCGAAGTTGAACACCCAGCTCGCGACCGGGAAGTACACCACGGTTGCCCAGACACCGGCGAAGATCATCCACGAGCCGAACTTGGCCCGGTCGGCGATCGCGCCGGAGATGAGAGCGACGGTGATGATCGCGAAGGTCGCCTGGAAGGCGACGAAGGCGAGCGCCGGGTACGCGCCGGCGGGTGCGGCAGCGTCAGCGGTCACGGCACCCAGCAGGAAGTTGCTCGGGTCGAACAGCCAGGGCGACGACGCCGTGCCGTCGATGGTGGGGAACGCGATCGCGTAGCCGTAGATCGCCCAGAGGACGCCGATGAGCCCGATAGCGCCGAAGCTCATCATCATCATGCTGATGACGGACTTCGCCTTGACGAGACCACCGTAGAAGAATGCCAGGCCAGGAGTCATCAGCAGCACGAGTGCCGTTGCGAGCAGAAGGAAGGCGGTATTGCCTTGATCCATTGTGAACCTCTCTTTGTTACATGCGAAGGATGCACCGTCGGGTCCGCACGAGGGAGGAAGCCCGCCTCGGGTACGGAGCCAGTTTGGAGGGGGGAGGTTTCGCCGGGTGTGTCAGCGTGTTTCGGAACTGTTACGCGGTCCCCGTGAATGTAAACATCGTGTTTCGACGGCCCACCGGTTCGCTGGAGATCGCTCCCCTAGGCTCGCGGTATGGCATTACTGCGATCTGAGCGGTTCTCCGCGGTCCTCCTGCTCGCTGCAGCCGTGGTCGGCCTCGTTCTCGCCAACTCCCCTCTCGCAGCAGCCTCGAACGCCGTGGAGGCCTTCCACTTCGGAATTCCGGGCATCGACCTCTCGATCGGCCACTGGATCAAAGACGGCCTGCTCGCGGTGTTCTTCTTCCTCGCCGCGATCGAGTTGCGGCACGAACTGCGGCACGGCGAGCTCGACTCCCCAGCGAAGGCGCTCGTGCCCACGGTCGCCGCGGTGGGCGGGGTAATAGTCCCCGCGCTGCTGTTCCTCGTGATCGCCCGCGGCGACGGGCTGGACGCGGGATGGCCCATCCCGACCGCAACGGACATCGCCTTCGCCCTCGGCGTGCTGGCCATCGTGGGCAAGTCACTACCGCCCAAGTTCCGCGCTCTGCTGCTCGCTCTCGCGGTGATCGACGACTTGATCGCGATCCTCATCATCGCGGCGTTCTTCACGAAGGACCTGCAGCCGGTGCCCCTGCTGCTCGCCGTGCCCGTCATCCTGCTGTTCGGCTGGCTCAGCTACCGCGGCGGGCGGTGGCGGGTTCCCCTGCTCATCGTGCTCGGAGTGCTCGCGTGGGCCCTCGTGCTCCTGTCGGGCATCCACCCGACCATCGCCGGGGTCACCCTCGGGCTGGTGATGGCGGATGCCCCGGCCGCCCGCACCCGCCGCGCGCTCGAGCCGTGGTCGAACACGATAGTGCTGCCGCTCTTCGCGATCGTGGCGGCGCTCGTGCCGTTCCCGGACGCGAAGCCGAGCGAGCTCAGCCCGGCGTTCTGGGCGGTGATCGTCGCCCTGCCGGTCGGAAAGCTCATCGGCATCACCGCCGGGGCGGCGCTGGCGCAGGGGCTCGCTCGCGGAGACCGGCTGCCGCTGCCCGACATCGTCGCGATCGCGGCGCTCGGCGGAATCGGGTTCACCGTGTCACTGCTCATGAACGAGCTCGCGTTCGACGGCGCCGTGGCCGATGAGGTCACGCTCGCGGTGCTCATCGCGTCACTCATCGCCGCGGTCATCGGCGGGGTGCTGACTGCCCTGCGGAACCGGCACTACCAGCGGGTCGAGTAGGCCGCCCGCGGCGGTATAGACACCGGTTTCGATACAGGCGCCAGAGCGCCTTACTCGACCCCCTCAGTTCGTCAGGGCGATCAGCCGCGAGACCGCGCGCAGGTACTTCTTGCGGTAGCCGCCCGCCAGCATCTCCTCGGGGAACACCTGGTCGAGGGGCGTGCCCTCGGCCGCGATGCGCACCTGCGCGTCGTAGAGCCGGTCGACGAACGCGACGAAGCGCAGCGCGTCGGTCTGGTTGAGGAACGGATGCACGCCCGTGAGCCCGATGGCCGAGAGGCCGTCCACGAGCTTGACGTAGCGCGAGGGGTGGACGGTCGCCAGGTGGGCGAGCACGTCGTCGAAGGAGTCGAGCGTGGTCGTGCCGCCGATCGCCCCGACGGCGGCCGCGGCATCCGGGCTCACCAGAGCGTGCGCCTCGACGTCGCGGCGGCGGTAGTCGAGGCCGTCGATGCGCATGATCGTGAAGCGGGCCGCGAGGGAGTCGATCTCGCGGAGGAAGTCCTGCGCGGCGAACCGGCCCTCGCCGAGCGCGTTCGGCGGAGTGTTCGAGGTCGCGGCGATGCGGGTGCCGGTGTCGGCGAGTGCGCCGAGCAGCCGGGACATCAGTCGCGTGTCGCCCGGGTCGTCGAGCTCGAACTCGTCGATGCAGACGAGGGATGCGCCCTTGAACAGCGCGACCGCGGGAGCGTAGCCCAGCGCGCCGACGAGGGCGGTGTACTCGATGAACGTGCCGAAGTACTTGCGGCCAGGAGCGGCGTGCCACAGGGCCGCGAGGAGGTGGGTCTTGCCGACGCCGAACCCGCCATCGAGGTAGATGCCGGGCAGCACCTCCGGCGACTTCTTGCGCGAGAACAGGCCGCCCTTCGACGCCGACCAGCCGGCCACGAAGTTGCGGATCGCGGCGACCGCCGACCCCTGCGACGGGTAGTCGCGGTCGGGCCGGTAGGAGTCGAGCGTGGCTGTCGCGAACTGGCGCGGCGGCACCAGCTGGGCGACCATCTCGGCCCCGGACAACTGCGGATTCCGGTCGATAAGACGCCCGGGTGCGGCCGGTGCTTCGGCACTCATTGAATCAGCCTCAGTGTCTCTGTCACGCGCAGTGTGTCGAAGTCTTACGACGCCGGTCACGCGCTGCGCGTAGCCTCGTCTGTAGGGAGTCATTCAAGCCTAGCCGCCTCCCTTCCCGTCACTTCACACCGGAGGTACCCATGGCCGTCGAGGTCGATTCAGCAGCGCAGTTCACCGAGTTCGCCCACCCCGAGCGGCTCGTCTCGGGCGACTGGCTGGAAGCGCACCTCGGCACCCCCGGGCTCGTCGTCGTCGAGTCCGATGAGGACGTTCTGCTCTACGAGACCGGCCACATCGCCGGCGCGGTGAAGATCGACTGGCACACCGACCTGAACGACCCGGTCGAGCGCGACTACATCGACGGCGAGGCCTTCGCCAAGCTCCTCGGCTCGAAAGGCATCTCCCGCGACACGACCGTGGTGATCTACGGCGACAAGAACAACTGGTGGGCCGCCTACGCCCTGTGGGTCTTCACCCTGTTCGGCCACGAGGACGTCCGCCTGCTCGACGGCGGCCGCGCCAAGTGGGAGGCCGACGGCCGCGCCTACACGACCGACCCCGAGTCGGCGACCACGGTCGACTACCCGGTCGTGGAGCGCAACGACGCCCCCATCCGGGCCTACAAGGACGACGTGCTCGCGCACCTCGGCAACCCCCTCATCGACGTCCGCTCCCCCGAGGAGTTCAGCGGTGAGCGCACGACCGCGCCCGCCTATCCCGAGGAGGGCACCCTGCGCGCCGGCCACATTCCGAGCGCCGTCAACATCCCGTGGGCGAAGGCCGCTGCCGAGGACGGCACGTTCCGCCCACTCACCGAGCTCAACGCCCTCTACCGCGACCAGGCCGGCCTCAAGGACGGCGACAGCATCGTGGCCTACTGCCGCATCGGTGAGCGCTCGAGCCACACCTGGTTCGTGCTCACCCACCTCCTCGGCTTCGAGGGCGTGCGCAACTACGACGGCTCCTGGACCGAGTGGGGCTCCGCCGTGCGCGTGCCGATCGTGAAGGGCGCGGAGCCCGGCTCCGTTCCCGCCGCTCGCTAAACTCAAGAGGTGAACGACACACTCCCCGAACAGCTCGCCGAGATCCGGGACGACTTCCTGGGCCTCGAGGTGAAGGAGCGGCTGCAGCTGCTCCTCGAGTTCTCGAACGAGCTGCCCGCACTGCCCGAGCGGTACGCCGATCATCCGGATCTGTTCGAGCGCGTCGAGGAGTGCCAGTCCCCCGTGTTCATCTTCGTGGAGGTGGACGATGCCGCCATCGTCCACCTCTTCGCGATGGCGCCGAAGGAGGCACCGACCACCCGCGGGTTCGCCTCGATCCTCGCGCAGGGGCTCGCCGGCCTCACCGCTGACGAGGTCCTCGCCGTCGCGGACGACTTCCCGCAGGGGCTCGGCCTGACGGAGGCCGTGTCGCCGCTGCGCATCCGCGGCATGACGGCGATGCTCGCCCGCATCAAGCGGCAGGTGCGCGAGAAACTGAGTTCGTCAGAGACCCCGGCGTGATCCTCCGCCGCGTGCATCCCGGCCCGGTCGAAAGCCTTGAACTGGATGCCGCCGGCACACGCGACCGCCTGCTCGACCTGTACCGCCCGCCCGCCGGGGCGTGGCTTCGCCTCAACCTCGTCACGAGCGTGAGCGGCAGCGCCGCGGGATCGGACGGCACGTCGGAGACGCTCACAAGCGCATCGGACCGGCGCATCCTCGGGGTGATCCGGGAGCTCGCCGACGTCGTCCTCGTGGGCGCGGAGTCGGTGCGCTCGGAGGGCTATGTGCGCCCGAAGCGCGCACCGCTCGCCGTGGTGACCGGCAGCGGAGACCTCGAAGGGCACCGCATCGGCGGGACGGAGGGGCCGCCGGTCGTCGTGCTGTGCCCGGAGTCCGCGGTCGAGCGCGTGCGCGAGACCCTCGCCGACGCGCAGGTCATCACGGTGCCGGGGCCGCGGATGCTTCCCGCCGACATCATCGCCGCTCTCCGCCACAACGGGTTCGTCTCGATCGTGTGCGAGGGCGGCCCCGGGCTGGCGCGGCAGCTCGTCGTCGCGGACCTCGTCGACGAGGTCTGCCTCACCACGAGCCCCAGGCTCACGGGCGTGACCCTGCCGCTGTTCGGCATCGAGTCGTTCCCCGAGGTGGCCGTCGAGCTCGCGCAGCTCCTCGTGGACGACGAGAGCGCGCTGTTCGCGCGCTGGCTCACACCAGGCGGTCGAGCCACCGCTTGATCGCGCCGTTCCAGCGCTCGGCGTCGTAGTTCCAGAGCTTCGTGTGGCGGGCGGTCGTGAAGCCCTCGAAGGTGACGATGTCGGGCCGGGCAACCGCGAGTGCCCTCGAGGCGGTCGACGGCACGAAGCCGTCGTCGTCGCTGTGCAGCAGGAGGATCGGCTTCGTGAGCTCCTTGGCACGGGCCACGAGATCCAGCCGCTTGAGGTCGATCGGCACGGACTGCCCCGTGAGGAACCTGCTCCACCTGCTGCTGAGCAGCGACAGGATGCCCAGCCGCACCACGCGCGGCAGCCGGTACATGACGCCCTGGTAGTGCAGGGCGGTGACCCAGTCCACGACGGGCGACTCCAGCACGACGCCCACCACGCGGTCGGCGAGAGCGGAGCGCGTGACGGCCTGAAGCACGGTCGCGCCGCCCATCGACCAGCCCATGAGCACGATGCGCTTGGCGCCGTGGTCGATCGCGTACTGCAGTGCGACCTCGACGTCGCGCCACTCGGTGTCGCCGAGGGAGTAGCGGTTGTCCGCGGTGCCGGGCGCGTCGCCGTCGTTGCGGTACGAGACCAGCAGCGAGTTGTAGCCCTCGTCACGGAAGACCGGGACCCCGCGCAGCGTCTCCTGCCGTCGCACGGCCCTGCCGTGCACCCCGATCATCCACTGGCTCGACGCCTTCTCGGCCGGGATGAACCACGCCGGCGCCGGGCCCAGCTCCGTCTCGAGCTCGACGTCCTCGAACGGCACCCCGAGATCTGCGGGCGAGAGGTAGAACCAGCCGCTGAAGCGGCCGCGCAGGGCGCCGTCGAGGGTGCCGAAGTCGATGCCGAGCAGCTGCCGGGTAACCGTGTCTGCCGTGTAGGAGAGGATCTCGCCCACTCGCGCGTGGCCCTGGTCCTGGTGGAACCAGAGGCTGTAGCGACCGGGAGTCATCGAGTCCAGGGTCGCCGAGAGCGTGATGGTGCTGGCGTCGAACGCGAGGATCATGACGTCCTCGTCGCGCTTCTTCGGCGGGGTGATGACGGTGCGCGCGAAGACCACGGCGATCACACCGGCAGTGATGGCTGCCCCCGCGACGAGGGCGCCTGCGCCGATGGCCGTGCCCGTGACGATCCGCCCCGCCACTGAATCGCGCTGCTGGCCCTGACCGGCCATGGTTACTCCTGCCATCGCCCGAGCGGCGTGCCTCTATGTGGAATCTACCAATCAAGCCTAATCTTCACTCGTGCCCGACACGTCCCTTGGAACACCGCTTCCACACGCATTCGAGGCGGCCCTGCGCTCTCTGAAGCGTGCGGCAAACCGCCCGGAGCTCGCCGTGGCGGAGATCCCTGCGCCCGGCACCCTCGCGCCCTGGTCTTTCGCCCTTGCCGCGGATGTCACGCCCGCCCGTCACGGTAGCGACTCCGAGCTCGGCACCGGCCGCTTCGTGCTCCTCTACGACCCCGATGAGCCGGACGCGTGGGGCGGCGCCTACCGCGTCATCTGCTACGCGCAGGCCCCCCTCGAGATCGAGATGGGCGACGACCCCTTCCTGCTGGATGTCGCGTGGTCGTGGCTCGTCGACGCACTCGACGCGCGCGGGGCCAAGTACACAGCGGCGAGCGGCACTGCCACGCGCATCCTCTCCACCGGTTTCGGCGAGCTCGAGGCACAGGGCAACGGCGCCCAGATCGAGCTGCGCGCCTCCTGGACCCCCGCGGATGCCGACCTCGCGGCGCATGTGGAAGGCTGGGGTGAGCTGTTGTGCATGCTCGCCGGTCTTCCGCCGGCGATCGAAGGAGTGAGCCTGTTGTCTGCCCGCCGAGTGGGACGTGAGTAGCACGGACGAGCCCGCGTCCGAGCCGGCAGCCGTAGCCCCCATCCAGGCGGAGCATGTCGAGGTCGCGGTCATCGAGACGCGGGAGGGCTATCTCGCCGCCGTCGAGGCGATCGCCGCGGGCGAGGGGCCCATCGCGATCGACGCGGAGCGGGCATCCGGCTACCGATACTCGCAGCGCGCGTACCTGATCCAGATCTTCCGCAGGGGCTCGGGCACCTTCCTGTTCGACCCGCCCGCGATCGGCGACTTCGCCGAGCTCAACGCCGTGATCGCTCCGGAGGAGTGGATCCTGCACGCCGCGAGCCAGGACCTCACGTGCCTGCGCGAGATCGGCCTCGACCCCACGCGCCTGTTCGACACCGAGCTCGCAGCACGGCTCGCCGGCCTCCCCCGCGTCGGTCTCGGCGCCGTCGTGGAGGACCTGCTCGGCATCCACCTCGCCAAGGAGCACTCGGCCGCCGACTGGTCGACGCGCCCGCTCCCGCAGTCCTGGCTCGTGTACGCGGCGCTCGACGTTGAGCTGCTCGTCGACCTGCGCGAGGCCCTGGCCGGCGTACTCGAGCGCGACGGCAAGACCGACATCGCCGAGCAGGAGTTCGCCTCCGTGCTCACGCGCGACTTCGTGATCGTGCGGCAGGAGCCGTGGCGGCGCCTGAGCGGCGTGCACGCGATCCGCGGCGGGCGCAACCTCGCGGTCGCCCGCGAGCTGTGGCAGGCCCGCGACACCTACGCCCGCGAGATCGACACAGCGCCCGGACGCCTCGTGCCCGACTCCGCCCTGGTCGCCGCCGCCCGCGTGCTCCCCGAGACCAAGCGCGACCTCGCCGCCCTCAAGGAGTTCACCGGCCGCGCCAGCCGCTCGCAGATCGACCGCTGGTGGAACGCCATCCAGACCGGCATGGCCAGCGACGACTTCCCCGTGCTCCGCCAGGTCGGCGAGACCATGCCGCCGCCCCGCGTGTGGTCGGACAAGAACCCCGAGGCGGACAAGCGGCTCAAGACCGCGCGCGCGGCCGTGACCGAGGTCGCCACCGAAAAGTCCATCCCCGTCGAGAACCTGCTCACGCCCGAGCTGCTGCGCCGCCTCGCGTGGTCCCCGCCCGTCCCCGCGGATGCCGAGACCATCGCCTCGACACTGCGCGAGTTCGGCGCCCGCGAGTGGCAGCTTGACGCTACGGCACAGGTAATCGCGGATGCCTTTGTAGAGGCCAGCCAACCCGTCGAGGACGCTCCCGACGCCGCTTCGTAGGAAGAATCAAACGATTCCTCCTGTGTTTTCGCCCCGCTTAGGCTGAGGAAACACGCAAGACGATAGTGGAGGCATAGTGGCCGAGAGAGCTGAAGTCGTATTCGTTGACGGGGTTCGCACCCCGTTCGGACGGGCCGGCGAAAAGGGCATGTACTGGAACACCAGAGCTGACGACCTGGTGGTGAAGGCCATGATCGGCCTGATCGAGCGCAACCCGAGCATCCCGAAGGACCGCTACGACGACGTCGCCATCGCCGCCACGACGCAGACCGGCGACCAGGGCCTCACCATCGGCCGCACCGCGGCACTACTCTCGGGCCTGCCGAAGTCGGTTCCCGGCTACGCGATCGACCGCATGTGCGCGGGCGCCATGACCTCCGTCACGACCATCGCCGGCGCGATCGCGTTCGGTGCGTACGACATCGGCATCGCGGGCGGCGTGGAGCACATGGGACGCCACCCGATGGGCTTCGGCGCAGACCCGAACCCGCGCTTCCTCTCCGAGAAGCTCGTGAGCGGCGAGGCCCTCAACATGGGCAACACTGCCGAGCGCATTCACGACCGCTTCCCGCACCTGACCAAGGAGCGCGCGGACAAGTTCGCCATGGCCAGCCAGCAGAAGGCGTTCGCCGCCTACGAGAACGGCAAGCTGCAGCCCGACCTGATCCCGGTTGCCACTCGCAGCGAATCGGGCTGGGGCCTCGCCACCCGCGACGAGGCACTGCGACCGGAGACCACCCTCGAGGGGCTCGCGGGCCTCAAGACCCCGTTCCGGCCGCACGGCCGCGTGACGGCGGGCAACTCATCCGGCCTCAACGACGGCGCCACCGCCTCGATCATCGCCTCGGCGGACGCGGCCAAGGAGTTCGGCCTCACGCCGAAGATGAAGATGGTCAGCTTCGCGTTCGCGGGCGTCGAGCCCGAGATCATGGGCATCGGCCCTGTCCCCTCGACCGAGAAGGCGCTCCGCAAAGCGGGTCTGACGATCGACGACATCGGGCTGTTCGAGCTCAACGAGGCGTTCGCCGTCCAGGTGCTCTCACTGCTCGACCACTTCGGCATCGCCGACGACGACCCGCGCGTGAACCAGTGGGGCGGCGCGATCGCCATGGGCCACCCGCTCGCCTCCTCGGGCGTGCGGCTCATGATCCAGCTCGCGGCGCAGTTCGCCGAGCGCCCGGACGTGCGCTACGGCCTCACCGCCATGTGCATCGGCCTCGGCCAGGGCGGGTCCGTCATCTGGGAGAACCCGAACTACAAGGGAGCGAAGTAATGACCTCGGCAACCGACTTCGACAAGCTCGCCTCCCTGGACCCCGACGAGGTCGTCACGCACTCCTTCGTGCGCGACATCCCGATCGCCGGCGGCAAGGTGCTCGCCCTGATCACCCTCGACAACGGCAAGGACCACACCCGCCCGAACACGCTGGGGCCGCAGACGCTCCTCGAGTTCGCAGCGACGCTGGATGCCCTCACCGCCCGCGCGGCGGCCAAGGAGATCCACGGTGTCGCCGTCACGGGCAAGCCGTTCATCTTCGCGGCGGGCGCCGACCTCTCGAAGGTCAGCGAGATCCCCGACCGCGAGACCGGCAAGCAGATGGCGCAGCTCGGCCACTGGGCGCTCGGCAAGCTCAGCACGCTCGGCGTGCCCTCGTTCACGTTCATCAACGGGCTCGCGCTCGGCGGTGGCGTCGAGATCCCGCTCAACTCGGACTACCGCACCATCGACAGCTCGGTGCCGGCACTCGCGCTTCCCGAGGTCTTCCTGGGGATCATCCCGGGCTGGGGCGGCGCCTGGCTGCTGCCGAACCTGATCGGCATCGAGAACGCGCTCGAGGTCATCATCTCGAACCCGCTCAAGAACAACCGGATGCTGCGCGGACCACAGGCCTTCGAGCTCGGGATCGCGGACGCGATGTTCGGCCCGGCGAACTTCATCGAGGACTCGATCGGGTGGGCATCCGGAGTCATCAACGGCACGACCAAGGTGAAGCGCCCGCACGAGCCCGGCAAGATCGAGCGCGTCGCGAAGTGGGACATCGCCATCGGCATCGCCCAGAAGACTCTCGAGAGCCGTATCGGCAAGGTCGCGAAGTCGCCGTACCGCGCGCTCGAGCTTCTCAAGGCAGCGAAGAACACCTCTCGCGCCGACGGTTTCGCAGCAGAGGATGAGGCCCTTGCCGACCTCATCTCGGGCGACCAGTTCCACGCCTCGATCTACGCCTTCAACCTCGTGCAGAAGCGCGCGAAGCGCCCGGCCGGCGCGCCCGACAAGGCGCTCGCCCAGAAGGTCACGAAGGTCGGAGTGATCGGTGCCGGGCTCATGGCCCGCCAGTTCGCGCTGCTCTTCGTGCGCCGACTGCAGGTGCCCGTCGTCATCACCGACCTCGACCAGGGCCGCGTGGACGAGGGCGTCGCCTACATCCACAAGGAGATCCACGACCTCCTGGCCAAGGGCCGCATCTCGCAGGACGAGTCGAACCGGCTCGAGGCGCTGGTGTCGGGAACCACGAACAAGGCCGACTTCGCGGACTGCGACTGGGTGATCGAGGCGATCTTCGAGGAGCTGTCGGCGAAGCAGGACGTGTTCGCGGAGATCGAGCAGTACATCTCCCCCGAGGCGATCCTCGCGACGAACACGTCGTCGCTCTCGGTGGAGCAGATCGGCGCCAAGCTGAAGAACCCGGAGCGCGTTGTCGGCTTCCACTTCTTCAACCCGGTCGCGGTCATGCCGCTGATCGAGGTCGTTCGCACCCCGCTCACCACGGATGTCGCGCTGTCGACCGCCATGGTGACCGCGGCTGCGCTGCGCAAGAACGCGGTCATCACCACCGACACCCCCGGGTTCGTGGTCAACCGCATCCTCGCGAAGGTGCTCGGCGAGGCCATGCACGCCGTGGACACCGGCACTCCGTTCGAGGTCGTGGAGGAGTCGACGCGCCCGTTCGGGCTGCCGATGACCCCGTTCGAGCTGCTCGAGCTCGTCGGCCTCAAGGTCGGCGCGCACGTGCTGGACACGCACCACGCGGCCTTCCCCGACCGCTTCTTCGAGAGCCAGAACCTGCACAAGCTGGCCGACCTCGGCCACATCTTCGAGCGCGACGCCAAGGGCAAGATCAAGGGCATCGACAAGAAGGCGCGCGATATCGTGGCGGGCGGGACCACGCCCCTCACGGCGCCCGAGCTGCAGAAGCGCATCGAGGACGGCCTGGCCGACGAGATCCACCGGATGCTCGAGACCAACGTCGTGGCCGCTGCCGAGGACATCGACCTCTGCCTGATCCTCGGTGCGGGCTATCCGTTCCAGGCCGGCGGCATCACGCCGTACCTCGACCGCGTGGGTGCCTCGGAGCGCGTCTTCGGCGACACGTTCCACCACCCCCGCATCGTCGGGGTGGCCTAGCCCCGGGTTGCTTCTGCCGAAAACGCAGGAGATTCTCGCCCTACGGCCCGCCCAGTGATCATGGCGGCCGTTTCGCGCGGGATCTCCTGCGTTTTCGTTTTGGGGGCGGGCGATACGGATGCACGCGCCGACGTGCGGCGAGGGCATCCGCGTCAGCTATTGCACGTTCGATGGCAGCGAGCACCGCGGGCCAGGCGCCCAGCAACTGCCGGTAGGTGATCCGGATAGTCTTGCCGCCCAGGGCCGCGATCGCCACGTCGCGCTCGTGGTCCTTCTCCCACTGACCGGGATCGCCGTGCTGGTCGCCGTCGACCTCGACGTAGAGGTTCTTGCGCAGCCGGAAGTCGAGCCACCCCACCCCGGCGACCTTGATCTGCTGCTCGCACTCGATGCCAGCGTCGCCCATCCAGAGGCGCGCGAAGGTCTCACCGTGGGATTCGTCCAGCGCGGAGGCGAGCCTCCGCCACGCCCGCCCCCGAACGGGCGCCCGCTCGAAGACGAGGTCGAGCTCCCATTCCCGCAGCGCGCCAGAGTGGAGCGCGGCGCTGCACGCGGCGACCGCGATATCCCGACCCTCGACCTGCAGTACCGCGACGAGCGCGTCAGCGACACTCACCCGCCAAGGGCTCGCACTCGACCGGTGACTCCAGTGCACCGCCACACCCGACAGGCGCGTCAGCCGCTTGCGGCGGTCAGTCGGGCGGCGCAGCCGACACGCCGTGGGGCGGACTGCGACCTGCAGCCGCGTTGGCCGAGGGACGAGCAGTCCGTAACTCTCGAGGGCCGACAGGGCCGTCAGGCGACCGCCAACGCGCACGGCCCGGATGCCGGATTCCGGAGCGTCGGGGACCGAGTACCATCCCTGCCGCACACGGAAGATGCGCTTGCGCTCGAGCGCGGACTTGAGTTGGGCATCCGTGTACCCCATCGCCAGCAGGTCGCGGCGACGCAGGAAGAAGTCGTGACGGCGGATCACTCGCTCGACCGGAATCATGCGCCCATGCTCCCCGCCCGGCGCGTGCCCGGCGCTCGGATGGGCGGCGCCCGTGGACAACCCCCGCCGCTGCCGAAAACGCAGGAGATGTCACGTGAAAGAAGCGTCCCGAAGCGGACCGGGGCATTTCAGCGTGAATCTCCTGCGTTTTCGGCAGGCAGGTCGGCAGGCAGTGGGGCAGGCGGGCGGCGCCTAGCGGTTCAGCGGGCTCATGTCCGCGTAGCGGTCGCCGGCCGCCGCCGGGAGGACGTTGAGCGTCTCGAGCTGGGCGGGGCTCAGCACGAGCGCATCCGCGCCGGCGTTCTCCTCGAGGTACTCGATGCGCTTCGTGCCGGGGATCGGCGCGATGTCGTCACCCTGGGCCAGCAGCCACGCGAGCGCGACCTGGCCGGGCTTCGCGCCGAGCGACGCTGCCACGGCGTCGACCTGCTCGACGATGCGGATGTTCGCCTCGAGGTTCTCGCCCTCGAACCGCGGGCTGCTGTGGCGGAAGTCGCCTTCGCCGAGCTGCTCCACGGAGCGGATCGTCCCGGTGAGGAACCCGCGGCCGAGCGGCGAGTACGGCACGAAGCCGATACCGAGCTCGCGCAGCGTCGGCAGGATCTCCGCCTCCGGGTCGCGCGACCACAGCGAGTACTCCGTCTGCACCGCGGTGACCGGATGCACGGCATGCGCACGGCGGATCGTGGCGGGTGCAGCCTCCGAGAGGCCGTAGCCTCTGATCTTCCCCTCCGCGATGAGCTCGGCGAGCCCGCCCACGGTCTCCTCGATCGGAGTGTCCGGGTCCATCCGGTGCTGGTAGTAGACGTCGATGTAGTCCGTGCCGAGGCGCTTCAGCGAGCCCTCGACCGAGAGCCGCAGGTTCTCGACGCTGCCGTCCATGCCGCGCGAACCGTCGCCGCGGTGCTTGATCGTGCCGAACTTGGTGGCGATGACGACCTGGTCGCGCTTGCCCGCGATGGCGCGCGCGAGCAACTCCTCGTTGATGTAGGGGCCGTAGATCTCGGCGGTGTCGAGGAAGTTGACCCCGAGCTCAAGTGCGCGGTGGATCGTCTTGATCGACCGTTCGTCGTCCTCCCCGGCACCGGCGTAGAACGCGCTCATGCCCATGAGGCCCAGGCCGATGCGGCCGATCTCGGGGCCGTTCGTTCCGAGAGTGATTGTCTTCATGCGTGTGTTGCCTTCTCCTTGTACAGGGCGATCTTCTTGTCGATCGCCGCGAGGCTCTTCGTGATGTCATCGAGTTGCGCGAGCACCGCCGAGCGGTGCCGGCCGAGCAGGTCGAGACGGTCTTCGGTCGTGGAATCGCCGCGCCGCACGAGCTCGGCGTACTCGCGGACGGTGGCGATGGGCATCCCGGTCAGTCGCAGCTTGGTGAGGAACTCGACCCAGTTGACGTCGCCCGCCGAGTAGCGGCGGTGGCTCGAAGACGCCCGGTCGACGGGGTCGAGCATGAGCCCGGCGCGCTCGTAGTACCGCAGCGTGTGCGCCGAGAGGCCGGTGGCCTGTGCCACCTCCGAGATCGCGAGGCGGGCATCCGTGATGGTCATGGTCTCAGGCTAGAACTTCGAGTGCGCTCTAAGTCAAACTCCCAGTGTTGCGTCATTTTCGAACATGTTCAATAATGAGGGAATGGGTAAGAGTGAGACAACGAAACAGGCCATCACTGACATCGCACTGAGGTCGTTCGCCGAGCGCGGCTACGACGCCACGACCATCCGGCTCATCGCCTCCGAAGCCGGCATCTCGGTCGGCAGCGCCTACTACTACTTCCCCACCAAGAACCACATGGTGCAGCAGCTGTACGTACGCGTGCAGACCCACCACCGCGAACTGGCCGAGGCCCGGATGCTCGGGGTCGCCGATCTCGCCAAGCGCCTCGAGATCGTGCTGCTGGCGGGGCTCGAGTCCCTCGCGCCGTACCACGACACAGCACCCGGATTCCTCGCCGCCGCCATCAGCCCGGCATCCCCCGTGAACCCGCTCTCCGAGGACTCGGCAGAGGCCCGCGCCATCGTCGAGGGGCTGTTCGCCGAGCTCGTGGCGGGCAGCACCACGGGCATCCCGCCGTACCTCAGGGAACGGCTGCCCGAGGTGCTGTGGCTCGCGTACCTGGGGCTCGCGCTGTTCTGGGTCTACGACACCTCGCCCGGGCAGGCGAAGAGCCGACGGCTCGTCGCCAGAAGCGTGAAGCTGTTCGGCGCGCTGCTGCCGCTCACCAGGCTGCCACTGCTGCGCGGCCCTATCACCGAGGCGCTCGACATCGTGGTGGAGGCGCGGTCATGAGGGAACCGGGGAACGACGCGCTCGCACTGCTCGCGAGGCCGGCGTGGCACGACGTCTGGGTTGGCGCGCTCGCGCAGTGGCTCATCTTCGTCCCGCTGCTCAGCGTCCTGCTTGCGCTCTCAGGCATCGCCTTCAGCGTTCCCAACGGTCCGTTCTTCGCCCTCTTCTCCCCGATCTACAGCGCGGTCGTCGGTGCCGTGGTGACGATGGTGCTCGGCGTCCCGCTCGCGAAGGCGCTCTCGGTGCTGCTCGGGCGCTCGACTGCGTGGGTCGCACATCTCGTGGCGTACCTTGGGCTCGGGTTCCTCCTCGCCACCCTCCTCATCCATCTGTGGATGCTCGCGACAGGCCTGCTCTGGGACAGCACGGCCTGGTGGGCCTCGATGTGGCTGCTCCTGCCGATCGCCTCCGCTGCAGCGCTCTCGGTCGGCGCAGGCTGGGGAATTGCGTGGCGGCGCGCGGTAGTACGGCGCAGAGTGATGCCGCTTCTCGAGGAGTCGTACGCATGAGGCGCCCGACGCCCGCGGATGTGTCGCTCCTGGCACAGCCCACCTGGGACAACGTCGCGAAAGGTGCCCTCTACACCTGGGGCATCCTTCCGCTCGCGGTCGGCGTGATCGTCGTGGGCGCTATAGCCCCCAGTGGTCGGCAGACCCCGGCGATGGTCCCGGTCATCTTCCTGTTCGCCGTGCTGATGGCGGCGGTCGTCAGCGGCGTCATCATCGGAACCTGGGGCATCCTGAGCGGCCTGCTCATCGGCAGGCTGCTCAAGCCGATCCCGTGGTGGGGAGTCCACGCGGTTGTGCACTTCGTCTGGGGCACCGCTACCGGGCTCCTGGTGGTGCTCATCTACCTGCTGGCGACGAGCGGCGAAGCCAACCCGTTCGCCCCGCCGATCTGGGCCACCTCCGTCGCCCTCATAGCCGCCACCGGCGTCTCCACCCTCGCAGGCTGGGCACTGGCCTGGCGCGCGGCAATCCGCCGCTCCGCCACCGAGGAGCCCGCGCTACCGCTCCTCGCGGAGTGACTCCGCCACACTGTCCACGGGCAGTGGCCGCGCGACCGGGATCTTGCTCCCGAGCACCTGGGCAACAACGTCGCGCGCGATCGCCTGCGGGGTGAGGCCGACCTGCTCCATGATGAAGTCGCGGCTGCCGTGCGGGAGGAACTGGTCGGGCAGCCCGAGTTCGGTGACCGCCGTGTCGACGCCAGCTGCGCGAAGGTCCTGCCGGATGCGCGTGCCGATGCCGCCGACGCGAACCCCGTCCTCGATCGTGACGACGATGCGGTGCTCGGCGGAGATGTCGATCACGCTCTGCGGAACAGGGACCACCCAGCGGGGGTCGATGACCGTCGCACCGATGCCCTGCGCCGCGAGCCGCTCGGCGACCTGGAGGCCGAGCTTCGCCATCGGACCGACCGTGACGATGAGCACGTCCTTGTGCGGAGCCTCCCGCAGCACATCCACTCCGTCGGAGGTGCGGCGCACAGCCTCGTACTCGGTACCGACGGTGCCCTTCGAGAAGCGCACAACCGTCGGACCGTCCTCCACGACGACGGCCTCACCGAGCTCCTCGCGCAACCGGGTCGCGTCGCGGGGGGCGGCGATCCGGATGCTCGGCACGACCTGCAGGATCGCGAGGTCCCACATCCCGTGGTGGCTGGGGCCGTCGGGCCCGGTGACTCCGGCGCGGTCGAGCACGAAGGTGACGCCTGCCTTGTGCAGCGCGACATCCATCAGCACCTGGTCGAACGCGCGGTTGACGAAGGTGGCATACATCGTGACCACCGGATGCATGCCGCCGAAGGCGAGGCCGGCAGCCGACGTCACGGCGTGCTGCTCGGCGATCCCGACGTCGAGCACACGGGCCGGGAACCGCTCGGCGAACTTGTGCAGCCCGGTCGGCCGCAGCATCGCGGCCGTGATGCCCACCAGCCGCTCGTTGCCCTCCGCCAGGTGCAGGATCTCGTCGGCGAACACGCTCGTCCACGACGGCTTGCTCGCGATCTCGATCGGCTCGCCGGTCTCGGGGTCGATCTGCCCGACGGCGTGGAACTGGTCGGCGGTGTCGAGCAGCGCCGGCTGGTAGCCGCGGCCCTTCTCCGTGATCGCGTGCACGATCACCGGGGCGCCGTAGCGCTTCGCCTGCTCGAGGGCCTCGGTCAGGGCCGCGATGTCATGGCCGTGGATCGGCCCGAGGTACTTGATGTCGAGGTTCGAGTACAGCGCCTCGTTGTTGGTGAGCCGCGCGAGGAAGCCGTGCGTGCCGCCGCGGATGCCACGGTAGAGGGCGCGTCCGGGAGCGCCGAAGGCGTGGAAGAACCGGCGGCTCGTCGAGTACAGGTTGCGGTAGGAGCGGCGGGTGCGCACGTCGTTGAGGAAGTGCGCCATGCCGCCGATGGTCGGGGCGTACGAGCGGCCGTTGTCGTTGACGATGATGACGAGGTTGCGGCTGTTGTCGTCGCTGATGTTGTTCAGCGCCTCCCAGGTCATACCGCCCGTGAGGGCGCCATCGCCCACGACGGCGACGACGTGCCGATCGGAGTGGCCGGTCATCGTGAAGGCTCGCGAGATGCCGTCCGCCCAGCTCAGCGAGCTCGACGCGTGCGAGCTCTCCACGATGTCGTGCTCCGACTCGGAGCGCTGCGGGTAGCCGGCGAGGCCGTCCTCCTCGCGCAGCCTGCTGAAGTCCTGGCGGCCCGTGAGCAGCTTGTGGACGTAGCTCTGGTGACCGGTGTCGAACACGATCGCATCGTGCGGCGAGTCGAACACCTTGTGCATCGCGATGGTCAGCTCGACGACGCCGAGGTTCGGGCCGAGGTGCCCGCCGGTCTTCGAGACCTCGCGGACGAGGAACTCGCGGATCTCGGCCGCGAGCTCCACGAGCTGGTCGTTGCTGAGTCCGTCGAGGTCGCGCGGGCCGGTGATCCCCTCAAGCAACGTCATGCTTTGAGCCTAGCTCGCGCCGCCTCAACAATCACTTCGACGCGGGGCCCTTGCGCGGGCATCCGGCGGCACTGTCGAAAACGCAGGAGAAGCGGCGTGAAAGCGCCCGGATGCACCCGCCAACGCTCTCCGCGGGCAAATCTCCTGCGTTTTCGGCGCACAGCGGAACGCCCGCCGCCCCGAAGGACGACGGGCGCTCGGCGTGCGGCTAGACGAGCGAGCGGAGCACGTACTGCAGGATGCCGCCGTTGCGGTAGTAGTCGGCCTCACCGGGGGTGTCGATGCGGAGCACCGCGTCGAACTCGACGGTGGGCTTGCCGCTCGTGGAGGTCGCGGTCACGTGCAGCGTCTTCGGGGTGCGGCCCTCGTTGAGCTCCTCGACACCGGCGATGTCGATGACCTCGGTGCCGTCGAGGCCCAGGGATGACCAGGACTCCCCCGCCGGGAACTGCAGCGGGAGCACGCCCATGCCGATCAGGTTCGAGCGGTGGATGCGCTCGAAGCTCTCGGTGATGACCGCCTTGACGCCGAGGAGCGAGGTGCCCTTGGCCGCCCAGTCGCGCGACGAGCCGGAGCCGTACTCCTTGCCGCCGAGGATCACGAGCGGCGTGCCCTGTGCCGCGTAGTTCTGGGCTGCGTCGTAGATGAACGCCTGCGGGGCATCCGGCTGGGTGAAGTCGCGGGTGTAGCCGCCCTCGACTCCGTCAAGGAGCTGATTGCGCAGGCGGATGTTCGCGAAGGTCCCGCGGATCATGACCTCGTGGTTGCCGCGGCGCGATCCGTAGGAGTTGTAGTCCTTGCGGTCGATGCCGTGCTCGTCGAGGTAGCGGCCAGCGGGGCTGTCGGCCTTGATGGATCCGGCCGGGCTGATGTGGTCGGTCGTGACCGAGTCGCCGAGCTTCGCGAGGACGCGGGCGCCGGTGATGGATGCCACGGGCGTGGTCTCGATCGTCATGCCGTCGAAGTACGGGGGCTTGCGCACGTAGGTCGACTTCTCGTCCCACTCGAACGTGGAGCCCGTGGGCGTGGGCAGGTTCTGCCAGCGCTCGTCGCCGTCGAACACTCCGGCGTACTCGTGGGTGAACATGCCGGTGTCGATGCTCGAGTCGATCGTGGACTGCACCTCCGCGGCATCCGGCCAGATGTCCTTGAGGAAGACGTCGTTGCCGTCCTGGTCCTGACCCAGGGCGTCGATCTCGAAGTCGAAGTTCATCGACCCGGCGAGGGCGTACGCGATGACCAGGGGCGGAGACGCGAGGTAGTTCATCTTGACGTCGGGGTTGATGCGGCCCTCGAAGTTGCGGTTGCCCGAGAGCACCGCCGTCACGGCGAGGTCGTTCTGGTTGACCGCCGCGGAGATCTCGTCGAGCAGAGGGCCCGAGTTGCCGATGCAGGTCGTGCAGCCGTAGCCGACCGTGTAGAAGCCGAGGTCTTCGAGGTAGCCCGTGAGGCCGGCCTTCTCGTAGTAGTCGGTGACGACCTTCGAGCCGGGCGCGAGGGTGGTCTTGACCCACGGCTTGGACTTGAGGCCCTTCTTGCTCGCGTTGCGGGCGAGGAGGCCCGCGGCGAGCATGACGGACGGGTTCGAGGTGTTGGTGCACGACGTGATCGCCGCGATCGCGACAGCGCCGTGGTCGAGGATGAACCCGTTGCCGTTCTCGAGCAGCACTTCGGTCGGGTGCGACGCCGTGACGGGCGCGTGGCTCGCGTGGGTGTGGGAGCTGCCGTGCGCGGTCTGCTCGTCCTCGGGGGTGAAGCCGCTCGGGTCTGAGGCCGGGAAGCTGCCCTCGACCGCTGCGTCGACCTTCGACATGCGGGTCGGGTCGGCGTAGGAGCCGAGGTCGATCTCGAACTGGCTCTTGGCGTTGCTGAGCTCGACCCGGTCCTGCGGGCGCTTCGGGCCGGCGATGGACGGCACGACGGTCGCGAGGTCGAGCTCGAGGTACTCGCTGAACACAGGCTCGACCGACGGGTCGTGCCAGAGGGACTGCAGCTTGGCGTAGGCCTCGACGAGAGCGACCTGCTCCTCGCTGCGGCCGGTGAGGCGCAGGTAGTCGAGAGTGACGTCGTCAATCGGGAACATCGCGGCGGTCGAGCCGAACTCGGGGCTCATGTTGCCGATGGTGGCGCGGTTGGCGAGCGGCACGGCGGCGACGCCCTCCCCGTAGAACTCGACGAACTTGCCGACCACGCCGTGCTTGCGCAGCTGCTGCGTAATGGTGAGCACGACGTCGGTCGCCGTCACGCCGGTCGGGATCGAGCCGGTGAGCCTGAAGCCGACGACCTTCGGGATGAGCATCGACACGGGCTGGCCGAGCATGGCCGCCTCGGCCTCGATGCCGCCGACGCCCCAGCCCAGCACGCCGAGGCCGTTGACCATCGTGGTGTGCGAGTCGGTGCCGACGCAGGTGTCGGGGTAGGCGCGCAGGACGCCGTCGACGGTGCGGGTGTAGGTGACGCGCGCCAGGTACTCGATGTTGACCTGGTGCACGATGCCGGTGCCCGGCGGGACGACCTTGAAGTCGTCGAACGCGGTCTGGCCCCACCGCAGGAACTGGTAGCGCTCGCCATTGCGCTCGTACTCGATCTCGACGTTGCGCTCGAGGGCGTTCTCGGTGCCGAACAGGTCGGCGATGACGGAGTGGTCGATGACGAGCTCGGCGGGGGCGAGCGGGTTGATCTTGGTCGGGTCGCCGCCCAGGGCGCTCACTGCCTCGCGCATGGTGGCGAGGTCGACGATGCACGGCACGCCCGTGAAGTCCTGCATGACGACGCGCGCCGGGGTGAACTGGATCTCGGTGTCAGGCTCGGCCGTGGGAACCCACGAACCGAGGGACTCGATCTGGCCCTTGGTGACGTTCTTGCCGTCCTCGGTGCGCAGCAGGTTCTCGAGGAGGACCTTGAGGCTGAAAGGCAGCTTCTCGTACCCCGCGACCTTGTCGATGCGGAACACCTCGTACTCGGTCGACCCGACCGTGAGGGTGTCTTTCGACCCGAAGCTGTTCACTGCTGACATGTCGTCTCCCTTGCTGACCTACTGCCAATACTCGCGGGCCGCCCCGCCAACGGCTAGCAAGGCAAGCCTAAGACTGCTGCGCCGAAAAGTATCTCGATATCAAGATACTTTAGCATCACAGCCGGTCGTAGATCAGACCGCGCCGCCGGGCGTTTCGGTAGAAGAGCTCAACAGCAACGGCCCCGAGGATGCCCGCCCCGAGCCCCACGAGCAGTGGGGGCTCGAACCGCAGCGGCATGGCGAAGAACTCGCGCCCGAAGGGCACCGTGATCGCGAGGAGGAACGCCGCGACCATGGACGCGAGCAGCAGCGCCCGCCAGCGGTCGAGCGGCCTGGTGAGCACGCACAGGATCCAGAACGCGGTGATCCACAGCCCCACGGTTGTGATCGCGCGCGCCTGCTCGACGTCGACCATCCCGTGGAGGACGGCGTTCGCCGCGATCGTCGTCGCGGCGGCGATGAGGCCGGTGGGTGCTGCGTAGCGCAGGAGCCTCCCGAGGATGCCGGGATGGTAGATCCGCCGGTTCGGCGCGAGGGCGAGGAAGAACGCCGGGATGCCGATGGTCAGCGTCGAGACCAGGGTGAGCTGTCGCGGCAGGAACGGGAACTGCCACAGCAGCACCGCGAACACCACGGCGAACACGATGCCGTAGACGGTCTTGGCGAGGAAGAGGTTCGCCACCCGCTCGACGTTCGCAATCACCTGCCGGCCGTAGGCGAGCACGTTGGGCAGTCGCGAGAACTCGTTGTCGAGGAGCACGAGCCTCGCGACGGCCTTCGAGGCGCTCGTACCCGAGCCCATCGCGATGCCGAGGTCGGCGTCCTTGATCGCCATCGCGTCGTTCACGCCGTCGCCGGTCATCGCGACCGTGTGGCCGTCCTCCTGCAGCACCCGGACCATCGCGCGCTTCTGGTCGGGGGTGACCCGGCCGAAGATGCTGTGCTGGCCGAGGGCCGCCCGCAGTTCGTCATCGCCGCTCAGGGTCGAGGCGTCGATCGACGTCTCCCCCACGCCGAGCCCCGTGGCCAGCGCCGCGACCGTGATGGGGTTGTCGCCCGAGATCACCACGCAGCGCACGCCCTGCTCGGCGAAGTAGGTGAGGGTCGCGGCGGCATCCGCACGGATCGTCTCGCCGAAGAGCAGGACGGCGACGGGTGCGACGCCCTCCAGGACGAGGTCGTCGGGGCCGGGCAGCCTGTCGACGCGGGCGAGGGCCAGCGTGCGGTGGCCGACGGCGGCATGGCCCGCGGCGAGAGCAGCGGCATCCGGATGCCCCGCCAGCACGCGCTCGGGGGCGCCGAGCACCCACGTGCTCACCACCCCGCCGCTGTGGCACTCGAGGCCGCTGTAGGCGCGCTTGCTCGCGAACGGGAGCCGCCGCCCCGCCACCGCTCCCACCTCGGGGAACGTCTCGGCGAGCGAGAGCGCGGTCGCATTCGCCTCGTCGACGCGCGCGAAGAGCGAGAGCGCCGCATCCATGTGCTCGTCGACCAGCAGCGGGTCGGCGCGCAGGAAGGCGACGTCGCCGCTCGTGAGCGTGCCGGTCTTGTCGAGGCACAGCACGTCGACGCGGGCGAGGATCTCGACGGCCGCGAGCTCCTGGATGAGCACTCGCTGCCGGGCGAGGCGGATCGCAGCCACGCCGAACGCGAGGCTGATGAGGAGGACGAGCCCCTCGGGGATCATCCCGACCACGCTCGCTACGATGCCGATGAGCGTCTCGCGCCAGCGGCCGTCCACGAAGGCCTGAACGTCGAACCGCCCGGCGAGGAACTGGCTGCCGATCACGATCATCACGATCGGCCCGAGCAGCCAGGAGATGTAGACGAGGATGCGGTTGGTAGCCGTGCGCAGCTCGGACCGCGCGAGCGAGTGCCGGCGGATCTCGGAGGTGAGCCTGTTCGCGTAGGAGTGCGCGCCCACGGCCGTCACAACAGCGTGGCCCGTGCCCGTGGCGACGAGCGCCCCGGAGAGCACGGTGTCGCCCTCGCCCTTCTGGATCGGCTCCGACTCCCCGGTCAGCAGCGACTCGTTGATCGTGAGGTCCACCGAGTCGACCACGGTGCCGTCGGCCACGACCTGGTCGCCCGAGCGCAGCACGACCGTGTCGCCCAGGACCACCTCGCCCGGATGCAGCAGCACGACCTCCCCGTCGCGCAGCACGGCCACCACCGGCGACGCGAGCAGCGCCAGCCGGTCGAGCGCGACCTTGGCCCGCACCTCCTGCACGATGCCGATGAGCGAGTTGGCGACCACGATCGCGTAGAACAGCCCGTCGCGCAGATCGCCGAAGACGGCGATGACCACGAAGCACACCGTGAGGATCGCGTTGAAGAGGGTGAGGACGTTGTCCCTGACGATGTGCCAGAGGGGGCGGGAGGTCGTGCGCTTCGTGGCGTTGGTCTCACCGCGCGCGACGCGGTCTGCTACCTCAGCTGCGCTCAGGCCGCGCATAGACCGTCCGCACCAGCAGCCACGTGACCCACAGCATTCCCGCGTAGAGCGGGACGCCCAGGATGAGCTTGAGAGTTGCGAGCGCCGCGGCGTTCTCCGCGAAGTAGAGCGGGAGCTCCACACCGAGGCGCAGGGCGAACAGCCCGCTCCACAGGATGGTGGCGATCAGCGCCACGCGGAACTTCGCCTTGTCGTCGCGCCAGGCCGACCCCTCGCTGCGGATGAGCGAGACGATCACGCCGATGAGCGGCCACCGCACCGCGAGGCTGACGAGCAGCGCGATGAGGAACGCGCCGTTGATGAAGAAGCCGAGCACGAAGTTGTCCTCGGCGCGGCCCGTGATGAGCGCGAGGCCCGCGGAGAGGGCGAGGCCGATCACGCCCGCGAGCGCGGAGCTCCACGGCGTCCTGGTGATCGCACGCACGATCACGAACACGATGGCGAGGCCCACCGGGATCGCGACGGACAGGAAGAGGTCCTTCGTGACCGTGTAGATCACGAGGAAGGCGAGTCCCGGCAGGATCGACTCCACGAGCCCGCGCACGCCGCCCATCGCCTGGAGCAGCGCTCCGGCGCTCGGGGCCTCCCCGGGCTCGACAGCGCCGAAGCCCGACTTCCGGGCGGCCGCGGAGAGGCTCTCGCCGAGGGGCTTCAGGTTCGGGTCGTCGCCCGCGGAGTCGCTCATGCTTCGTCCGTCGTCGGTCCGGTCGCGGGCATGTGCAGCGGGATCAAGTCGCGCGGCGGCATCGGAGTCGTGCCGCGCACTACCACGATCGAGCGGAAGAGGTCCTCGACCTTCGCCGCGGCATCCGGATTCGTCGCGCCCTCGCCGGCGATCACGCCGCGCAGGAACCAGCGCGGGCCGTCGACGCCGACGAACCGCGCGAGGCGGCTTCCGCCGGGCTGGCCTGCGGCAACGGGGATCTCGGCCAGGACCTCGGGCCCGAAGTTGCCCACGACGACCTGCGTGGTGCCGCCCTGCTTCTGGATCTGCTCGATGATCTGCTGGCGGATCTCGTGCCACAGCCCGCTGTTGCGCGGCGCGGCGAACGGCTGCACCTGGAGGGTCGAGCCCGCGTAGTCGAGGCCGACGGCGACGACGCGCTTGCTGCCCTCCTCGACCTCGAGGCGCAGTTGGAGCTCGGGGCGGGGAAGGATCTTGACGCCGCCGAGGTCGACGTAGGGGCGGACGGCGTTCGCCTCGCTCTCGTCGAGGGGCCCGGCGGTCGCGCGGTCGGAGGGGGCGGACTTGGGCTGCTCGGTGACGGCGCCCTCGATCTCCCTCGGTTCGATATCGCTCACGGAGCAACTCCTTCTCGTACTGGGGCGGTGCCCTTGGCGACGCCGGTCGAGCCGAAGCCCGCCTCGCCGCGATGACTGCCCGGCAGAGTCTCCACCGGGATGAACCTCGCCCGAGTTGCGGGCATGACGATGAGCTGGGCGATGCGGTCCCCCACCTCGATGGGGAACGGATGCCCGGCGTCGGTGTTGAGCAGTGTGATGCGGATCTCGCCGCGGTACCCGGCATCCACCGTCCCCGGGCTGTTCACGATAGTGATGCCGTGCTTCGCCGCGAGGCCCGAGCGCGGGACCACGAAGGCCACGAAGCCGTCGGGCAGGGCGATGGAGACCCCGGTGCCCACTGTCGCGCGCGCACCCGGCTCGAGCACGAGGGATTCGGCGGAGTGCAGGTCTGCGCCCGCGTCTCCAGGGTGCGCGTAGACCGGCACCTCACCAGAGGCGATCAGTACCTCGACGTTCTCGACCACGTGACGAGGGTAGTGCAGAACGCTGTACCCGCCGTGAACGTACGGCAGAGCAGTGTCTAATAGAGAGCGTGATCCACTACCGCGAACGACTCTGGCCCGCCCCGTGGCTGTTCATCAGCACGGCGCTCGTCATCCCCGCGAGCCTGCTCGTGTTCCTGCCGATCAACACCACGGTCGGCATCATCGTGGCGATCGTGCTGTATCTGGGATGCGTCGGGCTTCTGCTGCTCGGCTCCCCCGTGGTCGAGGTCACCGACACCCACTTCGTGGCGGGGAAGGCGCGCCTCCCGTTGGCCCTTCTGGGCTCCGTGGAGGAGTTCAGCGGAGACGAGGCGCGGATGGAGCGCGGACAGCGTCTCGACGCTCGCGCATACCTATTGATCCGCGGCTGGGTGGACCCGGTCGTGAAGGTAGGGGTCGACGATGATGCCGACCCCACCCCCTACTGGGTCGTGTCGACGAGGAGCCCGTCGTCACTTGCCACAGTTCTCGAGGCCTCTAGGCAGCGCACTCCAGGCAAATAGGCCCGAGCTTGGTCTCGTGGTCGATCTGCGAGCGGTGCTTCACCAGGAAGCAGTTAACACACGTGAACTCGTCGGCCTGCGGCGGGAGCACGACGACATCGAGGTCGAGATCTGAGAGATCTGCGCCCGCGAGTTCGAAGCTGCCCGGGTTGTCTGCATCGTCGTTGTCGATCGAGCCCGACGTCTTGTCCGGAACGCGCTCCTTCAGTGCCTCGATCGACTCTGAGTCGTCGTCGGTCTTACGGGGTGCGTCGTAGTCGGTTGCCATGCCCATCCACTTCTGTAAGCGTCACTTTTTATCTTCGGTAACGAAATCGGCGGGGACAGTGTGCATGAATCCATTCGGAATAGCAAACCACTGAACGCCAGTCGCTTTCGCGCATCCCGTGCAACTTACGGCACGCCCGTTCTATTCCCCTGATATGGCGGCGCGCCGTGTCATCCTTGACCCGAATCGTGACGGCTGGAGGGCTTTCAGCATGCAGGACCTGCGAGTAATCGGAGTCGAGAACGGGGCGCTTCTCGTCGCCGCGGATGACGGAACGCGATTCCGCATCCCCATCGACGAGGTGCTTCAGTCGAAGTTGCGCCAGAGCGTGCCCGACGCCGGCACCGGCCCCAAGCTGTCGCCGAAGGAGATCCAGGCCCACATCCGGTCGGGGATGTCCGCACAGGACGTCGCGTCGATCACCGGCGCACCGCTCGAGTACATCCAGCGGTTCGAGGGGCCCGTGGTCGCGGAGCGCGAGTTCGTGGTGACCTCCGCCCTCGATGTGCCGGTCCGTACTGCGGGCGACACCGACCCCATGAACCAGCCGCGCACGTTCGGGACCGCGATCCGCGAGCGCCTGCACGAGCTCGGCGCCATCAACGAGCGCTGGGCGAGCTGGAAGGAGGCCACCGGCTGGGTGGTCAAGCTCGCCTTCACCGCCAACCAGATCGACCACGACGCGCGCTGGCAGTTCGATCCGAAGAAGCAGGCGCTCTCGCCCCTCAACAACGAGGCGATCACCCTCTCCCAGCAGGGCGAGGCTGCCGGTTCGCTTATTCCGCGCCTCCGGGCCGTCACCGAGCCCGACCCCGACTCGACCCGCTTCGACAGCGGGGCATTCGCACTCAGCGAGTCGCAGCAGATCGCCCCTGAGCCCGTGAGCATTGCCCGCCCACGGGCCGAGGAGCGCGAGGCGAACCACGGCAACCAGACCGCCGACCTGCTCGAGGCGCTCCGCCGCCGCCGCGGGGAGCGCGAGGCCGCGACCTTCGACGACTACGGCGACAGCGAGGCGCGAGCCGCCCATCCGTCGACCGGGACGATCCGCATTGTGGATGTCCCGATCGAGGGCGTCGGCGAGGACGAGAAGGAGCCGCGCCAGACGTCTCCGCAGCCGCGCGTCGGCTCCAAGAAGGGCCGCACCGCGATGCCCAGCTGGGACGAGATCGTCTTCGGCGCCCGGCCCGACGACGACCTGGCGTAGGCCTACTGCCCGAACGCTCCGAACCGCAGCAGCGGCACCCGCAGTTCCGCGGGCGACCACGAGCCATGCTGGCCGACCATCCCGCGCCCGTGCGGGTTCGCCAGCCGTCCGTCGTAGTAGGCGATGCTCTTCCGCGCGGCGACGAGCAGGTCGCCGATGCGCGGCAGCACCTCGGGCCGCACCTCGCCGAACCAGCCGGCCTCGACGGCCTCTGCGCGCGTCGCGATCCACGCGCGGTGGCCCTCCACCTCGCGCCAGCGCTCGGCGAGGGCATCCACGTCGGTGCCGGGCTCCACGTGCAGCTGCAGGCACCGCGGCTCCCCCGCGATGAAGCGCACCCCGTCGAGCAGCGGCCCCTCGAGCAGGACGTGAGAGTGCTGCGGGATGTCGAGCAGCCCGTGATCGGCAGTGACGAGAAGGCCGTCGCGGCGGCCGAGCGCCGCGGTGAGGGTGGCGGCAGCCGCGTCGAGATTCTCGAGCGCGCGGATCCACTCCGCCGAGTCGGCGCCGTGGGCGTGGGCCGCCTGGTCGAGCTCGGGGACGTAGACGTACACGAGGTGGCGGCCGGGCTTCTTCAGCTCGGCGAGGGCGCGGGACATCCGGTCGGTTATCGACGCCGCCGGGATGTACCGCGCGCCGCGCAGCACGGCGTGGGTGAAGCCTGTGTCCAGGTAGCGCTCCGGGCCGATCGCAACGGCCTCGATGCCCTGGGCCGCCGCAGTCTCGAACAGGGTCGGGACGCCCTGCCAG
Organism: Rhodoglobus sp.; assembly: GCA_025463515.1. GTDB lineage: Bacteria > Actinomycetota > Actinomycetes > Actinomycetales > Microbacteriaceae > Rhodoglobus. Next base: position 48,501 of record JAODAQ010000028.1, read on the forward strand.
GTGAAGGGATCGAGCTTGTCGTCCCAGCCGGAGAGCTGGTTGACGACGCGGTCATTGGCCGGGTCGAGGACCGTATAGCCGACGAGTCCGTGCTGCCCGGGCGCGACGCCCGTGGTCAGCGAGGCGAGGGCGGCGGCGGTCGTCGTCGGGAAGCCCGACTCGATCACCGATTTGCTCGTGAGGGCGGCGGAGAGGGCGCGGGCGTGGCCCGACCGCGACTTCAGGAGGTCGGCGCCGAGGCCGTCCACGAGCAGGACCACCGCGTTGTCGACGGGCGGGAGCGCCAGGCGATTGGGCTCTCCCAGAATCGCGCCGAGGCAACTTCTCAGTACATCGGCAAGGCTCAGCGCGTCGGATTTCAGCGCCGGTAGCATGGGGGCAATCTTATGGCTACTCCTCCCGACACCACCCCTCCCGGTGAGCGCATCGAAGACGTCGATGTCTCCGCCGAGATGCATGGCTCGTTCCTCGAATACGCATACTCCGTCATCTACTCGCGCGCCCTTCCGGATGCCCGTGACGGCCTGAAGCCCGTGCAGCGCCGCATCCTCTACCAGATGTCGGAGATGGGTCTGCGGCCCGACCGCGGCCACGTGAAGTCGTCCCGCGTCGTGGGCGAGGTGATGGGAAAGCTGCACCCCCACGGCGACGCCTCGATCTACGACGCGATGGTGCGCCTCACGCAGGACTTCGTGCTGCGCGTGCCGCTCATCGACGGCCACGGCAACTTCGGCTCGCTCGACGACGGCCCCGCCGCGCCCCGGTACACCGAGGCTCGCCTGCACGCGACCGCCCTCGCGCTCACGGAGAACCTCGACGAGGACGTCGTCGACTTCATCCCGAACTACGACAACCAGTTCATGCAGCCGTCGGTGCTGTCGGCGGCGTTCCCGAACCTGCTCGTCAACGGTGCATCCGGTATCGCGGTCGGCATGGCGACGAACATGGCCCCGCACAACCTCATCGAGGTGGTCGCGGCGGCCCGCTACCTGCTCGAGAACCCGGATGCCTCGCTCGAAGACCTCATGGCCTTCGTGCCCGGCCCCGACCTCCCGACCGGCGGCACCATCGTCGGCCTCGACGGCATCAAGGACGCCTACGCCACCGGCCGCGGAGCCTTCAAGACCCGTGCGCGCGTGTCGGTGGAATCCATCACGGCCCGCAAGACCGGGCTCGTCGTCACCGAGCTGCCGTACCTCGTCGGCACCGAGCGCGTCATCGAGAAGATCAAAGACGGCGTCAATGCCAAGAAGATCAACGGCATCTCCGACGTCACCGACCTCACCGACCGCAAGCACGGCATGCGCCTCGTCATCGGGATCAAGACGGGCTTCAGCCCGGATGCCGTACTCGAGCAGCTCTACCGGCTCACGCCCCTCGAAGACAGCTTCTCGATCAACAACGTCGCCCTCGTCAACGGCGGGCCGCAGACGCTCGGGCTCAAGGAACTGCTGCGGGTCTACCTCGACCACCGCCTCGAGGTCGTGCGGCGGCGGAGCGAGTTCCGGCTCGCGCGGCGCCGCGAGCGGCTGCACCTCGTCGAGGGCCTCCTCATCGCCATCCTCGACATCGACGAGGTCATCCAGGTCATCCGCCAGAGCGACGACGGAGAGCAGGCCCGCGCGCGGCTCATCGACGTCTTCGACCTGAGCGACCTGCAGGCGGAGTACATCCTCGAGCTGCGCCTGCGCCGCCTCACGAAGTTCAGCCGCATCGAGCTCGAGGCCGAGCGCGACAAGCTGCAGGCCGAGATCGAGTTCCTCGAGGGGCTGCTCTCCGACCCGGCCCGCGTCGCCCAGCTGGTCTCCGACGAGCTCGAGGAGGTAGCCGAGAGGTTCGGCACCCCGCGCCGCACGCTGCTCACCGAGGCCCGCGGCGCGCCCGTGTCCGCCGCCGCGGCGCGCAAGTCCACACCCGTGCTCGAGATCGCGGACGCGCCGTGCGAGGTGCTGCTGTCGACCACGGGCCGCGCGATCCGCGTCGACGTGACCGACGACCCCGCCGCTGCACCCGCGCGCCGTCGGTCCAAGCACGACGCAATACGGTCTCGCATCACCACGACGAGCCGCACCGAGATCGGCGCCGTCACGAACCTCGGCCGCCTCATCCGGTTCACCGCCGTCGACCTGCCGAGCGTCCCCGCCAACTCGATCCAGCTCGCAGCCGGCGCGAAGATCACCGAGTACCTCGCCATGGGCCCCAAGGAGCGCGTGCTGGGCTTCGTGAAGCTCGAGGGCGACCCGATCGTGCTCGGCACCCGCCAGGGCGTCGTCAAGCGCGTAGCGACCGGCAGCTGGCCCGGCAAGCCCGACTTCGAGATCATCGCGCTCAAGCCGGGCGACGAAATTGCAGGAGTTTCTCAAGGAACCGACGCCGAAGAGCTCGTCTTCGTGACCTCCGACGCACAACTCCTGCATTTTCCGGCCAGCGCGGTGCGGCCCCAGGGCGCGAGCGCGGGCGGCATGGCCGGCATCAACCTGTCGGCCAAGGCCACGGTCACCTTCTTCGGCACGATCGACCCGGGCGACGAGAACGTCGTCGTGACGGTCTCCACCTCGACCACCACGATCGCCGGCGCCGACCCGGGGCGGGCGAAGGTCTCCGCGATCTCCGAGTTCCCCGGCAAGGGCCGCGCCACCGGTGGCGTGCGGGCGCACAGCTTCCTCAAGGGCGAGGACGTGCTCGGCCTCGCCTGGGTGGGTCGCTCCCCCGCGCTGGCCGTGGGCACGGACGGCGCGGTGCGCACGCTGCCAGAACCCGGCGCGAAGCGGGATGCCTCGGGCACGCCCCTCGACGGCGTGATCGGGTCGATCGGCGAGAGCGTCTAGCCCGCCACTGGAGTCGGCGCGCTCGACCGCCCATCGAAAACGCAGGAGTTCTTGCCGAACGACGCCGTCTGCGGTGCACGAACGTGCGTCAGCGACAGAATCTCCTGCGTTTTCGGCGTGGGTTCAGACGTGCGGCACGAACTCCTGCCACGCGAGGCGGCGCTCCCCGCGCGGATCCTGCTCGACACGGTCGACCCTGTCGATGATGAGCGTGCGGCGCTTGCGCTGCGTGTACTTCGGCCACGCGTCGCTCACGGTGCCGTCTCGGGCGAAGCTCAGCCACTCCGCCTGCATTCGCGCCCCGGCCCGTGTGAACGCGGCACGGCCGCCGAGCATCCCGAGCATGCGGCCGAAGAGGCCGTCCATGCGGTCGAAGAGCGCGAACAGTTCGAGACCGTGAGTGGCGTCGTGACCCGTAAGCCGAAGCAGCCGCGTCGCAATGTCGAACCGGTAGAAGTGCACCCGCGCGAACCGTGCGTGGCGCTCGGCGACCTTGACGGACGGGTACCAGAATGCGAGGTCTCCCCCGAAGTCGGCCGCGGGCCGGCGCGCGGGCAGCCCCGGGTACAGCGCCTTGAGCGCCTTGCGCGAGCGCTTGCGGGTGTTGGCGAAGATGGCCCGGATGCGCGGGGGCGTCGTTGCGAGAATATCGAGCCGTCCGCGGAACAGTGAGCCCTCGCGGTCGTTCGTCCCGATGATGAGCGGCACTCGCGCGGCGCGCCCGGCCTTGAACGCGTCGAGCGGCCGCTCGGGCAGAAAGTCGCCGTCGATCACGGGCGCGAGCACGACGGTGCCGGGTGCGCGGTCGGGCGTGAGGAGCTGCATCCGAGTGGTGGCCCGCACGAGGTCGTCGACGTCGGCCTCCGCCAGCAGCGTGCCGGCGTCTTCGGGCGAGGTGCTCTCGGTGCTCGAGTTGTCGACGACCTCACTCAGCAGCTCGACGTAGTCGCGCGCCCACGCGCCTGCTACAGCGGGCGGGTAGATGGCGTTGGCCGGCGAGCTCTGGGCGATCGCGCGCGCGAACAGCCCGGATGCCGCGGGCACGGCCATCAGCGTCGTCACGGCGTTGCCGCCCGCCGACTCGCCGAACAGTGTGACGTTGGCGGGGTCGCCGCCGAACACCGCGATGTTGTCCCGCACCCACTCGAGGGCGGCGACCTGGTCGCGAAGCCCGAGGTTGCTCTCGAACCGCCGAGCGCGCGTCGAGAACTGCGAGAAGTCGAGGTAGCCGAGCCCGCCGAGGCGGTAGTTGACGTTGACGAAGACCACCGGCCCCTGCCGCACGAGCCCCTCGCCCTGCTTGCGGATCTCCCGCGAGGATCCCACGCTGTAGGCACCGCCGTGCACGAAGACCATGACCGGCAGCGGATCGGTGGATGCCGCGGGCGCGATCACGTTGAGGGTCAGGCAGTCCTCCGACATCGGCACGCTCGTGGGCGGCCCGGCGAACTGCCCGTTGCGGTCCTGTGGCGCAACCGGCCCGAACTCGACGGCGGAGCGCACTCCCGCCCACGGCGCGAGTGGCTGCGGCGCCCGGAACCGCAGCGGACCGACAGGCGCGGCGGCGTACGGGATGCCCCGCCACATCCTCAGGCCGCGGCGCAGCACCCCCTGCAGCTCGCCGCCCGACACAGCGACGCGAAGGGACTCCACGCCTGCAGCCTAGGCAGCGCAGATTAACGGCAGGTGCGGGCTGACGAAAACGCAGGAGATTCGCCCGTTTGACGGTCGCGGGGACGGTATGTGGCCGATTTCAGCAGAATCTCCTGCGTTTTCGGCGGCCGAGCTAGATGTGCGGGATGAACGCGTCCCACGCGAGGCGGCGAGACCGCCGCGGGTCGAGCTCGATCCGGTCGTCCGCGTCGATGACGAGGGTGGCCCGGTGGGTGGCGGAGTACTGCTCCCAGTCGTCTCCCACGGTGCCGTCGTGGGCGAACGCGAGCCAGCGCCCGCGCATCCGCGTCGCCGCCTGCTTGAACGCGAGCCGCCCGCCGAGAGCACCCGCTGCCCGCGCGATCGGGTTGTCGAGCAGGTCGAACACGGCGAAGAGCTCGATGCCGTGGGTGGCGTCGAGTCCCGCCCATTTCAGGGCCCTGGTCGCGATGTCGAAGCGGTAGAAGTGCACGGGCGCGACCTGGGCGTGGCCTTCCGCGAAGCGGATCGACGGGTACCAGAACGAGTAGTCACCGCCGAACTCCGCCGCGGAGCGGCGCGGCGGCAGCGCCCGGTACTCCTCGAACAGGCGCGCTCGCGCCTGCCGCTCGGTCTTGGCGAAGACCGCGCGGATACGCGGCTTCGTCGTGGCGAGCAGGTCGAGGCGGCCGCGGAAGAGCGTGCCCTCGCGCGAGTTCGTCCCGATGATCAGGGGCACGGGATGCGTGCGGCCGGCAGCCGCGGCATCGACTGGCCGCTCGGGCAGAACATCCCCGTCGATGACGGGCGAGAAGGCGATCGTGCCGGGCACCGCGTCCGGAGTGCGCTGGCGCATGATCGAGGCCGCCCGCACGAGGAGCGTGGGCGCCGTGGTGAGGAGGAGCTCGGGCGCCGGTGTCGTGGCGTCCCGGGTCACCTCGCGCAGGATGGCGACGTAGTCGGCGCCCCACTCGCGCGTGAGGGCGCTCGGGTACACGGCCTCGGGCGGCGCGCTCTCCGCGATAGCGCGGGCGAAGAGGTCCTTCGCAGACGGAACCGCAAGAAGGGTGGTGACCGCGTTGCCGCCCGCGGACTCGCCGAAGACGGTCACGTTGTCGGGATCGCCGCCGAACTGCGCGATGTTCTCGCCCACCCACGCCAGGGCCGCAACCTGGTCGCGCAGGCCGAGATTGGCCTCGAGCGGTCGCTCGGGCGTGGAGAACGCCGAGAAGTCGAGGTAGCCGAGTGCTCCGAGCCGGTAGTTGAGGTTGACGAACACGACGCCGCCCTCGCGCACGAGCGCCTCGCCGAGGTGCGGGATCTCCCGCGACGAGCCGGTCGTGTAGGCGCCGCCGTGGATGAAGACCATGACCGGCCGGCCGATGCCGGGCTTCCGCGGCGCGATGACGTTGAGCGTGAGGCAGTCTTCAGACATCGGCACACGCGAGATGCCCGCTACCTGGTGCGAGACGGGACCGAATGCCGAGGCATCCCGCACACCTTCCCACGGCACGACCGGCTGCGGGGCCCGCAGGCGCAAGTCGCCTGTCGGCGGGGCCGCGTAGGGAATCGCGCGCCAGTGGCGAAGCCCCTCGAGCTCGGTGCCCCGGATGCCGCCACCCGTGACCTCGACCTCAAGACCGGTACTCAGGGTGATGCTCACCTGTTAAGGCTACGACCGCCCACTGGACGCTGCCTTGGCGCTCGCTGTGAGCGGATCAGACGTCGATGCGGTCGCGGTCGAGGCCCTCGCCCGCGATGATGAACTCCTTGCGCGGTGCGACGTCGTTGCCCATGAGCAGCTCGAACACGCGCGATGCCTCCTCGGCGGCCTCGGCGGTGACGGCGGTCACGCGGCGAAGGGTGCGGTACCGGCGGTCCATCGTGGTCTCCGAGAGCTGGTCGGCATCCATCTCACCGAGCCCCTTGTACCGCTGGATCGGGTCCTGGTACTTCTTGCCCGACCTCCGCAGCCCGGCCAGCACGCCCTCGAGCTCCTTCTCGGAGTAGGTGTACAGCGTCTCGTTGGGCTTGGACCCCGGGTTCATGACGACGACGCGGTGCAGGGGCGGCACGGCAGCGTAGATGCGGCCCTCGTCGATCATCGGCCGCATGTAGCGGAAGAAGAGCGTGAGCAGGAGCGTGCGGATGTGGGCGCCGTCGACATCCGCGTCGCTCATGATGATGACCTTGCCGTAGCGGGCCGACTCGAGGTCGAAGGTGCGGCCGGATCCGGCCCCGATCACCTGGATGATCGACGCGCACTCGGCGTTGGAGAGCATGTCGCTCACCGACGCCTTCTGCACGTTGAGGATCTTGCCGCGGATCGGCAGCAGCGCCTGGTACTCGCTGTCGCGCGCGAGCTTCGCGGTGCCGAGCGCCGAGTCGCCCTCGACGATGAAGAGCTCGCTGTTGGCGACGTCGTTCGAGCGGCAGTCCACGAGCTTCGCGGGCAGCGACGAGCTCTCCAGCGCGTTCTTGCGGCGCTGGGTCTCCTTGTGGGCGCGCGCGGAGATGCGCGACTTCATCTCGGAGACGATCTTGTCGAGCACGAGTGCCGACTGGGCCTTGTCGTCGCGCTTCGAGGACGCGAACTTGTCGGACATGGCCTTCGAGATCACCTGCGACACGATGTTGCGCACCGCGGGCGTGCCGAGGATCTCCTTGGTCTGGCCCTCGAACTGCGGCTCGGGCAGGCGCACCGTGAGCACGGCGGTGAGGCCCGCGAGGATGTCGTCCTTCTCGAGCTTGTCGTTGCCGAGCTTGAGCCGGCGCGAGTTCTTCTCCGCCTCGGCCCGCAGGAACTTGAGCATCCCCTGCTCGAAGCCGGCCTGGTGCGTGCCGCCCTTGGGCGTGGAGATGATGTTGACGAAGCTCTTGAACACGGTGTCGTAGCCGGTGCCCCAGCGCAGCGCGATGTCGACCTCGCAGTCGCGGGTGAGCTCGGTCGGGATCATGTGCCCGTTGTCCTGCAGCACCGGGACGGTCTCGGTGAAGGTGCCGCTGCCGGTCATCCGCCAGGTGTCGGTGAGGGGCGCGTCCGCCGCGAGGTGGTCGACGAACTCGCCGATGCCGCCCTCGAAGTGGAACGTCTCGTGCGTGGGCTCCGCCGGCCGGTCGTCGGTGATGTCGAGCCGCAGGTCGGGCACGAGGAACGCGGTCTGCCGCACGCGGTCGAGCAGCTCGTCGGTCTGGAACGAGGCGCCCTTGGTGAAGATCTGGCGGTCGGCCCAGTAGCGGATCCGGGTGCCCGTGACGTTCTTCGCCACCTTGCCGACGGCGCGCAGCTCGCTGTTCGCGACGAACGGGGTGAACGGGGCATCCGGAGTCGGCTCTCCCCCGCGGTCGTCGAAGATGCCGGGCTCGCCCCGGTGGAACGACATCGCCCAGGTCTTGCCGTCGCGGTCAACCTCGACATCGAGGCGCTCCGAGAGGGCGTTGACCACCGAGGCGCCCACGCCGTGCAGGCCACCGGATGCCGCGTACGACCCCGACCCGAACTTGCCGCCCGCGTGCAGCTTGGTGAAGACGACCTCGACCCCCGAGAGCCCCGTCTTGGGCTCAATATCGACCGGGATGCCGCGCGCACGGTCGCGGACCGTGACGCTCTCGTCCTTGTGCAGGACGACGCTGATCTCGTTGCCGTGGCCACCGAGCGCCTCATCGACCGAGTTGTCGATGATCTCCCACAGGCAGTGCATGAGGCCGCGGGAGTCCGTCGAGCCGATGTACATGCCGGGGCGCTTGCGGACCGCCTCGAGGCCTTCGAGCACCGAGAGGTGCCGGGCTGAGTAGTCAGCGCTGGACATGCGTTCTCCTAGGGGTCGGGCGTGAGTCGGTTCAACACTATGTTCCGGGAGGCCTCCGACCCGGGACTGACACGGGACGGGCCGAGCTGTACGCGTTCAGCGAAATACCCCGCAATTGACGCCCCCCTCACGCCCGACGTGCTTGTATTGAGGCACGGAAGTTTCCGCCCCACCAGCCCGAATGGAGCCGCACATGTCTCAGATCGCAACCGAGGACAGCCCCGTCGACGAGCTGGACTACACGCTCTCCGCTCTCGACCGCTGCGACAGCTGCGGCGCACAGGCCTACATCCGCGTCACGCTCAAGACCGGAGACCTCCTGTTCTGCGCCCACCACGGCAACGAGTTCAAGGACAAGCTCTTCCCGACCGCGCTGAACTGGCACGACGAGTCGGCCCGCCTGCTCGAGGACCGCACGGTCTAACAGGCGATAGATTTTGAGGACCGGGGCGACCCGGTCCTCGTCTTTTTAACGGAGCATCGTGAAGCGCATCAGGCACTACCTCTCCCGCCTCGTCACCCTGGACGTGAAGAACATGGGAGCCGTGGCGAAGGCTGTCGCGCAGGAGAGCGGGAAGCCGCGCATCCTCATCCTGCTCGACATGGCCTGGTGCTCTGTCGTCTACCAGGCCGGCTACCTCGACTACCAGGAGTTCGAGTTCTGGTCCCTCACCGCGCACGAGCGGCGCACCTGGATCACGAGCGGCAACGCCAACTCGATAGTCGTCAAGTACAACCAGCGCGAGTACCGCGAGCAGTTCTGGGACAAGCCGAAGTTCAACGCGCGGTTCCGCGAGTGGCTCGGGCGCGAGTGGCTCGACGTTCGCGAGTCCACGGCCGCGGAGCTCGAGACCTTCGTGAAGCGCAACCGGGTGGTCATGGCCAAGCGCATCGACGGGATGAGCGGCGCCGGCATCGAGAAGCACCTCGCGGCCTCCATCACCGACTACGAGGCCTTCCGCGCGGAGCTGCTGGAGAACAAGCAGTACCTCGTCGAGACCTTCCTGACGCAGCATCCGGTCATGGCCTCCCTCTCCCCCACCAGCGTGAACTCCCTGCGCATGATCACCTTCTTCGATGGCACTGACGTGCACGTCATGGAGGCGGTGCTGCGGATGGGCAACGGCGCCGATGTCGACAACTACGGCCGCGGCGGCATGTACACGGTGATCGACGAGAAGACGGGCATCGCCCACTACGGCGCCTTCGACAAGTACGCGAACACCTTCACGGCGCACCCGATCTCGGGCACGCCCATCGTGGGCTTCGAGGTGCCGCTCTACGCCGAGGTGCTCGCGACTCTCGACACGGTCTCGAGGATCGTGCCGCAGATCCCCTACGTGGGCTGGGATGTCGCGATCGGCGAGCACGGCCCCGTGATCATCGAGGGCAACTACAACACCGGGGTGTTCCAGATGAAGCCGAGCCTCACGGGCGACAAGATCGGGCTGCTGCCGAAGTTCCGCAAGGTCATCGACTTCTGATTACCGCGTCGCCCAGGGCATCGATCAGGCGCTCGGCACTCTCAGCGGTCACCTCGATGAACATCGCCGGCCCGTCGCCCACGTAGGCCCAGGTCTCCTTCTCGCCGTCGACCCGGGACACCGCGACCTCGAACTCGGCAGCCTGCGTCGAACGCCGAAGCTCGGGACCGTCGAACGCCGTGCGCCTCGTCACGACGGGCACGGCCACCGCAGGACTGCGGTGCACCCGATCGTCCGGATGATCGTGCTCAGCATGGCCGCCGGCGCACCATGCCGGGCACGGGTCGACCTGCCAGCTAGGTCTCGTGTCGTCCACCGTGGACTTCCCTCCTCAGGTCGCGGCACGACCCCTCAACTGCATCACGCGCCACCGACACTCAGGGGCTCCGGAGCGCCGATAGTATGAGCACGCGGATATTCCCATACATAGATGGCACCGTAGCGGGTCCACGTCTTTCAGGCTGGGGTTGTGCACACAGGCAAGGGCGACAGCGTCAGCATGGCCGACTTCTCCCGCGCGATGGGGGTGGCTCTTCAGCGACTGCGCCTCGAGCGCGGTCTCAGCCAGGAGCGACTGGCGCACATGGCTGGCATCGCGTCGTACACGTACCAGAAGTTCGAGAAGGGCGAGTCGAAGCCGGGCACCCCGATGAACCCGCGGCTGTTCACCCTCCTCGCCCTCGCCGAGGTGCTGGAGGTCACGCTGGAGGACATCGTGCCGGCCGACTGGCCCGACCTCACCGAGGGGCGCTAAGCCTTCCGGATGATCCCCATCGGGGTTGACTGGCGGTCCTGGCCCAGCGGATTGTCCTTGAGCACCCGCACCATCAGGTCGCTGAGTGCCCGCGTCGACGTCGACCCGAGGATGTTCCCGCCGAAGTCGTTGATGTCGACCACGAGCACGTCCAGCTGCTTGCCGAGCGCCGCCTTGATGTCGGCGGCCACCCCGTCCGGACGAGCCGGCCCGAGCACGACCTGCGAGTCGTACGGCGGGATGGTGTTCTTCGTCGGCCCATCGATCGCCCGCGCCTTCGGCCCGGCGATGCGGTAGAAGTCGCCGCGGCGTCCGAAGGCCTTCGTGACCGCGGCCACAGCGGCGGCGAACAGGATGCGCGGGGTGCCGCACTCGCGCAGCGCCATCTCCATCGTCTCGGGGATTCCCAGGCCGATGCCGTGCGAGGTCTTGGTCACGTACTTGGAGAGCGTCACCGCGAGCTTGCGCGGCTGGATCTCCTCGAGCGGGAACGCGCGCCCCTGGGTGATCCCGACGATCTTCTCCGTGACGAACAGCACGTCGCCGTCCTGCACGAGACTGCCAGCGTACTTCTGCACGACATCGAGCAGAACGTCGTCCCGCATCACCACGTGGGTCTTGATCGGGATGCGCTGGTAGCGCACCCCGTCCACGACGACCTCGAGATTCTTGCCTTCGTTAGCCCCGGCCATGTCCTCGACGGCCTACTCGAGGTAGTCGCGCAGCGACTGCGAGCGGGACGGGTGGCGCAGCTTGGCCATCGTCTTCGACTCGATCTGGCGGATGCGCTCGCGCGTCACGCCGAACGTGTCCCCGATCTGGTCGAGCGTCTTCGGCATACCGTCACCGAGGCCGAAGCGCATCCGGATGACACCCGCCTCGCGCTCGCTGAGGGAGTCGAGGAGCGACTCGAGCTGCTTCTGCAGCATCGTGAAGCCCACGGCGTCGGCGGGTACTACGGCCTCGGTGTCCTCGATGAGGTCGCCGAACTCGCTGTCGCCGTCCTCGCCGAGCGGCGTGTGCAGGGAGATCGGCTCGCGGCCGTACTTCTGCACCTCGATGACCTTCTCGGGAGTCATGTCGAGCTCGCGACTGAGCTCCTCGGGCGTGGGCTCGCGGCCCAGGTCCTGCAGCATCTGCCGCTGCACGCGGGCGAGCTTGTTGATGACCTCGACCATGTGGACCGGGATGCGGATCGTGCGGGCCTGGTCGGCCATTGCGCGAGTGATCGCCTGGCGGATCCACCACGTTGCATAGGTTGAGAACTTGAAGCCCTTCGTGTAGTCGAACTTCTCGACTGCACGGATGAGGCCCAGGTTGCCCTCCTGGATCAGGTCGAGGAACTGCATACCGCGGCCGGTGTAGCGCTTCGCAAGCGAGACCACGAGGCGCAGGTTCGCGCCGAGCAGGTGGCTCTTGGCCCGCTGGCCGTCCTTGGCGACCCACTGCAGCTCGCGCCCGAGTGCGGAGCGCAGCTCGGCGGGAGTCATGTGGGAGAGCTTGTCCTCCGCGAACAGGCCGGCCTCGATGCGCATCGCGAGCTCGACCTCCTCTGCGGCGTTGAGCAGCGCGACCTTGCCGATCTGCTTCAGGTAGTCCTTGACCGGGTCAGCCGTGGCGCCGGTGATCGCGGACGAGTAGACGGGAACTTCGTCCTCGTCGTCCACCAGCGAGAGGACGAGCGCCCCGGTGGGCAGCTCCTCGTCCTTGCTGGTCGACTTCTCGTCGTCGTCATCGTCGTCGGAGGCGTCATCCTTGGCCTCGTCGGCCTCAGGGTCGACCTCGACTACGGCGACAACCGCCTCGATCTCCTCCTCGTCGATCTCTTCGATCTCCGCGGGCTCGTCGGTCTCCGCCTCGTCGTCATCGAGGTCGGCCGACTTGGGCTTGCGGCCGGCCGGGGCCTTCGCGGCGGCCTTGGCGGGAGCCTTCGCTCCGGCCTTGGCGGGAGCCTTCGCCGTGGTCTCTTCGACCTCTGCTGCGTCCTTCACGCCGGCGGCCTTCGTCTTCGTTGACGCAGCCTTGGCGGTCGCGGCCTTTGCAGGCGCAGTCTTCGTGGCCGCAGGTGCGGCCGTAGTCCGGGTTGCCATTCGAACACCTTCCAGGAGTTTTTGGGCAGTCTGTCTCATGCCGCCTCAAGGTTTCGGGGCAGCACTAAGACCCTTGTCAAGTCCCGTGCGCGCGCATCGAAGTGTGATGCGGCGAGCAACGGAAGAAGACCGGGTCTCGTACCCAATTATTGCACGTATTGGACGCGGCACTTGACAGAAGGTGCCACTCGCGTGATAAAACCCGTTCGCGCGGAGCGATCAGGTTCTCGGACGCCGCCAATACCTCACTAGTGCAACCCACAAGGGCCCCACTTCTATGCCCTCCTCCTCGTGGAGAAGGTGCCGGGTGCGGCGCCGGGCGATCAGCAGGAACACCACTCCGACGCCGACCACGACGTACTGGACGAGGAAGGCATACCGGAAGGCGTCGAGCGAGTAGAGCTGAGCGGGGATGCCGTTGCCGCCTTGCGACCGGTCGACCAGGTCGAGCACCACGCCGGCGAAGAACATGATCACGAAGGACGCGAGGAATCCCCCGACGTTGACGATGCCGTTCGCCGAGCCGAGCGAGCGCAGCGGGTTGAACGAGCGCGCGAAGTCGAACCCGATGAGCGACCCTGGCCCGCCCACCGCGATGACGAGCAGGAGGACGACCACGAGCCACAGCGGGGGCTGGCCGGGCCACAGCAGCAGCACGGTCCACACGATCGCCATGGCGCTGACGATCCCGAGCACGAGGTTGCTGCGGCGCAGGGGGAATCGCGCGCACAGCATTCCGAGTACCGGGCCGCTGACGAGCACGCTCGCGACGGTCAGCGTCAGCAGTCCCGCTGCCGCCTGCGGGCCGTAGCCGAGAGCGACCGACAGGAACGGGAAGCCCCACAGCATGGCGAAGCTCGTCAGGGACGACTGCGACACGAAGTGCGACCAGAACCCGAGCTGGGTACCCGGGCGCGAGAGCGCGGTGCGGAGGTGATGGGCGGACTGCGCCCAGGTCTGGCGCTCGCGGCTCTCCAGGCGGTTGCCCGGCCCGCTCGAGACCAGGACGAGCAGGATGACGAGCACGATGGCGGACGCGGACGCGGCGAGGAGGTAGGTCGGAGTCCAGCCCCAGGCGTGCAGGGCGAGCCCGAGGGGGAAGATCGCGACGATCTGGCCGAACTGGCCCAAGGAGCCGAACAGCTGCGAGACGAAGGTCAGCCGTCTGCCGTCGAACCACGATGCGAGCAGCCGGATGCCCGAGATGAACGTCATCGCGTCGCCCGCCCCGACGAGGACGCGGCCCACGATGGCCACGCCGAGGTTGTCGGAGAAGGCGAGGGTGGTCTGGCCGATGAGCATGAGCACGGCGCCGGTCGCGAGCAGGAACTTCGGGCCGACACGATCGACCATCACCCCGACAGGGATCTGCAGCGCGGCGTAGACGACGAGCTGCACGACGGCGAGTGTGGACAGGGCGGTAGCGGCGACCTCGTACCGGTGCGTCGCCTCCACTCCGGCGACACCGAGGGAGCTGCGCTGCAGGATGGCGACCATGTAGGTCAGCACGGCCGCGCCGTAGACCACCCAGGCTCGCCGCGAATTCATCGTCGCAAGCCTATCGAGCGTCAGGCGGTCGGATCCTCATCGCCGGTGCGGCGAGTGGCCAGGAAGTTCTGCAGCTCCGCGGCGATCTCGTCCGCGGTCGGCAGCTCGCCGTCCTCGTCCGTCAGGGGCGAGCGCAGCGGGTTGTCCTGCATGTAGCTGTCGTGGCGGACCTCGAGGGTGCCGACGAGCTTCGCGAGCTCCTGGTTGTTCTCGACCTGGCCGTCGATCTTGGTCAGGAAGTCCCGCCCGTCCTCGCGGAGCTGGTCGGTCGGGAAGATGAGCCCGGTCGCTGCGCTCACGCTCTCGAGCGCCGTCACTGCGGCCGCGGGGTACTCCGTGTCGGCAAGGTAGTGCGGGATCAGCAGCACGAAGCCGGCGTTGGGATGCCCGAGCTCCTGCAGTCGGTACTCCAGCAGGTGCAGTGCGTTCGCCGGCACCTGGGTGCGCGGCTTCCACACGGACATCGCGTCGATCAGCTCGGTGCGGTTGCCGCTCACCGTGACTCCGATGGGCCGGGTGTGCGGCACGGGCATCGGGATGGCGTGCACCCACGTCGTCGCCTTCACCTGGAAGCGGTCGATCAGGTCGAGCACGGCCGCCGTGAAGCGCTGCCACTGGAAGTCGGGCTCAAAGCCGGTCAGGAGCAGGAACGGCTGGGTGAGCTCATCGCGCATCAGGTACAGGTTGAGCGACTGCGGTCGGTAGTCGCTCAGGTGGTCCTGATCGAAGTAGATGGTGGGCCGGCGAGCGCGGTAGTCGAGAAGCTCGTCGGTATCGAACTCCGCGATCGTCTCGTGCTCGAGCGTGTCGAGCAGGTACTCGCTGACCTGCGTCACGGCGCTTCCAGCGTCGGCGAAACCGGTGAGTGCGGCCACGAGGTTGAGGCCGCGCGGAACCGCATCCGCATCAGCAGAGAGTTCGTAGAGGCCGTCCGGGTCGCGCATGTTTCAACACTAATCCCGGGCTTCCACGCGATCGGGGCAAATGCGCCTCCCGGAGTAATGCCCACAGCGAACACGTTCAGCGCGGCTGGATACGATGGCGGGATGACTGTGCCAGCGCTCTCCACGTCCGCCCTTCCCCTGCTCGAGATCGAGGGCGACGTGCTCGTCCTGGGGGTGCGCAAGACCGACGAGGGGCCCCAGCTCGCGACCGAGGACCCGGCTCTGGCCGACCTCCAGCTCGCCCTCGAGGCGATCGGCGTGACCGGCGCCCAGGACGAGGTGCGCCGCCTCCCCGGCACGCACGGCGCGACCGAGAGCATCGCGCTTGTCGGCCTCGGCCAGGGCGAGGTCACCGCCAACGACCTGCGGTACGCGGCCGGCTCCGCCGCGCGGCAGCTGCGCGGCATCCAGTCGCTCGTCCTCGGCCTGCCCACCCGCTCAGCGGACGACGTGCTCGCCGTGCTCGAGGGCGCCGCACTCGGTGCCTACGCGTACACGCCGTACCGGGCATCCAGCCTCGAAGCGACCAAGCTGCCCGCGACCAGCATCATCGTCGCCACGGATGCCCCCCGCCGACGCCCTCATCGCGAGAGCGCTCGTGGCGGCCGGGGCGGTGCACAGCGTGCGCGACCTCGTGAACGCACCGCCGAACGACATGTACCCGGAGGCCCTCGCCGACGCGGCAGTCGCCCTCGCTGAGGGCGTCGACGTGACCGTCGAGGTGCTCGCCGACGCCGAGCTGCGCGCGGGCGGGTACGGCGGCATCCTCGGCGTCGGGCAGGGCTCGGCCCGCGGCCCGCGGCTCGTGAAGGTCAGCTACTCCCCCGCCGGTGCTGCGAAGCACATCGCCCTCGTCGGCAAGGGCATCACCTTCGACACCGGCGGCCTCTCGCTCAAGCCCCCGGCCTCCATGATCGGCATGAAGTACGACATGACCGGCGCGGCCACAGTCCTCGCGGTGACGCTCGCTGCCGCGAAGCTCGCCCTGCCGGTGCGGGTCACGGCGTGGCTGTGCATCGCCGAGAACATGCCGGGCGGCGCGGCCCTGCGCCCGAACGACGTCATCCGCATCTACGGCGGCAAGACCGTCGAGGTGCTCAACACCGATGCCGAGGGCCGCCTCGTCATGGCGGACGGCCTCGTCGCCGCGAGCGAGGAGGAGCCGGACGCCGTCATCGACGTCGCGACGCTGACGGGCGCGGCATCCATCGCCATGGGCACTCGCTATGTCGGGACCATGGGCGACGCGGAACTCGCGCAGCGCGTCGTGGCCGCGGGAAACCGGGTAGGCGAGACCCTGTGGCACATGCCGATCTCGCCGGACCTCCGCGCGCTCCTGGCCTCGGACATCGCCGACATCGCGAACATCAAGCCCGGCAACACGGCGGGCGGGATGATGATCGCCGCCGCGTTCCTGAGGGATTTCGTGCCGAGCACGATCCCCTGGGCCCACCTCGACATCGCCGGGCCCGCCAACAACGGCGGCGCGGGATGGGGATTCACGGGCAAGGGACCGACCGGAGTATCCGTTCGCGCACTGATCGAGCTGGCCGAGGAATATAGCCGCTCGTAGTAAGGTTTTTGAGGCGGGTTTCTTCCGCCCCTATCCGGCCGCCCACCACATCCTTGGCGTGCCGGTGCACAAATCCTTACAGAGGAGTTGCTGGGATTGTCTGAGCACACATTTGACCTTGTTGTTCTCGGTGGCGGAAGTGGTGGGTACGCCGCAGCGCTGCGTGCGAGCCAGCTCGGCCTGACCGTCGGCCTGATCGAGAAGGGCAAGGTGGGCGGCACGTGCCTGCACGTCGGGTGCATCCCGACCAAGGCCCTGCTGCACGCCGCAGAGGTCGCCGACGTCACTCGCGAGTCCGCGAAGTACGGCGTGACCTCGACGTACGGCGGGGTCGACATCGCCGGCGTCACCGCGTACCGCCAGGAGGTCGTGGCCAGCTAGTACAAGGGCCTCCAAGGCCTCATTAAGGCTCGCGGCATCACCACGATCGAGGGCGAGGGCAAGCTCGTCTCCCCCACGACGGTGCAGGTCGGCGATGAGACCATCATCGGCAAGAACGTCATCCTCGCGACCGGCTCCTACTCCCGCTCGCTGCCCGGCCTCGAGATCGGCGGGCGCGTCATCACGTCCGAGCAGGCCCTCGAGCTCGACTTCGTGCCGAAGAAGGTCGTCGTCCTCGGCGGCGGCGTCATCGGCGTCGAGTTCTCCAGCGTCTGGAAGAGCTGGGGCGCCGAGGTGCAGATCGTCGAGGCGCTCCCGCACCTCGTCCCCAACGAGGACGAAGCAATCAGCAAGCAGTTCGAGCGCGCGTTCCGCAAGCGCGGCATCGAGTTCAGCCTCGGGGTGCGCTTCCAGTCCGTCACGCAGAACGACCAGGGCGTCGTCGTGACGCTTGAAGACGGCAAGACCTTCGAGGGCGAGCTCCTGCTCGTCGCCGTCGGCCGTGGCCCGTCGACCGCCAACCTCGGGTTCGAGGAGGTCGGCATCACCATGGACCGCGGCTTCGTCATCACGAACGAGCGCCTCGCCACGAACATCCCCGGCGTCTACGCGGTCGGCGACATCGTCCCCGGCCTGCAGCTCGCGCACCGCGGCTTCCAGCAGGGCATCTTCGTCGCCGAGGAGATCGCCGGCCTCAACCCCGTGGTCATCGAGGACGTCAACATCCCCAAGGTCACCTACAGCGATCCCGAGGTCGCCTCGGTCGGCCTCTCGCAGGCCAAGGCTGAGGAGAAGTACGGCGCCGACAAGGTGAGCTTCTACGACTACAACCTCGCCGGCAACGGCAAGAGCCACATCATCGGCACGGCCGGCTCCGTCAAGGTCGTCCGCGTCAACGACGGCCCCGTGGTCGGCGTGCACATGATCGGCGCCCGTGTGGGCGAGCTCATCGGCGAAGCGCAGCTGGCGGTGAACTGGGAGGCGTACCCCGAAGACATCGCGCCGCTCATCCACGCGCACCCCACGCAGAACGAGGCGCTCGGCGAGGCATTCCTGTACCTCGCAGGCAAGCCCCTGCACGCGATCTAACCCCACAACTAAACTTTCAGAAGAAGCGTTACTAAGGAGCACCACTGATGAGCGAATCCGTCAACCTTCCGGCACTCGGTGAGAGTGTCACCGAGGGTACGGTTACCCGCTGGCTCAAGAAGGTCGGCGACCGCGTGGAGGTCGACGAGCCACTGCTCGAGGTCTCGACAGACAAGGTCGACACCGAGATCCCCTCGCCCGTCGCGGGAGTGATCGAGGCCATCCTCGTCGCCGAGGATGAGACCGTCGAGGTCGGCACCGCGCTCGTCACGATCGGTGACGGATCCGGCGCTGGCGCGGAGGCACCCGCCCCCGCTGTTGAGGCACCGGCCGCTGAGGCTCCCGCCGAGCCCGCTCCGGCCGCCGAGCCCGAGCCCGCGCCCGCCGCCGAGGCAGCGCCCGCCGCTCCCGTTGCCGAGGTCCCGTCGACGGATGCCCCGGCCCCCGCCGAGCAGGCACCCGCAGCTCCCCCGGCCCCGGCCACCGCCGTGGACCCCGCTCCCGCCACTGAGGCTCCGGCCGGCCCCGCGCACACCACCGCTCCGGCGCCCGCCGCGCCGGTTGCCGCCGCCCCGGCCGCTGCTCCCGCAGCTCCGGCTGCTGCAGCTCCGGCCGCCCCCGCTGCCGCACCCGACTCCCACGCGGGCTATGTCACCCCGCTCGTGCGCAAGCTCGCGAACGAGCGCGGCATCGACCTCGGCTCCGTCTCCGGCACCGGCGTCGGCGGCCGCATCCGCAAGCAGGATGTCCTGAGCGCCACCTCCGCCACCGCAGCCGCGGCATCCGCGCCGAGCGCGACCGCCGCGCCGGCCAAGCAGCTCGAGATCTCGGCCCTGCGCGGCACCACCGTGGCGATGTCGCGTCTGCGCAAGGTGATCGCCGAGCGCGCGGTCATCTCCATGCAGAGTTCCGCGCAGCTCACGTCGGTCGTCGAGGTCGACGTCACGCTCGTCGCCCTCTACCGCGACCAGGTCAAGGCTGATTTCCAGGCCAAGACCGGCACGAAGTTGTCGTTCCTGCCCTTCTTCGCCCTGGCTGCGGCCGAGGCGCTGCAGGCGTACCCGATCATCAACGCGACGATCGAGGGCGACTCGATCGTCTACCCGGCTCAGGAGAACATCAGCATCGCGGTCGACACCGAGCGCGGCCTGCTGACCCCGGTCATCCGTGACGCAGCAAGCCTCGACCTCGCCGGCTTCGCGACGCAGATCGCGGACCTCGCGGCTCGCACGCGCGACAACAAGCTCAAGCCCGACGAGCTGGCGGGCGGCACGTTCACGCTCACCAACACGGGCTCGCGCGGCGCGCTGTTCGACACCCCGATCGTGTTCCTGCCCCAGTCGGCGATCCTCGGCACCGGGATCGTCGCCAAGAAGCCCGTCGTGGTCAGCGACGCTGGCGGCGACGCGATCGCAATCCGCTCCATGGTCTACCTCGCGCTGAGCTACGACCACCGCATCGTCGACGGTGCCGACGCCGCCCGGTTCCTCGTCGCGGTCAAGGATCGCCTCGAGAGCGGCGACTTCGCCTCCAAGCTCGGAATCTAGCCAGCAGCACTACTCCTCCAGGTAGTCCCTGATACGCCAACCGGCCTCGCCCTTCACGAGAAGAACCGAGGCCGGTTCGCTGTCCGGCCCCAGGGAGACGAGTGCCGAGTCGCCCAGCCTTTGGACGAGCGCCACCTGAGCGGGGTCCGCGTCGATAACGACCGCCGCCGCGGCGCCGTCAATCACGGACGTCAGCAGCTCGCGATCGGCGGAGAGCGCCGATGAGTCGCGCTGGCCCACGTCGTCAAGGCATTCGACAGACAGGTCCCGGATGCACCGATCGCGCGTCTCGAGCAGCGCGAGTGCGGCAGCAACCGGGTCGTCGGCGGTCACCGGGCCCGCGGGCGCCGCGACTGGAGTAGCCGACTCCGATGGCCGGACCGTGGCCGTCGTGCTCTCCTGCGGAACAGCGACGAGCGCTATGACGAGGGCGACGAGCGACGCACCGGCGACCGCCCACACCGGGCGGCGTACCCGGCCGAGGGCCTCGCGAGCGCGGGACACAAGGTCGTCCCGCGCAGGGGCCGCAGCGGGCGCGAGCGCCGCCGGCGGCATCGCCGGAACCGCCCGGGAGGGAAAGGGCACGTAGTCGACCTCGGCGCGCGGCCTCAGGTCGACCGGAAGCGGCTCGGCGAGGTCGAAGAGGGACTCCGCGAATGCTGCGAGCCACGCGCCCGGTGCAGCCTCTGTCCGTGCTCGCTGGGCGAAGCCCGCCGCCCCGGCGCCGTCGAGCAGTGCGCCGGCCAGCGAGCCGAATGCGAGGATGTCCGCGAGGACCGACTGCTCCGCCTCGAGCGCCGCTGCATGGAGCCCCGGGGCGAACAGTGCTGCTCGGCCGAAGCAGCCGAGGGCGGGCGACCCCGCGGTGTCGAACAGGACGGCGCCGGGCCCGATACTGCCGTGCGCAACGCCCGCGGCGTGCATCCGGCCCAGGGCTGTGGCCAGCGGCGCGAGGATGGTGATGACCTCCCCCGCCCCGAGCTGGCCGCGGTCGGCCAGGAGGCGGGCAAGGCTGCCTGCGGCGTGCCTGCTGAGGATCAGGGCCGGCGCGCCCTCCGGCGTCGAGGCCACATCCAGGAGGCGGACGACGTGGTCCCCAGCAGCACGCGAGAGCGCCTCGATCTCGGCGACGATCGACTCATCGCTCACGGCGGGGCCGTAGAGCTTGATGACCGCGGGCTCGAGCTCGGCATCCGGCCGCACCGGGTGGGCGAGAAGCACCTCGGCGCGGGAGCCCACCCCGACGGTGCGCAGGAGGCGGTAGCCGCCGAGGGAGTCCATGGTCACGCGACCCAGTGTCGGTTCGCGATGCTCGGGCATCGTGCATCCGGGCCCAAGGCGTGGAGGGATGCGCAAGCCGGCTCCTGTGGAGGCTTAGACTCATGGCGTGGTCGACTTTGTCGTCACGGGGCTAAGCGCCAACTCCGTGCCGTATGTCGAAGCCTTAGAGCTTCAACGCGCAACCCATCGTGCCGTCGTCGAGGGCTCCCGGCCCGACACCGTCATGTTCCTCGAGCACCCGTCGGTCTATACCGCGGGCAAGCGCACCGAGGACCACGAGCGGCCCACCGACGGCACCCCCGTCATCGACGTCGACCGGGGCGGCAAGATCACCTGGCACGGCCCCGGCCAGCTCGTGGGCTACCCGATCCTGCGGCTGCAAGAGCCGATCGACGTGGTCGGCTACGTGCGGCGGCTGGAGGGCATCCTCATCGACGCACTCGCCAGGCTGGGCGTCGACGGCGACCGGGTCGAAGGACGATCGGGCGTGTGGATGCGCGGCACCGACAAGATCGCCGCAATCGGAATCCGCGTGGCCAACGGCGTCACGATGCACGGCTTCTCGCTCAACTGCGACAACTCGTTCGAGGCCTACGACCGCATCGTCGCCTGCGGACTCGCGGACGCCGGCGTGACCTCGATCTCGCGCGAGCTCGGCCGCACGGTCACGACCGAGCAGGCCGTGCCCATCGTGCAGGCCGCGTTCATCGACTCGTTGGTGGGGATCCGATGAGCCACGACCTCGGTGAGCGCAAGCTGCTCCGCCTCGAGGTGCGCAACGCCTCGACCCCCATCGAGCGCAAGCCCGAGTGGATCAAGACCGTCGCCCGCATGGGCCCCGAGTACAAGCAGCTGCAGGAGCTCGTGAAGGGCGAGAGCCTGCACACCGTGTGCCAGGAGGCCGGATGCCCCAACATCTTCGAGTGCTGGGAAGACCGCGAGGCGACCTTCCTCATCGGCGGCAGCCAGTGCACGCGCCGGTGCGACTTCTGCCAGATCGACACCGGCAAGCCCGCGGACTACGACACGGATGAGCCGCGACGCGTCGCGGAGTCGGTCACCAAGATGAACCTGCGGTACGCGACGGTCACCGGCGTCGCGCGCGACGACCTGCCCGACGAGGGCGCGTGGCTGCACGCCGAGACCGTGCGGCAGATCCACGAGCACAACCCGGGCACGGGCGTGGAGATCCTCGCCACCGACTTCTCGGGCAACCCCGACCTGCTCGGCGTGGTCTTCGAGTCGCGCCCCGAAGTCTTCGCGCACAACGTCGAGACCGTCCCGCGCATCTTCAAGCGCATCCGGCCCGCGTTCCGCTACGAGCGCTCGCTTGACGTCATCAGCCAGGCCCGGGTGGCAGGGCTCATCACCAAGTCGAACCTCATCCTCGGCATGGGCGAGGAGCCGCACGAGGTCAGCCAGGCGCTGCAGGACCTCCACGACGCCGGTACGGACATCATCACGATCACGCAGTACCTACGACCCACCCCGCGGCACCTTCCCGTCGCGCGCTGGGTCAAGCCGCAGGAGTTCGTGGAGTTCAGCGAGGAGGCCGAGGAGATCGGGTTCCTCGGTGTGCTCGCGGGGCCGCTGGTGCGCTCGAGCTACCGTGCTGGGCGCCTGTGGGCCCGGTCGATGGCGGCGAAGGGCCGGGACATCCCCGAAGACCTCAAGCACCTCGCCGATCTCGGCTTCGCGCAGGCGGTGTCCTGAGTAGGTCGCGCAGCGATCGTATCGAAGGGCCGTATCCTAGGAACATGGCACGCACCACCACGACCCCTGCCCCCGCGTCGAAGGCTCCCAAGGAGCCCGGCCGCCTGAAGCAGATGTACCAGGTCTTCACGATGACGATCCGGTACGACAAGAGCGCACTGGCGTGGCTGATCGGCGGTTTCCTCCTGCCCATCATCGCCGGAGTCGTGCTCGCCCTCCTGCTCTCGCGCGACCAGATCCTCGGCTTCGTGCTCTACATCATCGCGGGCGTGCTCGGCGGCGTGCTCATCTTCCTGATCATTCTCGGCCGTCGTGCAGAGCGCGCCGCGTACTCGCAGATCGCCGGCCAGCCCGGTGCCGTCGGCGCCGTGCTCAAGAGCTCGCTCCGACGTGGCTGGACCGCCAGCGAAATGCCGGTGGCAGTGAGCCCCAAGACCCAGGATGCCGTCTACCGCGCCGTGGGCCGTGGCGGTGTCGCACTCATCGGCGAGGGCCCGAGGTCGCGCACGCAGCCGATGCTCGAGAGCGAGCGCAAGAACGTGTCGCGCATCCTGCCCAACGTCCCCGTCACCTTCCTGTACGTCGGACCCGACGCCGAGTCCACCCCGCTCTACAAGCTGCCGGTGAAGCTGCGCTCTATCAAGTCGGCGCTGCGCAAGCCCGAGATCCTGGCGGTGTCGAACCGGCTGAACTCGCTCGGCCGCAACGGCCTGCCGATCCCCAAGGGCATGGATCCCCTGAAGGCGCGGGCGCCGCGACCCCGCTGATCGAGCCTGTCGAGATCTAGCGCCTGACGAGCACGGTCCCGATCAGGCGGTCGTGCATCCCGCGCTGGTCGCGGTCCCAGATCACGGCCGGGATGACCAGGCAGAGCAGTACGGTCCGCGCGAACGGACGCCACCAGCCCAGATAGCCGCCCGCGATCGGCACCACGCGCATCCCGAGCAGTAGATGCCCGACGCTGCCGTTCGCGGTCAGCAGGAACACGACCTGCGCGACGGCGAAGACGCCGAGCGTCGCCCAGGCGTTGTAGGAGAAGAACGCTATCGAGATCAGGATGGCGGTGCCCCAGTCGATCGCGAGCGCAAGGATGCGCCGCCCAGGACGTGCGACCGAGCGCGATCCAGCGGCGGGGAGACCGAGGCGCTGCCCCGGCCAGGCGGACGATGATGCCGGGGTGTTGACCACCCTCCGATCCTACCCAGAGGGGACACGCGTAACCTGCCGGAAACAATAGCGTGACAGTGGCGAAACCCCTTCCCCTTACCCTCGTGAGAGGCCGCGTCTGCAGCCGCCCAGCACCAAGCCCAGGAGTACCCATGTTCAAAGACTCTTCCGAGGTCCTGAAGTTCATCAAGGACACCGACGTCAAGTTCCTCGACATCCGCTTCACCGACCTTCCGGGCGTGCAGCAGCACTTCAACATCCCGGCTTCCACCGTCGACGAGGAGTTCTTCTCCGTCGGCCAGCTGTTCGACGGCTCCTCGATCCGCGGCTTCGCGTCGATCCACGAGTCGGACATGCAGCTCATCCCCGACGTGACGACCGCGTATCTCGACCCGTTCCGCACGGAGCGCACGCTCATCATGGTCTTCGACATCTACAACCCGCGCAACGGCGAGATCTACGGCCGCGACCCGCGCCAGGTCGCCAAGAAGGCGGAGAAGTACCTCGCCTCGACCGGCATCGCCGACACCGCGTTCTTCGCCCCCGAGGCCGAGTTCTACATCTTCGACGACGTGCGCTACGAGGTGAAGCAGAACGGCAGCTTCTACTCGGTCGACTCCGAGGAGGGCGCCTGGAACTCGGGCCGCGTCGAGGAAGGCGGCAACCTCGCCAACAAGACCCCCTACAAGGGCGGCTACTTCCCCGTCTCCCCCGTCGACAAGCAGGCCGACCTCCGCGACGACATCAGCCTCAAGCTGATCGACGCCGGCCTCATCCTCGAGCGCGCCCACCACGAGGTCGGCACCGGCGGCCAGGCTGAGATCAACTACCGCTTCGACACGATGGTGCACGCGGCAGACGACATCCTCAAGTTCAAGTACATCGTCAAGAACACCGCGCAGGAGTGGGGCAAGGTCGCGACCTTCATGCCCAAGCCCCTGTTCGGCGACAACGGCTCGGGCATGCACACCCACCAGTCGCTGTGGAACGGCTCCGAGCCGCTCTTCTACGACGAGAAGGGCTACGGCGGCCTGTCCGACATCGCGCGCTGGTACATCGGCGGCCTGCTCAAGCACGCCCCCGCGGTGCTCGCGTTCACGAACCCGACCCTCAACTCGTACCGCCGTCTCGTCCCCGGCTTCGAGGCCCCCGTGAACCTGGTCTACTCGGCCGGCAACCGCTCCGCCTCGATCCGCATCCCGATCACCGGCACGAACCCCAAGGCCAAGCGCATCGAATTCCGTGCGCCGGATGCCTCGGGCAACCCGTACCTCGCCTTCGCAGCGCAGCTCATGGCCGGCCTCGACGGCATCAAGAACAAGATCGAGCCGCACGAGCCCGTCGACAAGGACCTGTACGAGCTGCCGCCCGAGGAGGCCAAGCTCATCCCCCAGGTTCCCGGCTCGCTCGCCGAGGCCCTGGACGCGCTCGAGGCCGACCACGACTTCCTCACCGAGGGCAACGTGTTCACGCCCGACCTGATCGCGACCTGGATCAACTACAAGCGCACCGCGGAGATCATCCCGATGGCGCAGCGTCCGCACCCGTTCGAGTACGAGCTGTACTTCTCGGTGTAATCAGCCACAGCAACGGCAACGGCCGCATCCCATCGGGGGTGCGGCCTTTGTCGTGGGGCTGACGAAAACGCAGGAGATTCCTCCGATCCGCGCCAGAACAGGTGCTCAGTGCATCCGGATGCCCGAATCTCCTGCGTTTTCGTCAGCGCGTTGTACCCTCGACCCATGATCTCCGAGGAGGTTCGCGACCTACTGGACCGCGTGGAGCGACGCCTGCCCGACGCGAACCTGCAAGAGAAGCACATGTTCGGCGCCGTCGCGGTCATGCTCGACGGCGAGATGATCGTCGCCGCGAACAAGGACGGCAGCCTCCTCGTTCGGGTCCACGCCGACGAGGACGAGGAACTGATGCGTCGACCCGGCACGAGCCGCCTCGTGATGGGCGGCCGATCAATGAGTACCGGCTGGATTCGCGTCGACTCGCCTGAGCTCGTCGACGACGAGGACCTCGACTTCTGGGTCGAGCGCGCTCTCGCGCGCCGCGCCTGAGAGGTACCCTCGATCACATGACCCCCGACGAGATCGCCACGCTGAGGCAACTGCGCCGCGCGCGCGACCTCATGGACCGGGAGTACGCCCGCCCGCTCGACGTTCCCGCGATGGCGGCGCACGCGTACATGTCGGCAGCGCACTTCTCGAGGCAGTTCAAGGCCGCGTACGGCGAGACGCCCTACGGCTACCTCATGACGCGCCGGATCGAGCGCGCCATGGCGCTGCTTCGAGAGGGGGCATCCGTCACCGACGCCTGTATGGCCGTCGGCTGTACGTCCCTCGGGTCCTTCAGCTCGCGGTTCACCGAGATCGTCGGCGTGACGCCCAGCGTCTACCGCTCGGGCACGCACGAGGCGGTCATGGCGATGCCGACGCACGTCGCGAAAGCGCAGACGAGACCGAGCAGGAATCGAGAAGCCTCCGTCGCGTAGCCTCCTTAGGCTTGCCGCATGACCATTGCACTCAAGTACGTGAACGTCACCGTCAACGACGTGGACGAAGCACTCGCCTTCTACACCGACGGCCTCGGCATGACAGTCCAGATGGATGTCTCCAACGGCGGTTTCCGCTGGGTGACCGTCGGCAGCGCCGACCAGCCCGGGCTCGGCGTCGTCCTCTCCGAGCCCCACGCGGGCCGCTCGCAGGCGGACGGCGACGCCCTCCAGGAGCTGCTCACGAAGGGCCAGCTGCCGAGCATCGTCTTCCTCACCGACGACGTGGATGCCGCGTTCGAGCGCCTTCGCGCGCACGGGGCCGAGGTCTACCAGGAGCCCGTCGAGCAGCCGTGGGGCCCGAAGGACTGTGCGTTCCGCGACCCGTCGGGCAACCTGGTGCGGATCTCCGCCTGACCCGAGCTGCTTGCACCAAACGAAAACGCAGGAGATTCGAGCATCCGGCCGCCGTCTTTCATCGAAACGGCACGGATGACTCGAATCTCCTGCGTTTTCGGCGCAACGACCTAGGGCTTCTCCAGCAGCTTCACGAAGTGGTCGCGGCGCAGGAGCCGCAGGATGCGCTGCTGGCCGGGCGTGAAGGCGGCGATGCCCTCGGCGGCGGCGAGCGGCTCGAGCCCCTCGATTGCGTGCTCCGTGCCGTGGTACAGGATGCGGCAGCCGTTCGCCGCGACCACATTGCGGTACCAGTCCACCTCGGGCCCGTAGGTGAGCTCGATCACGAAGCCGCCCTCGGTGGGCTGCACGATGATCGGCGTCTCGTAGGCCTTGCCGCTCTTGCGGCCCACGTGCTTCACGAGGGCGAACGGGCCCCCGCGTCCGCGGGCGGCGCGCGTCGTGGCGCGGTTGAGCGTGTGCTTGAGGAAGGTGCCGATGCGCGGGCGGGCCATGAGGCCATTGTCGCGCGTTCGGCAGGTTTCGATACGGCCGCGGGCGGCCTACTCAACCGGCCTCGCGGACCAGGTCTGCGACCCACGACGACGGGCGCGCCTTCTCGGGCTGGCGCAGGGCCTGCTCGACGAGTAGGTCGCCCAACTCGTGGTCGAGCCCCAGCCGCGGGTACTCCCGCTCGACCGCGGCACGGGCTTCGTCCGGGATGGCGATGGTGAAGAAGTCGGTGCGGACGCCGAGGCGGGTGAGGTGCGGCACCGCGCCGCGGCGCTCCACGATGCCGGGAGAGGTGTGGAGGGCGATGGCTTGCCAGACCTGGTCGATGTCGTCGGGGGTGCGGCCGTGCGAGGCGAGCAGGGATGCCGCGGCATCCGCCCCCTCGACCTCGAAGCGCTGCGGACCGTCGTAGGCCGGCGCAGAACCCAGGTCGTGCAGGACGCAGGCGGCGAACAGCAGGTCGGGGTCGTACTCGAGGCCGAGCTTCTCGGCGTGCAGCAGCGCGTAGGCGTGGGTGCGCACGCTGTGGTTGAGCACGGACGGGATCTCGTGGGCCGTTGCAAGATCGAGCGCCGCGACGGCGAGGGGTGAAGAAGTCATAGGCCCATCCTGCCGCGCGATGGTGGCAGAAAACCAACGTTGGCAGCATTACCGCCAACACTGTCAGTTATCCGTAGAACCGCTTCTCGAACACCTGGCGGGCGAGGCGCGTGATGCGCAGGTAGTCCTCCTCGAACTGGGTGGCCGAGCCGGGCGGATACTCCAGGAGGCGGGCGACGCCGTCCAGCTGTTGGCGGTCGGTGGGAAGCACATCTGAGGTCTTGGACGTCCACAGGGTCATGGCCGATCGCGCGCGCGAGGCGAGCAGCCAGGCGTCGCGGAGCTTCTTCGCGTCGGGCGGGGTCACGAGCTCCTCGCGCTCGGCCGCCGCGAGGGCGCGCAGCGTCGAGGTCGTGCGCAGACCCTCGACGCGGGCGCCGTACTGCAGCTGGAGGAGCTGCACGAACCACTCCACGTCGCTGAGCGAGCCGCGCCCGAGCTTGAGGTGGCGGGCGGGGTCGGCGGCCTGCGGCAGGCGCTCAGCCTCCACCCGTGCCTTGATGCGCTTCACCTCGCGGACGTCCTGCTCCGCGATCTCGGCCGGGTATCGCACCCCGTCGGCGATCGCGGTGAACTCCTGCAGTACGCCGACATCCCCCACGACCGGCCGTGCGCGCAGCAGTGCCTGAGCCTCCCAGGTGAGCGACCAGCGGGCGTAGTAGGCGCGGTAGCTCTCGAGGGAGCGCACGATCGCGCCGTTCTTGCCCTCCGGCCGCAGGTTGATGTCGAGGTCGAGCGGGATGCGCAGGTCTTCGGTAAGGCGGCTGAGCGCGTGGACGATGACCTCGGCCCGCTGCTGGGCTTCTTCGTCGGATGCCCCGGCCGCACGGTACACGTACATGACGTCGGTGTCCGACCCGAACCCCAGCTCCGAGCCGCCGTAGCGGCCCATCGCCACGATGCCGAACTCGATACCGTCGCCGAAGGTGTGCGCGAGCGACAGCGCCCCGCTCAGCACGGCGGTCGTGATGTCGGTGAGCGCGAAGCCGATCTCGTCGATGGTCGTGACGCCGAGGATGGCGCCGAGGGCGGTCCGCAGTACTTCACGGCGGCGAGCGGTGCGCAGCGCGAGGGCGGCGGCAGCCTCGTCGCCGTCGTGGCGCGCGAGGGTCGCGGCGGACTCCTCGAGCAGCAGCGAGAGGGGGCGGGGCCGCAGCTCCTCCTCGTTCTCGAGCCAGGCCGCGGCCTCCGGGATGCGCTCGAACAGGTCGGCCACGAACTTCGAGCCGGAGAGCACGTGCGTGAGGCGCTGGGCCGCGCCCGAGGAGTCGCGGAGCATCCGGAGGAACCAGTAGGCCTCGCCGAGGTCATCGCTCAACCGGCGGAACGCGAGCAGGCCGTGGTCGGGGTCGGCGCCCTCAGCGAACCACTGCAGCATGACCGGGAGCAGATTGCGCTGGATGCTCGCCCGCCGCGACACCCCGCCCGTGAGCGCGGCGATGTGCTTCAGCGCCCCCCGCGGGTCCCGGAAGCCGATCGCCGCGAGCCGCGCCTCGGCCTGCTCGCTCGACAGCGAGAGCCCGCCCTCGGGCAGCGCAGCCACCGCGGACAGCAGCGGGCGGTAGAACAGCCGCTCGTGCAGGCTGCGGACCGCCTGCTTCGTCCGCTGCCACTGCTCGGTGAGGTCCACCGCGCTGGTGGCGAGGCCGCTCGCCCGGCCGAGCACGCGGAGGGCATCCGGGTCGGTGGGCATGAGGTGGGTGCGGCGCAGCCGGGAGAGCTGAAGGCGGTGCTCGAGGAGCCGCAGGAACCGGTAGTCGCGCGAGAACTCGGCGGCCTCGACGCGGCCGATGTAGCCCTCGACAGCCAGGGCCTCGAGGGCCGGCAGCGTCGCGCGCTGGCGCACTGCCGGGTCGGACTGGCCGTGCACGAGCTGCAGCAGCTGGATGGTGAACTCCACGTCGCGGAGCCCGCCGGGCCCGAGCTTGAGCTGGACGTCGAGCTCGGAGCTGGGGATGTTGTCGGTCACGCGCTCGCGCATCCGCTGGACCGAGTCGACGAATCCCTCGCGCGACGCGCTGGACCACACCTTCGGGGCCAGCACCTCGACGTACCGCTCCCCCAGCTCGAGGTCGCCGGCGAGCGGGCGGGCCTTGAGCAGCGCCTGGAACTCCCAGCTCTTCGCCCAGCGGTCGTAGTACGCGAGGTGCGACTCGAGCGTCCGGACGAGCGCGCCGTCCTTGCCCTCGGGCCGGAGGTTCGCGTCGACCTCCCACAGCCCCGGCTCGGTGGCGAGCTCGTTGATGCCCTTCATGACCAGCATCGCGAGCCTGGTCGCAACGTCGACGCTCCCCTCGGCCACGAAGATCACGTCGACGTCGGAGAGGTAGTTGAGCTCGCGCGCTCCCGCCTTGCCCATGCCGATGATGGCCAGGCTGGTGTCGCCGTCGGGATCCGGGACTGTCCGCTGAGCGACATCCAAGGCCGCGTCGAGAGCGGCGCCCGCAAGGTCGGCGAGGGCGGCCGCGACCGTCGAGACGGCGGCGAGGGGGTCGGGCTGCGCAAGGTCCCACGCGGTGAGCATCGCGAGGTGGCGGCGGTACCGCACGCGGAGCGCCACCCAGGCCTCGTCGGCGAGGAGTCCGGCCACCACCGAGAGCAGGTCTGCGCCGTACTGCTCGACCGTGGGCGGCACGGCCAACGGCGTTGTGAGCGACGAGAGCTCCGCCGGGTGCCGCTCGAAGAACTGGCCGAGACCGCTCGACGCCCCCAGCACCTGGATGAGTCGCGCCGTGGCATCCGGGCCCAGTTTCGCAACCTGTGCCGGCGCACTCTCCCGCAGCGAGACCAGCAGCCGCAGCGCCTGGTCGGGATCGGCCGCGGATGCGAAGAACGGCACGAGATCGGGCGCGTCGAGCTCAGACAGGCGGGCGCTGCTCTCCCCCAGCTCGGCGAAGCCGAGCCGCGCGAGTTCAGTCAGCGTTGTCTGATTGCGGGACATGTTCTGTGTGTGACAAAAGATCTAGAGGATCTCGAGGTTGCTCTCCAGCTCGTACGGAGTGACCTGGGCGCGGTACTCCTTCCACTCGAGCCGCTTGTTGAGCAGCACATAGTTGAAGACCTGCTCGCCGAGCGTCTCGGCGACGAGCTCGGAGTCCTCCATGATCGACACGGCGTGGTCGAGCGAGGCCGGCAGCTGGTTGTAGCCCAGTGCGCGGCGCTCGGCGTCCGACAGCTCCCAGACGTTGTCCTCGGCCTCGGGCGGAAGCTCATAGCCCTCCTCGATGCCCTTCAGGCCGGCTGCCAGCAGGAGCGAGAAGGTCAGGTACGGGTTCGCCGCCGAGTCGATCGCGCGGTACTCGACGCGCGCGCTCTGGCCCTTGTTCGGCTTGTAGAGCGGCACGCGCACGAGAGCGGAGCGGTTGTTGTGCCCCCAGGTCACGAAGCTCGGGGCCTCGTCGCCGCCCCAGAGGCGCTTGTACGAGTTGACGAACTGGTTGGTGACCGCGGTGATCTCGGGAGCGTGCTTGAGCAGGCCCGCGACGAACTGGCGGCCGATCTTGGAGAGCTGGTAGTGGCCCGCGGCGTCGAAGAACGCGTTGCTGTCGCCCTCGAAGAGAGACATGTGGGTGTGCATGCCCGAGCCCGGCTGGCCGGAGAGCGGCTTCGGCATGAAGGTCGCGTACACGCCCTGCTCGATCGCCACCTCCTTGATGACCGTGCGGAAGGTCATGATGTTGTCGGCGGTGGTGAGCGCGTCCGCGTAGCGCAGGTCGATCTCGTTCTGGCCGGGGCCCGCCTCGTGGTGGCTGAACTCCACCGAGATACCGAGGTCTTCGAGCATCCGGACCGAACGGCGGCGGAAGTCGTGCGCGGTACCGCCGGGCACGTTGTCGAAGAAGCCGGCCGAGTCGACCGGCTCGGGGCGGCCGCCCTTGAGCTTCGACGACTTCAGCAGGTAGAACTCGATCTCGGGGTGCGTGTAGAACGTGAAGCCCCGGTCTGCGGCCTTAGCGAGTGCGCGCTTCAGCACATTGCGGGGGTCGGATGCCGCGGGCTGGCCGTCGGGCGTCGTGATGTCGCAGAACATCCGGGCGGTGGGGTCGATCTCACCGCGCCACGGCAGGATCTGGAAGGTCGTCGGGTCCGGATGCGCGAGCATGTCGGCCTCGTACGCGCGGGTGAACCCCTCGATGGCAGAGCCGTCGAAGCCCAGCCCCTCGGCGAACGCCCCCTCGACCTCGGCCGGGGCGATCGCGACGGACTTGAGCGTGCCCACGACGTCGGTGAACCAGAGGCGGATGAACTTGATGCCCCGCTCTTCGATCGTGCGAAGAACGAAGTCACGCTGCTTGTCCATCAAGCTCCTCTGTAGGCGGTCGACACCCTCCCAAGGTTACCGGCTGTGGTCGCCGTTCAATAACGTACGATGTACGACATGACCGCTCGCCGTGCCCGCAGCTCGCTCACACCCGAGGAGATCCTCGATGCCGCCGAGGCCGTGATGGCCGGCAGCGTCGAGCTGCTCACCATGCGCGCCGTCGCGACCGAGCTCGGCGCCTCCCCCATGTCGATGTACCGCTACTTCGCCACCAAGGACGAGCTCGTCGACGCCCTCCTCGACCGAGTGCTCGGGCGCGTCGCGGTGCGCGAGCCGACGGACGACTGGGCGGAGGACCTGCGCCGATTCGCCCAGGCCCACCGAGACGTGCTGGCCGGGCATCCGTGGGCCGTGCTCCCGCTCTTCACCCACCCGAACCCGGGACCGTCCGCGACGCGGATCGGCGAGCTCGCGTTCGCGATCCTCGCGCGGGGCGGCGTCGCGGGCGTCGACGCCGTGGTCGCGTTCAGCGGGGTCCTCGCGCTCAACTACGGCTGGGCGGCCTTCAGCCTCTCCCGCCCCGACGCACAGGAGAAGGACCACGTCGAGCAGATGGCCGCGGCGCTGGCATCATTGCCCGCCGACTACTTCCCGCACACCGTCGCCGTTGCGGTCGAGCTCGCACAGTACGGGAGCCAGGACCACTACGACCGAGCTCTCGACCAGTTGCTCGTGGGGGTGCGCGCGGCGGGGTCTTAGACTGGCGCCATGAGCGACACCGCCGCCGCAGCGGCAGCACAGGCCAACCTCAAGCGCGTTCGCACCAGGCACTTCCAGAGTGCCAAGGAGAACGGGATCAAGATCACCGGGCTCACGAGCTACGACCAGCTCACGGCCGGGATCTTCGACGAGGCGGGGATCGACTTCCTCCTGGTCGGCGACTCCGCCGGCAACAACGTCTACGGCTACGACACGACGCTTCCCGTCTCGATCGACGACCTGATCCCCCTCGCCCGCGCTGTCGCGGGCGCGGTGTCCCGCGCGTTCGTCGTCGCCGACATGCCGTTCGGCTCCTACGAGACCGGGCCGGATGAGGCCCTGCACACTGCATTCCGCTTCATGAAGGAGACCGGCGCGCACGCCGTCAAGCTCGAGGGCGGCGTCCGCAGTGCCGAGCAGATCCGCCGCATCGTCTCGGCGGGGATCCCCCTCATGGCGCACATCGGCTTCACGCCGCAGAGCGAGCACGGGCTCGGCGGCCACGTCATCCAGGGCCGCGGCGAGGGCATCGAGCAGCTGCTCGCCGACGCCCACGCGGTCGAGGACGCGGGCGCCTTCGCCGTCGTGCTCGAGATGGTGCCGGCCGAGGCCGCAGCGCGCGTGACCCAGGAGCTGCGCATCCCCACGATCGGCGTCGGCGCCGGCCCGCACGTCGACGGCCAGCTCCTCGTCTGGACCGACTGGGCGGGCTTCACCAAGGGCCGCATCCCGAAGTTCGTGAAGCAGTACGCGAACCTCCGCCAGACCCTCACCGACGCCGTGACCGCGTACCGCGGCGACGTCGCGGACGGCGCCTACCCCGGCCCCGAGCACTCCTACGAGGACTGACATGGCCGGCCGTGCCGTCGTCGGCATGGCCGGCTGGGTCTATCCCGACTGGCGCGGCACGTTCTATCCGGCCGGGCTCATCCAGAAGAAGGAGCTCGAGTACGCCGCGACGCACGTGACGTCGATCGAGCTCAACGGCTCGTTCTACTCACTGCAGAAGCCGTCGAGCTGGGTCTCGTGGCGCGACCGGACACCCGACGAGTTCGTGTTCTCGGTGAAGGCGCCGAAGTACATCACGTACATTCGCAAGCTCAACCAGGTGCACGAGCCTCTCGCCGACTTCTTCGCCTCCGGAGTCCTGGCGCTGGGAGCAAAACTCGGCTCGATCCTGTGGCAGCTACCGCCGACCTTCGAGTTCGACGTGGCCCGGATCGAGCAGTTCCTCGCGCAGTTGCCGCACACGACCACCGATGCGGTCGCCCTCGCGCACGACCGCAGCGCGCGGATGACCGGCGTGGAGCACCTCGAGACCGACGCTGACCGTCCCGTGCGCCACGCGCTCGAGGTCCGCCACCACAGTTTTGACACCCCTGAGTTCGCGGCGCTGCTGGAGAAGCACCACGTCGCCGCCGTTCTCGGCGAGAGCGCGGGCAAATGGCCGATGATCGACGTGGGCACCACTGACTTCCGCTACGTTCGGCTGCACGCCGACGAGGCGATGCGCCCCGGAGGCTTCTACGACGCGGCAGGCATCGAGGAGTGGGCCGTGCGGATCGAGGGATGGCTGGGCGAGGGCCTCGACGTCTACGCCTACTTCGACAACGACACGAAGGTGCGGGCGCCGATCGACGCGATGAGCCTCATCGCGCGGCTGGGCTAGTCGCCGTCGCGCTCGTCCTCGGCCGCCCACTTGCGCGAGCGCTCGGCGAAGATCTCGGGAGCCCTTGCGGCCTCCTCCTTGGAGGTGAACGGGCCGTCGCGATCAGAGCCCAGCGACTGCGGGCCCTCCTCGACCTTGCCGGTCTTGTGGTTGAACCACCATTCGGTCATGTGTACCTCCGTCTAGAATCAACACTATGCCTCGGGACGCACAGGGACACCTCGTCCCGGGACGAATCGCTCCCCCGTTGCCGATTCCCGCGAGCATCCCCCGCCCCGAGTACGTCGGCAAGCGCGGCCCGCGCGAGTACACGGGCAACGACATCTACGCGCCAGAGCAGGTCGAGCTCATCCGGGAGTCCGGCCGCATCGCCGCGCAGGCCATCGAGGCGGTCGGCGCCGCGATCCGTCCGGGAGTCACCACGAACGACCTCGACGTCATCGCGCACGAGTTCATCATCGGGCACGACGCGTACCCCTCGACGGTCGGCTACCGCGGCTACCCCAAGTCCGTGTGCACGAGCATCAACGAGGTCATCTGCCACGGCATCCCGGATGACACGGTGCTCCTCGACGGCGACATCATCAACCTCGACATCACCGCGTTCAAGAACGGCGTGCACGGCGATCTCAACAAGACTTTCGTGGTGGGCACCGCATCGCCGGATGCCACGGCTCTCGTCGAGCGCACCCGCGAGGCCCTCGCCCGCGGCATCAAAGCGGTGGCCCCCGGCCGCGAGATCAACGTGATCGGGCGCGCCATCGAGTCCTACGCCCGCCGCTTCGGCTACGGGGTCGTGCGCGACTTCACCGGGCACGGCGTGGGCACGGCGTTCCACTCCGGCCTCGTCGTCCCGCACTACGACGCGGCGCCCGCGTTCGACACCGTCATGGAGGTGGGCATGGTGTTCACGATCGAGCCCATGCTGACGCTCGGCTCGATCACGTGGGACCAGTGGGACGACGACTGGACTGTCACGACGCGAGACAAGTCACTCACCGCCCAGTTCGAGCACACCCTCGTGGTGACCGAGCGCGGCGCCGACATCCTCACCCTCCCCTAGCTCCCTCGAGAAGGAACACACATGGCAAAGGCGCTCGGCATCGACATCGGCGGCACGGGCATCAAGGGCGCCCTCGTCGACACAGACAGCGGCGAGCTGCTCACCGACCGGATCAAGCTGCCCACTCCGGAGGGCGGCGCGCCCGACGAGATCGTCGCAACAGTGGTGCAGCTCATCTCCGACCTCGGCGGCGTCGAGGACGACGTGCCGCTCGGGGTCTGCTTTCCGGCGATCGTGCGCAACGGACGCACCATGTCGGCGGCGAACGTCTCCAAGAAGTGGATCGGGCTGGAGGCGGAGGCCCTCTTCGAGAAGGCGCTCGGCCGGGACATCCATTTCGTCAACGACGCGGATGCCGCCGGCTACGCCGAGGTGCGCTACGGCGCGGCCAAGGGCGTGAAGGGGCTCATCATCCTTACGACCCTGGGCACCGGGATCGGGAGCGCGCTCATCTACGACGGCGTGCTCATCCCCAACTCGGAGTTCGGGCACCTGGAGCTCGACGGCAAGGACGCCGAGAAGCGCGCCGCGTACTCGGCCAAGGAGCGCGAGAACCTCGATTGGGAGCACTGGGCGAAGCGGCTCCAGAAGTACTACACGTACCTCGAGTCGCTGTTCTCGCCCGACCTGTTCATCGTCGGCGGCGGTGTCTCCAAGACCGCTGACGACTTCCTCCCGCTGCTCAAACTCGAGACGCCGATCGTCGCGGCCGTGCACCGCAACAACGCGGGGATCCTCGGTGCTGCGGCTCTCGCGGCGCCGATCCCGGTCGCGGAGCCCACGCCGAAGTTCGAGACCGACGCCCGATAGGCGGCCTCCCCGGCCGTTCGCGCCGGCCGGCACCGGCGCGACCGAGAGTGCAGAAAGTGCTCTTTGCCGGGCGCTGGAAGAGCACTTTCTGCACTCTCGACGCGCTCGGGGCGACGAAGGCTCGCGCCCGCGCGCGGGTTGCGTGAGGAAATGCAGCCGCGGCGTTAGGGAACCGTGAGGACCTGTATCGCGCACGCCTGACCGGCGTTGACTCATCCGTGCCCCAGTACAGTGCTGGGCGCTCTCGGATGGAGTCTCTCGTGCTCGACGTCGTGTTCATCGCCGGCATCCTCGCCCTCGTGGCGGTTGTCGCCCTCGTCGCGAAGGGGGTCGAGCGGCTGTGATCGTGCTCGAACTCATCGCGGCCGTGCTCGCCCTCGCGGCGATCGCCTACCTGGTGGTCGCCCTCGTGAAACCTGAGAAGTTCTGATGGGCTGGCTCTTCGTCGCCCAGTTGGCGACCATCCTCATCGTCCTGGTACTCCTCTTCCGCCCGCTCGGCGACTACATGGCGGCGGTCTACACCTCCAAGAAGGATCTGCGCGTCGAGCGCGTCTTCTACCGCCTCATCGGGGTGAACCCCGCGGCGGAGCAGAGCTGGCCGGCGTACCTGCGGTCCATCCTCGCGTTCTCAGCAGTGGGCATCCTGCTCGTCTACGCCCTGCAGCGCGTGCAGCAGGTGCTGCCGTACTCGCTGGGCCTCCCGCCCACGAGCGAGCACCTCGCCTTCGACACGGCCATCTCGTTCGTGACGAACACGAACTGGCAGTCGTACTCCCCCGACGTGACGCTCGGCTACACCGTGCAGCTCGTCGGCCTCGCGGTGCAGAACTTCGTCTCCGCTGCCGTGGGCATCGCCGTGGCTGTCGCGCTCATCCGCGGCCTCACCTACCGGCTCTCCGGCACCATCGGCAACTTCTGGGTCGACCTCACGCGCGGCACGCTGCGCATCCTGCTCCCCCTCTCCGTGCTCGCGGCGATCGTGCTGCTGGCCGGCGGCGTGATCCAGAACGTGAACGGCTTCCAGGACGTTACGACCATCACGGGCGGCTCTGCGGTCGTGCCCGGTGGGCCCGTGGCATCCCAGGAGGCCATCAAGCTGCTCGGCACCAACGGCGGCGGCTTCTTCAACGCGAACTCGGCCCACCCCTTCGAGAACCCCACTCCGTGGACGTCCCTCGTCGAGGTGCTGCTCATGCTGCTGATCCCGTTCGCACTGCCGCGCACCTTCGGGCGCATGGTCGGCGACAACCGCCAGGGGTACGCCATCGCGGCGACCATGGGCGTGCTGTTCACGGTGTCGGTGTCCCTCATGACCTGGGCAGAGCTCGCGGGGGCCGGCACCGCGCCGCAGCTCGCGGGCGCCGCCATGGAGGGCAAGGAGGACCGCTTCGGCATCCTCGGCTCGACGATCTTCGGCACGACATCGACGATCACCTCGACGGGCGCGGTCAACTCCATGCACGACAGCTTCACGTCGCTCGGCGGCGGGATGGCGCTCGTCAACATGATGCTCGGCGAAGTGGCACCCGGTGGCGTCGGGGCGGGGCTGTACGGCATCCTTGTCGTCGCCATCATCGCGGTGTTCCTCGCCGGCCTCATGGTCGGCCGCACGCCGGAGTACCTCGGCAAGAAGATCGGGGCGCGCGAGATCAAGCTCGCAAGCCTCTACATCCTCACGACGCCGACCCTGGTGCTCGTCGGAACCGCCCTGTCGTTCGCGATCCCGGCGGTCCGAGAGGATGTCACGGGCACCTCGATCTGGAATCCCGGGCTGCACGGCTTCGGCGAAGTGCTCTACGCCTTCACCTCCGCCGCGAACAACAACGGCTCGGCCTTCGCCGGACTCACCGCCAACACCCCGTGGTTCAACACCGCGCTCGGTGTCGCGATGATGCTGGGCAGGTTCCTGCCGATCGTGTTCGTGCTCGCCCTCGCCGGCTCGTTCGCCGCGCAGGACAGGATCCCGGCGACCGCCGGCACCCTTCCCACCCATCGCCCGCAGTTCGTCGGTCTGCTCCTCGGAACGATCGTCATCGTGTCGGCACTCACGTACTTCCCCGTACTCGCGCTAGGTCCGCTAGCAGAAGGACTGCAGTAAACATGGCCATCATCCACACCGGAGCGCCCCGCAAGGCCGCTCCCGCCCCGAGCGCCCCGCGCTCGAGCGCGTTCTCCCTCGCACAGCTCGTACAGGCGCTCCCCGGAGCGTTCCGCAAGCTCGACCCCCGGCTCATGTGGCGCAACCCCGTGATGCTCGTGGTCGAGGCCGGTGCTGTGCTCACCACCGCGATCGCGATCGTCGAACCGCTGACCGGCACGCGGGAGACCGCGCCGTCGTTCACCGTGGGCATCGCGGTCTGGCTCTGGCTGACCGTGCTGTTCGCGAACCTCGCCGAGTCTGTTGCCGAGGGTCGCGGCAAGGCCCAGGCCGCGAGCCTGCGATCGACCCGCACCTCGACGATCGCGCACCGCGTCGGATCGCCGGATGCCGCGGGGTTTCGACAGGCTCAACCAGCGGAGCGGGCCGAGGACATCTCCTCCGCCGACCTCCGGCTGGGCGACTACGTCGCGGTCTCGGCCGGCGAGGTGATCCCGGGCGATGGCGACATCGTGTGGGGAATCGCCTCGGTCGACGAGTCCGCGATCACGGGCGAGTCGGCCCCGGTCATCCGGGAGCACGGCGGCGACCGCAGCGCGGTCACCGGCGGCACGCGAGTGCTCTCCGACCGCATCGTGGTGAAGATCACCTCGAAGCCCGGCGAGACCTTCGTCGACCGGATGATCCGGCTCGTCGAGGGTGCGTCCCGTCAGAAGACGCCCAACGAGATCGCGCTCAACATCCTGCTCGCGAGCCTCTCGATCGTGTTCCTCGTGGTCGTGCTCACGCTCAACCCGATGGCCTCGTACTCGGGCGGCGCCGTGAGCGTCACGGTGCTCGTCGCCCTTCTCGTCTGCCTCATCCCCACCACGATCGGCGCCCTTCTGAGCGCGATCGGCATCGCCGGGATGGACCGGCTCGTGCAGCACAACGTGCTCGCGATGTCCGGTCGCGCGGTCGAGGCGGCAGGTGACGTCACCACCCTCCTGCTCGACAAGACCGGGACGATCACGTACGGCAACCGCCGCGCGTCGGAGTTCCTGCCGGTGGCAGGGGTGACGGTGGTCGAGCTTGCCGAGACCGCGGCACTCGCGTCGCTCTCGGACCCGACGCCCGAAGGGCAGTCAGTAGTGGAGCTTGCTCACGCTCAGGGGATCTCGACGGGCTCGATCACCGGCGTCGCCGTGCCGTTCACCGCGCAGACGCGCATGAGCGGCGTGGACCTGCCGGACGGCTCGCTCGTCCGCAAGGGCGCCGGCTCGATGGTCGCCGCGTGGGCGGGAGTCTCGACAGGCTCGACCGGCGGGGCGGATCTCGACGCCATCGTGACCAGGGTGTCCGAGTCCGGCGGCACGCCGCTCGTCGTCGCCACCAAAAGTGCGGCCGGGGTGTCCCGGGTGCTCGGCGTGATCCATCTCAAGGACGTCGTGAAGGACGGACTGCGCGAGCGCTTCGCCGAACTGCGGGCGATGGGCATCCGGACCGTCATGATCACGGGCGACAACCCGCTGACCGCCGCCGCGATCGCCAAGGAGGCAGGGGTCGACGACTTCCTGGCGGAGGCGACGCCCGAGGACAAGATGGAGCTCATCAAGAAGGAGCAGGCCGGCGGCAACCTCGTCGCGATGACCGGTGACGGCACCAACGACGCTCCCGCGCTGGCGCAGGCGGACGTCGGCGTGGCGATGAACACGGGCACGTCGGCGGCGAAGGAGGCCGGCAACATGGTCGACCTCGACTCCGACCCGACGAAGCTCATCGACATCGTGCGCATCGGCAAGCAGCTGCTCATCACGCGCGGCTCGCTCACGACGTTCTCCATCGCCAACGACGTCGCGAAGTACTTCGCGATCATCCCGGCGATGTTCGCGGGCGTGTTCCCCGGGCTCGCGGTGCTCAACATCATGGGCCTGCACTCGTCGGCGTCAGCCATCCTCAGCGCGATCATCTTCAACGCGCTCGTGATCGTGGCCCTCATCCCGCTCGCCCTGCGCGGCGTGAAGTACCGCCCGGTCTCGGCCTCGCGGCTTCTCAACCGCAATCTGCTCGTCTACGGACTCGGCGGCATCATCGCCCCGTTCATCGGCATCAAGCTCATCGACCTCGTCGTGAGCCTCATCCCCGGCTTCTGAGCCAGCCCAGCTTCGATCCATCGAAAACGAAGGACAATCCCATGAAATTCCGCCAAACCTGGACCGCGATACGCGCTCTGGTCATAATCTCCTGCGTTTTGGGCATCGGGTACCCGGCAGTCGTCCTCGGGATCGGCCAGGCCGCGCTCCCCGCGCAGGCCAATGGCTCCCTGCTCGAGGTCGACGGCAAGGTCGTGGGCTCCTCGCTCATCGGGCAGTCGTTCACGGATGCCGACGGCGCAGCTCTCCCGGAGTGGTTCCAGTCACGTCCCTCCGCGGCTGGCGCCGGGTACGACGCTGCCGCCTCGAGCGGCTCGAACTACGGTCCTGAGAACGAGGACCTGATCACCGCGATCGAAGACCGCCGCGCGGCAATCGAGGCCCTCGACGGCACGAGCGACATCCCGGCGGACGCCCTCACCGCCTCGGGCTCCGGCCTCGACCCGCACATCAGCCCCGAGTTCGCGCTGCTGCAGGTGCCGCGCGTCGCAGAGGCCCGCGGCCTGAGCGAGCAGGGGGTGCGCGACCTCGTGGAGTCTATGATTCAGGGGCGTGATCTCGGCTACCTCGGTGAGCCGACGGTCAACGTGCTGAGGCTCAACATCGCACTCGCGGAAATGGACAAGTAGCGCATGACCAGGGGACGGCTTCGGGTAATGCTCGGGGCCGCTCCCGGCGTCGGCAAGACGTTCGCCATGCTCGAGGAGGGCCGGCGGATCGCCGGCTCCGGCCGCGACGTCGTCATCGCGATCGTCGAGACTCACGGCCGCGCCGCCACCTCGGCCCTCATCGAGGGCCTCGAGCTCGTGCCGCGCCTGGCCGTGGAGCACCAGGGGGTCGCGCTCGACGAGCTCGACCTCGACGCCGTGCTCACCCGCAAGCCGGACCTCGCTCTCGTCGACGAGCTCGCCCACACCAACGCCCCCGGCAGCGCGCACGCGAAGCGCTGGCAGGATGTCGAGGCCATCCTCGACGCGGGCATCGATGTCATCTCCACCGTGAACATCCAGCACATCGAGTCGCTCAACGACGTCGTGCGGCAGATCACGGGTGTGACCCAGCGGGAGACGATCCCCGACGCGGTCCTCCGCGCGGCGGACCAGGTCGAGCTCGTCGACCTCGCTCCGCAGGCCCTGCGCGACCGCCTCACGGAGGGCGTGGTGTATCCCGCCGCCCGCGTGGACGCCGCCCTCAGCAACTACTTCCGCCTCGGCAACCTGACCGCCCTGCGCGAGCTTGCCCTGCTCTGGCTCGCGGACGAGGTGGACTCGGCGCTCCAGAAGTACCGCGCCGAGAAGGGCATCGCCGCCTCGTGGAACGCCCGCGAGCGGGTGGTCGTCGCGCTCACGGGCGGGCGCGAGGGCGAGACCCTGTTGCGCCGCGGCGCGCGGATCGCCTCTCGCTCGAGCGGCGGCGAGCTGTTCGCGGTGCACGTGACCCGGTCGGACGGGCTGGCCGAGAGCAATCCGGGCATTCTCGCCGCACAGCGGGAGCTGGTCGAGACGCTCGGCGGCAGCTACCACCAGGTCGTCGGCGAGCAGGTCCCGCGGGCGCTTGTCGAGTTCGCCCGCTCCGTGGATGCGACGCAGCTCGTCATCGGCGTGAGCCGGCGGAGCCGCCTGGCCGCGCTGCTCACCGGGGCGGGCACCTCGGCCACGGTCATCCGGGAGGCCGGGGACATCGACGTGCACATCGTGTCGCACGCCCAGGCCGGCTCGCGAACGCTCCCGACCGTCGGAGGCGCCCTCTCCCTGCGGCGGCGCCTGATGGGCTTCGCGCTCGCGGTCGCAGGGCTCCCGCTGCTCACGTGGCTGCTGAGTACGATCCGGAGCGAGGAGTCGATCACCAGCGACGTGCTCGCGTTCCAACTGTTCGTGGTCGTCGTCGCCCTCGTCGGCGGGATCTGGCCGGCCGTCGTGAGCGCGCTGGCGGCGGGCATCCTGCTCGACTACTTCTTCGTCGATCCGCTCTACACGATCACGATCACCGAGCCGCTGCACCTGCTCGCCCTGGTCATCTTCGTCGTGGTCGCGGTGCTCGTGAGCATCGTGGTGGACCAGGCCGCCCGGCGGTCCCGTGTCGCGTCGCGCGCGGCTGCCGAATCGGAGACGCTCGCGACCATCGCGGGCGGGGTGCTGAGCGGGCAGGACGCCCTCGACGCGCTCGTCGCTCGGCTGTGCGAGTCGTTCGGTATGGCGAGCGTCATCCTCCGGTCGCGCGGGGCCGTCCTCTACGCAGCGACGGATGCCGCACTCGCGAGCGACGACGACCGCGAGTCGAGCTTCCCGATCGGCGACCACGCGAGCCTCGCGCTTCGGGGGCCCGAGCTGCCGGCGTCCGACCGGCGGATCCTCGGGGCGTTCCTCTCGCAGATCGCCGCCGCGCTCGTCCAGCGCGAGCTCGCCACCGAGGCCGAGAGCATGCGCCCGGTCGCCGAGGCGGACCGGCTGCGCACCGCCCTCCTGGCAGCCGTCGGCCACGACCTGCGCCGCCCGCTCGCCGCCGCCACGGCCGCCATCACGTCCCTCCGGTCGTCGGAGGTCACGCTCTCCCCCGCCGACGAGGCCGAGCTGCTCGCCGCGGCGGAGGAGTCGCTCGACGCCCTGGCCGACCTCGTCACGAAGCTGCTCGACGCGAGCCGCCTGCAGGCCGGAGTCCTCGGCGTCACCCTCTCCGAGGTCGCGCTCGACGAGACCGTGATGGGCGCGCTCGACGAGCTCGCCCTGGCCCCGGGCGAGGTGCAGCTCGAACTCGGTGATGTTCCCGCGGTGACGGCCGACCCCGTGCTGCTCCAGCGCGCCGTCGTGAATCTTCTCGCCAACGCGCTGCGCTTCTCGCCCCCGGGCACGTCGCCGGTGGTCGCGACGAGCAGCTTCGAGAGCCGCGTGCAGCTCCGCGTGATCGACTCGGGTCCGGGCATCCCGGCCGAGAGGCGCGAGGATGTGTTCGTGGCCTTCCAACGACTCGGTGATACCGACAACACCACGGGCGTGGGCCTCGGGCTCGCGCTGTCGAAGGGGTTCGTCGAGGCGATGGGCGGCACCC
Organism: Rhodoglobus sp.; assembly: GCA_025463515.1. Taxonomy (GTDB): domain Bacteria; phylum Actinomycetota; class Actinomycetes; order Actinomycetales; family Microbacteriaceae; genus Rhodoglobus. The sequence goes on from JAODAQ010000028.1 coordinate 92,189, forward strand.
TCGAGGCGGAGGACTCCCCCGGCGGCGGCCTCACGATGGTGATCGAGCTGCCGGTGATCGAGCCTGTCGAGATCCATCCATGAAGATCCTCATCGCCGACGACGACCCCCAGATGCTGCGCGCCCTGCGCATCACGCTCACGGCCCGCGGCTACGACGTCACGACCGCCTCCGACGGCACGGCCGCGCTCGACGCCGCGATCCGCATCCACCCCGACATCGTCGTGATCGACCTGGGGATGCCCGGCCTCACCGGAATCGAGGTGATCGAGGCCCTCCGCGGCTGGACCCAGATACCGGTACTCGTCGTCTCGGGCCGCAGCGAGAGCTGGGACAAGGTCGAGGCGCTCGACGCCGGCGCCGACGACTACGTCACGAAGCCGTTCTCGGCGGACGAGCTGCTCGCCCGGATCCGCGCCCTCTCCCGGCGGACCCCCGCGGCCAGCAACGAGCCGGTGGTCACGTTCGGCGATGTGACCGTGGACCTCGCCGCCCACGTCGTGACCCGGGCCGGGGCATCCGTGCGCCTGACGCCCACGGAGTGGCGCCTGCTCGAGGTGCTGCTGCGCAACCACGACCGGCTGGTGACCCGCGAGACCCTCCTGACTGAGGTCTGGGGGCCGCAGTACACGACGGACACTGGGTACCTCCGGCTCTACCTCTCGCAGTTGCGCAAGAAGCTCGAGCCCGAGCCCTCCGTGCCGCGGTACCTGCTCACGGAAGCGGGGATGGGCTACCGGTTCGTGTCACAGTGACCACGGTCTCGTCGACCGTGGCCGCGAAGCCGTAGGTCTCGGCGAGCTCCACCACCGCCGGCGCCTGCTCCTCGCTCACCTCGGTGAGGAGGGCGCCGTCGAGCGCGAGCCAGTCGCCGGCCTCCGCGAGGATGCGCCGGACCAGCGCCAGTCCGTCTGTGCCGCCGTCGAGCGCGAGCAGCGGCTCGAAGTCGCGCGCCTCGTGCGGCAGCAGGTCGATCTCATCGGTCGGGACGTACGGCGCGATGACGACGATCAGGTCGAACGCGAGCCCGCGCGGGAGCGGGTCGTAGAGGTCGCCCTCGAAGACGCGCGGCACATTCTGGCGGGCCACGGCGACCGCGACCGGGTCGAGCTCGGCGCAGTACAGCTCGGCCTGGAGCTCGTGGGCCACGGCCGCGCCGATGGCACCGCTGCCGCAGCACAGGTCGAGCACGGTGGTCCCGCCGCGCGCGACGGCGAGGTCGACGAGGTGCTCGGTCCGCGGGCGCGGGACGAAGACTCCGGGGGCGACGACGTAGCGGCGCCCGTAGAACTCGGCCCAGCCGAGCACGTGCTCGAGGGGCAGTCCGTCGACGCGCAGCTGCGTCATGCGCTCGAGCTCGGCAGGGTCATCCGTCTCGGCCAGGAGCAGCGCCGCCTCCTCCTCGGCGAAGACGCAGCCAGCGGCGCGGAGGCGGGTTTCAAGAATTCTGCGGGCATCCATCTCGGATGATCATGGCACGCCCCGTTCCTGGCGCGCATCGACACCGCGCTGGCCGCGAGGGAGAATCGAGGAATGGAGTCCCAACACCTCAGCGTCTACATCCGCCGGAGCGTCGACGCGGTCTACGACTATGCGTCTGATCCGGCCAACCTGCCGAACTGGGCCGAGGGGCTCTCGGTCGGCATCGAGCTCGTCGACGGTGACTGGGTGTCGATCTCGCCGATGGGCAAGGTGATCGTGGAGATGGTCGAGCCCAACAAGCTCGGGGTCCTCGACCACTGGGTCACCACGCCCGAGGGCGACCTGTTCTACAACCCGGTGCGGGTGATCGAGGCGGACGGCGGGTCGGAGATCATCTTCACCCTCCGCCGCCAGCCCGGGATGTCGGACGACGCCTTCGAGGCGGACGCGATCGCGGTGGTGACCGACCTCGCCACGCTCAAGGAACTCCTCGAGCGCGGCTAGCTGCTGTAGTCGAGCGTGAAGGCTGCGACGAACCCGACGATGGTGATGATCAGGATGACCGTGGCGATCGCGCCCGTGATGATGCCGATCGACGCCAAGGCAAGGGCCGAGCCCGTGGGAGCGCCCTGGGCCTTCAACTGACGGGCCTTGGCGATGCTGATCAGCCCCAGGATCACCGCGACGGGGCCCAGCACGGTGAAGCCGAACAGTCCGATGATGCCCGTCACGACCGCGGCCAGCGCCATCCGGTTCTGCGGCGCCGCGACAGCGAACGCCGCCCTCGGGGCCGCGGGCGGAACAGCGGGAGCATACGGGTCCGGCCGCTGCGGCGCGGGGTTGTTCGCTCCGTAGACCACCGTGGGCGTGGGCGGCAGAGGTGCAGGCGGCACAGGTGCAGGCGGCACAGCTGCAGGGCCTCCACGACGCGAGTCGCTCCAGCTCGAGCCGTTCCACCAGCGCTCCCCCGGTGTGCCGTCCGGAGACGGGTACCATCCGGGACGCTTGTACTCCTCCGCCATGCCACAGAGTCTAGGGAGTGAATGGGCCGGCTGATACGCCGGGTTCTGTTGGGGTGCCGAAGCACCTTGGACGGCCATCTATCTACGACGTACGTTGCCGCACGCCTCTAGCGGCCTACCCGGGAACTGGACGAGCAGCCCGTAGCGTTCCCTGTCTGACCTTGCTCCGGACGAGGTTTACCTAGCCGGCCGCGTCACCACGGCCGCTGGTGGTCTCTTACACCACCGTTTCACCCTTACCCCCGTGTGTCGAAACACACGGCGGCGGTTTGCTTTCTGTTGCACTGTTCTCGCGGGTTGCCCCGGGTGGGTGTTACCCACCGCCCTGCTCTGCGGAGCCCGGACGTTCCTCGAGGGCTGTTGCCAGCCCGCGCGGCCGTCTTGCCGACCCATTCGGTTGGCAATCCTACTCGGCGACGAGTGCGGCACCCAGCCTGCGCAGTTCGTCGTGCAGCGCAGCGGGCTCCTCGACCGTCAGGAACTCGGCCCAGCCCGCGAGCGACCGGGCGAGCATCACGTCGGTGTCGGCGCGCAGGACGACCCTGCTGCGGTGGTCGTCGATCCGCTCCTCCTCGAGCTCGTCGAACACCTTCCGGAGCAGGGGCACTACCGCGGCATCCGCAGTCACGACGGCCCGCGCCCTCGGCCGCTCGCGGACCTGGGCGCCCACCCGCTCCCACGCCTCGGCCAGGTCGAAGTCGGCGGGGCGGTGCACGGGGTCGTCCGTGGGCTCGAGGGCGAGCATCCGGTCGACGCGGTAGGTGCGCTCGGCACCCTCGACGCCGCCGAGGAGGTACCAGGTGCCGTTCTTCTCGACGAGGCCCCACGGGTGCACGTCGCGCTCGACGGGGTCGCGGTCCCACGCGCGGTAGGTGACCCGCACGACGCGGCGCTTCACCACCGCGTCCTGCAGCTCGTCCACGAAGGCTGGCCGCTCCCTCGCGGTCGCGCCCCACTTCGCCGGATCGATGACCACCGCGCCCGCGGCGGCCTCCGCATCCTCGCGGAACGTGGAGGGAAGCGCGCGGACGAGCTTGCGCAGGGCAGACTTCGCCTGCGGGTCGACGGATGCCGCGGGCCCCACCAGCAGGAACAGGGCACGTGCCTCGTCCGACGTGAGGCCGCTCAGGTCGGTGCGCGCCCCGCCGAGCAACTGCCAGCCACCGCCCCGCCCGGCCTGAGGATAGACCGGGATGCCCGCCATCGACAGCGCCTCGAGGTCGCGCCGCGCGGTCGCGACGGAGGTCTCGAGCTCCGTCGCCAGCTCGGCAGCGGTCACCCGGCCCTTGGCCTGCAGGACGAGCAGGGTGGCAACGAGGCGATCGGCGCGCATATCCATATCTTCTCAAACAAAGTGCTCAGTAGGTGAGCACTTTGAGCGGAAGACTTGAGTTATCACCCCAACGAAGGAGAACGACATGCTCAAGGGATTCGCCACCGTCGCCTACTACGCCGCCGACCTCGACGCCGCCGAGAAGTGGTACTCGGAACTGCTCGGAGCGCCCGCCTACTTCCACGTTCCCGGTTACGTGGAGTTCCGGGTCGGCGACTACCAGGCCGAGCTCGGCATCATCGACGCGCAGTACGCCCCGTCGCTGCCGTCCACGCCGGCGGGCGAGATGATCCAGTGGCACGTGGAGGATCTCGAGGCCACGCTCGAGCGCCTGCTCGTCCTCGGCGCGACCGTCTACCAGCCCGTGATCGATCGCGGGCACGGGTTCCGCACCGCGTCGGTAGTCGACCCGTTCGGCAACATCCTCGGGATCATGTACAACCCGCACTACGTGGGCGTGCGCGCCCTGCTGTCGCCCGAGAAGGCCGACTTCAGCAGCCTCGAGGGCTGAGCGCCGCGGTCGGGGCGAGCGTCGTCGGTGTCGGAGACTCCGGTGTCGCGGCGCGCGGGCGCGCGGCGCCAGCGGAAGCTACAGCCCGGACTCGCTCGTCCGCACCAGGATCGCCTCGCTGCTCGCGCACATGATCACGTCGTCGGGGGCTGCTGCACGGATGGCCTGCATCTCGTTCTCGAGCAGCTTCACGCCCGAGGCGAGGGAGACGCCGCCGCGCAGCAGCGAGGCTCCCGTGCCGTAGCGCGCGCGCTGGCGCTCGTAGAGGGCGAGCAGGTCCGCGGGCACCTTCGCCTCGACCCCGGCGCGGCCGGCGGCGGCCGTCGTGCGCTCGGCCGTGATGGAGGCGAGTGCGGCATCCCGGTCGGTCTCCACCTCGGCAGCACGCGCACGGAGCGCATCGAGGGCCGCGGTGGTGTTGTTCACGAGCGTCTGCTGCTCCTCGAGCTTCTCCATGACGGTGAGCTCGATCTCCTCGAGGTCGCCGAGGCGCTTGCGGAGGGAGGTGAGCTCCTGCTCGAGCGCGGAGACGTCCTTCACCGAGGAGCTGCCCTGGAGGCGCTCGGTGTCGCGGGCGATGCGGGTCTCGACCACCTCGACATCCGACTCGACGCGCTTGAGCTCGATCTTCACGTCTTCGAGGGCGCCGTTCTGCTCGCCGAGGGTCAGCCGCAGGGCATCCGCATCCTTCGCGAAGCCCGCCAGGGTCGCGAGCTCGGGAAGAGCCTTCGCGCGGTGGTCGAGCTGCGCGAGCTTGGTGTCGAACGCCTGCAGGTCGAGCAGCAGGGCCTGGTCTTCGGGGGCAGCTTTCAGCGCCATTGGTAGTCAGCTTCTCTCATTGGATGATCGTGAAGTCCCACGGGTCGGTGCGCAGTTCGCTCACCGTGATCTCGACGCCCGGGAGGGCCTCGCGCAGTTCGGATGCCGCGGCCTCGAGCCACAGCCACTCGCTCGCCCAGTGCGACACGTCGATGAGCGCGGGGCCGCCCGAGGTCCGCGCGTTCTCGCGCGCCTCGCTCGCCGGGTGGTGGCGCAGGTCGCTCGTGATGTAGACATCGGCGGCGAGCACCTCGGGCGCGGAAAGGTAGGCGTCCCCCGCCCCGCCGCACAGTGCGACGGTGCTGATGGGCCGGTCGAAGTCGCCGGAAACGCGGATGCCGCTCGCGGTCGCGGGCAGCACGTCGCCGAGGGCGCGGGCGAGCGTGCCGAGGGTCGTGGGCGTCGGGAGGGCACCGACTCGGCCGATCCCCCGCGCCGGGTTCGCGGCCGGCACGATGGGCCGCACGTCGACGAGCCCGAGCTTGGCCGCGAACGAGGCAGAGGTGCCGGTCTCCACGACGTCGGCGTTGGTGTGGGCGGCGAGCAGGGCGCAATTGCCCCGGATGAGGCGGGTCAGTGCCGCGCCCTTGTAGCGGTCGCTCGCGACCGTCGTGACGCCCCGCAGCAGCAGTGGGTGGTGGACGAGCAGCATGCCGACACCGAGCTCGAGAGCCTCGTCCACGGTGTCGAGCACCGCGTCCACCGCGAGCAGGATCGAGGTCACGGGAGCGTCGAGGTCTCCCGCGACGAGCCCCACCGCGTCCCACGGCTCAGCACCGGACGCGGGCCACAGCCTCTCGACGGCGGCAGACACATCGGCAACGGTGGTGGGCACATGCCCAGTCTATTCAGGGGCGCGCATGGCCTCTTGCTTGCGCACCGCCGGGATGCCCGCGACGATCGGCAGCAGGAGGCCGAGCACGAGCGCCGCGAGCACGCCGAGGTCGGTGCCCGCGAGATCGCTGTCGAGCGGGATGCCGAGCAGCGTGAAGCCGTAGCCCTGCCAGCTGAGCCAGGAGATCGTCGCGGTCGTGAGGCCGTAGCCTACGGCGCTGAACAGGATGAGCCCGATGAGGTTCACCCAGCGCACATCCGCGTAGACGCCGCCGCGGCGCACGAGGGACTGTCCCTCGAACCTGCGGTTGCGGATCATGGTCTCGGCCGCGAAGATGCCCGCCCAGGCGGCGGTCGGCACGGCGAGGGTGGTCGCGGCATCCCGGAACAGCTCATTGATGCCGCCCGTCACGCCGAAGCCCAGGAGCAGCGCGAGGCCGCCGAGCAGCACTCCCACGATCACGATCGACCACTGGCGCCTCACCCGCACACCGATGGACTGCAGCGCGAAGCCGCCCGAGTACAGGGAGAGGATGATGCCCGAGAGCAGGCTCAACGCCGTCGCGGCGATGAGCGGCACCGGGTACCAGCTCGGCAGCATGAGCGCGAGCGTGTCGAGCGGCGACAGCAGGAACCCGCTCGCGATTCCCTTGTCGGAGGCGGCGAGCAGCGCGCCGTAGCCGATGAGCAGGAAGCTCGGGAGCGCCGTGCCGAAGGTGGCCCAGAGCATCGACGTTGCGCCGCTCGTCTCGGGCCGCTGGTACCGCGCCAGATCGGCGCCGCTGTTCGCCCACACGAGGCCCACGAAGCTGAAGACGAGCACCGCGCCGGTGATCGTGAGCAGCCACGGGCCGTCCGCCGTCGTGAGCGCCTGCGGGATGTCGATGTACTGGTAGGTCATCGCGATGAGGCCGACGATGAGGATGGCCGAGATGATGCTCAGAATCAGCTGGATGCGCGCGATCATCGGGTAGCCGGCGAAGGCCACCAGTACGGCGATGAGGAACGCGCCGGCGAGCGACACGAGCAGTACGCCGCGCTCCCCCAGCGAGCCGTCCAGTTGGGCGCCCACGATGACGACGGCGACCGAGGAGGCGAGCAGCCACAAGAGCACCGCGCCCCAGAACAGCCTCGTGACGAGGGCGACGATTGACGGCACCACGTTGCCGATGAGGCCGAAGGTGGCACGCGAGACGACCATGGTGGGCTGCCCGCTGCGCTTGCCCGCGAGCGTGGTGAGGCCCAGCGGCAGGAACGAGATCGCCACGCCCGCGAGGATAGCGACGATCGACTGGCGCAGGCTCATCCCGACCGCGAAGACCGCGGCGCCGAGGCCGAGGCTCAGGATCGACGAGTTGGCAGCGAACCACAGCCAGAACAGCCGGGCAGCGCGACCGACCCTGTGGTCGACCGGCGTGGGCTCCAGGTCGCTGTCCTCGATGCTGAACACCGGCTGGCGGATCGGCTCGTCGTCGAACAGCACCTGCTCGTCCTCGGGGATCCGCACGGTCGAGATCGGCCCCGACGGCGGGTGGATCTGCGACTGCATCGCGGCGATGCCGGCGGTGTCGACCGACACCGGTCCGAGGATCCCGTCGAAGGCGCGGTCCGTCTCGTCGACGTCGTCGTCGACGTCTTCGTCATAGGCCTGGTCGATCACCGTGATCGAGCCGGTGTCGGTCGGGATCGGCTCGCCGGCCGCGACGGGCATGGGCTCGATGAAGAGCGCCTCGGGGGTGCCGTCCACGGGTTCCGGGTCGGGGTGCAGCGGCGGCTCCTCGGCGAGGAGTTCTTCGAAGTTGAACGTCGGCGCGGGCTCGCGGGCCGGTGGCGGGCCCGGCATGGTCCAGTCGAACGCGGGAGTGCCGGGCTCGGGGTCGTCCCCCTCCGCCTCATCGGGCTCGGGCGCGCCCGCGAGGGCTGCGTCGAAAGGCGAGGGCACGGATGGCTCGGGCTCGACGTTCTTCGTCTGCGAGGGCAGCAGCGGCGGGCCGCCGAACGCCGTGGGCTCGATCAGGGGCGGAGGCGTGATCGGCTCGGGGCTGGTGTCCGGCAGCGGTTCGACGGTGAGCTCGGGCTCGGCGGCGTCGGCGTCGGCGTCGTCATCGGGCTCTGGCTCGAGGGTCGGAACGACGACAGCGTCGTCGTCGTTGCCCACGGGCTCGACGACGGGCGGGGGCTGGATCACGGGCTCCGCAACGGGCGGAGGCTGGATCACGGGCTCCGCAACGGGCGGGGGCTGGATCACGGGCTCCGCAACGGGCGGAGGCTGGATCACGGGCGAGGGCGCGGTCGGCGACCAGTCGAACGGCGCTCGCGTCGCGGGCTCGGGGGCGGGCGCCTGGGCGAGGGCCTCGGGATCGGCATCAGCCACAGCCTGGTCGGCGGGCTCCGCCGGGCTCCACTCGGGCGGGGGCGCCCACGACGCACTCGGCGCCGGCACGTCCCAGGCGGGCAGCGGCGGCGGAGAGACGGGAGCCGCCGTAGGCGCGGGTGCCTCGGGCTCGAAATCAGGGGCCGGCCAGTCGGCGACCGGGGTCTCGGGAAGCACGAACGATCCCGTAGCGGGGGCGGGCGCCACATCCGGCAGGACGCCGCTGAACTGCGTGCGGGCGTCTTCGACGGCGCCGAGCGCATCGGGAGTGCCGAGGGACCGCATCCGGTCCTCCCAGGCACGGAACTCCCGGGCCTCGTCCTCGCGCAGCTTCATCTGGCTCTGGAGCTGCTCGATGACGTCGAGGGTCCCACCGGGCTTGTCGCCGGCCTCGGCCACCCAGCGGCTGAGCTCCTCATCGGGAAGGGACTTCCGCACCGGCGGGCCGTCGGGCAGCGGGACAGCCTGCGTCGGGTCTGGTGCCGGGAAGCCGCTCCACGCTGGTGCGGAGTATGCCGACGGCGTGTAGCCCGACGGATGCTCGGGCTCGGGCTCGGGCTCGGGCGACGGCGAAGGCGAAGGCGAAGGGGTGGGCGCTGGAGCGGGTGCGGGAACTGACGCAGGCGACGCGGGCTCGGCCGGCAGGTCGATCGGCGGCTGCCACGACACCGGCGGGGGCGGCGGCACCACGGTGGCGGCTGCCGGCCCGGGCGGGATGACCGTTCCGGGGGTGATGATGGTGATCGGCCCGGAAGCTATGCGCTCGAGGTCGGCGGCCAGCGCATCGGCGAGCGCGTCGTCATCCGTTCCACCCGGGGTCGGGAGTGGTGCGGTGGGCGGCGTGAAGGTCGAACGACGGGGGCCGGTAACGGCCTCCTCGCCAACCTCGTCGTCGTGTTCCATGCCGAAATACTACGGCGCGGCGCTAGGAGAACCCGGTCGCCGGGCCGTGGCGAGGACAGTTACCGCAACGAGGATGAGGGCGAGGCCGAGCCACCCCACGAGGTCCAGGCGCTCCCCCACGACGAGCACGGCGAGAATCGTGGCGACGAACGGCTCGAGCAGCGTGATCGTCGTTGCAGTGCTGCTGCGCAGCGTGCGCATGCCGACCCCGAACAGGAGGTACGCCACGAACATCGGCCCGAGGGCGAGGTAGCCCGCGATTCCCACGGTCTGCCACGACTGCAGGAGGGGCCCGCCGAAGAAGATCAGCACGGGGGCGAGAGCGATCGCGCCGAGGCCGAACATGCCGCCCATGACCCCGCGGGGCGATTGACCGGCCCGGATGCCCCGGCTCGAGCTGTACGTGTACAGCGCGTACGCCAGCCCGGCCGCCAGCCCGAGGAGCACCCCTGGCACGACTGCCGGGGCGCCCGAGGCGTCACCGCCCGCGGACAGCAGCACGATGCCCCCGACCGCGGCCGCCGTGCACACGAGCCACAGCACCGACGGCCGGTGCCGCTCGAACAGCCACTCGAGGAGGGCGGCGAACACCGGTCCGGTGCCGAGGGAGACGACGTTGCCGATCGCGACGCCGGCGAGGTGCATGGAGCTGTAGAAGGCGAGGGGGTACACGAACACCCCGAGAGCGCCGAGGAGCAGCCAACGGCGGCTCGCGGCATCCCGGACAGCCCTGATCGCCGGCCCCGCCGAGACCACGAAGAGCAGCAGGCCGCCGACCGTCATGGTGGACGCGCCGATGGCCAACGGGCTCACGTCGTCGGGGAAGAAGCTCGCCGCCGTGCCCGTGGTGCCCCACAGCACGGACGCGAGCACGAGCGCCCACGCGCCGTTGCCGCGCGTCGCGGTCGCCGTGTCCATGAGCCGAGGCTACCGGCCCCTACTGTTGTGCAATGCGCACCCGACCGCTTGCCCTTGCCACCGCCCTTGCCCTCGTGGCGGCGCTTTCCGCGTGCAGCTCGGCGCCCGATGCGGCGACCGAGTCGTCGGCCGGCGAGTCGGGCTCGTGGACGGTCCTGACCTACTCGATCGCCGACACCAACCTCGAGGAGTTCATGATGACCGACCTCGAGGAGCTCGGCGACGTCGGCACCCAGGAGGGCCTCAACCTCGTCGCGCTCGTGGACCGCGCTAGTGACTACACCGACACGAGCGTGCTCGGGCTCGACGACTGGGTGGGCGGCAAGCTCATCGAGATCGGCCAGAACGTCGCGACCGAGCTCAAGGACGAGGGCGACATCAACACGGGCGACCCGGCCGTGCTCTCCGAGTTCCTCAGCTACGGCATCGAGAACTACCCGGCTGACCACTACGCGCTCATCGTCTCCGACCACGGTGCTTCGTGGCCGGGCGTCGGCGACGACGAGTCATCAGACGGCGATGGGCTCTCGCTCGCCGAGCTCAACGAGGGCATCTCCGACGGGCTTGCGACGGCGGGGCTCGAGAAGCTCGACCTCCTCGGCTTCGACGCGTGCCTGATGGCGACCTACGAGGTGGCGAGCAGCCTTGCACCGCTCGCCAACCGCATGGTGGCGTCCCAGGAGCTCGAGCCCGGCCACGGCTGGAACTACACCGCACTGGATGTCGTCGCCGATGACGGCCAGGCGACGGTCGACGAGCTCGCCGGAGCGATCATCGACGGCTTCCAGGCCCAGGCTGCCGACGAGGGCGACGAGTCGGAGATCACCCTCTCCGAGATCGATCTGACCCAGATGGACAAGGTGGATGCCGCGCTCAAGGCCTTCACCGACGTGCTCGTGCAGAGTGCCGACGGCATCGGCCCGACGGTGGGGCGCACCCTCGCCGACACCCTCGGATTCGGGAAGAGCCCCGACCCCGACCAGGACAGCTTCATGACCGACCTCTCGATCTTCACCTCCCAGATCGGCGTCGACCTGCTGTTCGCCTCGGATGCCGCGGACGATCTCACGCGCGCCATCAACGACGCCGTGCTCGACCGGGTCGACGGGCAGGCCACGAAGGGCGCGACCGGCCTCTCCATCTACTTCCCGCCGTCGGAGCCCTACTTCAACGCCGACTACGAGGCCCTGCCGAACCTGGGCGGCTGGACTGACTTCCTCAGCACCTACTACGGCAAGGGCAAGGAGATCACGCAGGAGCCGGTCATCGATCCCAACGCCCAGATCGCGTTCGGCCCCGACGGCGTGACGATCACGGGAACGTTCGACACCGCGACAGCCGCGAACCTCGCGTCGTCGTACATCCGGTACGGCACGGTCGGGGATGACGGCACTGTGACGTTCCTCGGTGAAGAAGATGCCGATCTGGGCGACGACGGTACGGCATCCGGAACCTACGACCTCACTCACCTGACCCTCGCCGACGGCTACGACACGATGGACGCGTACCTCTCGCTCTACGGCGACTACGACACGGGCATCTTCACGGCGGACGTACCGCTCTCCTACTACTCCCCCGACAACGAGTACGGCGGCGACCTGCTCCTCTCCGCGGTGATCGACAGCAACACCGGCGAGACCGTGAGCTCGACGTTCTACGTCTACAACGAGGAATCCGGCAACTACGGCGAGTTCTCGCCCGATCCCGACTGGGTCATCGTGCCCTCGGTGCTCAACGTCCTCCCGGACGGCACCGAGGAGTGGGTGCTCACGAGCGAGGTCGGCCTCTACGCGGACATCGACGCCCTCGTGTACGACCTGCCGCCGCTGGCCTCGGGCACGCAGCTGTACATCGAGCTCGTGGTCGTCGACTTCGGCGGCAATACCGCGAGCGTGAGCGCGACGGTCGCGGTCCCCTAGCGATTGTCGGTGCGCCGGTCTACCGTCGACGCATGAGCGACGCGGTGCAGTACCTCTTGGCTGGCGACCCCTCGGTTCGCTGGCAGACGATGCGAGACCTTACGGATGCCCCGGCCGACGCCGTCGCGGAAGCCAGAGCAGCCGTGGCCACCGAAGGCTGGGCGGCCCGCCTCCTCGCACTGCAGTCCGAGGACGGCCGCTGGGACGGCGGCACCTACCGTCCGGGCTGGGCGAACGAGGAGCAGGCGTTCTTCGACGCCTGGACCGCCACCCACTTCTCGCTCCAGTCGCTCATGGAGTACGGGCTCGACCCGGCCAGCGACGCCGCGCGCACTGCCATCGGCCGCGTCGCCGAAAACGTGAAGTGGGAGTACGACGGCTCCGCCTACTTCGATGGCGAGGTCGAGCCGTGCATCAACGGGGTCGCGCTCGCGATCGGCGCGTATTTCGAGCAGGACTCCGCGCGTATCGCCGCGACCCTGCTGGCGGACCAGCACACCGACGGCGGCTGGAACTGCTGGACCGACGAGGAGCCCGCGGCGCCGTCCTCCTTCCACTCCACGATCTGCGCCCTCGAGGGGCTGCGGGCCTGGGGCGGCACGGACGAGACGATCGCCGCCGCTCTCCACCGCGGCGAGGAGTACCTGCTCGACCGGGCGCTCCTGCGCGGCAAGAGCACCGGCGAGTACGTCGACCTCCGCTTCACCATGCCCTCCGCGCCGGTGCGCTGGTACTACGACGTGCTGCGCGCTCTCGACTACCTGCGGCTCGCCCGCCCGGAGCGCGACCCGCGCTGCGCCGAGGCGATCGACCTGCTCCGCGCCAAGCAGCTGGAGTCGGGGCTGTTCCTGCTCGAGAACACGCACCAGGGCCCGACCTGGTTCGAGCTGGACATGGAGGGCGAGGGATTCCCGAGCCGCTGGGTCACCCTGAGCGCACTCCGGGTCCTCCGCTGGTGGGACGACGCGCCGTCAGTCCACTACGAGGGCTAGCTCCGCACGATGATGACGGTCTTCCCGGGCGCCGGCTTCGGGAGCGGCCCACTCTCGTAGGCGGCCCTCCCCTCAGACAGAGGAAACGTCTGGGCGATCGCCACCTCCACGCCGTCGGCGGCAAGCAGCTCGGCGAGCTCCTCGAGCCTGTCCTTGCGCGTGCCCACCACGAAGAAGACCGCGTTGACACCGTGCTTGGCGGCGAGCTCCTTGCTCGGCGGCTCCTGGAGCACGAGGAGGGTGCCGCCCGGGCTGGCCGCGGCGTACATCGACTCCGGGACATCCCCGCCGACCGCGTCGATCACGACGTCGAACGGGCCCGCCGGCACGTCGGTGACGACATGATCGGCGCCGAGGCCTCGCGCGCGCGGCTCCGCGGCCATCGAGCTCACGGTCACGGTGACTTCGGCGCCCGTGGTGTGGGCGAACTGGGTGATGAACGCTCCCACCGCGCCGGTTCCGCCCCGGATCAGGATCCTCTGGCCCGCCGCCAGGTGCGCCTGGTCGCGCAGCGCCTCCCACGCCGTGAGTGCCGGGAGTGCTGCCGCAGCCGCGACGACGTCGGAGACCTCGGACCCCTTCCGGGCCACATCCTCGGCGGGAACGACCACGTACTCAGCGGCCGCTCCATCGCGGTTGAAGGGAACGAGCCCGAAGACCGAGTCGCCCACCGCGAGGCCGGTCACGCCCGCTCCGAGCCCCTCCACCACGCCGGCGAGCTCGTGGGAGGGGATGATCGGGGTGCGGTCGACCCCGTCCGACTCCCACGTCTCCGGCCAGGTCAGCTCCGCGAACGTGATGGCCGCGGCGCGCACGGCGACGAGGACCTCTCCGGCGCCGGGAACCGGACGCGGCGCATCCTCGTAGACCAGGCGCTCGGGTCCGCCCCGCTCGTGCGCTCGGAGGGCTTTCATCGTGGGCGTTGGTTCGGCATCCATGGCACTAGCGTGCTCCCCCGTCGCTGGATGGGCAACGCGCATCCGGCCGCATCTCCTCGAATTTGCGACAGGAGTTTTTCCGGAATTAGCATTTCTGCATGACAGAAACGCCAACCAGGCTTGGTGCTTCACTGCCACCCGGCGTCGATGCGGCAGAGCACCAGGCCCAGCTAGTGAAGAACCTCGACGACGCGCTCGGCGCTAAGAGCGAGAAGGACAGCCAGGAGCTCGAGGACATGGCCGACGGCCGCTGACTTCAACTGAAGTGGGCCCTACCGGGCTCGAACCGATGACATCCACGGTGTAAACGTGGCGCTCTACCAACTGAGCTAAAGGCCCGTCTCCCGGCAGGCCCGGGATGACGCGTCACCAATGGTACAGGCAGGCATACACTTCCCGTCATGGCAGACCCCAAGCCGCCCACCGTGCACTACGAGCACAAGCTCCCCGTGACGCTCACCATCCTGGCGGCCTTCGCGCTGTACCTGCTCCTGCCGGAGGAGATCTCTCTCTTCCCGCGCTGGGTGGTGCCCGCGGTCGGCGCCCTCGTGCTCGTGCCGCTCGTCATCATGAACCCGCGCCGCGTCACGCGCGAGACGACCTGGTCGCGCTGGATCGGGATCGGGTTCGCGCTGGCACTCGCGCTCGTGAACCAGGTCTACGTGGTCATCATCGTGATGCAGTTGGTCAATGGCCAGGTCGACGGTCCGAGCATCCTGCTCACCGCCTTTGCCGTGTGGATCACGAACGTCATCGCCTTCGCGCTCGTCTACTGGGAGCTGGACCAGGGCGGCCCCTACGCGCGCCGCATCGAGGGCGTGCGGGATGACGCGCCCCAGGACTTCCAGTTCCCCCAGCAGCAGGAGGGCGCGACCTGGGACCCGGTGTTCTTCGACTACGCGTACTTCTCGCTGTCGAACATGATGGCGTTCTCCCCCACCGACACCATGCCGCTGACGCTGCGCGCGAAGGGGCTCATGGCGTACCAGGCGCTCACCGGGTTCGTGCTTCTCGCACTGGTGATTTCGCGCGCTGTCAATATCCTGACCTGATCTTCTCCGCGCCATAGGCTCGGCAGCATGGCACAGGTGAAGAACACGGGCGGGGGCACGGCTGAGGGCGACGGGCGGGCGGAGCACCGCTGGCCGGCGGTCGCCTCGATCGTGGTGGCGCTCGTGCTGTACGCGCTGCTGCCCAGCAGCTTCCTGCCCGCGGTCCGCTACGCGGTGGTCGCGGTGTGCGTCGTGCTCCTCGTGCCGATGGTGATCATCAACCCGATCCGGATGAGGTCGGAGACGCCGTTCTCGCGGTGGCTCTCCATCGGTCTCACGATCCTGCTCGTCGTGGCCAACACTGTCGCCCTCGTGCAGCTCATCGTGCAGCTCGTGCAGGCGAAGAGCGACGAATCGGGCACACTGCTTCTCGCCGCGGCGCAGGTGTGGGTGACGCACGTGATCGTCTACGCGCTGATCTTCTGGGAGATGGACCGCGGCGGCCCTGTCACCCGTGCTCTCGTGAAGCGCTCAGACCTGCCCAACGCCGACATCCGGTTCCCGCAGGACGAGGATGCCGACACCGTCGTCGAGGTCGCGCGCGGGTCATCCGTGAAGTCGAACTGGACCGCCGGCTTCATCGACTACCTGTACTTCTCGCTCTCGAACACCATGGCGTTCAGCCCTCCGGACGCGATGCCTCTCACCGCGCGGGCGAAGATCCTCGTCGGGCTGCAGGCGCTCGGCGGGTTCGTGATCCTGGTGCTCGTGATCGCCCGGTCCGTGTCACTGCTCGGCTAGCGGCCGCCGCTCGTTCGAAAACGCAGGAGATTTGGCCGAGAACGCGTGCGCGCGGGTCGAGAACGCGGTTACCAAGAGAATCTCCTGCGTTTTCGTCAGCCGAAGGAGAGGGCGGGCGAGCGCGTTGGTAACTCAGGACTCGGGCCGAAAGGGCGCCTTCCCGCGCACGGGGAGCGCGCCGAAAGGCACGAAGTCCTGAGTTGTCGACAGGAGCGGCAGCGGAGCGGCGTCGAAGCTGCCGCGGGTCGAGCTAGACGCGCGCGGCGTGCAGCTCGCGCAGGGCCTCGGTGTACTCCTCGATCGAGCGCGCCTGGCCGGGAGCCGTGATGAAGCTGGCGCGAATGACGCCGTCGATGTCGATCAGGAACGTCGCGCGGTTGGCGAAGCCCTTGTTGTCGAGGAAGACGCCGTACTCGCGGGCGACCTCGCCGTGCGGCCAGAAGTCGGCAAGCAGTGTGAAGTCGTAGCCCTCCTCGTCGGCGAAGGCGCGGAGCGTGGCCTTCGAGTCGACGGAGATGCCGATGAGCTCGACGCCCTCGGCCTTGAACATCGCGATGTTGTCCCGCAGGTCGCACAGCTCTGTCGTGCAGGTGCTGGAGAAGGCGAGGGGGAAGAAGACGAGGGCCACGGGCTTCTTGCCGCGGAAGTCGTGCAGTCGCACGTGCTCGCCGAACTGGTTCGGAAGTTCGAAGTCGGGAGCAGTCGTGTCTTTTTCGAGAGCCATGATCTGGCGAATCCTTTCGTGCCCTTTTCTGTGAGATGCAGTGATCTCAGGCACACACGAATCGCTACTATACGCCGAGCCGCGCGAAAAAGCCGGGAGGGGGCATCCTCGGGTTCGCGAGCGCGCGCGTGTGCGAAGCAGTGCCTGTCCCACAACTAAGATCGATAGGCGTAGTAGATCACGGCACGTCGTAACCCGATTCCCGTGACCGCCAAACTCTCAAGAAAGAGGTCAAGGGTGACGGTAAACGACCAGGATCCGTACTCGGTGAACCACATCGATCGAGATCCGGAAGAAACCGCCGAATGGCAGGAATCGCTGGACAGCCTCGTCGCCGCTCACGGCCACGAGCGCGGCCGCGAGATCATGCTGAGCCTCTTGAAGCGGTCTAAGGACCTGCATCTCGGCGTGCCGATGGTCCCGACCACCGACTACATCAACACGATCGCTCCCGAGAACGAGCCGGAGTTCCCCGGCAACGAGGAGCTCGAGCGCCGCTACCGCGCCTGGATCCGCTGGAACGCCGCGATCACCGTGCACCGCGCGCAGCGCCCCGGGATCGGCGTCGGCGGGCACATCTCGACATACGCGTCATCCGCGGCCCTCTACGAGGTCGGCCACAACCACTTCTTCCGCGGCGCCGACCACGCCGGCGGCGGCGACCAGATCTTCTACCAGGGCCACGCCTCCCCCGGAATGTACGCTCGCGCGTACCTCGAGGGCCGCCTCAGCGAGAAGCAGCTCGAGGGCTTCCGCCAGGAGAAGTCGCAGGCGCCCAACGGGCTGTCGAGCTACCCGCACCCGCGACTCATGCCGGAGTTCTGGCAGTTCCCGACCGTGTCGATGGGCCTCGGCCCGATCAACGCCATCTACCAGGCCCAGTCGAACCGCTACCTGACGAACCGCGGCATCAAGGATGCATCCGACCAGCAGGTCTGGGCCTTCCTCGGCGACGGCGAGATGGACGAGGTCGAGAGCCGCGGCGCACTCCAGTGGGCGGCGAACGACGGCCTCGACAACCTCAACTTCGTCATCAACTGCAACCTCCCGCGCCTCGACGGCCCGGTGCGCGGCAACGGCAAGATCATCCAGGAGCTCGAGAGCTTCTTCCGCGGCGCCGGCTGGAACGTCATCAAGGTGGTGTGGGGCCGCGAGTGGGACGAACTGCTGCGCAACGACACTGAGGGCGCCCTCCGCGACCTCATGAACCGCACGCCCGACGGCGACTACCAGACGTACAAGCCCGAGAGCGGCGCCTACGTCCGCGAGAACTTCTTCGGCCGCGACCCGCGCACCCTCGCCATGGTCGAGGGCTACACCGACGACCAGCTCTGGAACCTCAAGCGCGGCGGCCACGACTACCGCAAGGTCTACGCGGCGTTCAAGGCTGCTGCCGAGCACAAGGGCCAGCCCACCGTCATCCTGGCGAAGACCGTCAAGGGCTACGGCCTCGGCCCGAGCTTCGAGGGCCGCAACGCGACCCACCAGATGAAGAAGCTCACGCTCGACAACCTCAAGCAGTTCCGCGACGTCATGCGCATCCCGATCACGGATGCCGTGCTCGAGGAGAACCCGTACCAGCCGCCGTTCTACCACCCCGGCGAGAACGACGAGGCGATCCAGTACCTGCAGGAGCGCCGCCGCGAGCTCGGCGGATACGTGCCCGAGCGCCGCTCGAAGTACACGCAGATCACGCTTCCGGATGCCACGGCTTTCGAGGTCGTCAAGAAGGGCTCCGGCAAGCAGGAGATCGCGAGCACTATGGCGTTCGCGCGCCTGCTCAAGGATCTGCTGCGGGCGAAGGACTTCGGCCACCGCATCGTCCCGATCATCCCGGATGAGGCGCGCACGTTCGGCATGGACGCGTACTTCCCCACCGCGAAGATCTACAACCCGCAGGGGCAGCACTACACCTCGGTCGACCGCGAGCTCCTGCTCGCGTACAAGGAGTCCCCGCAGGGCCAGATCGTGCACGTGGGCATCAACGAGGCCGGTGCTTTCGCCGCCTTCACCGCCGCGGGAACGCAGTACGCGACGAACGGCGAGCCGCTCATCCCGGTGTACGTGTTCTACTCGATGTTCGGGTTCCAGCGCACGGGCGACGCCATGTGGGCGGCCGGCGACCAGATGGCCCGCGGGTTCATCATGGGCGCCACGGCCGGGCGCACGACGCTCACCGGCGAGGGCCTCCAGCACGCCGACGGGCACTCGCTGCTGCTCGCGTCGACGAACCCCGCGGTCATCTCCTACGACGCCGCCTACGGCTACGAGCTCGGCGTGATCGTCAAGGCCGGCCTCGAGCGGATGTATGGCGGGACCCACCCGGACCCCAACGTCATGTACTACCTGACCCTGTACAACGAGCCGATCCAGCAGCCTGCCGAGCCCGAGAACTTCGACCAGGACGGCGCCGTGCGCGGCATCTACCACCTCCGGTCGGCGACGGTCGAGGGGCCCCGCGCCCAGCTGCTCGCGTCGGGCGTCGCGGTGCCGTGGGCGCTCGAGGCGCAAGAGCTGCTCGCGAACGACTGGGGAGTGTCGGCCGACGTCTGGTCCGTGACCAGCTGGACCGAGCTGCGCCGCGACGGCCTCGCCGCCGAGGAGCACAACTTCCTCAACCCGGACGACGAGGAGCGCGTGCCCTACGTGACGCAGAAGCTCTCCGGCTCCGACGGCCCGTTCGTCGCGGTCACCGACTTCATGCACGCCGTGCCCGACCAGATCCGCCAGTTCGTGCCCGGCGACTACGCGACGCTGGGTGCCGACGACTTCGGCTTCTCGGACACCCGCGCCGCCGCCCGCCGCTTCTTCAAGATCGACGGCCCGTCGGTCGTGGTGCGCACGCTCGAGTCGCTCGCCAAGCGCGGGCTCGTCGACCGCTCGCTGCCCGCACAGGCCATCGAGAAGTACCGTCTGCACGACGTGAACGCGGGAACCACGGGTTCCACCGGCGGCGAGAGCTAGGGCAGGCGCATCGCGACGGTGCAGAAGACCAAGGAGCAGACACTCGCGTGGCTGCGGACGATCTCGGGCGAGCTGGCGACAGCGACCCTGAAGCGTCTCGAGGAGACGCTGCCCTGGTACGGCGACATGCCGCCAGGGCGGCGCTCCGCGGTCGGCCTCGTCGCGCAGGCGGGCATCACGAGCTTCATCTCGTGGTTCGAGGACCCGAAGTCGACCCCGTGGATCGCCGCTGACGTGTTCGGCGCTGCCCCGCGCGAGCTGCTCCGCTCCGTGTCACTGACGCAGACGCTCCAGCTCATCCGCCTCACGGTGGAGGTGGTCGAGCACCGCATCAAGAACGACGACGACGTGCTGCGCGAGGGCATCCTGCTCTACTCGCGCGAGATCGCCTTCGCGGCGGCCGATGTCTACGCGCGCGCCGCAGAAGCACGAGGCCTGTGGGATGCCCGGCTCGAGGCCCTCGTCGTCGACTCGATCCTCAGCGGCGAGTACGACAACGAGCTGCCCTCGCGCATCGCGGCCCTCGGCTGGAACGGTCACGGCGAGGTGTGCGTCCTCGTGGGCACCGCGCCGAAGATGCTCGACGTGGACCAGTTGCGCCGCACCGCCCGCCACCTCGACGCTGACGTACTCATCGGCGTACAGGGCAGCCGCCTCGTACTCGTCATCGGCCGGGCCTCGCCTCGCTCCGACGACGCGGACGTCACCGAGCCCATGCCCTTCCTGGAGATCGCCAAGCAGCTCGAGCCGGGCTTCGGCCCGGGCCACCTCGTGCTCGGCCATGAGGTCCCGACTCTCGTCGACGCATCCAAGAGCGCGAAGGCGGCCCTCGCGGGCTTCGCGGTCGCGCGGTCGTGGCGCAACGCCCCGCGGCCTACCCTTGCCGACGACCTGCTGCCCGAGCGCGCCTTCGCGGGCGACCCGCTCGCGCGCTCGACCCTCATCAACAAGATCTACCGCCCGCTGCAGGCGCACTCCACCGACCTGCTCGCGACGCTGTGGTGCTACCTGGACAACGGCCGGTCGCTCGAGGCGACCGCGCGGGAGCTGTTCGTGCATCCCAACACCGTGCGCTACCGCCTCAAGCGCGTCAGCGACGT
Organism: Rhodoglobus sp.; assembly: GCA_025463515.1. Lineage (GTDB taxonomy): Bacteria > Actinomycetota > Actinomycetes > Actinomycetales > Microbacteriaceae > Rhodoglobus. Next base: position 112,754 of record JAODAQ010000028.1, read on the forward strand.
GATCGGCTGGGATGCCACGGGGGCCCGCGAGGCGCTCATCCTGCAGTCCGCGCTCATCGTGGGCTCGATCGCCGACCCCGACTCGGCGAAGCGCCGCTGAACCCGGCGGGTTGAGTAGGCCGCCCGCGGCCGTATCGAAACCCTGCGGTCGAGCACCGGTTTCGATACGCGCGCCAGAGCGCGCTAATCAACCCGCTGTTTGAACGCATCGCACAACGATTCGTGCGGTTCTTCGGATGTTGCCCCCTGCGGGCAGCGCCGATCGTTGGCACACTAGATAAGTGATCGTCATCGTCGCGCCCGGACAGGGCTCCCAGACTCCCGGCTTCCTCTCCCCCTGGCTCGAGCTCCCCGGCGCGGCCGAGCAGCTCGGCGCCATCTCCGACGGGGTCGGCATCGACCTCGTCGCCCACGGCACCACGAGTGACGCCGACACGATCCGCGACACGAAGGTCGCGCAGCCGCTCATCGTCGCCGCCGGGCTCGTCACCCTCGCCGCTCTCGGCGACCGCCGTGCGCTGGTCGGCGGTATCGCCGGGCACTCCGTCGGCGAGGTCACCGCTGCCGCGGGCGCCGGCATCCTGAGCGAGACGGACGCCGTCAGCTTCGTCCGTGAGCGCGGGCGGGCGATGGCGGATGCCGCGGCCCTCGAGCCCACGGGAATGTCCGCCGTCATCGGCGGCGACGAGGCCGCCCTGCTCGAGCGCCTCGCCGAACTGGGACTCTCCCCCGCCAACTTCAACGGCGGCGGGCAGATCGTCGTCGCCGGCGCACTCCCCGCCCTCGCGGAACTCGCCGAGAACCCGGTCGCCGGCACGCGGGTCATCCCGCTGCAGGTCGCCGGCGCGTTCCACACCCGCTACATGCAGCCGGCCGTCGCCGGCCTGGAGCTCTTCGCCGCCGGCCTCGAGAAGCACGACCCGACGCTGCCGATCTGGACCAACCGCGACGGCTCGCGCGTCGAGAGCGGCGATCACTTCGTGCAGCTCATGGTCGGCCAGGTCTCCTCCCCCGTACGCTGGGACCTCGTCATGGAATCCTTCGCCGCCGCCGGTGTCACCGGCATCATCGAGCTCGCCCCTGCGGGCGCCCTCGTCGGCCTCGCCAAGCGCGGGCTCAAGGGCGTGCCGACCGTGGCGGTAAAGACCCCGGACGACCTGTCCGCCGCCTTCGACCTGATCGACGGGAAGTAGCTCGTGCCCACCCTCAAGCAGTCGCACGGCGTGGAGTTCACGCGCATCTACAGCTACGGCGCCGCCCGCGGCGACCTGGTCGTGCCGAACGACGACCTCGTCGGTCCGATCAACTCGAGCGACGAGTGGATCCGCCAGCGCACCGGCATCATCACCCGCACCCGTGCCTCCGAGGGCATCCTCGCCCTCGACCTCGCGACCGAGGCCGCGCAGGAGGCCATCGCCAAGTCCGGCGTCGCGCCCGAGCTCATCGACCTCGTGATCGTCGCGACCATCGGCAACGTGCAGCAGACCCCGTCGATGTCGGCGGTGCTCGCCGACCGCGTGGGCGCCAACCCGGCAGCCGCCTACGACTCCAATGCGGCCTGCGCCGGCTTCAGCTACGGCGTGACCCAGGCGGATGCCCTCCTCCGCAGCGGCGCGGCGCACTACGCCCTCGTGGTCGGCGCGGAGAAGCTCAGCGACATCGTCGACCCCACCGACCGCACCATCTCGTTCCTCCTCGGGGACGGCGCGGGCGCGGTCGTCATCGGCCCGAGCGACTTCCCCGGCATCGCCGCTCCCGTGTGGGGCTCGGACGGCTCCAAGGCCGACGCCGTGGGCATGGACTACAACCTCGTGGACTTCCGCGAGGGCAGAGCGAAGTGGCCGACGCTGCGCCAGGACGGCCAGACGGTCTTCCGCTGGGCGGTCTGGGAGATGGCCAAGGTCGCCAAGCAGGCCCTCGAGGTCGCCGGCATCGAGGCGGCAGACCTCGCGGCCTTCGTGCCGCACCAGGCGAACATGCGCATCATCGACGAGCTCGCCAAGCAGCTCAAGCTGCCCGAGAGCGTGATCATCGGCCGCGATATCGAGACGACGGGCAACACCAGCGCCGCCTCGATCCCGCTCGCTACGCACCGGCTCCTGCAGGAGCATCCGGAGCTCAGCGGCGGCCTGTGCCTGCAGATCGGTTTCGGCGCGGGCCTCGTGTTCGGCGCCCAGGTAGTAGTGCTGCCCTAAACTGGGCAGCGGTCAAAAACACATCCACAAGGAGATAACACCATGGCATTGTCCACCGAAGAAGTCCTGGCCGGCCTGGCCGAACTCATCAACGACGAGACCGGCATCGCGACGGACACCGTCGAGCTGGACAAGTCGTTCACCGACGACCTGGACATCGACTCCATCTCGATGATGACCATCGTCGTCAACGCTGAAGAGAAGTTCGA
>JAODAQ010000008.1 GCA_025463515.1 Rhodoglobus sp.
CTGGCTCGCCGACTGGTGGTCGAGCACGTACTCGCCGGTCAGCTTGAACGCGAGCCACGAGGCCGGCATGAAGAGCTTGCGCGCCGCAGCGAAGACGGCCGGCTCATTCTCGGCGACCCACGCGATCTTCGGCCCGGCGGCCTGGGTCGACAGGGCCGAGCCGCCGCGCGACAGGATGTCGTCGGCGCCGAGCTGCTCCGTAAGGCGCTCGATCTGGGCTGTCGCGCGGGTGTCGACGCCGTACAGGATCGCGGGCCGCAGCGGCACGCCCTGGGCATCGGCGAGCGCCACGCACGGCCCCATGCCGCTCACCCCGACCGCGACGACGGGCTCGGAAGCGGATGCCACGAGCTCGCGCGCGATCGACGCGAACTCGTCCCACCACACCTCCGTGCCCATCTCTACCCAGCCCGGGCGGGGCCGGTCGACGGAGTGGGTGCGCACCACCGTGGCAACCACCGTGCCGTCAAGCGCCACGAGCACGCCCTTGCTGCTCGAGGTGCCGATGTCGACGCCGAGAACGACTCCCACTACGCGAGCGTGACGTCGCCGATGAGGTGCACTTTCACGCCCAGCGCCGCGAACATCGCCGCCTTGGCGGTGAGGGCGCTGTCGGCCGAGGCCGCGTCCGGTGCGTAGACGACTTGCGCGTGGTTCGCCTTGTGGCGGGCCATGAACTGGTCGCGGGTCACGCCGTGCAGCACGACGTGGGCGATCGGCCACTCGGGGTTCGTGGCATCCTTGCGGCGCTTCGTCTCCTCGGCGGGAAGCTCGACGACGCTCGCGCGGCCGATGTCGATGTTGAGGGCGCCCTCGGCGATGTACACGCGCGACCAGACGATCTCGCCCGGCTTGGAGACGCCGTTGATCGTGCTGCCGCCGGCCGGGAAGAACACCGGGCCCTGGCGCCAGCCCTCCGCGTTCTGCCAGCCGCCGAGGTGCGACGCCGGCACGGAGCCCGAGATCTCGTAGACCCAGACGAAGTCGTCGCCGACCTGCTCGCCCCAGCGCACGTCGTGCAGCGTGTTGTCGGGCACGAGGCCCATCGCGCGCCAGACGCGGTCGGTGATGAGGGAGTCCACGGCGACCCCCTCATCAGCTTCGTTGAAGTGCGGCATGGCGAGGCCGGCGTGCAGCTCGCGCTTGCCATCGCGGCTGAACACGGGCGGGCGGTCTGTCGTGTTCAGGATGCCCTCGGCAAGGTCGCTCGCCGGAACCAGGTCCTTGAGCCCCTGCTGGTACTGGATGCCGATCGCGTCGAGCCCGAAGTCGTCCGCGATGCGGAGGGCTGCGATGTACATCTTGTACTGCCAGGTGAGCTGCGCCTCGGTGAGCTCGGTCTTGTCGTCGGTTCCCGTCAGGAACGTCATTCCGGCGTTCTTCAGCCAGGCGCCGACCGCCGCGGCATCCGCTTCGCTCACCGTCAGCATCTCGGCGTACAGGGCGCTCTGCGAGAGGCGCTCCTTGTAGATGCCGATCGGGTTGAGCAGCTCGTCGTCGAAGATCGCGTTGTACATGCCCATGCAGCCCTCGTCGAAGACGCCGATGATGGCCTTCTCCTCGAGCAGCTGCTTGGCGAGCGCCTCGCCGAGCTGCTTCTCCGGGCTGTCGCCCAGGGCCGGCAGCGGATGCACGTGCGTGGCGTCGTGCGTGATGTGCCGCGTCTCGACCCACTCGCGCAGGCCCTTCAGGAACCACTCGTCGGTGAAGTCCACGCTCCAGATCGTGGAGTACTCCTTGCCCATCTTGGTGAGGCCCGCGTTGAGGCCGAGCAGGCCGACGAGGCCCGGCCAGTCCGGCGCGAAGTTCGCGATCGTGAGGATCGGCCCGCGGTGGGTGCGGAGGCCGGCGAGCACGTGGTGGCTGTACTGCCAGACCGCCTCCGCGACGATGAGCGGGGCATCCGCCGGAATGTTCTTGAACACCTCGAGGCCCATGCGCTGGCTGCTGATGAACCCGTGGCCCGTGGCCGGGTCGACGGGGTTCGCGCGCTCGACGGACCAGCCGAGCGTGCCGAGGGCGGCGGCGATGTCGCTCTCGAGCTGCTGCTGGGTCGGCCAGCCTGCCGTGTTCGCCGAGGGCCGCAGGTCGCCGCTCGAGATGAGCCAGGCCGTCTGGGGGGCGACGGTGGTCGCCGCGCGCTCGGCGGGCAGGGTGTAGCTGGTCATTCTGGTGCTCCTTCGTAGGTGAATCGCGTGCTGCTGCCGGCCGTGAGGGTGCCGGGCGTCATGGTCAGGGGGCGCCCGCCGACCGAGAGGCGGTCGAGGGCGAGGGTGCCGTGGTCGAGGGCGAGGGTGGCGCCAGTGCCGTCGATCGAGACACGGCCCCATCCCGTGCCGGTACTGAAGAACGAGTCGAGAGGCCCTGCCGCGAAGGCCAGGCTGCGCTCGACGGCGTCGTACTGCGCGCCGGTCACCGCGATGAGCACGGCCCAGCTCGCGAGGGAGCGGGCGTAGTGGTTGCCGCACTCCACCTCGTTCCACGGGTTGCGGTTGCGGCCGTTGTGGCGGGCGCGGACAGCGCGCACGACCGTGAGGCCCTCCTCCACGAAGCCCTCGAAGACGAGGTGCGCGGCGACCTGGTACTCGATGCCGGTCCACACCTCGTCCGAGTACACGAACGGGATGCGCGGGCGCCCGCCCCGCGGCCACGAGCACAGCACGAGGCCGGCCTCGTGCCCGAGCGCGTAGGTGCGCTGCACGCTGTGGTGGCGGCTGAGGTCGTCGCGGAAGTTGTACCTGTAGACCGACTCGATCGCGGACTTCACGTGCTCCGCGGGCAGCACGTGCCCGAGTCCCGTGAGGTGGGCGAGGTACTGGCCGAACAGCTGGTCGCTCAGCACTCCCGTTCCGTACTGGTAGCGCACGGCATCCACATCATCGATCTTCTGCTCGTAGTACTCGCCGTTGAAGAGCAGCTCGTCCATGCGGGCCGAGCCGCGCTCGGCGGCCCCCAGCCAGCGCACGGCGGCCTCCTGCTCGCCCAGGTGCTCGGCGAGCTTCGCGCCCGCGCGCAGGGCGGCGAAGAACACCGAGTTGCTGAGCGAGTTCTCGCCGTAGAACTCGATGTCGTAGGTGTTGTGCTGCTTGCTGTCGAGCACGTCGTCGCCGTTCGAGTCCCACTCCGCGAAGGCGAAGTCGAGGGCGCGGGATGCCCCGGGCCACACCTCGCGGAGGAAGTCGTCGTCCCCGCTGAAGCGCCACTCCCGGTACAGCCGCACGACGGTGCCGAGCTGCCCGTCGACAGCGGGGTGGAACTCCCATGGCGGCGAGTCGAAGACGCTGTTGGCGCGGAAGTTCATCCGCCCGTCCTCGCGGGTCTCGTGCAGGAACTCGGTGCGGCGTGCACTGCGCTCGAGCTCGGGGAAGAGGAAGGCGAGCCCCTGCGCGTAGTTCCACACGTGGGTGCACGTGCCCTCGCAGCTGCCGTGCTCGTCGAAGGTGCCCTCCCAGGCGGCGAACGTGCCGTCCTCGAGCCGGAAGCAGGTGGTGCTGCGGATCACCGCGAGGTTCGATCCGGCGGCGTCGATCACCTCGGCGGGAAGGCTGCTGTTGTAGAGCGCCGCATGGAAGGCCCTCGTGGATGCCTCGAGTGCCGGCAACTCGCGATCGAGCTGGCCCGCGACATCCCAGGCGTCGGTGAATCGCGTCGCGTAGTGGTTGCGCACGATCTCGTCGGCGTGCGGGCTCGGCAGGTTGATGTTGCCGAGCCAGGCCTTCGGCCGGTTCGGGAAGTACCAGGAGAGGCGGAACTCGAAGTCGCGCGTCTCGCCCGGTGCGAGCTCGTGGTGGATGCCGAGCGAGCCGACGCGAAGCCGCGTGATCCACTCGGGCAGCTCGCCGGTCTCGAGCGTCTCGACGGTCTCCGGGGTGAGCCGGCCGTCGTCGCGCAGGTCGTCCCAGAACACCTGCACGCCGTCCTGCCAGAACCCCCACAGCCACTGCGGCTTGCTCGTGACGCTCTCGTCGGCCGTCGTGAGGCTCGCGCTGCCGTGGGCGAGCGAGGTCTCCGGCAGGTCGCTGGCGAAGTACACGCCCCGGATGCCGTCGCCCTCCAGGTACGTATTGACCGGGTGGCCTTCGAAGGTCGGGAAGTGGAACACGTCCCCCTTGCGGCTCGCCCCGACGGGGTTCGCGAGGGAGCCGACGACAGACACCTGCAGCGGTTCGGCCGTGGGGTTGGTCACGCGGTACCGCAGCACTGCGGCCGGGATACCGGAGGCGTCCGCGTCGAGGGGCACGAAGGGGGTGAAGGCCTCGAGGGTCACGGCTACGGGGAGGTCGTCGTCCTCGAACTCGACCTCGACGAAGGGGTACTCGCCGCGCATCCGGGAGTCCCTCAGCCGCGGCAGGCCGCCGAGGTCGCCCGCGTAGTAGCCCTGGTCGGCCTCGTGCGGCTCGCGGAACTGCGACTGCAGCACGCGTGTGACGGGCTCGACGGTCGCGCCGCGCACGTCGATCGCGAACAGGCTGAACGGGAGGCGGCGGCCCTTGGCCGGCCCGTTGTCGAGCTCCCAGTCGCGCAGTTCGCCGCGGGCCCCGATCGAGACGTTGCCCGTGCCGATGCCGCCCAGCGGGAAGGCCGCTGCGCTCGCTCCGGCGCCCAGCCACGGGGTCGCGCCACCGATCACCAAATCCTCCTTGATTACGGCACTATCGTTACAGAAATCGATTTCATGCACAAGTCGAAAACGAGGGCGGTTTGCGCGCTGTGGTGAGCGCGACTCGTCTTGCCCTGCCCCACCCGGCCCTGGGCATCCGTCGCTCGAATCGCGCCGCTCCACCCCATGCGGAGGTTTCGACACCATGCGCTCGCCGAAACCTCCGCATGGTGTCAGAACCTCCGCGCGGGCCGCCGGGGCGCGGATGCTCACGCGCCGGACGGGGCGCGCGAGCGAGTCGGGCCAGGGCCCGGCCTCAGACCAGCGGCGCCCCCACGGCGGTCGCGGGCACGATCTCGTTGCGGAGCACCACGGTGCGCGCAGGCTGGGTGTCGCCGTCGATGCGCTCGAGCAGCATGCGCGCGGCCGTGACGCCCATATGGCGCACGGGCAGGCGCACGATCGACACGGATGCCGGCGACAGCGTCGTGAACGGAAGGTCGCCGACCACGGCGACGCCGAAGCGCGGCGGGGTGAGGCCCTCCTCGGTGAGCACCTGGAGCGCGCCGACCCCCATGAGGTTGTTCGCGGCGACTACCGCGTCGGGCGGATTGTCGAGCGCGAGCAGCTCGTGCATGGCGCTGCGGCCGCCGTCCACGCGGAACGTGGAGTACCGCAAGTACTCGTCCGGCCGGTCGAACATCCCGGCCTTCGTGACCACTTCTCGCCAGCCGACGCTGCGCTCCTGGGCGGTCTCGATGTCCTTCGGGCCGGTGATGCAGGCGATGCGCCGGTACCCCGCCTCGACCAGTGTCTGGGCGGCGGAGATGCCCCCGTGCCGGTTGTTCATCATGACGCCGTCGATGTCGAAACCGGTGCTTCGGTCGACGGCGACGATGGGCCGGCCGCGAGCGATCAGGTGCTGCAGGTCGGTGTGGTCGGAGGCGGGCGCGAGGATGACCCCGGCCATGTTCTCCGAGATCGCGATGTCGAGGTACTTCGCCTCTTTGACCGGGTCCTCGTCCGTGTTGCACAGGACCACGGAGTACCCGGCCGCGCGGGCGATGTCCTCGACGCCCCGCGCCATGGAGGTGAAGTAGGGGTTCTCGATGTCGGGCAGCACGAGGGCGATGACCTCGGAGTTCTGCCGGCGCAGGGTGCGGGCCGTGCGGTTCGGGGTGAAGTTGAGCTCGGTGGCCGCCGCGCGAACGAGCGCCGCCTTCTCCTCGGAGACGCGCTGGCCGTTCACCACGCGGCTCACGGTGGCAGGCGAGACTCCGGCGAGTGCTGCGACCTCGTAGATCGTTGCCATTCGTTCCGTCCCGCTGTAGCCCGTGAATCGGTTTCGACCGACCCTAGCGGGCCGTGCATCCGGTCGTGTTGACACGCGCCGTGGGGTAAGCCTACATTGATGAAATCGATTGCAACCAGTGCCGATGGCCCAAGGCTTCGGCACGCACGAGGAAGTGCGGTCCATCCGGCATGACAACCCCTGAACTGAGCGGTATTTCCGCCCTTCGCACCGTGCAGACGCGGTCGATCAGCCCCGAGAACTTCGACGGGGCCGTCGGAGGCGGCGCACGGGCCACCGAGGGCACCGGCGCGGACAACGCGCGCGACCTCGGCCCCGGCTGGAAGATCAGCCCGAGCGTCGACATCAAGGCGGGCGAGACCTTCGACCTGGCGAACATCGAGGGCGCCGGCAAGATCACCCACTTCTGGATCACGACGCACACCGACAACTGGCGCACGCTGCTGTTCCGCGCCTACTGGGACGGCGCCGCCGAGCCCGCGATCGAGGTGCCGTACGGCGACTTCTTCTGCAACGGCTGGGGCGTCTTCACCCAGGTGAACTCGCAGGTCATCGCGGCGAACCCGCACGGCGGCTTCAACTCCTACTGGCCGATGCCGTTCCAGAAGAGCGCGAAGCTCACCATCGAGAACACCTCGACCGTCGACGTGCGCGTCTACTACCAGATCACCTACGAGGTCGGCGGGGACTACTCGGGCGAGGGCTACCTGCACGCGCAGTGGCGCCGCAGCAACCCCACCGAGTACGCGCAGCCGCACGTGCTCGTCGAGGGCGTCGAGGGCTCCGGCCACTACGTCGGCACCTACCTCGCGTGGGGCGTCAACAGCGCCGGCTGGTGGGGCGAGGGCGAGATCAAGTTCTACCTCGACTCCGACGAGGAGTACCCGACCATCGCGGGCACCGGCACCGAGGACTACTTCGGCGGCGCGTGGAACTTCGACATCCCCGGCAAGGGCTACACCGAGTTCTCCACCCCGTACCTCGGCATGCCGCAGGTCCTCAAGCCCGACGGCCTCTACCTCAGCCAGCAGCGCTTCGGCCTGTACCGCTGGCACCTCGCCGACCCCATCCACTTCGCGGAGAAGCTGCGCGTCGACATCCAGGCCCTCGGCTGGCGCTCCGGATGGCGCTACCTCCCCCTGCGCGACGACATCTCCTCCACCTCCCTCTTCTACCTCGACCGCCCCACGGCCCGTCGGCCGAAGACGCCGTCGGCCGACGACCTGGAGATCCACATAGGCAACTGGGCGGTGCCTGACCTGGGCGCGAGCCCGCAGCGCTGGCGCCCGACCGACTGACGGCCCGGTCGTCGGCATGATCGCGGCAGGTGAGTCGCGCCGCGGGCGAGCCCTCGTGGCCGCAGCGGCGGTCCTCGTTCTCGCGGGGTGCACCGCCGCGCCGAGCTTCGAGGCACCGGATGCCCCGATGACGACGGCCGGCGTCGGTGAGACGTTCGCCGGGGCATCCGTCGCAGACGCAGCGCAGTTCTACGCCTTCGGCGACGGCGACCTCTGGCCCAACTGCTGGGGCGCGGACGACAACATCTACACCGCGCACGGCGACGGCATGGGCTTCGGCAACGAGTTCGCCGACATCGGCGCCGACGTGGTCTCGGGCCAGCCCGACGACCTCAGCGGTGTCACGACCGCGCTCGGCGACGAGGTCGGGCAGGTGTGGTCGGGCGACGGCTTCACCCGCAAGCCGACCGGCATGGCCTGCGTGGACGGCAGCCTCTACCTCGCGGTACAGGACCTGCGCAGCGACTTCAACGAGGCGTCCGCGGCATCCATCTCCCGCTCTGACGACGGCGGCAAGACCTGGAGCTGGGACGAGACAGCGCCGATGTTCGACGGCGGCGTCTTCACGACGATCATGTTCCTCGACTACGGCAAGGACTATCGCGACGCCCCCGACGACTACGTCTACGCGTACGGCCTCGACGGCAACTGGCGCGACTCGTTCGACGACTCCGCGCCCGACCCGGAGGACCTCTACCTCGCGCGGGTGCCGAAGGGCAGCGTGCAGGACCGCGCGGCTTGGGAGTTCTCGACCGGCGCCGGCACCTGGAGCCCCGACATCGCGGACCGGGTCGCCGTGCTGCACGACGGCCGGCGCCTCTACCCCGGCACCTCCGACGGCGGCACCGTCGGCGCCCACGACCTGAGCGTCATCTCGCAGGGCGGCGTCGTCTACGACAAGCCGCTCGACCGCTACCTCTACACCTCATGGACCGAGCTGACCTTCGAGTTCTACGAGTCGCCGACGCCGTGGGGGCCGTGGAGCCTGTTCCTCTCGCGCGACTTCGGGCCGTACCCGTGGACCAACGCCGCGCACGGTGGCTACGGCGCGACCCTGCCGTCGAAGTTCATCAGCGCGGACGGCCGCACACTGTGGCTGCAGTCGAACGTGTGCCCGTGCGCGCCGGCCGGGATGTCCGTGTACGACTTCTCGCTTCGGAGGCTCGACCTTGGGCAGTGACCGCATCGAGGTGCTGGTGGTGGGCGCGGGCTTCGGCCACGAGTTCCTGCACCTGTACCGCGAGCACCCGCTCGTCGGCGCGGTCGGGCTGTGCGACCTGAGGGCCGACGCGGTCGCCGCGCTCGCGGCATCCCACGGCCTCGATGCCACCTACGCCACGCTCGACGACGCGCTCGCGAGCGGCCGCTGGGACGTCGTGCACATCGCCACCCCGGTGCACCTGCACGTCGAGCAGACCCTCGCCGTGCTCGCCACCGGCAGGGGGTGCGCGAGCGCGGTCCCGATGGCGACGAGCCTCGACGGCATCGCGAGGGTGATGGATGCCGCGGCCGACGGCACCTACATGATGATGGAGACCTCCCTCTACCAGCGCGAGTACCTGCACGCACTGGCCCTTCGCGACTCGGGCGCGCTCGGCCGGATCGGCTACCTCTCCGGCACCCACATGCAGGACCTCGACGGATTCCCGCCCTACTGGATGGGCTACGCACCCATGGAGTACGCGACCCACATCGTTGCGCCGCTGCTCGGGCTCGCGAGGACGCACGCGGAGTCCGTCGCGTGCTTCGGCTCCGGCTCCCTGCTTCCGTCGCACGCTGGCGACGGCTCGAACCCGTTCCCGATCGAGTCGGCGCTGTTCCGGCTCGGGAACGACCTCGCCGCGCAGGTCACGATGTCGTTCTTCGAGAACGCCCGCAGCTACACCGAGGGCTTCAACGTCTACGGGGATCTCGGCGCGCTCGAGTGGCCGTCGGTCGAGGGCGGCGCGGCCGTCATCTACGCCGCGGGACCCCAGGACGGCGCACGTCGCGGCCGGGCCATCGAGCGGGCCGAGCTGCACGTGCCTGACTACCTCGAGACACTGCCCGAGCCGCTCCGTGCGTTCACGCGCCCGGGCACCTGGACCCCGCCGGGGCTGCCTCCCGTGCACGTGGACGCGTGGCACGGCGGATCCCACCCCCACCTCGTGCACGAGCTCGTCTCCGCCGTGCACGAGGGCCGGTCGCCCGCGATCAACGAGCGGGTCGCGGCATCCATCACCGCGCCCGGAATCGTCGCCCACGAGTCTGCCCTGCTCGGCGGCACCCTCCTCGAGATACCGAGGTACTGAACGCACCACCGATCAAGGAGAACAACGCATGAGAAGGACAAGAGCAATGGCGCTCACGGGTCTCGCCACTGTGGCGGCACTCGCCGCAGCGGCACTCGCGGGTGCACCGGCGGTCGCCACCACCACCCACACGCCGGCCACGATGGTAGCCAAGATCACCGGCCCGAACGCGATCAACGACACGCAGGGGCTGTGGGATGTCAAGGCCACCGACCTCGGGATCATGTGGGACAACGGCTCAGGCCAGGTCCTCACCGCGATCGGCGACACCTTCGGCAGCACCTGGACCGGCCCCGGCGGGTCGGGCGGGTCGAACTGGCGCAGCAACATCCTGCTCCGCAGCAACGACACGACCCTGTCTGACGGCATGACGTTCCAGAGCGCGCCGCTCGCCGGCCCCGGCAACGCGAAGCAGCTGATCCCGAGCCAGAAGATCGACAACGTCGAGATCACGGTCATCCCGACCGCGGGCATCTCCGTCGGCACGCGCCAGTACATGGGCTACATGTCGGTGAAGCACTGGGGCATCCCCGGGGAGTGGACCACCAACCGCTCGGGCATCGCCTACTCCGACGACAACGGCGAGAACTGGACGACCACCGGCACCCCGACGTGGGAGAACACCGGCGGCACCAACCAGTTCCAGATGCAGGCGTTCGTGCGCAGCGGCGGCTACATCTACGTGTACGGCACGCCGAACGGCCGGACCGGCGCGGCGCACGTCGCGCGCGTGCCCGAGGCGCAGCTGCTCACCAAGAGCGCGTACCAGTACTGGAACGGCACCACCTGGGTCGCCACCGAGTCCTCGGCGGCGGTCGTCGCGGCGGCGCCCGTCTCGGAGCTGTCGGTGCAGTACAACGCGGCGAGCGGCAAGTACCTCATGATGTACCTCTCAGCAGAGGACATCATCATGCGCACCGCCTCGAGCCCGCAGGGCCCGTGGAGCGCCGCGCAGGTCGTCGTGAGCTCGGCGGACTACCCGGGCCTGTACGGCGGCTTCATGCACCCGTGGAACTCGGGCGGCACGATCTACTTCACGATGTCGCAGTGGAACCCGTACAACGTCTACCTGATGAAGGTGTCGATCAACTCGAGCGGCATCATCACCAAGCCGAACCTGCTGAACGACCCGAGCTTCGAGCGGGCCACCACGACGGGCACCGGCGCAAGCGGGACCTGGGGATGCACGCCCAACTGCGGCATCGACAACGTGCCGGCGGGCGGGTACTCCGGTGACCACAACGCCTATACGCGCTACAACGCCGGCTGGCGCAACGTGTGGCAGACGGTGGCGGTCACGGCCAACACGAACTACCAGGTGACCGGCTGGGTGCGCACGTCGAGCAACAGCGACAACGCCTACCTCGGTGCCCGCACCACGGGCAACGTCGTGCTGGGCGAGGCGAACTTCCCGAAGACGACCGGCTGGCAGAAGTTCACGGTGAACTTCAACTCCGGAGTCAACACGGCGGTGCAGGTCTTCGCGGGAGTCTGGACCGACCACGGCGACATCTGGATCCAGTTGGACGACTTCTCACTCGTCGCCCAGTAGCCGATAGGCGGGTTGAGTAGGCCGCCCGCGGCCGTATCGAACCTGGAAGTCGAACTACCGGTTTCGATACCCGCGCCAGAGCGCGCTACTCAACCCGCCGACCACCGCTCCCACAGGGCCGCGTAGGCCCCGCCCTGTGACAGCAGCTCGTCGTGCGAGCCGAGCTCGACGATGCGGCCGCGCTCGACCACGGCGATGCGGTCCGCGTCGTGGGCGGTGTGCAGGCGGTGGGCGATCGAGACCACGGTGCGTCCGGCGAGCACCGCGCCGAGCGCGCGCTCCACGGACCGGGCGGCGCGGGCATCCATCACGGACGTCGCCTCGTCGAGCACGAGCGTGTGCGGGTCGATCAGCACGAGCCGCGCGAGGGCGAGCTGCTGCGCCTCCGCCGCGCCGACCGGATGCCCGCCCGAGCCCACCACGGTGAGCACGCCGTCGGGCAGCCCCTGCACCCAGGCGCCCGCGCCGGCCACGTCGAGCGCGCGCAGGACGTCCTCGTGGGAGGCGTAGGTGCTGCCCATGCGCACGTTGTCCTCGATCGTGCCGACGAACACGTGGTGCTCCTGGGTCACGAGTGCGACCTCGCGGCGCAGCACCGCGAGCGGCAACTCGGTCAGCGGCACGCCGCCCACGGTCGCGGTGCCGCTCGTCGGGGCGTCGATGCCGGCGAGGATGCGGCCGATCGTGGACTTGCCTGCACCGGAGGGGCCGACGATCGCGAACCGCTCCCCCGGCGCGAGCTCGAGGTCGAGCCCGTGCAGCACCTCGGGGCCGTCGGGGTAGTGGTAGCCCACGCCGGAGAGCCGCACGACGGGGCTCGTCGGGCGGGCATCCCCCTCGACCCGGTCGGGCTCGATACCGCCGACACCCAGGATGCGCGCGAGCGACGCGAGGCCGAGCTGCAACTTGTCGAGCCACTGCACGACGGCGACGATCGGGGCGGTGAGCTGCACCGCGTACAGGGTCACGGTCGTCACCGCGCCCACGGTTGCGAGCCCCTGCGTCACGAGGAGCCCGCCCCACAGCAGCGCGAGCGGGATCGGCACCGTGTACGCGAGCGCACTCACCGGCAGCAGCACGAGCTTGAGCCGCACGATCCGAAGCCGGCGCGCCCACAGCTCGGCGAGGGAGACATCGGTCGCCGCGATCCGCTCCGCCCCGAGCGCGAGGGTGTCGACAGTGCGCGCGCCGTCCATGGTCTCGGAGACGGTGCCGAACAGGTCGGAGTACCCGGCGTTGAGATCGAGGTAGGCCTGGGGCGCGCGCCGCAGGTACCAGCGGGAGACGACGACGAGCACCGGGATGCCCACCAGCAGCGCGAGCGCGACGAGCGGTGAGGCGACGAACGCGGCGGCGAAGGTCAGGGTCACGGCGACAACGGATACCGCCAGCTGCGGAATCGCGAACCGCACTGTCGTGGCCACCGCATCGATGTCCGACGTCGTGCGGGTGAGCAGGTCGCCCGTCCCGGCCTTCTCGACCACCGAGATCGGGACGGCGGTCACATCCCGCATGAAGTCGTCGCGCAGGGTGGCGAAGACCTTCTCACCGAGCACCATGGCGAGGCGGGTCCCGAAGCCGGTGAACACCGTCTGCAGCACGACGGCGAGGAGCATCGTGAGGCAGAGCGCGGCGACGGTGGCGGCATCCGTGCCCGTCGTGAAGCCCTGGACGAGGTGGCCGACGACGAACGGGCCGACCAGCCCCGCGACCGCAGCGAGGGCGGCGAGCACCGTGACGCCGGTGTACTCGGTGCGATGGCGGCGGAGGAGCGCGCCGACGACCTTCCGGACGCGGGCTCCGGATGCGACCGGAAGCTGGGTCTCGTCGGTACTCATTCGCCCTCCGCGCGTCTGACGAGGGCGAGGTAGGCCGGCTCGGTGTCGAGCAGCTCCCGGTGCGAGCCGGATGCCACGACCTTCCCGTCGGCGAGCAGCACGACCTCGTCCGCCTCGGCGAGCAGCATCGGGCTCGTCGTCGCCACGACCGTGGAGCGGCCCTCTCGCGCGCGGCGGAGGCGGCCCGCGATGATCGCCTCCGTGTGGCTGTCGACGGCGGAGGTGGGGCTCTCGAGCAGCAGCCACTCCGGGTCGAGCGCGAGCGCGCGGGCGAGGCCGACGCGCTGCCGCTGGCCGCCCGAGATCATCCGGCCGCGCTCGCCGATCTGGGTGTCGAGACCGTGCGGGAGGGCGTCGACGATGTCACCGGCGGCGGCCGCGTGGATCGAGGTCGCGACCTGGTACTCGGGCGCTGTCGCATGCGAGTCGATCGCCGAGCGCAGTGTGCCGCGGAACAGGAACGGGTCAGCGTCGACCCGCACCACCCTGCGCCGCACCTCGGCGAGCGCGAGCCCGTCGACCGCCGTGGACCCCAGCCGCACGCCCCTCGCGTGCGGCGCCGAGTCGTCGAGCCGTGCGAGCCGGTCGAGCAGAGCGGTCACCTGCGCCGCGTCGTCCCCGACCACCGCGACCATCCGGCCGCTCTCGAGCCGCAGCCCGCTCGCCTCGTCGCTGAGCGCGCCGCCGTGGTCGTCCGTCGTGCCGGCTGTGCCGGTGAGGGGCTCCACCGCGAGCACGCCCAGGATGCGGCCCGCGCCGACCTGGCCGCGCGTGAACGTGGAGACCGCCTCGGCCGCGAGCATGATCGGCATCACGAGGAACCCCGCGTAGCCGTAGAACGACACGAGCTGCCCGGGCGTGAGGTGCCCGTCGAGCACCAGGAGCGCGCCCGCCCAGGTCAGGGCGACGATGAAGCACCCGGGGATCAGCACCTGGATGGCATCGATCACCCCGAGCGGTGTTGCGAGCCGGATGCCCGTGGCCTTCGTCTGCTCGGAGGCCGCCTGGTACCGCTCGACGAACATGCGCTCGCCGCCCGCCCCGCGAAGCACCCGCAGCCCGGCCACCGTGTCGGCCGCGAGCGAGGTCATCCGGCCCGCCGCCGTGCGCTGCTCGGCCTGCCGGGTGCGCAGCGGGCGCACCACCACGAAGAACAACGCGGAGGAGACGGGCACCCCGATCAGCACCAGCAGCCCGAGCGGCACCGAGGTGGCGAGCAGGATCACGCCCACGATGCCGTAGGAGAGCAGCGCCGCGATGAACGCCCCGAAGAGGAACCCGAGGTACGCGATCGACATGGCGTCGCCCGTGACTGTCGCGCCGATCTCTCCCGTGGAGACCTTCTTGCCGATCGCGTAGCCGGCGCGGGACGCGTGCCGCGCGATGAGCCCGATCGAGCGGTAGGTCGCCCGGGTCCAGTTGACGATGCCGCCGCGGTCGCGCAGGCCCTCCACCACGGAGTGCACGGTCTCGAAGGCGAGCACGATCCCGACCCAGGCGAGCAGCCGCACCAGATCGCCGGTCGCGACCCCTTCGTCGATGGTCCGGCCGATCGCCCACGGCGTGAACGCGAGCGTGCACAGCCACACCGTGTCGAGCGCCGTGCCGATGAGGATCGACACCCACTGGTGCCGTGCGAGCCACCCGAGGTACGCCGTCGGGCGGCGCGGGGGCGTGCTCGACGGCAGCGGTTCGGGAAGGGGATGCACGCGCTACTTGATGCCGGAGATGCGCACGCCGTCGACGATGTAGCGCTGGAAGAACAGCAGCAGGACGATCGTCGGCAGTGCCGCGAGGGTCGACCCGGCCATGAGCAGGCCCCACTGCGGCCCCCGGTCGGAGCGGAAGTTGCCCAGGAACTGCATGATCTGGGTGAGGTCGGGGTTCGAGATCGTCAGGACCGGCCAGACGTACGCGTTCCAGTAGGCCATGTACGAGCCGATGCCGACCACGACGAACACGGCGGCCGACTGCGGCACGAAGATCTTGGTGAAGATCTGCCAGCGGGTCGCGCCGTCGATGAGGGCGGCTTCCTCCACCGCGACCGGCATGTTCAGGTAGAACTGCCGCAGGAAGAACATCTGCACGGCGGATGCCGCGCCCGGGATGATCAGGACGGCGAGAGTGTCGAGCATCCCGAGCTGGGAGACCACCACGAACGACGTGAGCAGGATGGCCATGCCGGGCACGAACATCGGCAGGATGCAGAACACCCACCAGAAGCGCTTGAAGGCGAAGTCGAGCCGGGCGAGCGCGTACGCGGCCATCGAGTTGATGGCGATGCTCAGGGCGGTGAAGATGAGCGCGCCGCCGAACGTCACGAGCATCGCGCGCGAGAACACCGGGTCCTGGATGATGTCGATGTAGTTCTGCGGGTTCCACATGTCGGGGAAGAACTGGAACGGGCTGCGCAGCACCTCGGTCTTGCCCTTGAACCCCGCGATGGCCATCCACGCCAGCGGGAACAGCAGGCTGAGCGTGATGAGCACCACCCCGATGATCTTCAACAGGCGGTTGCGGTCGCCCCGGCGCAGCCCGCGCGCCGCGCTCGGAACCGCCGCGGCGGAGAGGGTGGTCGCCTCGGTGAGGGGGTTCGTCTCGGTAAGGGTCGACATCAGCCGTCCACCGCCTTGTCTGAGTTGATGAGTCGGAAGACCAGGACCGAGATGAGCCCCAGCGCCACGAACAGCAGCAGCGCCGTCGTCAGCGAGAAGCTCGTGGCGTAGGGGGTCGCCGCCCGGAAGCTGTTGAAGATGAAGAGGTTCGGGGTCGTCGTGGCATTCACCGGCCCGCCGTTGGTCATGATGAGCGGGAGGTCCAGCATCTGGATCGCGGCCGTAAAGCCCGTCACGAAGAGGTAGAGCAGGATGTTCTTCAGCAGCGGGATGGTGATGTAGAACGTCCGCTTGAAGAATCCGGCGCCGTCGAGCTCCGCAGACTCGTAGTAGCTGTTGGGGATGTCGAGCAGGCCGGCGAGCATGATGAGCGTCGTGATGCCGAGGCCCAGCCAGATCGCGGGGACGGCGATCGCGGGCAGTGCCGTGCCGGGGTTGTTGAGCCAGGCGACCGGCCCGGCGTTCAGCAGCGACAGGAACCAGTTGACGACACCCTGGTCCTGGTACATGAAGACGAAGAGCACGGATGCCACGACGGTGGAGATCACCGCCGGCACGTAGACCGTGACCTTCATGAAGCTGGCGAGGCGCTTGCTCAGCACCTTGATGAAGCTCGCGAGCAGCAGCGAGATGACCATGCCGATGGGCACGACCATCGCGGCGAACTCGATACCGATGAGCAGGGAGTTCCAGAACTTCGGGTCCTGCAGCACGAACATGTAGTACTGCAGCCCCACGAACTCGGAGCCCTTGTAGAAGCTGATCTTGAAGAAGCTGAGGTAGATCGCGTAGATGAGCGGCCAGACCACGAAGATCGACAGCAGGATCACCATGGGCGCGATCATCAGGTACGCGGTGCGGTTGGAGCGCAGGTGCTTGGCTGCACGAGGGACGCCCGCCCTACGGCGTTTGAGGCCCGGGGTTACCCCGGCGACCTGGCCGGTGATGGTCTCGGTTGGCGCGACTGCAGACACGGTTCATCCCTCGATTGAGGCGGTGTCCCGGGCGCGAGGCCCGGGACACCGCCGGTATCAATTGTTAATTCTGGGGCGCAGTGCCAGCAAGGCCCTGCTTGGTGATCACGTCGTTGATCGCGGCATCCGCTGTGGTCAGCGAGCCCTCAACTGTGTCAGTGCCCTTCATCGCCGACTCGACCGCCGTCCCGAAGGCCAGCGCGACGTCGAACGGGTAGCCGGGCTCCTGCTTGCCGTACGCGACTACCTTCTCCGAGATGGTCTGCATGAACGGGTCCGCACTGGCGTCCGGGTCGTCCGCGAGCGCCTCGTCGACCGAGGTGCGCACCGTGTACTTCGAGTAGCCCGCAGCCTTGAAGAAGTCGGCCATGATGGCCGGGTCTCCGGCGAGCAGGTACTGGATGAAGTCGGCAGCGGCCTGCGGGTTCTTCGACTTGGAGTCGAGGGTGAGCGTCCAGCCGCCGAGGGTGGCCGTCGGCTTCGTCGGGTCGCCGTCGATCGACGGGAACGCGGCGACCTGGGTCTTCGCGTACATGTCGGGGTAGTCGGCCTTGAGCTGGCCGATGACCCACGAGCCGCCCGCCATCATTGCGACCTCGCCGGCGCCGTAGGGCGAGCCGTCCGCATAGCCGACCTTCGGCTGCTGCGGGATGAGGCCGCCCTGGTAGAGCGACTTGTAGAGGTCGAGCAGCTTGTCGTAGCACGGGTCGGTGGCGTCGGCCTTCGACCAGTCGTCGCTGATCGGGAGGTGGCCGCAGGCGTTGTACTGCAGGCCCCAGCTCGACCAGGCGATGTCGGGGGCGACGGACGCGATGGTCATGCCCTTCACGTCGCCGCTGGTGAGCTTGGTCGACCAGTCGATGAGCTCGTCCCACGTGGTGGGCGGGGAGTTCGGGTCGAGGCCGGCCGCGCTCACGAGGTCGGTGTTGTAGTAGAGCACCGTCGAGGGCTCGACGAGCATCGGGTAGGCGTAGTGCTTGCCGTCGATGGTCACGAAGCTCGAGACGTTGTCCTTGATGTCGCTGAACGACTCGGCGGGCATGTAGTCGTCGAGGGCTGAGAACTGGCCGTTGACGACGCCGGCCGCGATGTTTCCGTAGCTGGTCGTGGCGATGTCCGGCTGCTTGCCGGCGGCCTGGGCGGCCTGGAGCTTCTGGGTCCAGGTGTCGGCGGGGATGACCTGGTAGTCGACGTGGACCTTGTCCTGTGACTTGTTGAACTCGTCGACGTACTTCTTGAACCAGACACCCTGGTAGTCCTCGAACTTCTGCTGCCAGAAGGTGACGTTGGTGGTGCCGCCGTCAGTGGGCGTGCCACCGCCCGCGGAACAGCCCGTCAGTACCAGGGCGGTACTCACGACTGCGGCAGCGAATGCCACTGCCTTGTTGCGCCTCTTGTGCATGTGCTTCCTCTCGTGATCCGGCTCGTCCTCGAGCCGAGATTGTGGGCCGGGTCAGTCTTTCGACAGCTCGGCTTTGTACCAGAACACGTTGTACGGGTCCCAGATGGACAGCCCGAAGTAGATCGTCCTGCCCCCGTCGGCGGTGTAGTTGGGCGCCATGAACGGCGCGTACGGGCCGGGCACGTCTCCCGCGCCGACCAGCGTGATCGGGTCGCCCCACGGGCCCCAGGGGTTGATGCCCTCGCGGATGACTGCTCCGTCGCCCTCGCGGAGGTAGGTCATGATCCACCGGCCGAGGTAGTCGTTCCACACCACGGAGAGCTCGCCGACGGTGTCGTCGAGAACGAGGGACGCGTCATCCGGAGACGACGACCACTGCGGCTCGTCGTCGCCGTCGGTGCCGGTGAAGTACTGCCAGGCCGACGGGTCCTCGACCTTGGCGGCCTCGACCTTGGCGAGCGAGGCACCGGAGAAGCGGCCGTGGGTGATGCCCCAGAAGTAGATCCAGTCGACGCCGCCCTCGGTGACGTGGAAGGGGCTGACCTGCACGAAGTTGCTGTCGCCGCTCCAGCGGGGCTCGTCGAGCACCTGCCAGGTCTGGCCCTTGTCCGTCGACTTCGCGAGGCCCGCGTCGTTGACCTCCCACTCGCCGGGGACGCCCCAGTGGCGCACCGACATCCAGTGCAGGTACATCGAGCCGTTGGCCTCGAAGCCGTGCGTGGGGATGACGGTCATCTCGTCGTTGTCGACCTTTTTGGACGGCAGCAGCTCAGCCGCGAGCCCGAGGTCGTCGACGACCATGCCGTCGAGGGTGATGCCGTCCGACGGGTCGGTGTCGGTCGTGTAGCCGAGGGTGTTCGAGCGCCAGAATGACCCGCCGCCGCCGATCTGGTCGGCGTCGCGCTCGCCGAACGTGTCGCCGAAGACGAAGTACGTCTTGCCGTCGAACTCGAACATCGAGCCGAGGTCGGTGCCGTACACGGCGTACTGGTCGGTCTTGCCGGGGGCGTCCGCACCGGTGACCTGGCCGAGCTGCTCGACGCCGGAGACCCCGGTGAGCACGAAGGGAGCATCTGCGGGATTCGTCACGACTGCGCTGGGAGCGGAACATCCCGCGAGCACTACCAGCAGTGCCGCTGCTGCAGCGGTTGCTCGTGCCCGGGTCGTGCGCATCCCTGGCTCCCTCCTCATCGAAGAACTCGTAGGCACCAGTACACCGCAAGAAATCGATTCCGTCAAGACGAGGGTGAGAGCGGGTGAAAGACCCATGAAACTTCAATGAATCATTGGTAGAAACCGATTGCAAGAATCGTCCGATCATAGAGGCGACCGGCGGCGCAGGGTGTCCTTGCGAACGCCGGGGGAAACCGCCCCTGCAGCGGAAAGGATGCCCCGCGCGACTGTCGGCCAGGCCCGGCCCGGCCGGCCCCGCCCCGGCTGCGGCTGCGCTCCGCTGCGGCTCCGCTCCGCTGCGGCTCCGCTCGGCCTGCACCGCCCCGGCTCCGGCTGCGGCTGTGGCTCCGGCTGCGGCTGCCGCCCCGCCCCGCCCCGGCCGACGTGCACCGCCCCCCGGCTCCGGCTGTGGCTCCGGCTCCGGCTGCGGCTGTGGCTCCAGCTCCGGTTCGCGCTACAGGTTCTTCGCCGCGCTACACATATTTCTGGCGCAACTCAGAACCTGTCGCGCCGGCACCGCCGGTCCCCCGGGCGGCCCCCGCTGACATCGCCTGGACCGCCGACGACCGCGTGACCACCCCGCAGCCGGCGGCCCTCCTGTGCACCCAGCGCATTCGGCCTGTTCGACACCCCCGGCAACCCGTGGGGAGCGGGTGCTGGGACTACACCGACCCCTCGGCCGGCCTGCCCGACGCCGACCGCGAGCGCGCCCTGATCGCCGGCTCGTTGCCCGTCGGGTGGACGCTCCTCGGGGGACGCACCTCGGGTGGACGCTCCTCGGGTGCACGCTCCTCGGACGAGCGACCTAGCGGCGCCCCTCCGTGCGGCGGAAGAACACCCCGGCGACGATGAGCGCCGCGCCGAACAGGAGCGCGACCACGACGTAGAGGCCGATGGCGCCGAACGTGCCGATCGCGTTGAGCAGGTAGAAGGCGCCGATCACGGTCGCCACCACGAAGGCGAGGGCGGCGCGGTTCGTGATCTCCTTGCCGACGTAGAGGACTATCGCGCCCACGAGCCCGGCCAGTGCGGCGACCACAACGGCCAGGGTCAGGACGACCGCGGGCAGCACCAGTCCGATGCCCGCGATGGCGATGACCGCCCACCCGGCGGCAGCGGCGAAGAGCGCGATCTTGGCGACGGTGTTGTTCACGGCGCCGAGCGCAAGGATGACGAAGGCGACGACCATCGCCGCGCTGGCGAGCAGTGCAAGCCACGGGAGGTTGACGCCGGCCAGCGGCAGGAGGACCAGGAGGATGAAGAGCGCGCCTGCGACGATCAGCGCGATTCCGGAAGTCGAGCGGCGGGAACGGGAAATGGCGGCCATGACAACTCCATCGTTGGGGGTGGAGTCAGTCTAGGGGCCGCTGCGCGGGCCAAATGGTAGCTGAGGGGAGGCTCGATCTCCCGACCTCACGATTATGAGTCGCAAGAAAGTGTCTGTATTTGACTTGCCAATGTTCGCATATAGACACTAGAGTCCTAGATATGCCCCGCACGGGGCATCGATAGGCCGCCCCGATGGCGACCCTATCGGCTACACCTCCCTTGGCCGGAAGGAATGACCTGGTGCCGTTCTGCGACATCTTCCACAGAAGACCGCTCCATACCGGAGTGATCAATCAAGCGGTCTGGTCAGCGCACGCCAGATGACCGAGCCGGTTTGGACCGGCACAGGATCCGTGGAAGGGGGAGCAACGGCGCTCCCCCACCACATACCCAGGGAAACAACATGCGAGGCAAGGGCGAAGGCTCGGTCCATTTCGACAAGAACCGCGGCCTCTGGGTCGGAGTCATCGAACTCGAGACCATCAACGGCAACCGGCAGCGGAAGACCGTTCGTCGCAAGGACAAGCGCGAGCTGCTCGACGAGCTAGCGGAGCTCCGGGTCGAGCTGAAGCGTTCCGGGCACCTGCCGACCGCGCATATGACGGTTGAGCAGTGGTTCACCGTCTGGCTGCGCCTCGAAGAGCGGGAGGTACGTCCGAACACGCTCTCGAACTACCGCACCGTGACAGAGAAATACATCCTTCCGAACATCGGCAAGGTAAAACTCGACAAGGTCAGCGGCACGCACCTCCGCAAGGTTTACGACGCGATGCGAGCAAAGGGTCGCTCGTCAACCTATGTCCTCAACGCTCACCGTATTCTCTCGTCCGCCTTCAAGGTCGCGGTGCGCGAAGGCAAGATCAGTGTCAACCCGACCGTTCGCGTCTCCACGCCCCGGAAGGCGACCACTCATCTGCAGACCCTCGACCTTACAGAAGGCCTCCAACTCCTAGGCCATCTCGCGTCCCGTCCAGACGGCGCCCGCTGGGCAACGGCACTGCTCACAGGAGCGAGGCGCGGGGAGGTCATCGGTCTCGAGCGCTCCCGCATTGCCGACGATGAGCTCGACCTGTCCTGGCAGTTACAGCGCATCGTCTGGAAGCACGGTTGCGGGCCCTCCAACGGCGTGGACAAGAATGACCTGAAGACCTATCCCTGCGGCACCCGGCGCGACTGCCCACAGCGGCACATCCCGGTGCCAGACGACTACGAGTACAGGTCGCTCACAGGAGGCCTCTACCTCACCCGCCCAAAGTCCGACGCGGGCTGGCGTGTGCTCCCGCTGGTCGAGCCACTGAGGACGATACTCGATCGCCACATGTCCGCCGCAGAACCGAACCCCTATGACCTTGTCTTCGCACGCTCCGGCGGGCGGCCGTACGACCCCGACCAAGACTCCAAGGACTGGCGGCTGCTCCTCAAGCAGATCGGCATAACGAAGGATGTCCGTCTGCACGACATTCGACACACCACCGTTGAACTGCTCTACGCGGCAGGCGTCCCCGAGCACATCATCATGCAGATTGTTGGTCACTCGACTGTTGTGATGACCCGTTCCTACCGTTCGCGCACCGATGCCGTTCGCCTCCGCGCGGCCATGGAGCAGTTCTCGGCACAGTTCCTCACGCCCCTCGAGCTTCCAGAAACGCCGACAGGTGCCGCTCCGTGACCCCTAGCTCCTGCGCGATCGTGCCATGGTCGTCGGTCCACGCCGCTACGGCCCTGAGTTCGATGGGGTCGATGAGGTAGAGGCACGCAACTCTGTCGGCCTGGTGCTCGAACTTCGGCCTATCGTCTCTGTGGCCGAGGGTCCAGTGCGCAAGGCCATGGGCGAGCGCGTTGCGTTGGAACATCGCACGCATCCCCGACCGGATCACGATTGTCGTGTACTCGGGTGGCAGCACTAGCTCGTTGGCGGTGCGGATGGGGCGGACAAGAACTTGCACGCCTAGGGCAGCTGCGTGCTCGAAGGGATCGTAGGCCTTGCCCCTAGGGAGCCTCAGGCTCGTCGGGCTGTTGCTCCATCTGCTCGTCTTTGAGGGCGGCTTCGGCACGACGTTCAATCTCGGCTGCAGACATCTTCTCCGCTTCCTTCTGAAGACGGCGAGCCTGTAGGTCATCAGTTTTAGCTGCTGCCTCTGACACTTGTTCAGCAAAGTCGCCGGCTCGCTCCACTGCGGCGTCTACAAGCTGCTGCGCGGTCACCAAGACGGGGTCGGGGCTACCACCAGGGAGGCGCGTTGTCGAGAGCGCTGCGGCTATCGCCACGAGGTCGGGAATCTTCACGTCGACGTCTGCGCGGGCGATGTTCCTGAAGGTGCCGTAGGGGATGTCCGCCAGTTCGGCGAGTTCCTCTTGAGTGAGGTCGCGCTGTTTGCGGTACTCCTCGATGACCGCGGCCATCGCTACGGCTATCTTGCTCTTCTTCTTGCCCACGAATGAACACCCTATAGCCAAAACACAGCAAGAACTGTCTAGAAATGCCCCGTCCGGGCTTGCGCTGTCCATATTCCATCGGCTACTGTCTAAATATGGACAGAAGAAGAGTCTCCGAGCGAGTAGCCGAGAACATCTCTCGGTCCATTCTCGTTGCTGGTGCCGACACCAGCCACATCGCGCGCGCCGCCCGCATGGACGCCGCCGAGTTCTCAGCACGCCTCTCCTCCGGGGCTGACCTGACGCTTGGTGAGCTTGTCCGTGTCGGCGGCGCGCTTCGTGTTTCTCCGGGCTCTCTTCTCACGGAGGTGACCGCATGACGCGCGCGAAGAAGACCGTTGCGATGACATTCACTCGGACGGCATACACGGTCGCCGAGTGGGCCGAGGCGTGCGGGGTCGGTGAGACCACGATCCGCGAGCACATCACGGACGGCAATCTCGTCCCCGCCTACCCGACCTCGAGAGCCATCATCCCGATCGAGGAGGGTCTGCGCTGGTTACGCACTCTCCCATCTGAGAAGCCTTAGCGGCTTCAGCTTGTCGACCCCTCACAGTCCGGGCGGCAAGCACGCAACACAACTACATACGCAGGATGACCGCACAGGCCCCGATGCACTGGGGAGAGTAGCGGCACCACACGGTGAAGGCACCT
>JAODAQ010000062.1 GCA_025463515.1 Rhodoglobus sp.
AGCAGCGCAAGGAGTACGACCAGATGCGGGCCATGGGCCCCGGTCGCCCGCGCTTCACCTCGGGCGGCGGCGGCCAGGCCGGCGGCTTCGAGGACGTCTTCGGCGGCATGTTCAACCAGGGCCAGGGTGGGCAGCAGCGCTACCAGCAGGCAGGCTCCGGCGGGTTCGACGACATCTTCAGCGGACTCTTCGGGGGCGGTGGTTTCGGCCGCTCGACCGGAGGCTACGGCGGCCCCGCTGGCCCGACCCGCGGCCGCGACCTCACCGCGACGACCACGCTCGACTTCCTCACCGCCATCCGCGGCGAGACCATCAAGCTGCAGCCGCAGGGCGGCAAGTCCATGAGCGTCAAGATCCCGGCCGGCGTGAACGACGGCCAGAAGATCCGGCTCAAGGGCAAGGGCGAGCCGAGCCCGGATGGCGGCGCACCCGGTGACCTCACGCTGACGGTCACCGTGCGCAAGCACCCGGTCTTCGAGCGCGACGGGCTCAATCTCCGCGTCGATGTGCCGGTCACCTTCACCGAGGCCGCGCTCGGCGCGACCATCGAGGTGCCGACCCTGGGCGGCGACCCGGTGAAGCTCAAGGTGGCGCCGGGCACGCCATCCGGCCGGGTTCTGCGCGTCAAGGGGCGCGGGGTCAGCACGGCCAAGGGCTCCGGCGACCTGCTCGCCAGCGTGGTGATCGCGGTTCCCGCGCACCTCAGCCCGGAGGCGAAGGAGGCCCTCGAGGCCTTCCAGAAGCTGCAGCCCAACGAGAACCCGCGCGCCGAGCTCCTGCAGCGGGCGAAGGCGGAGTAGCCGTGGATGCCAACGATCCGGTCTTCGCGATCGCCGTCGCCGCCGAGCTCGCCGGCATGCATCCGCAGACCCTGCGCCAGTACGACCGCCTCGAGCTGGTGAGCCCGCAGCGCACCGCGGGCAAGTCGCGCCGCTACTCGATGCGCGACGTGCTGCAGCTGCGGGAGATCGCGCGGCTGGGGGCCGAGGGTGTGAGCCTGGAGGGCATCCGCCGCATCCTGCAGCTGGAGAACCAGGTCGCCGCGCTCGGCGAACGGGTGCGCGAGCTGGAGTCGGCGCTCGCCGACGAGCTGTTGCACCGCCCGGGCCGTCGCGTCTTCGCGGCGACCGGGTCGGGCGAGATGGTTTCCCTGCGAGCGGGCACCCGCACGCAGCGCAATACCCAACTGGTGGTCTGGCGACCACTCGGACACGAGGAACGGTGACGCGATGACCATGTGGAACCCCAACCAGCCGGTGTACGTGCCGCGCGTGTTCCGTGACGACCTCACGAAGGAGGCCAGGCGCGGCGCCGGGCTCGCCGGCGCGGTCGGCTTCGGCATGCTCAGCCTCGGCTGGATGACGATCGTGCTCTCGCTGACCCTCGCGTTCACGGTGTCCCCGATCCTGCTTCCGCTGATGCTGGTCGGTGCAGGCCTCATGTTCGCGTCGTTCTTCGTGGCCCGCCGCATCCTCGGCGCGACGCACGTGATGCGGCCGACCGGCGTGATGGTGCTCGGCACCGTGGTCGCGCTGGTCACGTCGTGGATCGTCGGCGCCGCGGTCGGCGGCACCGCCTGGCTGGTCACGCTCGGCGTGCCCGACGCCTCCCGGTGGATCGTCGCGGCCGTCGCCTTCGGCATCGTGTTGGTGGCCGACGTGCTCGCCGGCCTGCTCGGCTGGCGCTGGATCGCGCGCGTGCTGCGCCCGGTGGCCATTGTCTGATCCGCTCGCAACGCTCCGGCGCTTCCCCGACGCGGAGGCGCCGAACCTGGTCGCCGTCGACGCCAGCGACCGGCTGGTGCTCGACGAGGCGCGGGCGGATGTCGCTGCCGCGGCCCCCGGAACCGTCGCCGTCATCGGCGACAACTACGGCGCCCTCACCATCGGATCGGGAGCCGCGGGCGTGCGCGTCTTCCAGGACTCGCTGGTCGGCGAGCTCGCCCTGGCCAACAACGCGGGCGGCCTCGACTACCGCAGCCTCCCGCTCGACGAGGAGCTGCTCGCCGGCGCGACCGTCGTGCTGATGCAGCTGCCGAAGAGCCTCGACCAGCTCGACGAGTGGGCGGGCGCCGTCGCCCGCTGGGCCGACCCGTCGGTCGTGTTCTACGCGGGGGGCCGGGTGAAGCACATGACCCTCGAGATGAACGCGATCCTGGGCCGCCACTTCGACTCGGTGGCGCCGTCGCTGGCGCGGCAGAAGTCGCGCGTGCTGGTCGCGCGCGGACCCCGCCCGGCCGAGGAGGCCTTCCCGCGCCGCGAGTACAGCGAGGAGCTCGGCCTCTGGGTGGTCGCGCACGGCGGCGTCTTCGCCGGCACGCGGTTCGACCTGGGCACGCGCCTGCTGCTCTCCGTGCTCGACGACGCGGTGCCGGATGCCGCGGACATCGTCGACCTGGGGTGCGGCAGCGGCATCCTCGCGGCGTCCCTGGCGAGGAGCCGGCCCGGGGCGCGCGTGACGGCCACGGACCAGTCGTGGGCGGCGGCGGCATCCGCCACGGCCACGATGCTGGCCAACGACCTCGACGTGACGGTGGTGCGCGACCTGGGGCTCGCAACCCGGGCTGACGCGAGCGCCGACCTCGTGGTGCTCAACCCGCCTTTCCACTCGGGGTCGGCGGTCGATAGTGGGCTTGCGAGGGCTCTCTTCGAGGATGCCGCCCGGGTTCTGCGACCCGGCGGCGAGCTGTGGACCGTGTTCAACTCGCACCTGGGCTACCGACCGACGCTGCAGCGCACGGTCGGGCCCACCCGCGAGGTGACCCGCAATCCGAAGTTCACGGTGACGGCCTCGCGGTCGACCACCGCAGGCGGGACAATGGCAATCGACGAGATCAGAGGAATGTAGCAATGGCGAACATGCAGGGCGCTCCGGGCTCCGACGAGGAGCAGGAGTCTGCGCTCGAGAAGTACGGCGTCGACCTCACGGCCATCGCGCGAACCGGCAAGCTCGACCCGGTGATCGGCCGGGACGCCGAGATCCGACGGGTGAGCCAGGTGCTCACGCGGCGCACCAAGAACAACCCCGTGCTCATCGGCGAGCCCGGCGTCGGCAAGACCGCCGTCGTGGAGGGCCTCGCCCAGCGCATCGTGGCGGGGGATGTCGCGGACTCGCTCAAGGGCAAACGCCTCGTCTCGCTCGACCTCGCGGCGCTCGTCGCGGGCGCCAAGTACCGCGGCGAGTTCGAGGAGCGGCTCAAGGCCGTGCTCAAGGAGATCAACGACGCCGACGGCGAGATCATCACTTTCGTCGACGAGCTGCACACGCTCATGGGCGCGGGCGGCGGCGAGGGTTCCGTGGCCGCGGCGAACATGCTCAAGCCGATGCTGGCCCGCGGTGAGCTGCGGCTGATCGGCGCCACCACGCTCGACGAGTACCGCGAATACATCGAGAAGGATGCCGCGCTCGAACGCCGCTTCCAGCAGGTGTTCGTGGGCGAGCCGAGCGTCGAGGACACGATCGCAATCCTCCGCGGGCTCAAGGAGCGCTACGAGGCGCACCACAAGGTGGCGATCGCCGACACCGCGCTCGTCGCGGCGGCCGCCCTCAGCAACCGCTACATCACGGGCCGCCAGCTGCCCGACAAGGCAATCGACCTCATCGACGAGGCCGCGTCGCGCCTGCGCATGGAGATCGACTCGGCCCCGGTGGAGATCGACGAGCTGCGCCGCAGCGTGGACCGGCTGAAGCTGGAGGAGCTCGCACTCCGCAAGGAGAAGGACGAGGCATCCAAGCAGCGGCTGGAGAAGCTGCACTCCGACCTGGATGAGAAGAGCAAGCAGCTCGGCGTGCTGCAGCAGCGCTGGGAGAAGGAGCGCTCGGCGCTCAACCGCGTGGGCGAGCTCAAGGGCAAGCTCGACTCGCTGCGCATGGAGGCGGAGCGCGCCCAGCGCGAGGGCAACCTCGAGAAGGCGAGCAAGCTGCTCTATGGCGAGATCCCGGTGATCGAGCGCAACCTGGCCGCGGCGGAGAAGAGCGAGGACGACACCCCGCGCATGGTCAACGACCAGGTGACCTCCGAGGACATCGCGGCCGTGATCGCCATGTGGACCGGCATCCCGGTGGGCCGCCTGATGCAGGGCGAGACCGAGAAGCTGCTCAACCTGGAGAACGAGCTGGGCAAGCGGCTGGTCGGGCAGAAGCCGGCCGTGCGCGCCGTGGCCGAGGCCGTGCGCCGGTCGCGCGCCGGGATCGCGGATGCGGACCGCCCCACCGGATCGTTCCTGTTCCTCGGCCCCACCGTTGTCGGCAAGACGGAGCTGGCCAAGGCGCTCGCCGAGTTCCTGTTCGACGACGAGAAGGCCATGATCCGCATCGACATGAGCGAGTACGGCGAGCGGCACTCGGTGGCCCGCCTGCTCGGCGCCCCTCCCGGGTATGTCGGGTACGAGCAGGGCGGTCAGCTCACCGAGGCCGTGCGCCGTCGTCCGTATTCGGTCGTGCTGCTCGACGAGGTCGAGAAGGCCCACTCCGACGTGTTCGACGTGCTGCTGCAGGTGCTCGACGACGGGCGGCTCTCGGATGGGCAATGTCGCACGGTCGACTTCCGCAACGTCATCCTCATCCTCAACTCCAACCTCGGCAGCCAGTACCTGGTCGACCCGACGCTCAGCGCCGACGCGAAGGAGGAGGCCGTGCAGACGATGGTGCGGCAGACCTTCAAGCCGGAGTTCGTGA
>JAODAQ010000006.1 GCA_025463515.1 Rhodoglobus sp.
TGGATCTTGAGCTGGGCCTAGCGGATGCCGTACTGGGCACGAAAGCGCTGCTTCTCGCGAAGACGGACGGCGTAGTCGCTGTCCTGCTTGCGCTTCGTGCGGCCGAGCTCGCCCGGAGCGTACGGACGCTTCTCGAGGTACTTGGCAGCCTTCGGGGTCAGGGCGATGCCGAGAGCGCGCGAGAGGCGGGTCTTGCTACGGGTACGTGACTTGGTAGACACAGGTTCCTTCCAACAACATGGCCGCGGCTTTCGCAGCTCATAGACGTACCCCCGCCAGTTCTGTCTCGAACAAGAGAGACGATCGGAGGCACGTCGACGCCGCCGGGAACTTTCTGGGTGGGAGTGTTGGCAATGACCAACCTTGGGAGCTTACCAGAGGATCAGCTGCCCCGGATGATCGCCCGGAGCTTCTCCAGCCGCGCCGCGACATCGCGCTCGTTGCCGTTGTTCGTCGGCGTGTAGTACTCCGTGCCCTTCAGCTCGTCGGGCAGGTACTGCTGCTCGGCGACGCCGAACTCCGAGTCGTGCGCGTACTTGTAGCCCTTGCCGTGCCCCAGCCGCTTCGCGCCGGGATAGTGGGCGTCGCGCAGCGGCTTGGGCACGCGGCCGATCTTGCCCGCGCGCACGTCGGCGATCGCGGCATCCAGCGCCATGTACGCAGCATTCGACTTGGGGGCCGTCGCGAGGTACACGACAGCCTCGGCGAGCGGGATGCGGCCCTCGGGCATGCCGATGAGCTGCACGGCATCGGCCGCCGCCATCGCGATGACGAGCGCCTGGGGATCGGCCATGCCGATGTCCTCCGCGGCGGAGATGATCACGCGCCGGGCGATGAAGCGCGGGTCCTCCCCCGCCTCGATCATGCGCGCGAGGTAGTGGAGAGCGGCATCGACGTCGGAGCCGCGCACCGACTTGATGAACGCGCTGATGACGTCGTAGTGCTCGTCGCCGTTGCGGTCGTAGCGCAGCAGCGCCCGGTCGACGGCAGAGGACACGATCTCGACCGTGACGACGGGCTTCGCGTCACCCTCCTTCGACGCGCTGGCGACGAGCGCCGAGGCCTCGAGCGCCGTGAGCGCGCGACGGGCATCCCCCGACGAGAGCCGGATGATCGCCGCCCTCGCCTCCGGATCGAGCACGATCGCGTCGTTCAGCCCCTGCGGAGCGGTGACCGCGCGGTCGATGACATCCCCGAGGTCGTCCTCACTCAGCTGCTCGAGCGTGAGCAGGAGCGACCGGGACAGTAGCGGCGAGATCACCGAGAAGGACGGGTTCTCGGTCGTCGCGGCGATGAGGATGACCCAGCCGTTCTCGACGCCCGGAAGCAGCGCATCCTGCTGGGCCTTGGAGAACCGGTGGATCTCGTCGAGGAAGAGGACGGTCGTGAGGCCGTAGAGGTCGCGACTCGACAGCGCCTCCTCCATCACCTGGCGCACGTCGCGCACGCCCGCCGTGACCGCCGACAGCTCGACGAACTTGCGGCCGGACCCGTGGGCGATCGCCTTCGCGAGGGTCGTCTTGCCGGTGCCGGGCGGCCCCCACAGGATGATCGAGACCGACCCCTGCTCGCCCGAGCGGTCGGACGCGAGGCTCACGAGCGGAGAGCCCGGCGTGAGCAGGTGCTTCTGACCCGCGATGTCCTCGAGGCGCTGCGGCCGCATCCGCACCGCGAGGGGCGTGGCCCCGCTGCGGAGCCCTGGCTGGTCCATAGTCGCCATGCTAACCGGAGCAACCGACCGGCCTGCGTATCGTAAAGTTCTCGTTGACCGTCAACTGGAGGAACCGTGGCAGCCAGCAAGAACAACGAGCGCGAAGCGCGCGAGGCCCGTGAGCGCCTGCGCCGCTACAACGCCCGCCAGACCGTCCACGCGCACCAGGTGACCCGCCGCCGCCGCGACAACCTGTTCGCGATCGGCGCTGTGGTCGTGGTCGCCGCCCTCGCCACCGTCGGGCAGCTCTTCTACTTCAACGGCGGCCCCGGCACGCCCACCCCGGTGCCTTCAGCCTCCTCCAGCGCCGAGGCGGAGGCCCCCACCGGCACCAACGTGGGCGATGTTCCAGACCCGTCGCTCGCCGAGGGCCGCGACTGGACTGGCGAGATGACCCTCAACGACGTGCCGCTCGGCATCACGCTCGACGGCGCGGCTGCGCCGCAGGCCGTCGCCTCGTTCCTGGCGTCCGTGGAATCCGGCTACTACGTGGGCACCACCTGCCACCGCCTCGTCGCGAGCGACTCGGCGAACCTCATCCAGTGCGGCTCTGCGGACGGCACGGGCGCCACCGACCCGACCTACAGCTTCGGCCCCATCGAGAACGCGGCGGTCGGGGGCATCTACCCGACGGCCACGATCGCCATGGCCCGCGCGGGCGGCGACGCCTACAGCAACGGCCGGCAGTTCTTCATCGTGCTCTCCGATTCGGCGATCCCGGATGACGCGGCCGGCGGCTACACCGTCTTCGGCACGGTCACCACCGGCCTCGACCAGCTCATCGCGCAGATCACCTCCAAGGGCGTCACGGGCGGCGCTGCCGACGGCGCTCCCGTGGTCCCGACAACCATCACTGCGCTCACGATCCAGTAACGCCACGACGGGGCTTTCGCCGCTTGCCATAAGCTTGTGTCCGCTCGGCGAGGAGCGACCTCCCAACTAGGACAACAGCTAAGGGTGATTCACGTGGCGACAGGCGATCAGGCTCCATGGGGCCGCGTCGACGAGACCGGAACCGTCTTCGTTCGCGAGGAGTCGGGTGAGCGCGCTGTCGGGCAGTACCCGGACGGCACGCCGGAAGAGGCTCTCGCCTACTTCGAGCGGAAGTTCACCGAGCTCGCCGGCCAGGTGACCCTCCTCGAGCAGCGCGCCAAGCGCGGCGCTCCCGCCGCCGACGTCGCCAAGACGGTCAAGACGCTCTCGGCGGCGCTCGAGAACGCGAACGCCGTCGGCAACCTGGCCGTGCTCAAGGCTCGCATCGAGGCCCTCGGCGGAACGGTGACCGAGCTCACCGAGAAGCAGTCCGAGGAGTCCAAGGCGGTCGTGGCTGCGGCGCTCGCCGAGCGCGAGGCGCTCGTGGTCGAGGCTGAGGCTCTCGCCGCACAGGACCCGGCAAAGGCCCAGTGGAAGCAGGTCACGGCGACGATCGACGACATCTTCGCCCGGTGGCAGAAGCACCAGGCCGACGGCCCCCGCCTCCCCAAGAACGAGGCGAACGACCTCTGGAAGCGGTTCCGTGCGGCGCGCGCCACGATCGACGGGCACCGCAAGGCGTTCTTCGCCGAGCTCGACTCCGTGCACAAGGATGCCCGTGCCGCGAAGCAGGACCTCGTCGAGAAGGCCCAGGCGCTCGTGGGCAGGGGCGCCGACGGGATCCCCGAGTACCGCACCCTGCTCGACCGCTGGAAGGCGGCCGGGCGAGCGGGCAAGAAGTTCGACGACGCGCTGTGGGCCGCGTTCAAGGACGCTGGCGACGCGCTCTACTCCGCCAAGAGCGAGATCGACGCGAAGGACAACGTCGAGTTCAGCGCCAACCTCGAGGCCAAGGAAGCGCTCCTGGCCGAGGCTGAGCCGATTCTCGCGGAGACCGACCGGAACAAGGCGAAAGACGCTCTCGCGGGCATCCAGCGCCGCTGGGACAAGATCGGCAAGGTGCCGCGCGACAAGGTCAAGGTCGTCGAAGACCGCCTGCGCCGCATCGAGACCGCCGTGCGCAAGCTCGACGAGGACCACTGGCAGAAGAACAACCCCGAGCGCCAGGAGCGCGAGTCGGGCTTCCTCGGCCAGCTCAACGAGGCGATCGCCAAGCTCGAGCGCGAGCTCGCGGACGCCACCGCCACGGGCGACAAGCGCAAGATCAAGGAAGCTCAGGAAGCACTCGACGCCCGCAAGGCGTGGTTGGGCGCGCTCGGCAAGTAGCTTCTCCACCGATTCGCCGCGTTGCCGCGCGTGCGCGCCGCGCGCGAGCGACGATGGCCGGATGCGACTGCCGCCAGTACTCTCCGCCGACGACCTTCCCGCACCTGAGCTCTACGCCGCGAGGCTCGACGGGCAGCTGTTCGCGGTAGACGCGTGCTTCGCGCCGGTGGACGAGATCGAGCAGCCGAGGCATCGCGCCAGCGCCCTGCTCTCCGGCCTCGGCGGCAAGCTGATCGCGGAGCAGCTCTCCGCCGCCTGGGTCTGGGGCGCGCTCGACGCCCCGCCGGCGCACCACCAGTTCTGCGTCGCGACGGGAGCGCGCGTGAGCCACTCCCCCGCGCGCTGGATGACGGTGCGGGAAGTGGTGATCGAGGCCGACGAACTAGTCGACCTGGGCGGCGCACTCGTCACCGACCCGACTCGCACCCTCGTCGACCTGGCCCGATTCGGAGCCGGCTTCGACTTCGCTGTCGCCGCGAGGCTGATCGCGGCGGGTGCGTCAGTCGACAGGGCCCTGGCCTCAGTCGTCGCCCGCCGGAACCTGCCGAACAAGAAGACGACTCTGGGTCGGCTCAGCCGCTGTTGACGCGGTACACGTCGTAGACGGCGTCGATGCGCCGCACGGCGTTCAGCACGCGGTCGAGGTGCGTCGTGTCGCCCATCTCGAAGACGAACCGGCTGAGTGCCAGGCGCTCGCTCGACGTCGACACCGTCGCGGAGAGGATGTTCACGTGGTTCTCGCTGAGCACCCGGGTCACGTCAGAGAGCAGCCCCGCCCGGTCGAGCGCCTCGACCTGGATCTGCACCAGGAAGAGCGACTTCGAGCTCGGCGCCCACTCGACGTCGATCATCCGCTCCGGCTCGGTGAGCAGTTCCGCAACGTTCTTGCAGTCGCTGCGGTGCACCGAGACCCCGGCACCGCGGGTCACGAAGCCCACGATCTCGTCACCGGGTACGGGTGTGCAGCACTTCGCGAGCTTGACCAGGATGTCGGGCGCACCGCGGACGAGCACGCCGGAGTCGCTGTTGCGAATGGGACGCGGTCGCCCCTTCGACGGGAACTCGAGGTCGAGATCGGTGTCGTCGTCGGTCTGCTCCTGCACGGCGGCCAGGATCTTCTCGATGACCGACTGCGTCGAGATGTGGCCCTCGCCGACCGCCGCGTAAAGCGCGGTGAGATCGTCGTACCGCATCGCTGCGGCGACCTCGGCGATGGAGTCCTGGTTCATCAGCTTCTGCAGCGGCAGATTCTGCTTGCGCATCGCCCGGGCGATCGCATCTTTGCCCTGTTCGACGGCCTCGTCGCGACGCTCCTTCGTGAACCACTGACGGATCTTGTTGCGCGCGCGAGGACTCTTGACGAAGTTCAGCCAGTCCTGACTCGGACCAGAGTCGGGGTTCTTCGAGGTGAACACCTCGACGACGTCACCGGTGGTGAGGGAGCTCTCCAGCGGCACCAGCCGGCCGTTCACCTTCGCCCCCATGGTGCGGTGGCCCACCTCGGTGTGCACAGCATAGGCGAAGTCCACCGGGGTGGCGTCGGCGGGCAACCCGATCACG
>JAODAQ010000040.1 GCA_025463515.1 Rhodoglobus sp.
CAGCGCCTCAACCGACTGCGGGGAGAGCGCGTGCTCGGCAGCCAGGACGCTCGCGCCGATCACGCCCGCGACCTCTCCCGCCGCCGAGAGCACGATCGACAGGGACGAGGTGGCGATGGGCATCGAGCGGGCGTAGACGACGTCATGGATGCCCGCGATGAGGTGCTCGCCGGCGTTCGCCATCGAGCCGCCGATGACGATGACCGAGGGGTTGATGAGGCTCACGCACGTGGTGAGCACCTCTCCGATGTCGCGGCCGGCCTGGCGCACCGCCGCGATCGCCGTGGCGTCCCCCGCGGCGACGAGCTCGAGCACCTCGGCCGCCGACGTGACCTCGACGCCTTGCTCCCTGAGCTGGCGCGCGATGGCCGGGCCCGAGGCCATGGCCTCGAGGCATCCCTCGTTGCCGCAGTCGCAGCGCACGCCGTCGCCGCGCGAGACGCGCACGTGCCCCAGGTCGCCCGCCGTGCCCTGCGCGCCGCGCTGCAGTGTGCCGCCCGAGAAGATGCCGGAGCCGATGCCCGTCGCGACCTTGACGAACAGCAGGTCCTGCGTGGTCGGGAAGGCGACAGTGCGCTCGCCGATGGCCATGATGTTCACGTCGTTGTCGACGAGCGCCGGGATGCCCAGGCTCGCCATCATCCAGGCGGGGACGTCGAAGCCGTCCCACCCCGGCATGATCGGCGGTTTCACGGGCCGGCCGGTGGCGTGCTCGACGGGCCCGGGGAGGCCGATGCCCGCAGCGATGAGGTCGCTCTCGCTGCGGCCGATCGAGGCGAGCAGCTTGCGGGCGGTCTCGACGGCGTGGCCGAGCACGCGCTCCGGGCCGTCCGCGATCGGCCGCCGCTGGAGGTCGGTGGCGAGGATGTTCGAGGCGAGGTCGCTGATCACGACGGTCTGGTGGCTCGCGCCGCAGTCGACCGCGAGCACGAGCCGCGCGCCCGGGTTGAGGGCGAACTGGGAGGGCGGCCGGCCTCCGCTCGAGGCCGCCTCGCCGACCGGGGCGATGAGGCCGAGGCCGAGCAGCTCGTCCACCCGGAGGCCCACGGTGGAGCGTGCGAGCCCCGCGCGCTCGGCGAGGTCGGCGCGCGTGTACGGCTGGCCGTCGCGCAGCAGTTGGAAGAGCTCACTGGCCCCCCACGGACCGGTGCCCGTGCGCTGCGTCTCACTCATGGCGCAAGTAAATCACGACGCGAACACTTTTGCTCGTCGCTCGACAGAAGTCGTCCTAGAGTCGAGACTGTGCCTATGAAGACCAACGCCGCTCTGTCCGTCCAGCTCTACACGATCCGCGAGGCACTCCTTGCGGATCCGGCCGCGGCCCTCGAGCGCGTTGCGGCTCTGGGCTTCACGACAGTCGAGCTCTTCGGCCTCGTCGACCACGCCGACACCTACGCCGAGTACCTGCCGCGCTTCGGGCTCACCCCCTCCTCCGCCCACGTGAGCCTGATCGACCGCGACCCTGTTCCCGTGATCGAGGCCGCACAGCGCGTCGGAGTCACGACGATCATCGAGCCCGCCGTCCGCGAGCCCGTCTGGGGCGACTCGGACAGCGTCGTGCTGCTCGCCAACCAGTTCAACGAGCTCGCCAGGATCGCCGCCGACGAGGGCATCACCGTCGGCTACCACAACCACTGGTGGGAGTTCGGGGCCCTCGACGGCACCACCGCGCTCGAGGCATTCGCTGACAACCTCGACCCCGCCGTGGTGCTCGAGGTCGACACCTACTGGGCGCAGGTCGCCGGTGCGCAGGCGCCCGAGCTGCTCGCGCGCCTCGGCGACCGGGTGCGGCTCATCCACGTGAAGGACGGCGACATCAGCCGCGAGGACATCAACCAGGTCGCGGTGGGCGACGGCCGGATGCCCGTGCTCCACGTCCTCGCGGCAGCCCCCGGCGCGGTCCGCGTGATCGAGCTCGACGATTTCGCCGGGGACGTGTTCGACGCCCTCGAGCGCAGCGTGCAGTACCTCACCGCCCACGGCGAGCACCTGTGACCGGCTCGGGCCGTGTCGGCGTCGGAGTGATCGGCGCCGGGGTGATCAGCGGCACGTACCTGGACAACCTCACGGCCTTCCCGGACGTGGAGGTGCTGTTCGTCGCCGACCTGGACGTCGACCGCGCCCGCGCTCAGGCGGACAAGTACGGCGTCCCGGGCAGCGGCACCACCGAGGAGCTGCTCGCCCAGGACGGTATCGAGATCGTCGTGAACCTCACGATCCCGGCGGTGCACGTGGAGGTCGCGATGCTCGCGCTCGCCGCGGGAAAGAACGTGTGGTCGGAGAAGCCGATCGCGCTCGACCGCGAGAGCGGGGCGGCCCTCCTCCAGGAAGCGGCGGCGCGCGGGCTGCGGGTGGCAACGGCACCCGACACCTTCCTCGGCGCGGGGCTGCAGGCCGGGAAGCGGATCATCGACGCGGGCGGCATCGGGGCGCCGCTCACGGCACTCGCGCTGTTCCAGGCGTCGGGGCCTGAGGCGTGGCATCCGGCCCCCGACTTCCTCTACGCGAAGGGCGCCGGCCCGCTGTTCGACATGGGCCCGTACTACGTGACGGCGCTCGTGCAGAACCTCGGCCCGGTGGCCCGCGTCTCGGCGACGGCGTCGACGTCACGGGCGACGCGCGTGATCGGCTCGGGCCCGCGGGCGGGCGAGGAGTTCCCGGTCGAGGTGCCCACGCACGTGAGCGCGCTGCTCGAGTTCGAGAGCGGGGCCTCCGCGCAGGCGGTGTTCAGCTTCCAGTCGAGCGTCCGTCGCACGGGCTTCGTCGAGATCGCCGGCACCACGGGCACGGTCGTGCTGCCCGATCCGAACGCGTTCGACGGGGATGTCGCGGTCTGGCGCGACGGCGTGGAGGAGGCCGAGATCACCCGCACGGTGTCGGACACGGGCCGCGGCACGGGGGTCGTCGACCTCGCGCGGGCGATCCGCGGGGGAGTGGCGGAACGGGCATCCGGCCAGCAGGCGTACCACGTGCTCGACGTGATGGCCTCGATCATCGAGGCCGCCGAGCGCGGCGAGTGGGTGGCTGTGCAGAGCACGATGCCGCTCGCGGAGGCCCTGCCCGACGGCTGGGACCCCCGCGAAGCGACGCTCTAGCGACAGCTCACTTCTTCTCGGTGAGCCTGCCCTGCTTGATGTGCAGGCGGCGCTGCGCCCGCTTGGCGACCGCCGAGTCGTGGGTGACCACGATGAGCGTGAGGCCGCGGTCGCGCCAGATGCCCTCGAGCAAGTCCATGATCTCGTCGCGGGTCTCCTCGTCGAGGCTGCCGGTGGGCTCGTCGGCGAGGAGCACGTCCGGCTCCTTCACGAGCGCCCGCGCGATCGCCACGCGCTGCTGCTGCCCGCCCGAGAGCTCCGCGGGGCGGTGGCTCGCGCGGTCGCCGAGGCCCACGCTCGCCAGCGCGGCCGCCGCGCGCGAGCGCCGCTGCGCCGAGGGCAGCCGCAGCGGCTCGAGCGCCGTCTCGACGTTCTCCTGCGCGGTGAGCGTGGGGATGAGGTTGAAGCCCTGGAACACGAACCCCACCTCTCGTGCCCGGATGCCCGCGAGCGCCGAGTCCGGCAGCGTGGCGAGCTCGGCGGTCCCGAGGGTGACCGAGCCCTTGGTGGGCCGCTCGAGCGCGCCGAGCATCTGCAGCAGCGTCGACTTGCCGCCGCCCGTCGGGCCCTGGATCGCGACGAGCTGGCCGTCGGGGATGGACAGGGTCACGTCGTCGAGCGCCGTGATGGTGCGCCGCGACTGCTCGTAGCGCTTGGTGACGTTCTTCAGTTCGTACATGTCAGGTCCTTCGTTCTAGGCCGCGCTGCGGAGGGCTTCGGCCGGGCGCAGGCGCGCGGCGCGCCACCCGCCCACGGCTCCCGCGAGGATTCCGCCGAGGATCGCGAGACCCACGGCGATGAGGATCACGGCCGCCGTCACCGGCGCGTGCAGGGTGATGTCGGTCGTGGCTGCCGCCGCCTGGGGGCCCGCGCCGCCGAACCCGCCGGGCCGCTGCCCACCGAATCCCGCCGTCTGCTGCGCGGTGGCCGACGCGGTCAGCGTCGGTGCGACGAGGTTGACGACCAGGATGCCGACGAGCCCGGCCGCCACCCCGAGCACGCCGCCGATCGCGCCCTGCACGAGGCTCTCGCCCGCCACCTGGCCGACGATCCGGCGGTTGCTCCAGCCGATGGCCTTGAGCGTGCCGAACTCGCGGGTGCGGCGGGTGACTCCCGAGATCGTGAACAGGATCGCGATGAGGATCGCGGCGGCCAGCACGAGGACCGAGAGCCAGGTGCCGAGGTTCGACACGAGGCCCGAGGCCGTCGAGAGCGACCCCGAGACACTCGCGGCGAGGTCCGCCTGGGTGCTGACCGTGGCATCCGGCAGTGCTGCCTCGATGTCGGCCTGCACCTGCGGGACGTCGCTCGACGAGCCCGCCTGCACGTAGATCGAGCTCACCTGGCCGTCGAGGCCGGAGAGGGCCTGCGCCACGTCGAGCGGGATGTACGAGTTCGAGCCGCCGGATGCCACGAGCCCGATGATCTCGAAGTCGGCCCCGCCGATCGACAGGGTGCCGCCTACTGCGAGGTCTGCGCTCGTGGCGTAGTCGGAGTCGAGTACCACGACGTCGGATCCGGCGTCCGCCGCCGTGAAGGTGCGGCCATCGGCGAGTGTCGCTGCCGTCAGCGGACCGACCGCGGCGCCTGCGACGTCGATGCCCTCCACCGTGAACGAGTCGACGTTGAACGAGCTGCCGCCCGCCCCGTCGGCTCCGCCGGCCGGGGGACCGGCGGGCGCGCTGCCGTCGGTGGACGCCGCGTCGCGGGTGGGGATCTGCCCGCTGAAGCTCGTGTTCTGGAGGGCGAGGGTCGCCGTCGCGGCAGAGACGCTGTCGACGCCGAGGACGGTGTCGAGCGCCGCGGCGTCGAAGGTCGCGGTGCCGCGCGCGGCGTTGAGCCGCTCCTGCGCGAGGGTGGTCGAGCCGTCTGCGGCCTGGCCGTCGGCCGCGCCGAAGTCGAACGCGGGCGGCCCGCTCTGGCCGTCGCCCTGGGCAGGCGCCTCGGGGGCCCGGCTCAC
Organism: Rhodoglobus sp.; assembly: GCA_025463515.1. Classification (GTDB taxonomy): domain Bacteria; phylum Actinomycetota; class Actinomycetes; order Actinomycetales; family Microbacteriaceae; genus Rhodoglobus. Next base: position 5,056 of record JAODAQ010000040.1, read on the forward strand.
CGTGACGTCGGTGCCGACGCCGTAGACCGACGCCAGGACGCCGGCCTGGGCATCCCGGACCCCGGCTGCTACCGAGTTGACGATGATGACGAGCGCGATCGCGAGAGCCATGCCGATGGCGATGATCGCGGTCTGCTTTCGCCGGTGGGTGAGCTCTCGCAGTAGATAGGTGCCGAACATGGAACTCCTCAGAACGGGTTGATGGTGCCTGCGAAGCTAGGGACGGCGGCTATGGCCCGCGTATGGCGAAGCTGTGCGGAGCCTGTGGGTTGAGCAGGCCCGCCAGGGCGGTATCGACACCAGTGGCACGACGGTTTCGATACGGGCGCCAGAGCGCCCTACTCAACCCGCCCTTCACAGACGGCTCATAGGAACCTCCGAATAATGGGAGCCATGACCGATTCGCTGCACACGCCCGCGTCGTCTGCACCGCCGAGGCTCCTGCGGGCCGACGGCAGCCCGGTGCGCGCGGTGGTGGTCGACGACGAGGACTCGCTCACCGACCTGCTGTCGATGGCCCTGCGCTACGAGGGCTGGGACGTGCGACTCGCCTCCGACGGGCAGAGGGCGCTCTCGGTCATCCGCGAGTTCCGGCCGGACGTCGTCGTGCTCGACGTCATGCTCCCCGACATCGACGGGCTCACCGTGCTCTCCCGGCTTCGCGCGGACGGCATCCACGTGCCGATCCTGTTCCTCACCGCGAAGGACTCGGTGGACGACCGCGTCGCGGGCCTCACCGTCGGCGGCGACGATTACGTCACGAAGCCGTTCAGCCTCGAGGAGCTCGTGGCCAGGCTGCGCGCCCTCATCCGCCGCTCAAGCCTGACCGTGTCGGCGGCGGAGGAGTCGGTGATCGAGGTCGGCGACCTCAGCCTCGACGAGGACAGCTACGAGGTGCGCCGGGCCGGCAGGCTCGTCGAGCTCACCGCGACCGAGTTCGAGCTGCTGCGCTTCCTCATGCGCAACCCGCGCCGCGTGCTCAGCAAGGCGCAGATCCTCGACCGCGTGTGGAGCTACGACTTCGGCGGGCGGTCCAGCGTCGTCGAGATCTACATCTCCTACCTGCGCAAGAAGATCGACTCGCTCGGCCCGGCGATGATCCACACGGTGCGAGGGTTCGGCTATGTGCTGAAGCCGGCCGGATGACGCGGCGCCTCACTCTGCGCCGGCGGCTCGTGCTCGGCATCGTCGCACTCCTCGCCGCGGTCACGATCGTGATCGGCGTGGTGAGCGTGCTCGCACTGCAGGGCTTCCTCGTGGCGCGGCTCGACACCCAGCTCCTCGCGGCCACGAACCGCTCGCAGGACGTGTTCGACGGCCACGGCGGCGGCCCCGGCTTCCCGGGCAGCCGTCCGCCGCCCTCGACGCTCCTGAACCTCCCGGGCCAGCGCACCGGAACGCTCGCGGGGACCATCAGCGGCACGGATGCCTCGCAGGCCGCAGTCCTCGGCGAGGGCGCCACCGCCGAGGCCCTGGACGCCGCTCAGCTCGCCGTCCTCCTCGCCCTGCCCGCCGACGGGATGCCCCACAACGCCGACCTCGGCGAGGGCCTGGGCACGTACCGCGTCATCGTGCAGGAGCCGTCGGCCGAGGGCGACTCGCTCGTGATCGGGCTCTCCCTCGCGGACGTGCAGGCGACCGTGTGGCAGCTCATCGCCCTCGTCGCCGGCATCGGCCTGTTCGGCGTCGCGGCAGCGGCGGTCGCGGGCGTGCTGGTGGTGCGCGCCGCCCTCCGGCCCCTCGAGCGGGTCGCGGCGACCGCCACCCGTGTCTCCGAGCTCCCGCTCGACCGCGGCGAGGTCGCCCTCGCCGTGCGCGTGCCGGAGGCCGATGCGGACCCGAGCACCGAGGTCGGCGCGGTCGGCTCGGCTCTCAACCGCATGCTGGGGCACGTGGCATCCGCGCTCGAGGCCCGCCAGGCGAGCGAGAACAAGGTGCGCACCTTCGTCGCGGACGCGAGCCACGAGCTTCGCACGCCGCTCGCGTCGATCCGCGGCTACGCCGAGCTCACCCGCCGGGGCAACCACGAGCTCCCCGAGGACGTCGTCCACGCGATCGGCCGCGTCGAGTCGGAGTCGGTGCGCATGACCGCCCTGGTCGAAGACCTGCTGCTGCTCGCCCGCCTCGACGAGCACAACCCGCTCGAGACCCTCGACGTCGACCTCGGGCGGCTGCTCGTCGACGCCGTGAGCGACGCCCGGGCATCCGGCCCCGACCACACCTGGGCGCTCGACGTGCCTGACCACCCGGTGCTCGTGCGGGGAGATGCCTCGAAGCTGCACCAGGTCGTCGCGAACCTGCTCGCGAACGCGCGGACCCACACGCCCGCGGGCACCACCGTCACAGCCTCGCTCACGGCGAGCGGCACGGACACCGTCATCGAGGTCGCGGACACGGGGCCCGGCATCGACCCGGCGCTCGTCCCGACGGTCTTCGAGCGCTTCGTGCGCGGGGATGGCTCGCGCTCGCGCGCCTCGGGCAGCACGGGTCTCGGCCTCGCCATCGTCACCGCCGTGGTCGAGGCGCACGGCGGCCGGGCCGAGGTGGAGAGTGCGCCCGGGCGCACGGTGTTCCGCGTCATCCTGCACTCGGGCACCGGGGTCGCACCGTCCCCGGTGCTCCCGGCCCACTGAATCCCGCCCGGGTGGCACACTGGTTCAGTGAGAGTCCCGGCCGCCCTGCTTGCTGCGGCCGTGCTCGTGGTGGGATTCGGCGGTGCGCCAGCCAGCGCCTCCCAGGGCTCCGTGCCGGTCGAGGTTGCCGACTTCGCAACCGCGCCCGACGGCCTGGTCGCGAGCCTCGAGGACTTCTTCGGCCCCGGCGCCGACGGCACGGGGATCGACTTCGACGACACGACGGTCATCGGCACGGTCGACCGCGTGTTCACCTTCAGCCCGGACTGGCTCGCGGGCGAGAAGACCGACGCTCCCGTCGTGCTCGCCAACCAGTGGACGGCCCCCGTGAGCGTCGACGGCGAAGACCTGGGCGTCGCCGTGATCTGGATCAACCCGACCACGGTGCGCCCGCAGCTCGCCGACTTCGTCGCCGACCCGCACTTCGCCGGCGCGCTCGCCGACGTGGCCGCCGATGCCTGGCTCGTGGCCGACCAGCCGCGCGGCGCCTGGTTCGTGCTCGCGCCGCCCGCCCTCACCGCCCTTGCCGCCGGCACCTCGGGCGTCTCGGGGGAGACTCCGCTGGCCTCGTACCAGCGCGACGTCACCACGCAGAAGCCCGTCGCCGCCGAGGCGCCGAACCTCGGCTCGGCGCTGTCGGTCGCGACCATCGTCGGGGTCGCGCTGATCGTGGTCCTCGCGCTGCTCGTGCCACTCGTGTGGCGGCGCAGGAAGGCGCGGGCCGCGGAGGCCGACGAGGCCGAAGTTGCGGGGCATCCGGAGATCACCTAGTCTTACCGAGGCCAAAGACCGCTGGTAGCCGCAAGGCATAAATCCCGCGCAGGTGTATGAAGTAGCTTTCCAGTGCTCCGTGCCCTGTGTTCTTTGAACACAAAGCCCGGGGCTTTTTTATTGCCCCGGGGTTGTCGATGGCCATGACATCCAACCATTAGGGAGCACCATGGCGAACAAGGAAGCATCAGTCGCCGAGTTGACGGGCTTGTTCCGCGACTCGACCGCTGTACTGCTCACCGAGTATCGCGGACTCACCGTTGCCCAGCTCAAGACGCTGCGGCAGTCGATCAGTGAGAACGCTACATACGCCGTGGTGAAGAACACGCTGACCAAGATCGCGGCAAACGCTGCGGGCATCTCGTCGTTCGACGAGGAGCTCGTGGGGCCGTCCGCGATCGCGTTCGTGCACGGTGACCCTGTCACCGTTGCTAAGAGCCTGCGTGACTTTGCCAAGGCAAACCCTCTGCTCGTGGTGAAGGGCGGTTACTTCGACGGTAACCCGCTTTCCGCTGCAGAGGTAACGAAGCTCGCCGACCTTGAGACCCGGGAGGTGCTGCTCGCGAAGTTCGCGGGTGCCGCCAAGGCCTCGCTGTTCGGCGCCGCATACCTGTTCAACGCACCGCTCGCCCAGGCCGTTCGCACGGTCGACGCGCTGCGCGAGAAGCAGTCCAACTAACAAGTTCTACAAGGAGACACATCATGGCAAAGCTGACCAGTGACCAGCTGATCGAGGCGTTCAAGGAGCTCACGCTCATCGAGCTGAGCGAGTTCGTCAAGAAGTTCGAGGAGACCTTCGAGGTCACCGCCGCCGCCCCCGTGGCCGTTGCCGGACCGGCTGCTGCCGGCGGTGGCGCTGCTGCCGAAGAGGTCGAGGAGAAGGATTCCTTCGACGTCGTCCTCGAGGCTGCTGGCGAGAAGAAGATCCAGGTCATCAAGGAGGTGCGCACCCTCACGAGCCTCGGTCTCGGCGAGGCGAAGGCACTCGTTGACGGCGCCCCCGGTGTCGTGCTCGAGGGCGCGAACAAGGAGACCGCCGAGAAGGCCAAGGCCGTCCTCGAAGAGGCCGGCGCGACGGTTACCCTCAAGTAGCTTCCGCTCCACCTGCAACGCCCCCGGATGCTCGTTCGCGAGCCCGGGGGCGTTGCTGCGTCCGCGGCACGCTCGGCGCTGGCTGCCCCTGCGTTCCGCGTCGCGCTACAGGTTCTGAGCTGCGCGCCAGAAATACGTGTGGCGCAACGGAGAACCTGTAGCGCGAGCATCCGGCCCGCACCATGCCGGCACAGGAAAGGGGCACCCGGTAACCAATCGGGTGCCCCTTTGTTGTGCCGCCTCGGCGACTCGGGATCAGGTCCTCGTCGTCGTAATAAGAGGCAGCTCGGCGACGGGTTGCTGCCCACACTCGGTATGTCGAGCTACAGCTAACCAGTCCCCCCAAATGCGGACAAATCGTAAACGGGTGATTAGGGGGTGAGCCGTGGGTGATCTATAGCTGGAGGCCGAGCTCCCGAGCGCGCTGGATCGCGGCCTGCCGCGAGCCGACCCCGAGTTTGCGGTACACGCTCTTGAGGTGGGACTTGACGGTGTTGACCGAGATGAACAGCTCGTCGGCCATCGCGCTCACGGTGTAGCCGCGCAGCAGGGAGCGAACGATCTCGCGCTCCCGGTCGCTCAGCTGCACGAGGCCGTGGTCGGGGCTGTCGGCCCCCCAGTCGCCGACGTCGGCGATCAGGTCGTGCACGGCATCGGGCTGCGGGCGCTGGGACGCGCGGTCGAGCATCACGCGCATGTCCTCGTTCGGCACCAGCCGGAAGGGGAGCCGCATTCCGTTGCGCACCGCGAGGATGAGCCCGCGGTCGAACGACAGGTCGGCGAGCGCGGGGTTGCCGAGGCGGTAGTGCGCCGCGGCGAGCAGCAGCTGCACGTCGACGAGGGTCCGGCTGGAGTGCGAGTCGCCGAGCGCCACGCAGTCCGCGAGCGCGGCGAGGGTGCCGGTGGCATCGCCCGTGACGAATCTGAGGTGGGCGATGAAGCGGCCCGGGCAATTGGCGTGGTGCTGTGTCGGCTCGAGGCCGCCGAGGATGTCCCACGCGAGGTCGCGCTGGCCGAGCCGCAGCAGGAGGGTCGCCCGCAGCCCCTCCGAGACGGTGACGATGAACCCCGGCGGATCCCACTTGCGCCACGACTGGAGGCACTGCCGGAGCAGGTCGAGGCCCTCCACGTACAGCTCGCTGATCACCGAGACCGCCGCGCGGGCGTAGTAGCCCAGCGGCTCCCAGTCGCTGCGCGCGCTCGCCTCGGCGACGAGCGGCGCGAGGGCAAGTGCCTCGCCGACGCGGTTGCGCTCGATGGTGATGAGCAACTCGGCCACGAGCGCGCCGGCACCGAACGGGCTCTCCACCAGGCCGGTGGTGCCGGATGCCTCGCGCGCGAGTGAAACGTACCCCGTCGCGAGCTCGAACTCGCCGAGGGAGTACTCCAGCATGGAGAGAGCCGCGTAGCACTCCACGCGCTCCGCCAGCAGGAGATTGCCGTCCGCGAGACCGGCCGCGGTGCGCAGATCGGTCTTCGCTGAGTCGAAATCGCCGAGGTGGTAGAGCGCGATGCCGCGCTGCAGGACGGCCTTCGCGCCGAACCTGATGCGCCAGGCGAGGGGCATGGTCGTGTCGGGCGCGACGAGCCCGGCGGCGTGGTCTGCCGCCTCGAAGGCCTCCCGCAGCCTGCCGAGCGAGCGGAGGGACGCCGAGTAGTGCAGCTCGATGCCGACGCGGGCGGGGAGGGGCGTGTCATCCGTGAGCGCCGCGAAAGCCGCGTCGAAGTAGGGCAGTGCCGCCGAGCGGCTGGGGGAGCCGACCGACCGCCAGGTCGCGCCGTAGGCGCACACGAGCCAGGGATCTGCATCCCAGAGCTCGGGCGGGAGGCCGTCCATCAGGCCGCGGACGGCCGCGCCCTCGGTGGCGACGTGCATCGTCCAAGACGTGCGCAGGGCTCGCAGGAAGGTGCCGCTGCCCCCCTCGGACGCGGCAAGCGCGAGGAGGTCGTCCATCGACGACTCCTCGCCTGCGGTGTACAGCTCGCGGATCTCGAGCCCCCTTCCACGCCGTGCAGGCGACTTTACGGGTTCGTAGCCGGCACGCCCCCTGTTTGGGTGTACCTCGCGGAAAATATTTTGTCCCCCGGCGGGAGGCGCGATTCGGTTGCGCGCAGCCGAATGCGCCCCCCATAATGGGGACTGCTCGCGCCTCCCCCGATCGCGCGACATACCCGATCAGCTTCACGCTGAGCCGACGCGCCCCTACCGTGCCGGCTAACAGGTGGCGCGAAGTTGCTTACCCGAAAGCGGCATACCCGATGCAGCCTTTAATTGCCCGACTCCGTTCGCTGCGCCCTGCGCGCTTCAACAGCTCCACCGGCCGTCGCCGAAGAGGCGGCGTCGCGCTCGCCGCGGGCGTCGCCCTGGCGCTCATCGCCGGCTCCGGCATCGCCGTGGCCGCCGTCTCCTCCGCGTCCGCGCACACCCCGGCGGTCAACGCCGACTGCACCGGCGTGCACGTGCAGGCCTGGGACTACGACGCCACGGTCGCCAACACGGTCACGGTGACGATCGTGGGCGGCAACGCCGACGGCACCGACCGCGTGGAGAACCGCACCTTCGGTGCGGGCTTCGACGAATGGTTCACCTTCCTCGACCCGAGCATCGCCTGGTCGTACACCGCGTCCATCGACGCGCCCGACGGCAAGGACGGCAAGGAGTGGGACTACAGCTGGTCTGACACCACCAAGGGCTGCGCCACCCCGGACATCGGGATCACCGCGTCCACGTGCATCCATGCCGGCGATCTGACCACCGTCGACGCCGTCATCGGCCCGCTCGACGCGTCGCACGCCTACACGGTGCGCCTCACCGGCAGCGACGGCTACGACAGCGGCGCCGCGGCGATCCAGACCACTACGGCCTCGTGGAGCGGCCTCGCGCCCGGCGTCGACTACACCGCGGAGCTCGTCGACACCACGAGCGGCCTCTCGGACACCGACTCGGTCCACGCGATCGGCTGCCCGGAGAACCCCGACTTCACGGTCACGATCAGCCAGTGCACGACGGTCGGCGGCAGCGGCACGTTCGCCGTCACGGTCTCCGGCCTGGTCGCCGGTCGTGACTACGTGCTCGCCCTCGTCAACAGCGCGGGCGGCGCTCCCACGGAGGTGCCGTTCACGGCCACCGCCGCGACCTTCCCCTACAGCTTCGCGACGGCGCCCTCCGGCACCTATCTCGTGAGGGTGACGGATGTCGCGGACGGAGCCTCCAAGGAGAGCAACCCGGCCACGTTCCTCCCCTGCCCCGGCATGCCCGACCCCGTCCTCGACCCGACCCAGTGCACCTCGACCGACGGCGTGTCCGACGCGTCGATGGTGTCGAGCATCGACCAGCTGGTGCCCGACCGCTCGTACTCGATCACGATCGTGAACGGCGCGACGACGGTCTACAGCGAGACGCTCAGCCCCACCAAGTCGTCGACCTGGACGCACTCCCTCTTCAACCTGGCCCCCGGCACGTACACGCTGACGGTGACCGACACGACGGACCCGGCATCCGCCGGCTTCACCGCGTCGACCACGGCGACGCTGCTGGAGTGCCCGATGCAGCAGGTCGTCGACCTCAAGGCGGAGCAGTGCTCGGTGCCCGGCGGTGCCGGCTCGCTCACGGCGACGGTGACCAACTTCTCGGTGGGTCGCAACTACACGGTCGCGCTGACGCAGAACGGCCTGCCGGTCGCCGGCCAGCCCGTCTCCCAGGTCTTCGACCCGATTGACGCGACGCCCGGTGTGTTCGTCTACACCGGCCTCAAGCCCGGGCTGACCTACCGCGTGGTCGTCTCCGATGTCACGCCGGTCGCGAAGGCCGCAGCCGGGGCGACCCTGCCGGTCGCCGCGAACGACATCCTGCTGACGGACTGCCCCGGCAACCCGGACGTCATCCTGACCCAGCCCACCTGCACGGTCTTCACCACCTCGACCATCACGGTCGGAGTGAACAAGCTCGTCACGGGCCAGGCCTACACGGTGTCGATCACGACCACCAGCGACGGGCAGCCTGTCTCCGGCGTGCCCGCCCAGCCGGTGTCGGGCGCTTCGTCCTCGGCATCGCTCACCTTCACCGGCCTGCCGGTCGGCCGCGAGTACACGATCACCGTGGCCAACGCGACGAACACGCTGAAGGCCACCGGAAACATCCTGCTGACACTGTGCGATCTACCCACGCTCGCATACACAGGCGCAAGCACAATGACGCCGACGTTAGCGGGACTCGGGTTCCTGCAGTTCGGTCTCGTGCTTGTCGGGATCAGCCTCGTTCGGCGCCGTTCGGGGGCGCGCGAGGTCTGACCCCAGAGGGCTCGGCCGGCGGACTTTTCGGACCGCCGGCCGGGTTCTCGAACTTGGCTGGTTGAGTAAGGCGCTCTGGCGCCTGTATCGAAACCGGTTGCGCGCGTTCGAGGTTTCGATACGGCCCTAGAGGGCCTACTCAACCCGCAGTGAGCGGGGCCGTCGTGCTCGAGCGCACCTCGAGGCGCACCGGCACCGGAGTCCAGCCCCGCGACTCGGGGGCGCTCTCCCGGTCCAGCTCGGCCATCACCAGCTCGACCGCGGACGTACCCTGCGAGCCCGGGTCCTGTGCGAGGGTCGTGAGCCCGAACATGGGGGCGAGCTCGTGCCCGTCGATGCCCACCACGGAGAGCTGCGCGGGCACGTGGATGCCCAGCTGCCGCGCTGCGACGATGGTTCCGATCGCGACCTCGTCCGAGCCCGCCACCACGGCCGTGGGACGCGTGCGGGGGTCGGCGAGCACGGCGAGGGCCAGCTCGTAGCCGCCCGGCATGGAGAGCTCGGTGGCGCGGAACGCGTCGTCGCCCGAGGGAAGGCCCGCGGCATCCATCGCCCTTTTGAAGCCGGTCAGGCGCTGGGTGTGCACGCGGAAGTCCATCTCCCGGCCCTGGTCGCCGCCGAAGTGCATGATGCTCGTGTGCCCGAGGCTGATGAGGTGCTCGGTGACGAGGGCGGCGGCGGCGACGTCGTCGATGCTGAGCGTGGAGATGCCCTCGATGGGGCCGCCGACACCCACGATGGGCTTGGCAAGGGAGCCGAGCAGCTGCACCTCGTGCGGCGTGAGCTCGATGCCCACCGCGATGACGGCGTCGACGCGCTTGCGGACGAGGAAGTACTCGAAGACGCGGCGGCGCTCCGCGGCATCCGAGCTCAACCGGTAGAGCGTCAGGTCGTACCCGGCGGCGATGAGGGCCGACTCGATGCCCTCGAGGACGTCGCCGAAGTACCAGCGGTTGATGTGCGGGATGACCACCCCGACGTTGCGCGTGCGGCCCGTGACGAGACTCGCCGCGTTCGAGGAGACGACGTAGCCGATGGTCGCCGCCGCGGCCACGACGCGGTCCCTCGTCTCGGCGGAGACGTAGCCGTTGCCGCTCAGCGCGCGGGAGGCGGTGGCCTTCGAGACCTGGGCGATGCGGGCGACGTCGCTGAGCGCGCTCATGCATCTCCCTTCGCCGATGAGTGGACGGTGCACAGCATAACCCGGAACTCCCCACTGTGGAACCGGTTCCACAACACTCGTGTCCTCCACCTTGCGGACTTTCTGAGAGCGCTCCCACCAAACAAGGTCACGTCTCGGACTCGTTAGACAACAGTTCATGCCAAGCGCTTGCATTGACCGTGGTGTTGCCTTAGCTTGTGACGTGGAACCGGTTCCCGAAACGGTGCGGTCTCCGACCTTGCAATCACCAACCGCGTGGCTCGCAGACCGCGCCGCGCGGCGACCTCAATGAGGAGGAAAGTATGAGTTTCACAGTGCACCGCCGATTCGCAGCACCACTGGCCGTACTCGCTGTCGCAGGGCTCGCACTCGCGGGCTGCTCGGCAGATGACGGCGGCGGCCTCTCGGGCCCCGGCGACGCGGGCGAGGCTGACGGCATCGTCACCGTCACCGGCACCATCCAGGACACCGAGGCAGACCTGCTCGAGCAGTCCTGGGCGGACTGGGAGAAGGCCAACAACATCGACATCCAGTACGAGGGCACGAAGGAGTTCGAGGCCCAGATCGGTGTTCGCGCCCAGGGCGGTACCGCCCCGGACATCGCGATCTTCCCGCAGCCCGGCCTCATGGCCGACCTCGCGTCGCGCGACCTGATCCAGCCGGCGCCCGAGGGCGTTGCCAAGAACGTCGCCGACAACTGGTCTGACGACTGGGCCGGCTACGCCACGGTCGACGGCACCCTGTTCGGCGCGCCGCTCATGGCGAGCGTCAAGGGCTTCGTCTGGTACTCCCCGTCGCAGTTCAAGGAGTGGGGCGTTGAAGTTCCCACCACCTGGCAGGAGCTGCTCGACCTGACCAAGACGATCCAGGAGAAGACCGGTACGGCTCCGTGGTGCGCGGGCTTCGGCTCTGACGCGGCCACCGGCTGGCCCGGCACCGACTGGGTGGAGGACCTCGTCCTGCGCCAGGCCGGCCCGGATGTCTACGACCAGTGGGTCAAGCACGAGATCCCGTTCAACGACCCGGCCATCAAGTCGGCGTTCGACTCGGTGGGCGAGATCCTGCTGAACCCGGACTACGTGAACGCGGGCTTCGGCGACGTCAAGTCGATCAACACCACGCCGTTCGGTGACCCGGCCCGCGCCCTCGGCGACGGATCGTGCGCACTGCACCACCAGGCGTCGTTCTTCGACGGCTTCATCCAGGACCCGGCCAACGGCAACGCCACGGTCGGCCCGGACGCCGACATCTGGGCCTTCATCCTCCCGGGTGAGACCGCCGGTGCCCCCGCCGTGACGGGTGGTGGCGAGATCGTCGCCGCCTTCTCGAACGACGCCGACACCGTCAAGGTGCAGGAGTACCTCTCCAGCGCAGACTGGGCGAACAGCCGCGTCTCGCTCGGCGGCGTCATCTCGGCCAACAAGGGTCTCGACCCGGCCAGCGCCTCCAGCCCGATCCTGCAGGAGGCCATCAAGGTCCTGCAGGACCCGAAGACCACCTTCCGCTTCGACGCATCTGACCTGATGCCCGGCGTGGTCGGGTCCGGCTCCTTCTGGACCGGCATGGTCGACTGGATCAACGGCAAGTCCACGGACGACGTGCTCTCGGGCATCGACGCCACCTGGCCGTCCGAATAACCAAGTAGTACAGCTGAGGGCCGGCGGGATCACCTTCCGCCGGCCCTCTCCTTCCCCTAGTCTCGAGAAATCACCGAGTCCACCGTCGTACTCGAAAGGATGTCCATGTCAGGGTTCCTGAAATGGCTCGCCACGCTCCCCCCGTTCGCGCAGATCCCGCTGGTCCTCATCGCGTTCGTCGCAGTGGCCGGCCTCTTGATCTTCTTCATTGAGATAGCTCCGCGAAGCGGGCGCCTCTACACCGTCATCCGGCTCCTGGTGTGCGTGCTGGCACCGGTCGCCATCTTCTTCGCCCTCGGGTCGATCTGGGCGGCGGCCATAGCGGCAGCCGTGCTCGGTGCCGTGTTCTTCCTCCTCGACTACCGGTCGAAGCAGGGAGCCGGCTACCTCTTCCAGCTCATCGGGTTCCTGAGCCCCGCAGTGGTGCTGCTGATCATCGGCCTTGTGTACCCGACGATCGCCACCTTCTTCAAGGCGTTCATGAACTCGCGCGGCTCGCGCTTCGTGGGCTTCGACAACTTCGTGTTCGTGTTCGGGCAGGAGGCCAACCGGGTCGCGATCCTCAACACGATCATCTGGGTGCTCGTGGTCCCGGCGTTCTCGACGGTCGCGGGCCTCGCGTACGCGGTGTTCGTGGACAAGGCGCGCGGTGAGAAGCTGCTGAAGGCGCTGGTCTTCATGCCGATGGCGATCTCGTTCGTCGGGGCATCCATCATCTGGAAGTTCGTCTACGACGCCAACCAGGCGGGCCAGCCCCAGATCGGGCTCCTCAACGGCATCATCACGTTCTTCGGCGGGCAGCCCGTCGACTTCATCAACGTGGCGCCGTGGAACAACCTGTTCCTGATGGTCATCCTCATCTGGGTGCAGACCGGATTCGCGATGGTCGTGCTCTCCGCGGCCATCAAGGGCGTGCCCGCCGAGCAGATGGAGGCGGCGCAGCTGGATGGCACGAACGCCTGGCAGCGCTTCGTCAATGTCACCGTGCCGGGCATCCGCAGCTCTCTCATCGTGGTGCTGACCACGATCTCGATCGCCTCGCTGAAGGTGTTCGACATCGTCCAGACCATGACGGGCGGCGCCAACGGCACGAACGTGCTCGCGAACGCGGTCTACGCGCAGAAGCTAGAGGAGGGCCGGGCCTCGGCCTTCGCGGTCATCCTGTTCATCCTCGTGCTGCCCATCATCATCTTCAACGTCCGCCAGATGCGCCTCCAGAAGGAGATCCGATGAGTGCCGTTACCCCGATCGATCTCCCCATCGACACGAAGACCAAGAAGCAGCTCGCCCGCGGCGAGAAGGCCCTCGAGCGCTCGCTCGTGCGGAACACGAAGAACAAGCTCACGAGCAAGGGCGCTACGACGGCCGCGATCATCATCGCGATCCTGTGGACCACGCCCACCCTCGGCCTGCTCATCACCTCGTTCCGCCCGCCGGAGCTGATCAACACGTCGGGCTGGTGGACGATCTTCACCAACCCCGGCTTCACGATCAGCAACTACCAGGCGGTGCTGGGCGGCGAGGCCACCACGGTGAGCCTCGGGCAGGCGTTCATCAACTCGATCGCCATCACCATCCCGGCATCGATCTTCCCGCTCGTGATCGCCTCGCTCGCGGCGTACGCGTTCGCCTGGATCCCGTTCAAGGGGCGCAACATCCTGTTCATCGGGGTGTTCGCACTGCAGGTGGTGCCGATCCAGATGGCGCTCGTGCCCCTGCTGAGCCTCTTCTCGCGCGGCCTCAAGATCGGCGGCGTGGAGGTCTTCGACGGCCTCGGCGCGGGCGGCAACTCGTACGGGCAGATCTGGATCGCCCACACGATCTTCGCCCTGCCGCTCGCGATCTTCCTGCTGCACAACTTCATCAGCGAGATCCCGCACGAGCTCATCGAGGCGGCGCGAGTGGACGGGGCCGGCCACGGCCAGACCTTCTTCCGCATCGTGCTCCCGCTCGCCATGCCCGCGATCGCGTCCTTCGCGATCTTCCAGTTCCTCTGGGTGTGGAACGACCTGCTGGTAGCCCTCGTCTTCGCGGACGGCGCGGTCGGGCCGATCACCAAGGTGCTCCGCGAGATCACGGGCAACCGCGGCCAGGACTGGTACCTGCTCACGGCCGGTGCCTTCGTGGCCATGATCGTGCCGCTCATCGTGTTCTTCGCGCTGCAGCGGTTCTTCGTGCGCGGCCTGCTGGCGGGGTCGACGAAGGGCTAGTCAGGACCCGGCGGGTTGAGTAGTGCGCTCTGGCGCGCGTATCGAAACCTCACGTTCGCGGATGTGAGGTTTCGATACGGCCGCGGGCGGCCTACTCAACCCGCTTCGCGGTCGTAGGGTGAAGCAATGAGCGGGATGCACGGGGGAGGCGGCGGCGGCCGCAATCGCGTCAGCGGGGGCGACGCGGCGGCGCAGAAAGCAGCCAACGCCACGGCGCCGAAGATCCCCGACCTGCTGAAGCGCATCGCGCAGCTGTTCTCGCCGCACCGCAGGGCGCTCACCACGACGATCATCCTCGTGCTGATCAGCGCCGGCATCAGCGTGCTGCCCCCGCTCATCACTAAGGAGCTGTTCGACAGGGGCCTCTTCCCGGCGGGCGGCCCGGATATCCCGGTGCTGGCGGAGCTGGTCACGGCGATCGTGGTGCTCCTGGTCGTGTCGGCCGCGCTCGGCGTCTGGCAGACCTGGCTCACGGCCAATGTCGGCAACAAGGTCATGGGCGCCCTGCGCATCCGGCTGTTCGGCCACCTGCAGGCGATGGAGCTCGCCTTCTTCACGCGCACGAAGACCGGCGTCATCCAGTCGCGGCTGCAGAACGACGTGGGCGGCGTGGCCGGGGTCCTCAGCAACACGATCTCGAGCGTGATCGGCAACACCGTGACGGTGATCGCCGCGTTCGTGAGCATGCTCGTGCTGAGCTGGCAGCTCACGGTGGTGGCGGTCATCCTGCTGCCGGTCCTCGTCATCGCGCAGCGCAAGGTCGGGCAGGTGCGGGCGCGCATCGCGACCAAGACGCAGGAGTCGCTGAGCGACATGACCGCGATCACGCAGGAGGCGCTGAGCGTGAGCGGCATCCTGCTCGCGAAGAGCTTCAACCAGCAGCAGGCCGAGACCGCGCGCTACGAGGCGGAGAACCAGAACCAGATCTCGCTGCAGGTGCGGCAGCAGATGAGCGGCCAGTGGTTCTTCGCGATGGTGAACATCTTCCTGTCGATCATCCCCGCGGTCATCTACATCGTCGCCGCGTACCTCATCACGGGCGGGGTGGATGTGACGGCCGGCACGATCGTCGCCTTCACGACCGTGCAGGCGCGCCTCATGTTCCCGCTGCTCGGGCTCCTCCGGGTCGCCCTCGACCTGCAGACCTCGTCGGCCCTGTTCGCCCGCATCTTCGAGTACCTCGACCTCGTGCCCGCGATCACCGACCGGCCCGACGCGCACGCCGTGCGACCCGAGCAGCTCGGCCGTATCGAGTTCGACGACGTCGTGTTCCGGTATCCGGATGCCCCGCTCGACAGCCCCGCGACGCTCAAGGGCGTCTCCTTCACGATCGAGCCGGGGCAGTTCGCCGCGTTCGTGGGGCCGTCCGGTGCGGGCAAGACCACGGTGAGCTACCTCATCCCGAGGCTGCACGACGTGACCGACGGCAGGGTGCTGTTCGCCGGGGACGACGTGCGCGGGCTCGAGGCCGACTCCCTCGTGCGCAACATCGGGATCGTGAGCCAGGAGACCTACCTGTTCCACGCGACGATCGGCGACAACCTGCGCTACGCGAAGCCGGAGGCGACCGCCGAGGATCTCGTGACCGCGGCGAAGGCGGCCAACATCCACGACACGATCGTGTCGTTCCCCGACGGCTACGACACCGTCGTGGGGGAGCGGGGCTACCGCCTCTCGGGCGGCGAGAAGCAGCGCATCGCGATCGCGCGCGTGCTGCTCAAAGACCCGGCGGTGCTCATCCTCGACGAGGCCACGAGCGCCCTCGACTCCATCTCGGAGCGGGTGGTGCAGGAGGCGCTCGACACCGCCTCGCGGGGCCGCACCACGATCGCGGTGGCGCACCGGCTCTCGACCGTGGTCGACGCGGACGTCATCTTCGTGGTCGTGGCGGGCAAGGTGGTCGAGCACGGGACCCACGCCGAGCTCCTCGCGGGCGACGGCATGTACTCCGCCCTCTACGCGCAGCAGGTGCAGTAGCCCACTCCTGTGGCTAAAGTGAACGAGTGTCATTCACCCCGCCCCCCGCGCAGGGCTCGATAGTGCTTCCCGGCGCCGGCACCAGGGCGGGGCTGAGCATCCGGTCGATCCTGCTCATCATGCTGCTGCTGGTGAGCGTCGCGTCGAGCGTGGTCGTGGGGCTGATCGGCTACGTCAACGGCCGTGAGTCCTTGCAGGACGCCGCGTACAGCCGCCTCATCGAGGTGCGCGACTCGCGGGCGCGCGAGATGCAGGACCTGTTCGACACCATCCAGAGCACGCTGCTGCTGAGCGCGCGCGGCGACAGCGTTCGCGAGGCGGTGCAGGCGTTCTCCACCGGGTTCGCCGAGCTCGAGGAGGGCGGCCTGAGCGCCGACGACCGCGCAGCCCTCGAGCAGTACTACACCGACACTTTCGGCCCCGAGCTCGCGGAGGCGACCGGCCAGACCGTGGACGCCTCGACGCTCGTGCCCACCGACCCCGCGCAGGCCTACCTCGAGCTGCACTACACCGTGCCGCCGGCCGACTTCGACGCGGCCCTCGCGGTCGACGACGCGGGCGACGGCAGCGCGTGGTCCGAGGCGCACGTTCGCTATCACGACTACTTCCGCCGGATGACACAGCTCTTCCAGTACGAGGACGTGCTGCTGCTCGACACCCAGGGCAACGTCGTGTACTCGGCGTACAAGGGCGTCGACCTCGGCAGCAACCTCGACACCGGACCGCTGCACCGCACGAACCTCGCGACGGCCTACGCCCAGGCGCTCACCGGCAACGTCGCGGACACGGTGGTGTTCACGGACTTTGCCGCCTATCCGCCGTCACTCGGCGTGCCCGCCGCGTGGGGAGTGACCCCGGTCGCGGTCAACGGCACCATCGTGGGCGCGCTCGCCGTGGAGCTCCCGGTCGACGCGATCAACCAGGTCATGACCGGCGGCGGGGACTGGGAGGCGAGCGGCCTCGGCAAGACCGGCGAGACGTACATCGTCGGCGCTCAGGACAACCTCATGCGGTCGGCCTCCCGCGACCTGATCGAGCACCCGGACGACTACGAGCGCCTCGCGATCGAGGCTGGCACCCCGCCGGAGGCCGCGCGCCTGGCGGTCGAGACGCAGAACACGCTGCTCGTGCAGCCGGTGCGCACGGATGCCGTGAGCGATGCGTCCGAGGGGCAGACCGGCACGACCCTCGCGATCGGCTACCTCGGCAGCGAGACGATTGCTGCCTACGCCCCGCTCAACCTCGACGGGCTCGACTGGGTGATCGTCGCCGAGATCGACAGCGCCGAGGCCTTCGCGCCGGTGGACGTGTTCACGCGCAACCTCGTGCTGTCGTCCGCGATCATCGTGCTCGTCGTCTCGCTGCTCTCGCTCATCATCGCCGGGATCATCGTCCGGCCGCTGCGCCGACTGCGCGACGCCGCCCGCCGGATCGCCGCCGGCGAGCAGGGGGTCCAGGTCGACGCGGGGACGAGCGACGAGCTCGCCGACGTGGGCGCGGCCTTCAACGACATGAGCCGCAGCCTGCAGGTCAAGGCCACTCTGCTCGAGGAGCAGCAGGCCGAGAACGAGCGGCTGCTGCTCTCGCTCATGCCCGAGCCGCTCGTGAAGAAGTACAAGGAGGGCGCGCAGACGATCGTGCTCGACCACCAGGAGGTGTCCGTGCTGTTCGCGGACATCGTCGGCTTCGAGGCGTTCAGCCACGCGATGCCCTCCGAGGAGGCCCTCGAGAAGCTCAACGAGATCATCCGCGCGTTCGACGACGCCGCCGACAAGCACGGGGTGGAGCGCGTGCGCACCACCCGCGCCGGCTACCTCGCGAGCTGCGGCCTGACTATCCCGCGCGTCGACAACGCCCGCCGCATGGTCGACTTCGCCATGGAGCTCGAGCGCATCGCGGAGCGCTACGGCGGCAAGCACGGCGCCCCACTGAGCATTCGCGCCGGCATCGACACCGGCCAGGTCACGAGCGGGCTCGTCGGGCAGACCCACATCGCGTACGACCTCTGGGGCGACGCCGTGAACCTCGCGTTCCAGCTTCAGGGCACCAACCGCGAGTCCGGCATCTTCCTCACCCAGCAGGTCGTCGACCGGATGCCCGACACCGTCCATGTGCGCGACTGGGGCTTCGTCAACACCGCGTCCGGGCCGCAGAAGGTCTGGCGGGTGGATCCCGACGACGTGCACGCCGGGGTCGAGGCGTGACCCAGTTCTGGCTCCAGCCCTGGTTCTGGCCGGCGGTCGGCGTCGTCATCGGGCTGCCCGTCGTGCTGCTCGTGCTGACCGAGGTGCAGAGCATGCTCGAGCGGCGGGGGAGCCGCGCGACGCGGATCATCCTGCTGCTGCGCAACTACGTCGCGCCGGTGGGGGCACTCCTGCTCCTGTTGAGCCAGGCGCAGTACGCGAACATCGAGCTCACCTGGACGCGCGTCGTGGCGACCGTGTTCGGGTTCCTCGTGATCCTGGTCCTGCTCAACACCCTCAACTTCGCGCTCTTCGTGACCGCGAAGGAGGGGACGTGGCGCAGCAAGATCCCGTCGATCTTCGTGGACATCGTCCGGATCATCCTCATCATCGTCTGCCTCGCGGTGCTGTTCTCCGCGGTGTGGAACGCCGACGTCGGCGGACTGTTCGCGGCGCTCGGCGTCGGCTCGATCGTGATCGGGCTGTCGCTGCAGAACGCGGTCGGCTCGATCGTGACCGGGCTGCTGCTGCTGTTCGAACAGCCGTTCCAGCTGGGGGACTGGCTCGAGGTCAACGGGACGCGCGGCCGGATCGTCGAGGTCAACTGGCGGGCCGTGCACATCAAGACCTCGCGCGGCGTGCTCGTGATGCCCACGGCGTCGCTCGCGGAGTCGGCCTTCCTCAACCTCAGCCGCAAGCCCACGCCGTTCGAGTTCGACATCGTCGTGAAGTTCTCCACGGATGACGCCCCTCAGGACGTGATCGACGTCTGCACCCGCGTCGCCGCCGACCTGCCGGCTGCCGTTCCGGGTGAGGTCGCGACGATCACCCCGATGCCGAAGGCGAAGTACGAGGTCGAGGTCGCGATCAACAGCCCTGCGGACAACGCGACGTCGATCGGCATCTTCCGCAAGCGCCTCTGGTACGCCGCCCGCCGGGCCGACCTGCACCTCGACGGCGACCTCACGGACAACTACAACACCGCCGCCAACATCGAGGCGGCGGTCCGCCGGGTCGCTCCCGCCCTGTACCTCACCGCCGAGGACGTGCTCGTCGTCGCCACCCAGGCCCGCCTCGAGCGCTGGGGCGAGGGCGAAGTCGTGCAGCATCCGCTCACCGTTCCCGACGGCATGCGCTACATCGTCGAGGGCGCGGCCCAGCTCGCGACCCCGATCGAGACGGGCGCCGAGGTGCGCTTCGCCGCCCTCGACCGCGACGACGTGATCGGCCTGACCGCCCTCACGCGGCAGGGAGTGTCCGCGCGCATCACCGCGACGACCGACCTCGCGGTGCTGTTCGTCCCGGTCGCCGTGCTCGACGGCCTCGTGAAGTCGCGGCCGAAGCTCGCCCGCGACATCGGCCAGGAGATCGACAACCGCCGCACGCTCGCCTACGCGGCGCTGAGCGCCGCGGGCGTGGACGTACCGGCGGGATCGCGCATGATCGCGTAGCGCCGGTTGAGTAGCGCGCTCTGGCGCGCGTATCGAAACCGGATGCCCGCGCGGGCAGGTTTCGATACGGCCGCGGGCGGCCTACTCAACCCGCCGATACGGCCGCGGGCGGCCTACTCAACCCGCTAGGACCGGGCCGCGAGCATCTCCTGCATCACCGTGATCTCGCTGGTCTGCGCGTTCACGATGCTCGTCGCGAGGTCGACCACCACCCGGTTGCGGCTGCGGTCGAGCACGGCCTGCGCCATCTCGACGCCGCCCTGGTGGTGGGCGATCATGAGCGTGAGGAAGATCCGCTCGGCCTCGACACCGGTCGCGGCCTTGAGGGAGGCGATCTGCTCCGCGGTCGCGAGCCCCGGCATGGTCGCGCCGGGGGCGATCGGCGACATGTCCATGTCGTGGCCGCTGCCGCCCTCGAGGGTCGGGCGGGTCATCCAGGTCATCGAGGGCTCGGACGGCGCCTGCGAGAGCCCCCAGTCCGCGAGCCAGCCGTACATCTGGCCCGACTGCTGCGCCTGCGAGGTCGCGATGTCGTAGGCGAGGGTGCGGACATCCGGATCGTCCGTGAGGTCGCGCACGATCAGCGCGAGCTCGACGGCCTGGTTGTGGTGCACCTGCATGTCGCGGGCGAAGCCGGCCTCGACGCTGTGGTCGAGGGGGCTGTCGTCCCCCGGCGCGCTCAGTCGGCCGATGACGAGGGATGCCGCGACCAGCAGCAGCGCCATGAGCACCGCCGCGACCGCGAGCCGGGCACGCCGGCCGGGGTCGCTCGCTGCCTCTCGGGCCGCGTCGACCGCCGCCTGGTCGCGGTCCACCGACTCAGGCGATCTTGCCTGGGGCGTCGAGGCCGCCGGTGCACGGGGCGCCGGGCTCGGGAGCGGTCGTGGCCTTCCAGAACTTCGTGATGAACTGCTGGATGCGGGGGTCGTCCACTCCGTCGAGCTGCACCTGGGCAGACCAGGCGGAGATCACGACGGGGGCCGGGAGGCCAGGGTACGGCGACACGACCGCGTAGGTGGAGGGCGCCTCGCTCTGCAGCTTCGACACCTCGTCAGCGCTCAGGGCCTCGGGGTCGTAGGTGATCCACACGGCGCCGTGCTCGAGGTCGTGCACGGCGTTCTCGTTCGGGACGGGCTCGCTGTAGATGCCGCAGTTGAGCCAGGTGGCGTTGTGGTTGCCGCCCGCGGGCGGGTCCATACCGTAGTCGGCCTTGTAGTCCACCGTGCCGTCGACGTGCGTGGCGGTGAGTTGGCCGAAGGTCTTGAGACCCTCGATCTCGATGGAGCTGGGGTCGGGCTTGGGCGTCGAGCCGACGATGACGAACGTCACGATGAGCGCGAGCACGAGGACACCGCCGGTGATACCGCCGATCAGGCCGATGCGCTGGTTGCGCTTCTGCTTCGCCATCTGCTTCTGCATCTGCGCGACCTTTTCCGCCCGGCGGATATCGCGCTGCTGCTTGACTGTCGGTTTCGAGGGGTCGGGCACGGCAATTCCTGTCGGCTCAGAAGAAGGTTGTCGCCTCAATCATGGCGGCAAATCCCTCGGAAAGCGGTGTGAACGCCCGCCGGGTCATACGAAACGGCCCACTGGTAGATTTGCGGGACCATGAAGTACGCCAACACCGTCATCGACCTGGTCGGCAACACGCCCCTCGTTCGGCTCAACAGCGTGACCGAGGGGATCGCCGCGACGGTGCTCGTCAAGGTCGAGTACCTGAACCCGGGCGGCTCCTCCAAGGACCGCATCGCCACGCGCATCATCGACGACGCCGAGGCCAAGGGGCTTTTGAAGCCCGGCGGCACCATCGTCGAGCCGACGAGCGGCAACACCGGCATCGGGCTCGCCCTGGTCGCCCAGCAGCGCGGCTACCGCTGCGTGTTCGTGCTGCCGGACAAGGTCGGGGAGGACAAGCGCAACGTGCTCCTGGCCTACGGCGCGGAGATCGTGGTGACACCCACGGCGGTCGAGCCGTCGAGCCCCGAGTCGTACTACTCGGTGTCCGACCGGCTGGCCCGGGAGATCCCAGGCGCGTTCAAGCCCAACCAGTACTCCAACCCGAACGGCCCGCTCAGCCACTACGAGACCACCGGTCCCGAGATCTGGGCGGACACCGAGGGCAAGGTCACGCACTTCGTCGCGGGCGTCGGCACCGGCGGCACCATCAGCGGCGTCGGCAAGTACCTCAAGGAGGTGTCGAACGGCGCGGTCCGGATCATCGGCGCCGACCCCGAGGGCTCCGTGTACTCGGGCGGCACCGGCCGCCCCTACCTCGTCGAGGGCGTCGGCGAGGACTTCTGGCCGACCGCCTACGACCCGACAGTGGTGGACGAGATCATCGCGTCAACGGACGCGGAGTCGTTCGACTTCACCCGTCGGCTGGCCCGCGAGGAGGGGCTGCTCGTCGGCGGATCGAGCGGGCTCGCCGTGGCATCCGGTCTCAAGGCCGCCAAGGACCTGGGCAAGGACGACGTCATGGTGATCCTGCTGCCGGACGGCGGCCGCGGCTACCTGGGCAAGGTCTTCAACGACAAGTGGATGCGCAGCTACGGCTTCCTCTCCGACACCCAGGAGCGCACGGTCGGCGACGTCATCAAGACGAAGACCGGAGAGCTGCCCGACCTCGTGCACGTACACCCCACCGACACCGTGCGCGACGCGATCGAGATCATGAGCAAGTACGAGGTCTCGCAGATGCCCGTGCTGACGGCGGAGCCGCCCGTCGTGATGGGCGAGGTGATCGGCGCGATCGACGAGCGGTCCCTCCTCGAGGCCGTGTTCAACGGCGGGGCGAAGATGACGGACGCCATCCGGGAATTCGTCGGCAAGCCCCTCGGTTTGATCGGTGTGCACGAGTCGCTGAGCGCAGCGCGTGCAGCGCTGGCGAGCACGGATGCCCTCCTCGTCACCAACGACGGCAAGCCGGCAGCGGTGCTCACCCGGCACGACCTGCTCACCTTCCTCTCCGAATAAGGACCCCTTGACCGACTACGCCTTCCCCACCCGCGCCATCCATGCCGGGCAGGAGTTCGACCCCACCACCGGCGCTGTCGTGCCCCCGGTCTACCTCACCTCCACGTTCGTGCAGGACGGCATCGGCGGCTTCCGCGGCGGCTACGAGTACGCCCGCGGCGGCAACCCGACCCGCGACTCCCTGCAGGAGCTTCTCGCCTCCCTCGAGGGCGGCCTCAAGGCCTTCAGCTTCGCGTCCGGCCTTGCCGCTGAGGACACGCTGCTGCGCGCCGTACTGAAGCCCGGCGACCACGTCGTCATGGGCAACGACGTCTACGGCGGCACCCACCGCCTCGTCAGCCGCGTGTTCATCCCGTGGGGCGTCTCGCTCTCGACGGTCAACATGAGCGACCTCGACGCGGTGCGCGCGGCGATCCGGCCGGATGCCACGAAGGTGCTGTGGATCGAGACGCCGAGCAACCCGCTCATGAAGATCAGCGACATCGCTGCTCTCGTCGCGATCGCGAAGGAGTCGGGAATCCTCGTCGTCGTCGACAACACCTTCGCCTCGCCGTACCTGCAGCAGCCGATCTCGCTCGGTGCCGACGTCGTCGTGCACTCGACCACCAAGTACCTCGGCGGCCACTCGGACGTGCTCGGCGGCGCGGTCATCGTGAACAGCGAGGAGCTCGCCGAGAAGGTCGGATTCCTGCAGTTCGGGGTCGGCGCGGTCTCCGGCCCGATGGATGCCTGGCTCACCGTCCGCGGCATCAAGACCCTGGCCGTGCGCCTCGACCGGCACTCCTCGAACGCGCAGTCGATCGCGGAGAAGCTGGTCGGCCACCCCAAGCTCGACGCCGTGTACTACCCGGGCCTGCCCGACCACCCCGGCCACGACATCGCCGCGACGCAGATGAAGGCCTTCGGCGGCATGATCTCGGTCGCGGTCAAGGGCGGCGTCGGCCCGGCCAAGAAGTTCGCGGAGTCGATGGAGCTGTTCCAGCTCGCCGAGTCGCTCGGCGGCGTCGAGTCGCTCGTCTGCTACCCGTCGGAGATGACGCACGCGTCGGTCCGCGGCACCGACCTCGAGGTGCCCGAGAACGTCGTGCGCCTCTCGGTGGGCATCGAGGATGTCGACGACCTGACAGCCGATGTTCTGGACGCACTCGACCGGCTGGTTGAGTAGCGCGTTCTGGCGCGCGTATCGAAGCCGGTTGGGGTTTCGATACGGCCCTAGAGGGCCTACTCAACCCACACGCAGCAAGCTCTCAGCCCAGTAGCGGCTGAGGCCCAGACTGCAGGTCCACAGTCAGCGGAGTGAGAACTCCTGACGGACTGCGCCTCGACGTGGTCGTCCCCGTGTACAACGAGCAAGAATCGCTCGAGCGCAGCGTGCGCGTGCTGCACGCCACCCTGGCCGAGCAGTTCGGCAGTTCCAGCCAGCCCATCGAGCCGTGGCGCATCACCATCGCCGACAACGCGAGCACGGATGCCACGGCCGAGATCGCCGCGCGCCTGGCCGCCGAGCTTCCCGAGGTCGAGCTGCTCCACCTCGACGAGAAGGGCCGCGGCCGCGCCCTCAAGCGGGCGTGGCTCGAGTCGACCGCGGACGTGGTCGCGTACGTCGACGTCGACCTCTCCACCGACCTCCGCGCGCTGCCGCCCCTCGTGGCGCCCCTGCTCTCCGGCCATTCCGACATCGCGATCGGCACGCGCCTCGGCCGCGGCTCCCGCGTCGTGCGCGGTGCCAAGCGCGAGTTCGTGTCCCGCAGCTACAACCTCCTGCTGCGCCGCGCGATGGGGGTGACCTTCACCGACGCGCAGTGCGGATTCAAGGCGATGCGGCGCGACGTCGCGCAGCGCGTGCTCCCGCTCGTCGAGGACACCGGCTGGTTCTTCGACACCGAGCTGCTCATCATCGGCGAGCGCGCCGGTCTGCGCATCCATGAAGTCCCTGTCGACTGGATCGACGACGAGAACTCGAGCGTCGACATCGTGGCGACCGCGACGGCCGACCTGCGCGGGCTCGTGCGCGTGTGGCGCTCGATCCTCACCGGGCGGATCCCGCTCGAGGAGGTCTACGCCGAGCTCGGGCGACAGCCCTTCGCCCCGGCCCGGCCGCCGAGCTTCTTCGGGCAGGTCATCCGGTTCGGGATCATCGGCGGCGTCTCGACCCTCGCCTACGCGGGGCTCTACTTCGCGCTGCAGTTCGTCGTGCCCGAGCAGCTGGCGAACTTCCTCGCCCTGCTCGTGACCGCGATCGCGAACACCTGGGCGAACCGCCGCTTCACGTTCCGGGTGCGCGGGCCGCAGGGGGCGCTCAAGCACCACGTGCAGGGCCTCGTCGTGTTCGGGGTCGCCTGGGCGATGACCGCGGGATCACTCGCGGTGCTGCACCACTACCTGCCCGCCGCGGGGCCGCATCACGAGCTGCTCATCCTCACCGCCGCGAACCTCGCGGCCACGGTCATGCGGTTCCTCGCGCTGCGGCTGTGGGTGTTCCGCCACCGTGCCAGCCACGCACCCCTGGGCGCCCCGCGTCGCGTGGTGACCTCGCGCGATCGCGTGCTCAGCTCGTGACGGCGATCAGCTGGTCGAGCCTGTCGAGGCCCTTCGTCGGATCTCGACTGGCCCGCTCGCCGGGCTGGGAGCGCCCCGCCTTCCTGGGCCTGCTCGCCCTCACGGCGGTGCTCTACCTGGTGAACCTCTCGGTGAGCGGCTGGGCCAACTCCTTCTACTCGGCGGCCGTGCAGGCCGGGTCCGTCAACTGGGAGGCCTTCTTCTACGGCTCGTCCGACGCGGCGAACTCGATCACCGTCGACAAGCCGCCCGCCAGCCTGTGGCTCATGTCGCTCTCGGTGCGGCTCCTGGGGCTGACCCCGTTCGCGATCCTGCTGCCCGAGGCCCTCATGGGCGTCGCGACGGTGGCGGTGCTCTACGTCATCGTGCGCCGCCGGTTCCCGGCCGGTACCGCCCTGCTCGCCGGGCTCACCCTCGCCCTGACCCCGGTGGCCGCCCTCATGTTCCGGTTCAACAACCCGGATGCCCTGCTCGTGCTGCTCCTGACCCTCTCCGTGTACTTCACGCTGCGCGGCATCGAGAGCGGCAGGCTCCGCTGGGTGCTGCTGGCCGGCGCGATGGTCGGGCTCGGATTCCTGACCAAGCAGCTGCAGGCCTTCCTCGTGCTGCCGGTGCTCGCGGGCGTGTACCTGTACGCGTCGCCGCGCTCGCTGCGCGTGCGGCTCGGCCACCTCCTCGGCGCGCTCGGGGCGGTGATCGTCTCCGCGGGCTGGTGGGTCGCGATCGTCGAGCTCGTGCCCGCGGGCTCGCGCCCCTACATCGGCGGCTCGCAGGTGAACGACTTCCTCGAGCTCACCTTCGGCTACAACGGGCTGGGCCGCCTCACGGGCGAGGAGACCGGCAGCGTCACGAGCGCAGCGACCGGAGCGCACTGGGGATACACCGGCCTCGACCGGCTCTTCAGCGGCGACTTCGGCGCGCAGGTGACCTGGCTCATGTTCGCCGCGCTGGTGGGGCTCGGCGCCGTCCTGTGGCTCATGCGCCGACTCCCGCGCACCTCGACCGCCCGCGCGACGACCCTGCTCCTCGGCGGGACCCTCGTGGTCACCGCGCTCGCCTTCAGCTTCATGGCGGGCATCTTCCACGCGTACTACACCGTTGCGCTCGCGCCCGCCCTCGCGGGGACCTTCGCCATCGGCGCCGGCATGCTGTGGTCGCGCCGCCGCAAGCGGTGGGCGCGCACCGTCATGGCGGTGGTCACGGCGGGCACGGCGGCGTGGGCGTTCGAGCTGCTCCTGCGGTCCGGTGCGTGGCTGCCGTGGCTGCGCTGGGTGGTCCTCGCGCTGGGGCTTCTCGCCGCCGTGCTGCTGGTGGTGCGGGGCGGCCGTGCGCGGGCGGGCGCCGTGGCATCCGTGTCGCTTGCCGCTGTTCTGCTCGGCCCCCTCGCCTTCACGCTCGTGACCCTGGCCGTGCCGCACACCGGCTCTGTCGTGTACGCGGGCCCCAGTTCGGGCATGACCTCCGGCCTGCCCCCGGCGCACGCGGGAGCCAACCCGCTCGCGCCGCTGATCGTGCACGGCGCCAACGGGGGCGGGCTCCTCGATGCGGCCCAGGTGAGCCCGTCGCTGGCCAGCACACTCGCGACGGATGGCACGGACTACACCTGGCTCGCCGCCGCGATGGGCTCCAACCAGGCGGCCGGCTACCAGCTGGCCACGGGCCTGCCCGTGATGCCGATCGGCGGGTTCAACGGCAGCGACCCCTCGCCGACGCTCGAGCAGTTCCAGCAGTATGTGGCCGACGGCCGCATCCACTGGTACATCGTGGGCACGCTCGGGCGGTCGAACGGCGGGTCGAACTCCTCGTCGCTCATCTCGGGCTGGGTGGTCGGCAACTTCCACCAGGTGACGATCGAGGGGACGCGCTTCTACGACCTGACCAAGCCGCTGGCGTGATGTCGTAGCGGGCTGTCCGTTTCTCGCGCGACAGCGTCGGCGGCCGCCGCCATGATTGACCGGTGACTACCACCGCCGTCCACACCGCCCGCCTCGGGCTCGGGCAGGCGTCGGCGCTGTACATCGCGGCGGTGCTCGGCACGGGCATCCTGGCGCTGCCCGGTCTTGCCGCGGATGCTGCCGGGCCCGCGTCGATCGTCGCTGTCCTCGCCGTGCTGGTCGCCTCCATCCCGCTCGCGGGCACCTTCGCCGCGCTCGCGGCGCGCTACCCCGACGCGGGCGGCGTGGCGACCTTCGTGCGGCTCGCGCTCGGCCCCACGGCGGCCCGGATGAGCGGGTACTGGTTCTTCTTCGGCGTGAGCTTCGGCGCCCCCGTCGTGGCCATCCTCGGGGGCGAGTACGTGACCGCGGCACTCGGGGCGCCGCGCTCCTTCGTGCCGTGGATCGGGCTCGCGTTCCTCGTCGTGCCGCTCATCGTCAACGCGTTCGGGCTGCGGCTCACCGGGCGCATCCAGCTCGGGCTCACCGCGCTACTGCTCGTCGTCGTGATCGGCGTCGTCGCGGTCTCGGCGCCCGCCTCCGACCCGGCGAACTTCGCGCCCTTCCTGCCGCACGGCTGGGCGGGCGTCGGCCTCGCGATCAGCCTGTTCGTGTGGGCGTTCGCCGGCTGGGAGGCGGTGACGCACATCGCGGGGGAGTTCCGCAATCCGCGCCGCACGATCCCGGTCGCCACGGGCATTGCGATCGTGGTGGTGGGGCTCTCGTACCTGGCGCTGCAGGTCGTCACCGTGGGGGTGCTGGGGTCCGGGCATCCGGACAGCCTCGTGCCGCTCATCGACCTCGTGACCGTGACCGTTCCGGGTGTCGGCCCGATCGTGGTTGCCGTGATCGCGGCTGTGGTCGCGGTGGGCGTGCTGAACGCGTACATCCCGGCGTTCTCGAACCTCGCGGCCTCCCTCGGGCGCGACGGGCACCTGCCGCGCTGGTTCGCGAAGGGGGCCGAAGCGGGGGCGGTCCCGCGCCGCGCGCTCGCGCTGTGGGCGGCGATCGCGCTCGTGTACTTCGCGGCGATGGTCATCACCGGGCTCCAGCTCGAGCCGTTCATCCTCATCCACACCAGCTCGATGGTCGCGGTCTACGCGCTCGGGATGACCGCGGCGGTGCGCCTGCTCGAGCGGTTCTCGCTCGGCTGGTGGATGGCCGTGGTCTCCGTCGTGCTCGTCGCCGGGCTGCTCGTGCTCGCCGGCGTGCACCTGCTGATCCCCGCCGTGCTCGCGGTGGTGGCGGTACTCGTGACGGTCGTGAAGCGCGTCCGCCGGTCCCGACCTGTGCATAATGGTGACGACGTTCATGTGAACGTACACATCGTCGATGGAGCCGGGTACGAATCCGATGGAACCAGACAGGGTTCGAGCACCGAACATCCGTGATGTCGCGCGCCTCGCCGGGGTCTCGTACCAGACGGTCTCGCGCGTGCTCAACGACAGCCCGAGCATCAAGGACTCCACGAAGCAGCGCGTCCTCGATGTCATCGGCGAGATCGGCTACCGGCCGAACCAGGCGGCGCGCGCGCTCGTCACGAGCAAGTCGCGCACTATCGGGGTGCTCTCGCAGCAGACCGCCCACTACGGGCCGACGACCAGCATCACCGCGATCGAGGGCGCGGCGCGCGAAGCCGGCTACCGGCTGAGCATCACGAACGTCTCGTCGGGGGACTACGTCGCGATCAAGGCAGGGATCGACTACCTGCTGAGCCAGTCGATCGAGGCGCTCGTAGTGATCGCGCCGCAGGTGCGGGTGTTCGAGATCCTGAGCGAGCTGTCGATCAGTGTGCCGTTCGTGACGCTGCAGGCCACCGACCTCGGCGTGCACAGCATGTCCGTCGACCAGGTGGCAGGCGCCCGGCTCGCAACCCGCCACCTCATCGACCTGGGCCACACCGAGATCATGCACATCTCCGGCCCGCAGGACTGGATCGAGGCCGAGGCCCGAATGCAGGGCTTCCTCGAGGAGATCAACAACGCCGACCTGCGCACCCGCGCCCCCATCCTCGGTGACTGGAGCGCGCACTTCGGCTACTACGCGGGGCTCGAGCTGCTGCGGTTCCGCGACTTCACGGCGGTGTTCGCGAGCAACGACCAGATGGCGCTCGGCTTCATGCACGCCTGCCGCGAGCTCGGGCTGAGCATCCCCGGCGACATCTCCATCGTGGGCTTCGACGACATCCCGGAGGCCGCGCACTTCTTCCCGCCGCTCACCACCGTCCGGCAGAACTTCCCCGAGATCGGGCGCAGGGCGATCTCCCTGCTCCTCTCGGAGCTGCGCGGCGACAGTCCGCTCGAGCAGGGGCAGATCACGCCGGAGCTCGTCGTGCGCGAGTCGACCTCTGCGCCGTAGTGCGGGTGCGCGGCGCCGTAGTGCAGGCGCGCGCCTCGCGCCGCCGGGCCTGCTGCAGTGCGGCTGCGCCTCGCGCTACAGGTTTCCCGCCGCGCTACAGGAATTGCTGCCGCGGCGCGCAAAAGGTGTAGCCCGGCCGCGGGCGATCCGGAGCGCGGGGGGGCCGCGGCGCCTTAGTTACCCGATGGTGACTTCTCGGCCTTGACAAATGTGACCGTTTCGCCTGTAACATGGCGCAACGGAATGTGAACGGTCACATCTAGCGTCAAGACAACGGAGTCCAGCCAGTGCCATCCCCCTCGTCCGACACCTACGTCGTCGGGATCGACTACGGAACCCTCTCGGGCCGGGCTGTCGTGGTCCGCGTCTCCGACGGCGCCGAGCTGGGGACTGCGACCCACGACTACTCGCACGCGGTGATGGACACGGTGCTCGCGCCGACCGGAGCCGCCCTGCCGCCCGAGTGGGCGCTGCAGGTCCCGGCGGACTACGTGGACGTGCTCAAGACCGCCGTCCCCGCCGCCGTGAAGGCCGCCGGCATCGACCCCGCGGACGTGATCGGCATCGGCACCGACTTCACCGCGTGCACGATGGTCCCGACCCTGGCCGACGGCACGCCCCTCAACGAGCTGCCCGAGTACGCCGACCGGCCGCACGCCTACGTGAAGCTCTGGAAGCACCACGCCGCGCAGCCGCAGGCCGACCGCATCAACGAGCTCGCGCGCGAGCGCGGCGAGTCGTGGCTGCCGCGCTACGGCGGCCTCATCTCGAGCGAGTGGGAGTTCGCGAAGGGCCTCCAGCTGCTCGAGGAGGACCCCGAGCTCTACGCCCGCATGGACCGCTGGGTCGAGGCAGCGGACTGGATCGTCTGGCAGCTCACCGGCAACTACGTTCGCAACGCCTGCACCGCCGGCTACAAGGGCATCTACCAGGACGGTCAGTACCCGGGCCGCGACTTCCTCTCGGCGCTCAACCCCGGCTTCGCGGGCTTCGCCGCGGACAAGGTCGACCACGTGATCGGCCAGCTCGGGGCATCCGCGGGCACTCTCACGGCAGAGGCCGCAGCCTGGACCGGCCTGCCGGAGGGGATCGCGGTCGCGGTCGGCAACGTCGACGCGCACGTGACCGCCCCGGCGGCGCAGGCCGTGCTCCCCGGCCAGATGGTCGCGATCATGGGCACCTCGACCTGCCACGTCATGAACTCCGACGTGCTGCGCGAGGTTCCCGGCATGTGCGGCGTCGTCGACGGCGGCATCGTCTCGGGGCTCTACGGCTACGAGGCCGGCCAGTCCGGGGTCGGCGACATCTTTGCCTGGTACGCCAAGAACCAGGTGCCGGCGAGCTACTACGAGGCAGCGGATGCCGCGGGCCTCAGTATCCACGAGTACCTCACCTCCCTCGCCGAGACCCAGCCGGTCGGCGGCCACGGGCTCGTGGCGCTCGACTGGAACGGCGGCAACCGCTCGGTCCTCGTGGACGCCGAGCTGAGCGGACTGCTCGTCGGCCAGACCCTCACCACGCGCCCCGAGGAGGTCTACCGCGCGCTGTTCGAGGCCACGGCCTTCGGCACGCGCGAGATCGTCGAGGCCTTCGGCGCCAGCGGCGTGCCGGTCACCGAGTTCATCGTCGCGGGCGGGCTGCTGCGCAACCCGTTCCTCATGCAGGTCTACTCCGACGTGCTGCGCCTGCCGCTCTCCATCATCGCGAGCGAGCAGGGCCCCGCGCTCGGCTCCGCGATCCACGCCGCGGTCGCCGCTGGCACGTACCCGGATGTGCGCGCCGCGGGCAGCGCGATGGGCAAGGTCGACCGTGCCGTGTACACGCCCGACGCGGCACGGGCCGACGCGTACGACGCGCTCTACGCGGAGTACGTGCTCCTGCACGACTACTTCGGGCGCGGCGGCAACGACGTCATGCACCGCCTCAAGGCCCTGCGCCGCGCTGCCTCGCGAGAGCGGGTGCCGGCATGAGCAGCTTCACCCCGGAGGTCCAGGTCGCGATCGCGCGCATCCGCGATGAGATCACCGAGCTGCACGCCGAGCTCACCCGCTACGAGCTCGTGGTGTGGACCGGCGGCAACGTCTCGGGCCGCGTGCCCGGCGCCGACCTCTTCGTCATCAAGCCGAGCGGCGTCTCCTACGACGAGCTGAGCCCGGAGAACATGATCCTGTGCGACCTCGACGGCAGCGTCATCCCGGACACCCCGGGCTGGGAGCGGGCGCCCTCGAGCGACACGGCGGCGCACGCATACGTCTACCGGAATATGCCCGAGGTCGGCGGAGTCGTGCACACGCACTCCACCTACGCGACGGCGTGGGCCGCGCGCGGCGAGGAGATCCCGTGCGTCATCACGGCGATGGCCGACGAGTTCGGCGGACCCGTCCCGGTCGGCCCGTTCGCGATCATCGGCGACGACTCGATCGGCCGCGGCATCGTCGAGACCCTCACCGGCCACCGCTCGCGCGCCGTGCTCATGCAGAGCCACGGGCCGTTCACGATCGGCAAGGATGCCCGCGACGCCGTCAAGGCCGCGGTCATGGTCGAGGACGCAGCGCGCACCGTGCACATCGCCGCCCAGGCGGGGCCGCTCCTCCCGATCCCGCAGGAGTCGATCGACGCCCTGTTCTACCGCTACCAGAACGTCTACGGCCAGGGAGCAACAACGTGACCAGCATCATCCCCGACCTGAAGACGCGCGAGGTCTGGTTCCTCACCGGCAGCCAGGACCTCTACGGCGAGGAGACCCTCGCCCAAGTCGCGGAGCAGTCCCGGGCAGTCGCCGCCGAGCTCGGCGCGGGCCTCCCCGTCACCCTCGTGTGGAAGCCGGTGCTCAAGAGCTCGGACGCCATCCGCCGCCTCGCGCTCGAGGTGAACGCCGCAGACAGCGTGATCGGCGTCATCGCGTGGATGCACACCTTCAGTCCCGCGAAGATGTGGATCGCCGGCCTCGACGCGCTCCGCAAGCCGCTGCTGCACCTGCACACCCAGGCCAACGTCGAGCTGCCCTGGGGCGAGATCGACTTCGACTTCATGAACCTCAACCAGGCCGCGCACGGCGACCGCGAGTTCGGCTACATCCAGGCCCGGCTCGGCGTCGCGCGCAAGACCGTGGTCGGCCACGTGTCGAACCCCGCCGTCGTCGCGAGCGTCGAGACCTGGAGCCGCGCCGCCGCCGGCTGGGACGCCGCGCACGGGCTCAAGCTCGCGCGCTTCGGCGACAACATGCGGTACGTCGCCGTCACCGAGGGCGACAAGACCGAGGCAGAACTGCGGTTCGGCGTGCAGGTCAACACGTGGGGCGTGGGCGAGCTCGCCGAGGCCGTGCACGCGGCATCCGGGACTGACATCGACGAGCTCGTCGCTCTCTATGAGGACACCTACGACGTGGTGCCCGAGCTGCGCCGCGGCGGCGACCGCCACGAGTCGCTGCGCTACGGTGCCGCGATCGAGCTGGGCCTGCGCGGCTTCCTGGAGGCCGGCGGGTTCTCCGCCTTCACCACGAGCTTCGAGGATCTGGGCGCGCTCAGGCAGCTCCCGGGCCTCGCCGTGCAGCGGCTCATGGCCGACGGCTACGGGTTCGGCGCCGAGGGCGACTGGAAGACCGCGATCCTCGTGCGCGTGGCATCCGTGATGGGTGCCGGCCTCCCGGGCGGGGCGTCGCTCATGGAGGACTATACCTACCACCTCACGCCGGGGGAGGAGAAGATCCTCGGCGCCCACATGCTCGAGGTGTCGCCGTCGCTCTCGAGCGAGCGCGCGAGCCTCGAGATCCACCCGCTCGGCATCGGCGGCAAGGACGACCCGGTGCGCCTGGTCTTCACCGCCGACTCCGGGCCGGCCGTGGTCGTGGCGCTCAGCGACATGCGCGACCGGTTCCGGCTCGTCGCGAACGTGGTCGAGAACGTGCCGCTCGACGCGCCCATGCCGAACCTGCCCGTCGGGCGCGCGGTGTGGAAGCCGGCACCGGACTTCGCCACTTCCGCGGCGGCGTGGCTGACCGCGGGGGCGGCGCACCACACGGTCATGACGACCGCCATCGGGGTCGATGTCTTCCGCGACTGGGCCGAGATGGCCCGCACAGAGCTTCTCGTCATCGACGAGGAAACCACCCTGCGCGACTTCCAGAAGGAGGTCCGCTGGAACGCGGCCTACTACCGGTTGGCGCAGGGGATTAACTGAAAAGGACTTGCCGGGGCACATGCCCCGGAAAGGGAGCCGGCTTTCATGGACGAAGCCGGGTCGCAACGCACCACAACTGACAATGACGTCCACACGAAAGGAAACACAGTGAAGAAGAGAAGCATTCTCTCGCTCGTTGCTGCTGGAGCCATGGTTGTCGGCCTCGCGGCCTGCGCCCCGGCTGCTGACACCGGAAGCGGCGAGGGCGCCGGCGCCGGCGGCCTCATCGGCATCGCGATGCCGACGAAGTCGTCGGAGCGCTGGATCGCCGACGGCAACGCGCTCAAGGAGACCCTCGAGGCTGAGGGCTTCACCGTCGACCTCCAGTACGCGGAGGACGACATCCCCACCCAGGTCAGCCAGGTCGAGAACATGATCACCAAGGGCGCCAAGGCCCTGATCATCGCCGCGATCGACGGCACCACGCTCACCAGCGTGCTCGAGACCGCCGCAGACAGTGAGATCCCGGTCATCTCCTACGACCGCCTCATCGTCGACTCGCCGAACGTGAACTACTACGCCACGTTCGACAACTTCCTCGTCGGCCAGCAGCAGGCCTGGACGGTCCTGAACGGCCTCGGCCTGACGGAGCTCGACGGCACCCCGATCGCGGACGCGCCCAAGGGCCCGTTCAACATCGAGCTGTTCGCCGGTTCGCTTGACGACAACAACGCGTTCTTCTTCTTCAACGGCGCCATGGACGTGCTCCAGCCGCTGATCGATGACGGAACGCTCGTCGTGAAGTCGGGCCAGACCGACATCGAGCAGGCCGCAACACTGCGCTGGGACGGCGAGACCGCACAGAGCCGCATGGAGGACCTCCTCACTGCGAACTACTCTGACGGCTCCAAGGTCAACGCTGTGCTGTCGCCCTACGACGGCATCTCCCGCGGGATCATCGGCGCCCTCACGGACGCCGGCTACACCGTGGGCGAGGGCTGGCCGATCATCTCCGGCCAGGACGCCGAGGTCGACTCGGTCAAGGCGATCCTCGCGGGCGAGCAGTACGCCACGATCTTCAAGGACACTCGCGAGCTCGCGAAGGTTGCCGCCAACATGGCGATCGCCGTCCTGAACGGCGAAGAGCCGGAGATCAACGACACCACGACCTACGACAACGACTCCACGGAGGACGGCGAGCGCTTCATCCCGTCGTACCTCCTGCAGCCCGTCCAGGTCACGAAGGACAACGTCAAGGAAGCCCTGGTCGACACGGGCTACTGGACCGCGGCCGAGATCGGTCTGTAACTAGCAGTACCGCCGGTGGCGGGGAGGCAACCCCTCTCCGCCACCGGCACCCAAGCACTACGCTCCACACAAGCCGTTCGACAAGGAAGCCGGAGAAGCCCGTGACCACCAACATCCTGGAAATGCGCTCGATCACCAAGACGTTCCCGGGCGTGAAGGCACTGCAGGACGTGACCCTCGAGGTCGCGCGCGGCGAGATCCACGCCATCTGCGGTGAGAACGGCGCGGGGAAGTCGACCCTCATGAAGGTCCTCTCCGGGGTGTACCCGCACGGCAGCTACGACGGCGAGATCGTGTTCGAGAACGAGCCCGTCGCGTTCCGAGACATCCGGGACAGCGAGGCCAAGGGCATCGTCATCATCCACCAGGAGCTCGCCCTGAGCCCCTTCCTCTCCATCGCGGAGAACATCTTCCTCAACAACGAGGTCAAGGGCCGGTTCGGCCTCATCGACTGGAACAGGGCCAACAGCGAGGCGGCCAAGCTGCTCGCCCGCGTGGGGCTGCGCGAGAACCCGACGACCAAGATCATGGAGATCGGCGTCGGCAAGCAGCAGCTAGTCGAGATCGCGAAGGCGCTCTCCAAGCGCGTGAAGCTGCTCATCCTCGATGAGCCCACCGCCGCCCTCAACGACGACGACTCCGACCACCTGCTCGACCTGATCCTGCACCTGAAGGAGCAGGGGATCACGTCGATCATCATCAGCCACAAGCTCAACGAGATCAAGAAGATCGCAGACTCGGTGACCGTCCTCCGCGACGGGAAGACCATCGAGACGATCGCGAAGTCGGACGTGACCGAGGAGCGCATCATCAAGGACATGGTCGGCCGCGACCTCGAGCACCGCTACCCGGACCACACGCCGCACATCGGCGAGGAGATCCTGCGCGTCGAGAACTGGACGGCGCACCATCCGCAGGACCCGAGCCGGGTCATGGTCGACAAGGTGAACCTCAACGTGCGCCGCGGCGAGATCGTCGGCATCGCGGGGCTCATGGGCGCCGGCCGCACCGAGTTCGCGATGAGCCTGTTCGGCAAGAGCTACGGCAGCCGCATCTCGGGAAAGGTGTTCAAGAACGGCAAGGAGATCCAGACCCGCAGCGTCTCGGAGGCGATCGGCAACGGCCTCGCCTACGCGACAGAGGACCGCAAGCAGTACGGCCTCAACCTCATCGAGGACATCAAGCGGAACATCTCGGCGGCCTCCCTCGACAAGCTCTCCCGCGCGGGCCTCGTCAATGACAACGAGGAGTACAAGGTCGCGACCGAGTACCGCAAGAGCATGAACATCAAGGCCCCGACGGTGCTCGCGAAGACGGGCAAGCTCTCGGGCGGCAACCAGCAGAAGGTCGTGCTGTCGAAGTGGATCTACTCCGACCCCGACGTCCTGATCCTGGATGAGCCCACCCGCGGCATCGACGTCGGCGCCAAGTACGAGATCTACACGATCATCAACCGGCTCGCCTCCGAGGGGAAGGGCATCATCGTGATCTCCTCGGAGCTGCCCGAGCTGCTCGGCATCTGCGACCGCATCTACGCCCTCTCCGAGGGGCGGATCACCGGCGAGCTCCCCATCGCCGAAGCGACCCCCGAGGCCGTCCTCAAACTCATGACCATGGAATCGCCCCGCTGAGCGGGCCGCGCACACGACCCCACCAAGGAGCACGAACATGACCAACACCGACAGCGAGCTCGTCGAGAAGGTCGGCCCCGCGCCGTCGCGACTCACGTCATCGATCAGCCACATCGTCACCGACCTGGGCAAGAACGGCATCTTCCTCGCGCTCATCGCGGTGGTCGTGCTGTTCTCGATCCTGACGAACGGCATCCTTCTGCGGCCGCAGAACATCTCCAACCTGATCGTGCAGAACGGCTACATCCTGATCCTCGCGATCGGCATGGTGATGGTGATCGTGGCCGGGCACATCGACCTGTCGGTCGGCTCGGTGGCGGCGTTCGTCGGCGCGGTGTCGGGAGTCTTGATCCGGGATGCCGGTATGCCCTGGTGGGCGGCCATCCTCGTGTCACTGCTCGTCGGAGCGCTGGTCGGCGCCTGGCAGGGGTTCTGGATCGCCTACGTCGGGATACCCGCGTTCATCGTGACCCTGGCGGGCATGCTGATCTTCCGCGGGCTCGCGCTCGTGGTGCTCGGCAACACGAACATCGGCTCGTTCCCGACCGAGTACCGAGCGCTCGGCAACGGCTTCCTCACCGACGTGTTCGGGGAGTTCCCGGTCGATCCGCTCACCATGGGCGTCGGCATCATCGCGATCGTGGGCTTCATCGTTCAGCAGGTGCGCACGCGCGCCGGCCGCGCCGCCTACGGCCAGGACGTCGAGCCCCTCGGCTGGTTCGTCGGCAAGCTCGTGATCCTCACCCTGGGCGTCGGGGCTTTCGCCTACGCGCTGGCCACCTTCAAGGGCATCCCGGTCACGCTGATCGTGCTCGCGGTGCTGGTGATGGTCTACGGCATCGTGACCAACCGCAGCGTGTTCGGCCGTCACATCTACGCAATCGGCGGCAACCGCCACGCGGCGGAGCTGAGTGGCGTGAAGACGCGCCAGGTCGACTTCTTCATCTTCGTGAACATGGGCTTCCTCGCGGCGCTCGCCGGCCTGGTCTTCACCGCGCGGCTGAACCTCGCGGGCCCGAAGGCCGGTGACGGGTTCGAGCTCGAGGCGATCTCCGCGGCGTTCATCGGCGGCGCCGCCGTGCAGGGCGGCGTGGGGACGATCGGCGGCGCCATCATCGGCGGCCTCATCATCGGCGTGCTCAACAACGGCATGTCGATCCTCGGCATCGGCATCGAGTGGCAGCAGGCGGTCAAGGGCCTCGTGCTCCTGTTCGCGGTCGCGTTCGACGTGTTCAACAAGCGCCGGGCGGGCGGCCGCTAGCTGTTCTGCGCGCAGGCCCGGTCGCTCGCGCGGCCGGGCCCTCGTGCATCCGGGCCGCGTGCATCCGGGCCGCGCCCGCCGCCGCCCGCCTGCGACCCGCACCTTCCGAAATGACGGAAGCCGCGCCCAGCTCGGGCCGAGAACCGCGAGAACGGGCATCCGGATGCCCGCACCTCCGTCTTTTCGGAAGGGCGCCGTCAGGGAGGGGTAGGGCCGCCGCGCGGCTGCGCCGAGGTGCCGAGGCGCCGAGGTGCGCCCACAGTCGCGAGCTGCGTGCACATTCGCGCGACTCTCGCCGACCTGCCCGCAGAATGCGGAAGGAGGCGGGGGCTACGCCCGACCGGCGGCGGCGCGGCTGCGACGGGAGAGGGAGTCGATCACGACCGCGAGCAGGAGCACGGCCCCGGTCACGATGTACTGCACGTACGACTCGAGGAAGAGCAGCGCCAGGCCGGAGTTGATCGACATGATCACGACGATCCCGAGCACCGCCGAGAAGGCGGAGCCGCGGCCGCCGAACAGCGACGTCCCGCCGATCACGGCCGCAGCGATGGCGTTGAGGTTGGTGTCGCCGCCGCCGCTCGAGGAGTTCGCGGACGCGGCGCGGGCCGCGGCCATGAGCCCGCCGAGGGCTGCGAACAGCGAGCAGAGCACGAAGACCGAGATGTAGACGCGATTGACCCGGATGCCCGCCCGCCGGGCCGCCTCGACGTTGCCGCCCACGGCGAACACCGAGCGCCCCCACCTGGTGCGGGTGAGGAAGAAGTGCATGATCACGACGAGCAGCAGGAACAGCGCGAACGGAGCGCCGACGCCCCGGGACAGGTTCAGGTACCAGGTCGCGACGCCCAGGAACACGAGCAGTCCGCCGCTGCGGATCGCGATGATGCTCACCGGCAGCGCCGAGAGCCCGGCGGCCTCGCGGCGGCGCGAGAGGGCGAGCGAGTTCCACGCGAAGACCAGCACCGCGATCGCGACGAGCGTGTAGCTCGACCAGGCCGGCAGGAACCACTGCTGGCCGAACTGCACGATGATCGAGTCGAACGGGATGTTGATCGACTTGGTCTTCCCGAGGACGAAGAGCTGCAGCCCGAGGATGCCCAGCAGCCCGCCGAGCGTGATGACGAAGCTCGGCACGCCGAACAGGGTGCGCAGGAACCCGAACGCCAGCCCCGCGAGCACGCCCGCCACGAGGGACGCGAGCAGCACGAGCGGCAGCGGGAACCCGAGCTGCACGAAGCCGACGGCGAGGATGGCGGACGACAGCCCGCTCACCGAGCCGACCGAGAGGTCGATCTCGCCGAGCAGCAGCACGAGCACGATGCCGATCGAGATCGTGCCGACCGCCGCGCTCTGCATGGTGAGGTTCACCAGGTTGGTGCTCGACAGGAAGTTCGGGTTGAGGATCTGGAACACCGCCCAGAT
This sequence comes from Rhodoglobus sp., assembly GCA_025463515.1. Lineage (GTDB taxonomy): Bacteria > Actinomycetota > Actinomycetes > Actinomycetales > Microbacteriaceae > Rhodoglobus. Next base: position 44,030 of record JAODAQ010000040.1, read on the forward strand.
CACGACGAGCCCGAGGATCACGGGCAGGGAGCCGAGGTCGCCACCGCGCACGCGCTGGACGAAGTCCCGCGCGGCGCCGCGCACGCCCGTGTACCGGACCACGCGCTCGTCCTGCTGGTCGAGCTTGACTGGGGCGTCGGTCATGAGTCGCTCTCCTCCTGCAGCGCAGCACGACGGCTGACCGAGTTGTCGCTGGCACCGGTGATCGCGGCGATGATCATCTCGCTCGTGACATCCGCGACCCTGAAGTCCCCGTTGTTGCGACCGAGCCGCAGGACGACGATGCGGTCGGCGACGGCCTGGACGTCCGCGATGTTGTGGCTGATGAGGATGACGCCGAGCCCGCGCTCGCGCAGCCGCTCGATGAGGTTGAGCACCTCCGCGGTCTGCGCGACGCCGAGCGCGGCGGTCGGCTCGTCGAGGATCACGACGCTGGGCTCGCCGATGAGGGAGCGCGCGATCGCGACGGTCTGCCGCTGGCCGCCCGAGAGGGAGGCGACGGGGATACGCACCGACGGGATGCGCGCGCTGAGCTCGCGCAGCAGGGTCCACGACCGCTGCTCCATCTCCACCTCGTCGAGCGCGCCGCCCTTGCGCAGCTCGCGCCCGAGCCAGAGGTTGCTCACGACGTCGAGGTTGTCGCACAGAGAGAGGTCCTGGTAGACGGTCGCAATGCCGAGGTCGCGCGAGTCGGTCGGCGACGGGATGCTCGTGGGAACGCCCCCGAAGGAGATGGTCCCGCCGTCCTGCGGGTGCACCCCCGCGAGGATCTTCACGAGCGTGGACTTGCCCGCGCCGTTGTCGCCGACGATCGCGACGACCTCGCCCGCGTACACGTCGAGGTCGACGCCGCTCAGGGCGCGCACGGCGCCGAATCGCTTGGTGATGCCGCGCAGCGAGAGCAGCTGCTCCGCCGTCCGGCTCTTCGTGGTGGTGTTCATTCGGTCCTATTTGATTCCCGCGGCTGCGCACGCGGCCGCATACTCCGGCGTGCAGATCTCGGCCACCGTGTAGATGCCATCCTTCACCACGGTATCCATGATGTTGTCCCGCGTGACGACGACCGCCGAGAGCAGGGTCGCCGGTGTGCCGTTGACGTCGATGTCTCCCGTGACCGGCTCGCCCTTCGCGAGCTTCACCGCCACCTCTGCGGCGAGCGTCGCCTGCTGCTTCATCGCCTTGTAGATGGTCATGTACTGGTCGCCCGAGACGATGCGCTGGATGCCGGCGAGCTCCGCGTCCTGGCCCGTGACGATCGGCAGCGGGCTCACGTTGGCGGCTTTCAGGGCCGCGATCGCCCCGCCCGCTGTGCCGTCGTTGGCCGCGTAGACGCCCGCGATACGGCCGCCGAACTGGGTGATCTGGCCCGCCACCCAGTCCTGCGCCTTGTCGGGGCTCCAGTCGGGGGAGTCGAAGTCCGCGAGCACGGGGTAGCTGCTCGCGTCGATCTGGCTGTGCGCGCCCGACTTGAACTCGCCGGCGTTGCCGTCCGTCGGCGAGCCGTTCACCATGAGGATGCCGCCGCTCGCGCCGTCGGCATCCAGCTTGTCCACGAGGGCCTTGCCCTGCAGCTCGCCGATGTTCTTGTTGTCGAAGGACACGTAGTAGGCGAGCTGGCCGCCGTTGACGATGCGGTCGTACGCGATGACCGGGATGCCCTGGGCATTGGCCGCGGCGACGATGCTGGCCGCGGCCGAGGAGTCCACCGGGTCGAGCACGAGCACCTTGACCCCGGACGCCAGAGCGGCCTCGGCCTGGGACTGCTGCTTCGCGGCATCCTGGTCGGCGTTCGAGTAGAGCACCTCGTAGTTGCCGAGCTCGCTGATGCGCTGCTCGAAGAACGGGCGGTCGAACGCCTCGTAGCGCGCCGTCTTCGATTCGGGCAGCAGCAGCGCGATCTTCACGGCGCCGTTGCCGGGGGAGCATGCGACGAGTGTCGCGGACGCGAGGATCGCGAGCATGACGAGTGCCGCGAGCCTGGTCTTCATTCGGGTGCCTCTCACTGGGACCGCCTTCGTTGGTGGCTCGAGTGTTGCTGTGGACAGGGGTGGGTTCAACGGATGCTTCGCACATCGGCCTCGAGGCCGACATTCTCGATCGCGAGGGCGAGGGCCCCGAGGAGCTCCGCCCTCTCGCCGAGCTCGCCCTGCACGATCTCGGGAACGCCCTCCACGCCCGCGAGCGCCGAGCGCTCCAGGGCATGCCTCATGGGGGCGAGGAGGATCTCGCCGGCTTGCGCCAGTTCGCCTCCGATCACGAGCCGTTCAGGGTCGAAGAGGTTGCACAGGCTCGCCGCGGCAATGCCGATGTGCCGGCCGGCGTCCGCGATGACGCGGCGGGCGCTCGCGTCGCCGGAGTCGGCGCGCACGAGCAGGTCGCGCAGGCGCTGCATGCCGGGGTCGTCGCGGAAGAGCTCGAGCAGGGCGGGCCCGCCCGCGAGGGTGTCGAGGCAGCCGCGGCTGCCGCAGCGGCAGATGGGGCCGTTCTCGTCGATCGTGACGTGGCCGATCTGGCCGGCCTTGCCCGTGACGCCCCGGTAGATCGCGCCGTTGATGACGAGCCCGGCGCTCACGCCGTGGCCGACCCGGATGTAGACGGCGCCGCGGGTGCCGCGGGCAGCGCCCGACCTGACCTCCGCCAGCCCGCCGAGGTTGGCCTCGTTGTCGACGAAGGTGGGTACCTCGATCCGGTTCTGCATGACCTCGGCGACGCGCACGTTCTCCCACCCGCGCAGGAGCCCGGGGGTGGCGATCATGCCGGTCCGCGCATCGATCGGCGCGGGCAGGCCGATGCCGACGGCGAGCAGGTCGGAGAAGGAGGCGTTGACCGACTCGAGCATGTCGCTCAGGAGGAGGGTCGCGCGGTCGAGCTCCCGGTCGTGCCGGTGGTCGAGGGCGAGCGGCACGTGGTTCTCCGCGACGACGGTGCGGCCGACATCGGAGATCGCGACGCGCAGGTGGCGGCTCGAGAAGTGGAGCCCGGCGACCAGCCCGAGCTTGCGCGCGAGCGTGACCTCGGTGGCGCGGCGGCCGCTGCGCGAGGTGACGGAGGTATTGAGCACGCCCGACGCCGCGAGCTCTTTGACGATGTTCGAGACCGTCGCGGGGGAGAGGCCGGTCGACCCGGCGAGCTCGACCTGGGTCAGGTGCCCATGGTGCATGAGCGACTCGACAATACGCGCGCGGTTGGCTTCGCGTAATGAAGTCTGTGAACCCGGCGTTGGGTTGCGGCTTTGCACCCCCCAAAGATACACGCGTCCCGCGGATTACCGGGCCTCGCCTGTATTTGTGCGGCTCGCAGACATATTCAAAGGTTTCAGCAAGGTCACGATCTTCTCAGGCTTGCGTTTACTATTTGACGCCAACGGTTTGGCGGATTAGGTTTTCGGATGCAGGTCGCACCAGAAAACCCCGGTGCAGACCCATGACGCGGAGGTCAAACTGTGGAGTTGGCAGCAAGCAACGAGCCGACAATCCTGGAGATGCGGTCCATCACCAAGGAGTTCCCCGGTGTTAAGGCACTCGAGAACGTCACCCTGAAAGTTCGGGCGGGAGAGATCCACGCCATCTGCGGTGAGAACGGCGCTGGCAAGTCCACGCTGATGAAGGTGCTCTCGGGCGTCTACCCCTACGGCAGCTACGACGGCGAGATCCTGTACCAGGGCGCCGAGGTGCGGTTCAGCAACATTCGCCAGAGCGAGAACGCCGGCATCGTCATCATCCACCAGGAGCTCGCGCTCATCCCGCTGCTCTCGATCACCGAGAACATCTTCCTGGGCAACGAGCCGACCCGGTTCGGCGCGATCGACTGGATCGCCGCGAAGAACCGCGCTGTCGAGCTCCTCGCCCGCGTCGGCCTGGACGACGACCCCGACACCCTCGTCAAGGACATCGGCGTCGGCAAGCAGCAGCTCGTCGAGATCGCCAAGGCGCTCAACAAGTCGGTCAAGCTGCTCATCCTCGACGAGCCGACCGCAGCCCTCAACGAGTCGGACTCGCAGCACCTGCTCGACCTGCTCCGCGGGCTCAAGGGCCGCGGCATCACGAGCATCATGATCTCCCACAAGCTCAACGAGATCGAGGCCATCGCCGACGAGATCACGATCCTGCGCGACGGCAAGACGATCGAGACCCTCGACGTGGCTCGCGACGGCGTCGACGAGGACCGGATCATCCGGGGCATGGTCGGCCGCGTGCTCGAGAACCGCTTCCCGGAGCGCAACTCGAAGATCGGCGAGGTGTTCTTCGAGGTGAAGAACTGGACCGTGCAGCACCCGCACTCCGCCGACCGCCTCGTCGTCAAGAACTCGAGCTTCACCGTCCGCCGCGGCGAGGTCGTCGGATTCGCCGGCCTCATGGGCGCCGGCCGCACCGAGCTCGCGATGAGCCTGTTCGGCCGCTCGTACGGCAACTTCATCTCCGGCCAGGTCTTCAAGGACGGCAAGGAGATCCGCCTCCGCACCGTCAACGAGGCGATCGACGAGGGCCTCGCCTACGTGAGCGAGGACCGCAAGGCGCTCGGCCTCAACCTCCTCGACGACATCAAGACCTCGATCACGGCCGCCAAGCTCAGCAAGATCTCGCGGCTCGACGTGGTCGACAAGGTCGAGGAGTACAACGTCTCGGAGAAGTACCGCAAGAGCCTCCGGATCAAGACCCCCAACGTCGACGAGGGCGTGAACAAGCTCTCCGGAGGAAACCAGCAGAAGGTCGTCCTCGCGAAGTGGATGTTCACGGACCCCGACCTGCTGATCCTCGACGAGCCCACCCGCGGCATCGACGTCGGCGCGAAGACCGAGATCTACGGCATCATCCGCGACCTCGCCGCGACCGGCAAGGGAATCATCATGATCTCGTCTGAGCTGCCAGAGCTGCTCGGAGTCTCCGACCGCATCTACACGATCTTCGAAGGCGCCATCACGAACGAGATGACCGCCGAGCAGGCCAACCCCGAATCCCTCATGCGCAGCATGACCTCCTCGAACAAGAAAGCCTCCTAAGCGATGAGCGACACCACCAAGACCGAGACGGCGCCCGACTCGACGCAGAAGGCCGCCTTCCGCTTCCGCGACCTCGGGAAGATGTTCGGCGGCTCGCAGTCGAGCGGCCGCCAGTTCGGCATCCTCGGCGCGCTCGTCGTGATCATCCTGCTGTTCGAGATCCTGACCAAGGGCAAGACGCTCGACCCGGTCAACCTCATCAACCTGGTCAACGGCAACGCGTACGTGCTCGTGCTCGCCGTCGGCATGGTCATGGTGATCGTGGCCGGCCACATCGACCTCTCGGTCGGCTCGGTCGCCGCCTTCGTCGGCATCGTCGTCGCGCAGTCGATGTTCGTCTGGCACCTGCCGTGGCCGCTGGCGATGCTGCTCGGCCTCGTCGTCGGTGCCGTCGTCGGCGCCTGGCAGGGCTGGTGGGTGGCCTACGTGGGAGTCCCGGCGTTCATCGTGACCCTCGCGGGCATGCTCTTCTTCCGCGGCGCCAACCAGTTCGTGGGCAACTCCACGAGCATCCCGGTGCCCCGCGACTTCACCTTCATCGGCGGCGGCTTCCTCCCCGACTTCGGGCCGGACTTCGGCTTCTCCAACCCGACCCTGATCCTCGGCCTCCTGGTCGCGATCGCGGTCGTGTGGCAGGAGCGCCGCCTGCGCAGCAACCAGCGCAAGATGGGCGCCGTCTCCGCGCCGCTCTGGGTGAGCGTGGTCAAGGTCGTCGTGCTGCTGCTCGTCGTGGTCGGCGCCACGTACCTCTTCGCCTCGGGCCGCGTCGGCACGAGCTACCCGATCGCGGGCATCGTGCTCGCCGTCCTCGTGCTCGGCTACTCGTTCCTCACGAACAACACCACGATCGGCCGCCACATCTACGCGGTCGGCGGCAACTGGCGGGCCGCCGAGCTCTCCGGTGTGAACATCCGCCGGGTCAACTTCTTCGTGATCTGGAACATGTCGTTCATCGCCGCGATCGCCGGCATGCTGTGGATCGCCCGGTCCGTGGCATCCGGCCCCGGTGACGGCGTGGGCTGGGAGCTCGACGCGATCGCCGCAGTCTTCATCGGTGGCGCCGCGGTCTCGGGCGGCATCGGAACCATCGTCGGCTCGATCGTCGGTGGCCTCGTGATCGCCGTCCTGAACAACGGCCTCCAGCTGCTGAGCGTGGGCGCCGACCGCGTCCAGATGATCAAGGGCCTCGTGCTCCTCGTGGCCGTCGGCATCGACGTCTACTCGAAGCGCCAGGGCAAGCCGTCGATCATCGGCCTGCTCACACGAAACCGCAGGCAGGGGCTCGACGAGCTTCCCGTACCTGCGGCTCCGGTCGGCACACAGACTCCCACCCCTGCGGGTGGGCCCCAGGAAACCGCTCGCCCCAAGGACCTCACTCCCGAAGGCTAAGCACCACGTGGTTTCCATCTATCCAGATGCACCAGGAAAGAGAATATCAATGAAGAAACTCGTTATTGCGACGGCGAGCTTCGCCGCCATCGCAGCGATGACCCTCGCGGGTTGCTCTGCTCGCACTGACACCGGTACCGGAACGGGCGACGAAGCTGCCGCCGGTTTCGCTGCCGACGCCACGATCGGTGTCGCACTGCCCGACAAGACGTCGGAGAACTGGGTCCTCGCGGGCCAGCTCTTCACCGACGGCCTGACCGAGGCCGGCTTCACGCCCGACGTGCAGTACGCGCCCGCCAGCAACACGGTCGCCGAGCAGCAGAACCAGATCACCTCCATGGTGACCAACGGCGCCAAGGTGATCATCATCGGTGCCAAGGACGGCTCGCAGCTCTCCGCCCAGGTCGAGGCCGCTCACGACGCCGGTGCAACCGTCATCGCGTACGACCGCCTCATCCTGAACACCGAGGCCGTGGACTACTACCTCGCGTTCGACAACTTCAAGGTCGGCCAGCTCCAGGGCCAGGCTCTCCTTGACGGACTCGCCGCGAAGTTCCCGGACAAGAAGACGTACAACATCGAGCTGTTCTCCGGCTCGCCCGACGACAACAACGCCGGTGTCTTCTTCAACGGTGCGATGGACGTCCTCCAGCCGAAGATCGACGACGGAACCCTCGTCGTCGTCTCCGGCCAGACCGAGGTTGCCCAGACGGCCACGCAGGGTTGGCTCGCCGCCAACGCGCAGAGCCGCATGGACACCCTCCTCGCCGCCAACTACCAGAGCACGGACCTCGATGGCGTTCTTTCCCCGAACGACACCCTGGCTCGCGCGATCATCGAGTCGGTGCGCAGCGCCGGCAAGCCGATCCCGGTCGTGACCGGACAGGACTCCGAAGTCGAGTCCGTCAAGTCGATCGTTGCTGGCGAGCAGTACATGACCATCTACAAGGACACGCGTTCGCTCGTCGCCGCTGCCGTTGACATGGTCAAGGAGCTGCAGGCTGGCAAGGACGTCTCCGAGGTCAACGACACCAAGTCGTACGACAACGGCGTCAAGGTTGTTCCCGCCTACCTCCTCGCCCCGGTCGTCGTGACCGCGGAGAACGCGAAGGACGCCTACGCGAACAACCCCGACCTGCTCGCCGCTGCTGGTGGCTAGTAGTTCTTGAAACAACGAAGGCCGGTCGGGGTTCGCCCCGGCCGGCCTTTTCGCTGTCCAGCGGGTCCCGCCTCAGCGGGCCTCGTCTTAGCGGGCTGAGTACTGCTGCCGGATGACCGGGCGGTAGTCGGGCGCGGGCTCCGACACGATCGGCAGCACCCACTCCGGGCGCTCGCCCGCCACAGTCCACGCGGCCTGCGCCGCGGCGCCGAGCGCGACGTACTCGCCGGGGGCGGGGACGACCACGGGCACGTCGAAGACCTGCGCCGCGATCGCGCTCACCGCGGGGTTCTGCGCGGCACCGCCGATGAGGAGGATGCGGGTCGCGACGACGCCCTGGGCGCGCAGCGCGTCCAGCCCCGCGGCCAGGCCGCAGAGCAGCCCCTCGACCGCGGCCCGCGCGAGGTTCTCGCGGGTGGTCGAGGCGATGGTCATGCCGAAGAGGGTGGCCGTGGCATCCGGCAGGTTCGGGGTGCGCTCGCCCTCGAAGTACGGCTGCAGGACGAGGCCGCCCGCGCCGGGCTCCGCGGCCAGCGCCAGCGCGCCGAGGCCGTCGAAATCGACGCCGAGGAGGGCTGCCGTGCTGTCGAGCACGCGCGCGGCGTTGAGCGTGGCGACGAGCGGCAGGTACAGCCCGCTCGCGTCGGCGAAGCCCGCGACCGCGCCGCTCTCGTCGCGCGAGGGGATGCCGGTCACGGCGAAGACGGTGCCGCTCGTGCCGATCGAGACGACGACGTCGCCGTCGCGCGCGCCGAGGCCGAGGGCGGCGCCCGCGTTGTCGCCGGCGCCGGGGCCGACCACCACGCTCGCCGTTGGCAATTCAGGAAGAGCGCCCACGAAGCCGGCGGAACCGCCCGGTACGACCACGCGCGGGAGCTGGACTCCTGAGTTGCCGAGAGCAGCGCCGAGCACCTCCCGGTCGTACTCGCCAGTGACGGAGTCGAAGTAGCCCGTGCCACTCGCGTCGGAGCGGTCAGTGGTCAGGGCATCCAGCCGAGGGTTCTCCGGGCCGAAGCCGCGCAGGCGCCAGGTCAGCCAGTCGTGGGGGAGCGCGACCGCCGCGACGTTGGCCGCGTTCTCCGGCTCGTTGTCGCGCAACCACCGCAGCTTCGTGGAGGTGAACGACGCGACCGGCACCGAGCCGGTGCGCGCCGCGAGATCGGGGAACTCGGCGGCGAGATCGCGCGCGGCCTGCGCCGAGCGGGTGTCGTTCCAGAGCAGGGCTGGCCGGATGACGCGGCCGCCGTGGTCGAGCACGACCATGCCGTGCTGCTGCCCGCCGATGGAGACCGCGGCCACGTCGGCGAGCCCGCCGGCCTCGGCGATGGCGGCGAGCAGTGCCTCCCACCAGCGCTCCGGATCGACCTCGGTGCCGTCGGGGTGGGATGCCCGACCGGTGCGCACGATGGCACCGGTCGAGGCATCCACGATCACGACCTTGCAGCTCTGGGTCGACGAGTCGACCCCCGCGACCAGAGTCATTGCTTGACCTTCCCGTTCACAATTCAGGCTGTACGGCGGTGCGGCGCCGCACGCTCCCCGGATTTTCCAGGGACCGGCTCCACGTCACCCCGCCCAGCCTGAATTCTGCTCGGCCGGGCGGGCCGCCGGATGAGCTAGCGCGCGCCGAGCAGGTGCTCGGTGGCGAGCTGCTGCAGCCGGACGAAGCCGAAGCCCTTGGTGTCGAAGTACTGCGCGGAGTCGAAGTCCTCGAAGGACGAGCGGTCGGCGAGCAGGTCGTCGTAGGTCTCGCCGGCGGCGAGGGTCGTGACGGCGAGCTCGGGGACGCGCGAGGCGGCGAGCGCCTCCTGCACCTCGGGGTCGGCGCGGAAGGCCGCGGCGCGCTCCTTGAGCATGAGGTAGTTGCTCATGTTGGCGGCGGCCGAGGCCCACACGCCGTCCTCGTTCTCGGTGCGGCTCGGCTTGTAGTCGAAGTGGCGGGGGCCGTCGTACGAGGGGCCGCCCTGCGGGCCGCCGTTCTCGAGCAGGTCGACGAGGGCGAACGCGTTGTACAGGTCGCCGTGGCCGAACACGAGGTCCTGGTCGTACTTGATGCCGCGCTGGCCGTTGAGGTCGATGTGGAACAGCTTGCCCTGGTACAGCGCCTGGGCGATGCCGGAGGCGAAGTTCAGCCCGGCCATCTGCTCGTGGCCGACCTCGGGGTTCACGCCGAACAGCTCGGGGCGCTCGAGGGTCTCGATGAACGCGATCGCGTGGCCGAGGGTCGGCAGCAGGATGTCGCCGCGGGGCTCGTTCGGCTTCGGCTCGATCGCGAACCGGATGTCGTAGCCCTTGTCGGTCACGTAGTCGGCGAAGACGTTGACCGCCTCGCGGTAGCGCTCGAGCGCCTGCTGGATGTCCTTGGCGGCGTCGTACTCGGCGCCCTCGCGGCCGCCCCACATGACGAAGGTCTTGGCGCCGAGCTCGACGCCCAGCTCCAGCTGGCGCATCGCCTTGCGCATGGCGAAGCGCCGCACGTCGCGGTCGTTCGAGGTGAAGCCGCCGTCCTTGAAGACGGGGGCGCTGAACAGGTTGGTGGTGACCATCGGCACGATGAGGCCGGTGTCGGCGAGCGCGCCCTTGAGGCGGTCGATCTGCTTCTGGCGCTCGGCGTCCGTGGAGCCGAAGGCGAAGAGGTCGTCGTCGTGGAAGGTGAGGCCGTAGGCGCCGAGCTCCGCGAGCTTCTCCACCGCGTGCACGACGTCGAGCGGCGCGCGGGTCGGGCCGCCGAAGGGGTCGGCGCCGTTGTAGCCAATGGTCCAGAGGCCGAAGGAGAACCTGTCGGCCTTGGTGGGGGTGGGTGTGGGCACGATGATGCTCCTTTGCAGCGGGCCGATAAAAGTTGTTGGAAACAACCTATCGGGTCGGCGCGACCGGCGTCAAACGCGGCCCGGCGCGGCCGTGGTGGCGCGCGGCACGAGCTTGGTGGGAAGCAGGATGTGGGTGGTCTCGAGCGTCTCGCCGGCCATGAGTGCGACGACCATCCGCGCCGCTGTGGCCCCCAGAGTCTGCATCGGCTGCCGGATGGTGGTGAGCGGGGGAGTCATCTGGGAGGCCTCCGGGATGTCGTCGAAGCCGACCACCGAGAGGTCACGCGGAACCTCGAGCCCCAGCTCCGCCGCGGCCTCGAGAATCGCGATGCCCGTCAGGTCGTTGGCCGCGAACACCGCCGTGGGGCGCTCCGGCGAGCCGAGCAGCGAGAGCGCGGGCTCGCGCGCCGTCTTCTGCTCGTAGTGGCCCTCGCGCACGAGGCCGGGGTCGAACGGGATGCCCGAGTCTGCGAGTGCGCGCCGGTAGCCTGCATCGCGCAGGGCCGCGGAGCGGAGGTCGGGGCGCCCGCCGATGAAGCCGATGCGGCGGTGGCCGAGGTCGATCAGGTACTGGGTGGCCTGGCGCGCCCCGGCGAAGCTGTCGGACTCCACGGTGGGCAGGTCCGCCCTCCCGGCGTGCGGGTCGATCGCGACGATCGGGATGTCCGCTGACGCGCTCACCACCGTGGGCGTGACCATGATCGCGCCGTCGATGAGGGTGCCGCTGAGGCGCTGCAGAGAGCGCCGCTCCCACCCCGGCCCCTCGACCTGGTGGGAGCCGGCGTAGGCGAGGAGGTCGTAGCGCGAGCCGCGGAGCTCCGCGCCCACGCCCTTGAGGATCTCGGAGCTGAAGGGCTCGAAATCGGCCACGAGCACCCCGATCACCCCCGTGCGGCGCGAGCGCATGCTGCTGGCGACGAGGCTGGACTCGTAGCCCAGCTCCTGCACCACTTTGAGCACTCGGGCGACGGTCTCCTCGGAGACTCCGTAGCGCCCGTTGACCGCTTTCGAGACTGTCGCCACGGAGACGCCCGCGGCTGCCGCCACGTCGTTGATGGTTGTCCGGCGGCTCATGATGTCGAAATACTAGTGCTTCGAAAGCGTTTTCGAAAACGTTTGACACTGCTTGCGCCCGCTGTAACACTGGGCGCAATCTGGACAGGCTCCAGAGACTCCCGCGGGTCGAACACCCGCGAGTACTGCACCGCACCAGCTGCGTCGTGTGGCACGGCGCATACCCACAGCGGCTCGGTGACGAGGCGCGAACTCAACGAAGAGAACAGGTGGAATCACATGAAAGCCAAGAAACTCCTCTCCGCAGCGGCGGTTCTCGCCGCCGGGGCACTCGCGCTCAGCGGGTGTGCAGGGGCTCCCGCAGAAGACGGCAAGGTCACGATGACCTTCTGGCACAACTCCACGACCGGTGACGGCAAGGCGTACTGGGAGGACATGGTCGCCGGGTTCGAGGCAGAGAACCCGAACGTGACCATCGAGATCCAGGCCATCCAGAACGAGGAGATGGACGGCAAGCTCCAGACCGCCCTCAACTCGGGCGACGCGCCCGACCTCTTCATGGCGCGCGGCGGCGGCAAGCTCGCCGATGTCGTGAAGGCCGGCCAGGCCATGGACATCACCGACAAGCTGACGGATGCCACGAAGACCGCCCTCGGCGGCGTGCTCTCCGCGTTCGACGTGGACGGCAAGACCTACGGCCTTCCGACCGCGGTCCTGCCGGAGGGCTTCTGGTACAGCACCGACCTCTTCTCGCAGGCGGGCATCACCGACACCCCCACCACGGTCGACGAGCTCGAGGCGGCCAACGACAAGCTCAAGGCGGCGGGCATCGCCCCGATCGCCCTGGGTGCCAAGGATGCCTGGCCCGCGGCGCACTTCTACTACAACTTCGCACTGCGCGCCTGCTCTCAGGACGTCATCAACGAGGCAGCGGCCAGCCGCTCCTTCGACGACCCGTGCTGGGTGACCGCCGGCGAGCAGCTCGCCGACTTCGCCGCGAGCGAGCCGTTCAACGACGGCTTCCTCACGACCTCCGCCCAGCAGGGCGCCGGCTCCTCCGCGGGGCTTCTCGCCAACCACCAGGCGGCGATGGAGCTCATGGGCGCGTGGGACCCCGGAGTCATCGCATCCCTGACGCCCGACACGAAGCCGCTCGCCGATCTCGGCTGGTTCCCGTTCCCCGAGGTCAGCGGCGGCGACGGAGCCGAGGGCGCCATGATGGGCGGCGTCGACGGATTCACGTGCTTCGTGGATGCCCCCTCCGCGTGCCCCGACTTCCTGAACTTCATCGCGCAGAAGGAGAACCAGGAGGCCTACGCCACCGCGTTCCAGACCCTGCCCGCGAGCCAGGAGGCCCAGGGCGTGGTGACGGACCCGGCGCTCAAGCTGCTGCTCTCCGCGTACAACGACGCTCCGTACGTCACGGTCTGGCTCGACACGCTGTTCGGCCAGAACGTCGGCAACGCGCTCAACGTCGCGGTGGTGGACCTGCTGGCCGGCCAGGGCGATGCTGAGAGCATCGTCAAGGCCGTGAACGACGCCGCGAACAAGTCCTAGAAAGCCCAACGCAATGACATCCATTAGCGAGAACCTGCGCGCCGCGCAGGGACCGCGGGTGGATCTCGAGGCGGGCGGGGCCGGTGCAGCCGCATCGGTCCCGCCCCGCCGGCGGAGGCCGAAAGGCATCGGCTGGCGGATGCGCCTCGAGATCGTGGCGCTCGCCGGACCCGCACTGATCGTCTTCCTGGTCTTCGTGATCCTCCCCGTGCTGCTCGCCGCCTACTACGGCTTCTTCAGCTGGGCCGGGTACGGGCCCGCGACCGACTTCGTCGGGCTGCGGAACTACATCACGATCCTCCAGGACTCGGCCTTCCAGGAGGCCCTCAAGCACAACGTCATCATCGCCGTGCTGTCGCTCGTCATCCAGGGGCCGCTCGCGATCGGCCTCGCGCTGCTGCTCAACCGCAAGATGCGCGGGCAGTCGGCGCTCAGGGTGCTCATCTTCGTGCCCTACGTGATCTCCGAGGTCGTGGTCGGCCTCGGGTGGAGCCTCATGCTGCAGTCGGGCGGCGCGGTCAACGGCCTGCTCGAGAAGATCGGCCTGGGCTCGCTCCAGCAGGACTGGCTGTCCGATCCGAACATCGCGATCTGGTCGCTGCTGCTCATCATCACGTGGAAGTACATCGGCTTCGCCGTGATCCTCTTCCTCGCCGGGCTGCAGGGTATCCCCGAGGAGCTCTCCGAGGCCGCGTCGATCGACGGCGCCTCCTACTGGCAGGTGCAGCGGACGATCGTGCTGCCGCTGCTCGGGCCCACCATCCGGATCTGGGCGTTCCTGTCCATCATCGGGTCGTTCCAGCTGTTCGACCTCGTCTACATCATCTGGGGGCAGTACGTGGCGTCAACCGCCGGGACCTCGACCATGGCGACCTACATGGTCGCGAACGGCCGCAACGCCGGCAGCTACGGCTACGGCAACGCGGTGGCCGTGGTCATGTTCGTGATCTCGCTCGTCATCGCGCTGCTGTACCAGCGCTTCCTGCTGCGCCGCGACACCGATGGCGCCATCTCGGGGAGCAAGATCTGATGTCGACGGCAACAATCGAACGGCGCCGCAAGCGCCACTACTCGACCCCGGTGATCTACTTCGTCGCCCTCGTGCTCGTCGCGCTGATGCTCGTCCCGGTGGCGTACATCATCCTCGGCGGCTTCCGCAGCAACTCCGAGATCACCGTCGACCCGGCCGGGCTGCCCAGCGTCTGGCAGGTCGGCAACTACTTCGAGGTGCTCGCGAGCGGCGTGTTCTGGCGGGAGGTCGCCAACTCGACGATCGCCGCGGTCGTGACCACGTTCTTCGTCGTGGCCCTCGGGCTGATGGCCAGCTACGTGCTGGCCAAGTACAGCTTCCGCGGACGCGGCCTGATGTACTCGGTCTTCGCTGCGGGGCTCATGTTCCCGATGGCCGTGGCCATCACCCCGCTGTACATCCTGGTGCGCGGCCTCGGGCTGATGAACACCCTCGGCGGCATCATCGTGCCGCAGGTGGCCTTCGCCCTGCCGGTGACGATCATCATCCTCGTGCCCTTCCTGCAGGCGATCCCGCGGGAGCTCCAGGAGGCCGCCGCGATCGACGGCGCGAGCCGCATCGGATTCTTCTGGCGGATGGTCATCCCGCTGTCGAAGCCGGGCGTCATCACGGTGGGCATCCTTGCGTTCATCGCCAGTTGGAACAGCTACATCCTGCCGCTGTTCATCCTCAACAGCGAGGGGTCCTACACGCTCCCGCTCGGGGTGCAGGCCTTCGCGTCGCAGTACTCGGTGGACACCGCGAAGGTTCTCGCGTTCACGTCGCTGTCGATGATCCCCGCCCTCGTCTTCTTCAGCCTGTTCGAGCGGCGCATCGTCGGCGGACTCACCGGGGCGGTGAAGGGATGACCGCGGAGGCCCTCGTCTCACAGCGCGTGCGCGACTTGCTCACCCAGATGACCGTCGACGAGAAGCTCGCGCAGTTGGCCGGCTACTGGGTCGACCAGGGCAACGAGGTCGTCGCTCCCATGGCGGGCGAGCGGGTCGCGTCGGCGAAGTACGAGACGGCGAGCGCACACGGCATCGGGCACCTGACACGGGTCTACGGCACACGGCCGGTCGAGCCCGTCGAGCGCGCGGAGTGGCTGTGGTCCGAGCAGCGGCGCCTCCGCGAGCGCTCGAGGCTGGGCATCCCGGCGATCGTGCACGAGGAGTGCCTGACCGGTCTCGCCGCGTGGAAGGCCGCGACCTTCCCCACCCCGCTCGCGTGGGGCGCCGCATTCGACCCGGACCTCGTGCAGGAGATGGGCCGCCTGATCGGCGGCTCGATGCGCGCACTGGGCATCCACCAGGGCCTGGCCCCCGTGCTCGACGTGATCCGTGATGCCCGCTGGGGACGGGTCGACGAGTGCATCGCCGAAGACCCGTACGTCGTCGGCACGATCGGCACCGCCTACGTGCGCGGCCTGCAGGAGTCGGGCGTGCACGCGACGCTCAAGCACTTCGTCGGGTACTCCGCCTCGCGGGCCGGGCGCAACCACGCCCCCGTGCACGCGGGGCAGCGCGAGCTCAACGACGTGCTGCTGCCGCCCTTCGAGATGGCGATCCGCGATGGCGGGGCGCGCTCGGTCATGAGCTCGTACACCGAGATCGACGGCGAGCCGGTGAGCGGAGTCGCGCGCTACCTCACCGGCATCCTGCGCGACCGCTGGGGGTTCGACGGCGTCGTGGTCTCCGACTACTTCGCCATCGAGTTCCTGCACAGCATGCACGGCGTCGCGGCCGACCGCGGTGCCGCCGCCGACCTGGCCCTGCGCGCGGGCATCGACGTCGAGCTGCCCAACGGCGACGCGTTCGCCGGGCCGCTCGCAGACCGGCTCGTATCAGGCGAGACGGATGCCGCACTCGTCGATCGCGCGGTTCTGCGCGTGCTCGCCCAGAAGGAGGAGCTGGGCCTTCTCGACGAGCTCTTCGACACCCCTCCGGTCGACATCGACCTGGACAGCCCCGCGCACCGGGCGGTGGCGCACACGCTCGCGGCCGAGTCCGTGATCCTCCTCACGAACGACGGGGTACTGCCGCTCGCGGCGCCGGGCCGAGTCGCCGTGATCGGCCCGAACGCCGACTCGGTGGACGCCCTGATGGGCTGCTACTCCTTCGCGAACCACGTTCTCGCGATGCACCCGGGTGTTCCGATCGGGTTCGAGATCCCGTCGATCCTCGAGTCCCTGCGCCTCGAGTTCCCGTCGTCCCAGCTCGTGCACGAGCTGGGCTGCGAGGTCGAGGGGCTCGACCGCTCGGGCATCCCCGCCGCCGTGTCTGCGGCCCTCGGTGCCGACGTCGCCGTGGTCGTCGTCGGCGACCGCGCCGGTCTTTTCGGCCGCGGTACGGTGGGTGAGGGCAACGACGTCGAGTCGCTCGAACTGCCGGGGGTGCAGCGCGAGCTGATCGAGGCGGTCGTCGCGACCGGGACCCCGGTCGTCGTTGTCGTGGTCTCCGGCCGGCCGTACGTGGTCGACTGGGCGATCGGGGCCGATGCTCCGGGCGCCGTGCTCCAGACCTTCTTCCCCGGCGAGGAGGGAGCGCCAGCGCTCGCCTCGATCATCTCCGGACGGACGGCGCCCTCGGGCCGCCTGCCGGTCTCGATGCCCCGGTCGGCGGGGGCGCAGCCGTACTCGTACCTGCACCCGCGACTGGGCGGCCCTTCGGAGGTGACGAGTGTCGACAGCACTCCCGTGCTCCCGTTCGGCCACGGCCTCACCTACACAGAGTTCACCCGTGACCTGCTCGCGGTGGTGGGCCCGGTCGCCACGGGGGAGGCGCTCACTGTCAGCGTCCGGGTGCGCAACTCGGGCGAGCGGTCGGGCACCGACGTCGTGCAGCTCTACGGGCACGACGTGTACGGCAGCGTGACCCGCCCGGTCGCGCAGCTGCTCGCCTACCAGCGGGTCGACCTCGAGCCGGGCGAGGCGGCAACGGTCACCTTCAGCGTCCCCGCGTCCCTCTTGGGGTTCACGGGCTCCGCCGGGGTGCGCATCGTCGAGGCGGGCGAGCTCGAGCTGTGGGTCGGTCCGTCGGTCGCGGTCAAGGAGTCTGCCGCGACCGTCGACCTCATCGGCGCGGACTACGTCCTCTCCGCCTCCGACGAGCGCATCGGGCGCGCCATCGTGGTGCGGTCGGCTGCGGAGGAGATCGATGTCGCGCCCCGCTAACCCGATCCTCCGCGGGTTCTACCCCGACCCGAGCATCTGCCGCGTCGATGGCACCTACTACCTGGTCAACTCGACGTTCGAGTACCTGCCGGGCATCCCGATCCATGCCAGCACCGACCTCGTCGACTGGCGGCTCGTGGGTCACGCGATCCACGAGGAGGGGCAGTTCGACTTCGGTGACGTGCCCGACTCGCGCGGCATCTTCGCGCCGACCATCCGCCACCACGACGGCCTGTTCTACATCGCGTGCACCCAGATGGACGGCGGCGAGGTCTCGGGCAACTTCTACCTCACGGCTCCGGCGCCGGAAGGCCCCTGGTCGCGCCCGGTGCTGCTGCCGGAGGCACGGGGCATCGACCCCTCGCTGTTCTTCCACGAGGGCCGCGCCTGGTGGACCGGCTGCCGCGAGGTGCTCGAGCCCGAGTTCGACGGCGAGACCGAGGTGTGGTTGCGCGAGCTCGATCTCGAGCGGGGCGAGCTCGTGGGCCCCGAGACCGTGATCTGGACGCGCACGCAGTACCGCGCGGTCTGGGCCGAGGGGCCGCACCTGTACCACCGCGACGGCTGGTTCTACCTCGTGACGGCGGAGGGCGGCACGTCCTTCGAGCACTCGGTGATGGTGGCGCGGTCGCGCGAGGTCGCCGGGCCGTACCTGCCCTGCCCGCGCAATCCCGTGCTCACCCACCGCCACCTCGGCCACGGCGCCGAGGTGCAGAACGTCGGCCACGGAGACCTCGTCGAAGACGAGAACGGACAGTGGTGGATGACCGTGCTCGCGAGCCGCCCGATCGACGGCCACCACATCCTCGGGCGCGAGACGCACCTGGCCCGCGTCGACTGGGAGGACGACTGGCCCGTGGTGAACCCGGGGCTCGGGCTCCTCGATGCACCCTCCGCCGCACCGGGACGATGGTCGTCCACCGGTGCTCCCGAGGCGGCCGACTTCCTCTCCGTGCGCGGGTTCGCGACCTTCGCCGAGCCCGCAGAGGCGGGATTGCGACTGCGCTCCACCGGGGCCGGGCTCCAGTCGGGCGCCCCCACCGCGGCCCTCCTCCGCCGGCTGACGAGCACCGAGAGCACTGTCACGGTGACCCTCGATCAACTTGCCGACGATGCCGTGGCCGGGCTGGTGCTGCGCCAGAACGGCGCCGCGAACGTGCGGCTCGAGGTGGCGGCATCCGTCGGCGGACTGGTCGCGACGTTCGCGGATTCCTCCGTCGACCTGCCCGCCGGCCCGGTGACGCTCTCGGCCCGGATCACGACGGGCGGAATCTCCTGGTCGGCGGGCGGTGCAGACCTGGGCACGACACCCCTGAGCTCTCTCAGCACGGAGACCGCCGGCGGCTTCGTCGGCACGACCTGGGGCCCCTACGTCTCGTCCGGGAGCGCGCTGTTCACCGCCTGGAGCCAGGAGGACCGGTCCTGAGTACCGCACACCGCAGGGCCGCCGCGACGGTCACGGTGCTCGACGCGCGCGGCGAGCCCCTGCGGAACACGGAGGTGACCGTCGCGCAGGTGGACCACGCCTTCGGGTTCGGCAACATCGGGTTCGACTTCGTGCCGCTCGCCAACGGGGAGCGCACCGACCAGCTCGAGCACCTCGCCGAGCTCTGGCTCGACGTGTTCTCGACGGCGACGCTGCCGTTCTACTGGGGCGACTTCGAGCCCGAGCGCGGGCATCCGGCAACCGACCGGCTGCTGCGCGCCGCCGAGTGGTTCGTCGAGCGCGGCGTGCGCGTGAAGGGCCACCCGCTGGTCTGGCACACGGTGACCGCGCCGTGGCTGCTCGGGCTGCCGCTCGACGAGGTCGAGGCCGCCGTGCGCGCCCGGGTGCGGCGGGAGGCCGCCGACTTCGCCGGCCTTGTCACGACGTGGGACGCGATCAACGAGGTCGTCATCATGCCCGTGTTCGAGAACGGCGAGAACGGCATCACCCCGCTCGCCCAGAAGCTCGGCCGGGTCGGGATGGTGCGGCTCGCGTTCGAGGAGGCGCGCGCGGCGGATCCCACCGCGACGCTGCACCTCAACGACTTCGACCTCTCGCCCGCGTACGAGCGGCTCATCGAGGAGGTGCTCGCGGCGGGCATCCGGCTCGACGGGATCGGGCTGCAGACCCACATGCACCAGGGGTACCGCGGCGAGGACGAGGTGCTGGCGATCGTGGAGCGCTTCGCGCGGTTCGGCATCCCGCTGCACTTCACCGAGACCACCCTCGTGTCCGGCGACCCCATGCCCGCCGACATCGTCGACCTCAACGACTACCGGCCCGACTCGTGGCCGACCACCCCCGAGGGCGAGGCCCGCCAGGCCGACGAGCTGGTGCGCCACTACCGGTCGCTCGTCGCGCACCCCGCGGTCGAGTCGATCACCTACTGGGGGCTCTCCGATGTGGGAGCGTGGCTCGGCGCCCCCGCCGGCCTCGTGCGGCTCGACGGCACGCCCAAGCCCGCCTACGACGCGCTGCGCGCGCTCGTGAAGGACGAGTGGTGGATGCCGCCGACCGCCCGCCACACGGACGACTCGGGCAGCATCGCGCTCGAGGGCTTCCGGGGCAGGTACGCGGTCACGGCCGCGGGGAGGTCGGCGACCGTCGCCCTCGGCGGCCCGACTGGCACGGCCCAGCTGCGCTGAGGCCCGCGGTCTCGGCACGAGACTGCGGCGGCCGCCCTAGCCGGTGGCCGCCGCGGTCTCGAGCCGCTAGCCCCGCTTGCGGGTACGGGCTGCGAACCGCTGCTGGAGGAGCACCGCTAGGACGATGATCACGCCCTTCGCAACGGCCTGCACGGAGGTGTTGAGGTTGTTCTGGGTGAAGATGTTCGTGAGGGTCTGGAAGATCAGCACGCCGAAGACCGTTCCCACGATGGTGCCTCGCCCGCCGATGAGCAGCGTGCCGCCGACGACGACGGCGGCGATGGCGTCCAGCTCGTAGAGCGTGCCGTGGGTCGAGGTGCCGGCTGTCGTGCGCCCGAGCATCATCACGCCGGCGATGCCCGCGGTGAGGCCCGAGAGCGCGTAGAGGTACACGGTGTGGCGCTTGACCTTGAGGCCCGCGAGGCGGGCGGCCTCGCGGTTGCCGCCGATCGCTACGGTGCGGCGGCCGAAGGTCGTGCGGTTGAGCAGCAGCCAGCCGAGCACGGCGACGATGATGAAGATCCAGATCAGCACCGGGATGCCGAGCAGGTTCGAGCGGAAGAACTCGATGAAGTCCTGCGAGCGCACGATCTGCGTGGTCCGGTTCGACAGGATCTCGGCGAGGCCGCGCGCCCCGACGAGCATCGCGAGGGTGGCCATGAACGCCACGACATTGCCGTAGGAGATGACTATGCCGTTGACGATGCCGGCGATGGTGCCGACCGCGAGGGCGACGACCACCATGATGAGCCAGCTCGACTCCGCGAGCGACTGCACGACGGTGAGCGTCGCGACGACGCTGCTGAGGCCCAGGACCGACCCCACGGAGAGGTCGATGCCGCCGCCGATGATCACGAAGGTCATGCCGATGGTGAGCACGCCGACGATCGAGGCCGCCCTCACGATCGTGAGGATGTTCTCGAAGTTGGTGAACCGGTCGCCGGCCGTGATGGCACCGATCGCGAACAGTACGAGCAGCGCGAGGACCAGGCCGAGGTTGCGCCCGGCGCCGCTGCCGAGGAAGCGCGAGAACCAGTTGCGGGTGTCCTTCGAGTCGTGCGTCGCCTCGGGCGGCCCCACGGGTGAGACCGGCTCGGCCGAGGGAACAGTGATCGGCTCGCTCACGCGGCACTTCCTTCCATGACGAGGTCGAGCACGCCGTGCTCGTCGATGTCGTTTGCGTTGACGGTGGTGAGTACTCGGCCGTCGGCGATCACGAGGAGGCGGTCGGCAAGGCCGAGCACCTCCTCGATCTCGCTCGAGACGACGACGATTGCGGTGCCCGCAGCGGACAGGCGCCGGATGAGCGCATAGATCTCGGAGCGCGCGCCGACGTCCACACCCCGGGTCGGCTCGTCGAGCAGCAGCACCTTCGTGCCGTGCACGAGCCAGCGGGCCAGCAGGATCTTCTGCTGGTTGCCGCCCGAGAGGGTTCCGGCGTCGCGGTCCGGATCAGCCGGCCGCAGTTCGAGCGCCTCGATCTGCTCACGGGCAGCACTGCGCTCCGCGCCCTCGCGGAGGAAGCTGAGGCGCGCGAAGCGGGCGAACGACGACAGGGTCACGTTCTTGAAGATCGGCTCGTCGAGCAGCAGGCCCTGGCTCTTGCGCTCCTCGGGGGAGAGGCCCATGCCGTGGTTCACGGCATCCCGGACGGAGCCGGGCTTGAGGCGCTCGCCGGAGAGCGACACCGTGCCGGAGGTCGGCTTGAGCGCGCCGTAGACCGCCTCGAGGATCTCGGAGCGGCCAGAGCCGACGAGCCCCGCGAGGCCCACGATCTCTCCGGCGCGCACGGTGAAGTCGACGCCCTCGAAGATGCCGGCCACGCCGAGGCCGGAGACCGCGAGCACTTCTGCCGCGTCATCCGGCACCGGCACTGCGGGCGGGAAGACGTTCTCGAGGTCGCGCCCGGTCATGAGGCGGATGAGCTCGCTCGTCGGGGTGTCCTTGACGGAGAGGCCGCTCGCGGTGCTCCGCCCGTCCTTGATCACGGAGATGCGGTCGCCGATCTGGCGGATCTCCTCGAGGCGGTGGGAGATGTAGACCACCGAGATGCCCGAGCTCGTGAGCTCGTTCACCACGCGGAACAGGTTCTTGACCTCCTCGGAGTCGAGCACCGCGGAGGGCTCGTCCATGATGATGAGGCGGGTGTCGCGCGAGAGTGCGCGGGCCATGCTGACGATCTGCTTGTTGGCGGGCGAGAGAGACCCGACCTCCCGGCTGGGCGAGAGGTCGCCGTGCCCGAGCCGGGTGAGCAGCTCTCGCGCCACCTGGTTGGCGCGACGGCGGTTGAGGATGCCCGCGGTGGCGTGCTCGTGCCCGAGGAAGATGTTCTCGGCGATGGTGAGCCCGTCGACGACGTCGAGCTCCTGGTACATCGTCGCGATACCGAGGTCGAGTGCGGCCACCGGGTCGGCGATCGTGATGGGCTCGCCGCGCCAGAGGATCTCGCCCCCGTCGGGCGTGTAGACGCCCGCGAGCGTCTTGATGAGCGTGGACTTCCCGGCGCCGTTCTGGCCGAGGATGACGTGCACCTCTCCGGGCGCGATGGAGAAGTCGACGCCGCGGAGGGCGCGGACGGGCCCGAAACTCTTGGTCACTCCGCGCACTTCGAGGAGTGGCTGCCCATGGTCGGCACTGATCATAGGACGCACACTACAGAGCGGATTCAGTTCTGTCGACTCTCGAAAAAAGTCCTCCCACTTTTGCCGATTCTCGTCAAAACTCTGTTATGTTGCTTCAAACGTCAATGTGGACCGAGTGATGACAGCCCAGCCGCCAGGCCGGAACATCGCCAATGCACCTCCTCGTTGGCGACCAGATACTGCATTTCACTACCAAGGAGGAAGTACATGCTGGCAACACGTATGAGCCGGAAACTGCTCATCACTGCAGGCGCATCCCTCGCTGTCGCTGGCCTGCTCGCAGGCTGCACGGCGGGCACGGCCGAGAACACCGGTCCGGATGAGAGCACCGTCGAGGGCAACGAGGCCACGGGTGACACCATCACCATCGGCTTCTCGGGACCCGCTGCCGACCACGGCTGGCTCGGCGCGATCAACAACGCCGCCATCGCCGAGGCGAAGAAGTACCCGGACATCAACCTGGTTGTCGCGGAGGGCACGAACGACGCCAACCTCCAGATCAGCCAGGTCGAGACGTTCATCAACGACAAGGTCGACGCGATCGTTCTGCTGCCCACCGATGGTGCGGCGCTGACCGAGGTCGCCATCCAGGCCATGAACGCGGGCATCCCGGTCATCAACGTCGACCGCGAGTTCTCGAGCACGTTCGCCGCGCGCGTCACCATCCTCGGTGACAACTACGGCATGGGCGTGAGCGCGGGCACCTACATCTGCGAGCAGCTGGGCGACAACCCGGATGCCATCGTCGCCGAGATCGCCGGAATTGACTCGCTGCCCCTCACGCAGGCGCGCAGCGAAGGATTCGCCAAGGCCCTCGGAGACTGCGGCCTCAAGGTCTCGAACCGCGTCGCCGCCGACTTCACCGTCGCCGGTGGCGAGGCCGTGACCTCGCAGCTGCTCTCCGCCGCACCGAAGATCGACGCGATCTGGAACCACGATGACGACCAGGGCGTCGGCGTCCTCGCCGCCATCGCAGCCTCCGGCCGCAACGAGTTCTTCCTCGTCGGCGGTGCAGGTTCCGCGAACGCCATGCGCGAGATCAAGTCGGGCACGAGCGTCCTCAAGGCGACGGTCATCTACCCGTCGACGCAGGCCGCTGACGGCATCCGCCTGGCCCGCCTCGTCGTCCAGGGCAAGGCCCTGAGCGACCTGGTGGAGATCGAGGTCCCGACCCGCATCGTGCTGAACGCGCCCGTCGTCACGGCGGACAACGTGGAGCAGTACATCGGCTCGGCCTTCGAGTCCTAAACCGACTCATCACAGGGTGCCCGTCAGGAATTCTCCGGGCGGGCACCCTTAGAGTCACAAGCGTCACAATCGAGGAGTGAAGAAGAGATGCCAGACAAGCCCCGCCTGAATGTGGCGATGATCGGCCACGGGTTCATGGGTGCAGCGCACTCGCAGGGCTGGCGCGTCGCCCCGCGGTTCTTCGACCTCGGTGCAACTCCCGTCATGCAGGTCGTCGTCGGCCGTACCGGTGCCGACGCCTCGGCCGAGAAGTGGGGCTGGAACGAGTCGGCCGCCGACTGGCGCGAGGTCATCGCGCGCGACGACATCGACATCGTCGACATCGTCACCCCGGGCGACTCGCACGCCGAGATCGCCATCGCCGCTCTCGAGGCGGGCAAGCACGTGCTGTGCGAGAAGCCCCTCGCGAACACCGTGGAAGAAGCAAGCGCCATGGCGGATGCCGCGGCGAAGGCCGCTCGCAACGGAGTCATCTCCATGCTCGGCCACACCTACCGCCGCCTGCCGGCCACCACGTTCGCCCGCGACCTCGTCGCAGCGGGAAAGCTCGGCGACATCTACCAGGTGCGCGCGAGCTACCTGCAGGACTGGCTCACCGACCCCGAGACCCCGCTCGCCTGGCGCCTCCAGAAGGACCTCGCCGGCTCCGGAGCCCTCGGCGACATCGGCGCCCACATCATCGACCTCAGCCAGTTCATCACCGGGATGAGGCTCACGAGCGTCTCCGGGACGATGGAGACGATCATCCACGAGCGCCCCCTGCTGGAGAGCTCGACAGGCCTCGGCGGCAAGGGCGGCACCGAGAAGGGCCAGGTGACCGTCGACGACGTCGCGCTGTTCACCGGCCGCTACGACTCCGGCGTGCTCGGCATCTTCGAGGCGACCCGCTTCGCGACCGGGCGCAAGAACGCCCTGCGCGTGGAGGTCTCCGGCTCGAAGGGCGCTCTCGCCTTCGACCTCGAAGACCTCAACTCCCTCGAGTTCTACGACTCGACGGCGGATGCCGCGGTGCGCGGTTTCACGAAGATCCTCGTGACCGAGCCCGAGCACCCCTACATCGCCAACTGGTGGCCGGCGGGGCACATGCTCGGCTACGAGCACGCCTTCTCCCACCAGGCGAAGGACTTCGTCGACGCCGTCACCACCGCCACCCCCGCGACCCCGTCGTTCGCCGACGGACTGCAGGTGCAGCGCGTCCTCGCCGCCGTCGAGGCGAGCGCGGGCAACAGCAGCGCCTGGACCGAGATCTAAGGAGCACAACATGCCGCGTCCCGTCACCCTGTTCACCGGCCAGTGGGCCGACCTCCCGCTCGAAGAAGTCGCGAAACTGGCATCCGGCTGGGGCTACGACGGCCTCGAGCTCGCGTGCTGGGGCGACCACCTCGACCCGAGCCGCTGGGACGACGCCGAGTACGTGCAGGGCAAGCTCGACCTCCTGGACAAGTACGGGCTCAAGGTGTGGGCGATCTCGAACCACCTCAAGGGCCAGGCGGTGTGCGACGACCCGATCGACCAGCGGCACCGCGACATCCTGCCCGACTCCATCTGGGGCGACGGCGACCCCGAGGGCGTGCGCCAGCGCGCTGCCGAGGAGATGAAGAACACCGCGCGCCTCGCCGCCAAGCTCGGCGTGAAGACGGTCATCGGCTTCACCGGCTCGAGCATCTGGAAGTACATCGCGATGTTCCCGCCGGTCTCGCAGGAGGCCATCGACGCGGGCTACCAGGACTTCGCGGACCGCTGGAACCCCATCCTCGACGTGTTCGACGAGGTGGGCGTGCGCTTCGCCCACGAGGTGCACCCCTCCGAGATCGCGTTCGACTACTGGTCGACCGTGCGCACGCTCGAGGCGATCGGCCACCGCGAGGCCTTCGGCCTCAACTGGGACCCGAGCCACTTCGTCTGGCAGGACCTCGACCCGGTCGGCTTCCTGTGGGACTTCAAGGACCGCATCTACCACGTGGACTGCAAGGACACGAAGAAGCGCATGGACAACGGCCGCAACGGCCGCCTCGGGTCACTGCTGCCCTGGGCGGACGGCAACCGCGGGTGGGACTTCATCTCGACCGGGCACGGGGATGTCCCGTGGGAGTCGAGCTTCCGGATGCTCAACCAGATCGGCTACGAGGGCCCGCTCTCCGTCGAGTGGGAGGACGCCGGGATGGACCG
>JAODAQ010000050.1 GCA_025463515.1 Rhodoglobus sp.
TCCCTGTCCGCTCGTTCCCTGGATGCCCTCGGCGCATCGGGACAGACATCTGAGGGGGTCTCGCATGGGACGCGGCCGTCAAAAGGCAAAGCACACCAAGGTCGCCCGAGACCTCAAGTACTTCAGCCCCGACACCAATTACGGCGCTCTTGCGAAAGAGCTCGGCGGTGCTCCCAGCGACCCCCGCCTCGCCGAGGATCTTGAGAAGTGGCCCGAGTTCGCCGGGGCTGCCCCGGTTGAGGCCGACGACGAGTACGTCGACACCTACGCCGCCCAGTACGAGGGCGACGACGACGAGGACGAGTCGAAGAGCGCCTAGTCCTTGTAGGCGCCGGTGAGCCGCACGGCTCCGCCGTCGACGCCCTTGGCGCCCTGCTCGAAGTGCGCCTCCGGGAGAGTCCCCACCACGACGCGGCCGGCCTCCCACGACGGGATGCCCCCGGCCTTCAGTCGCGAGATGATCTGAGCCGCGGCATCCGGCGCGACCACCAGGATCATGCCGACGCCCAGGTTCCAGGTCCCCTCGGCGCTCTCGAGCGTCGAGCCGCCCCACTCCGACAGCACGCGGAACACCGCGGGCGGCGACCAGGTCGACCGCTCCAGCTCGACCCACGAGCCCTTGGGCAGCACGCGCGCCAGGTTCGCGGCGATACCGCCGCCCGTGACGTGGCTGATGGCGTGGATGCCGCCGGACGGCAGCAGGTCCAGCAGCGGGGTCGTGTAGAGCCGGGTGGGCTCGAGCAGCGCCTCGCCGACATTGCCCAACTCGGCGGACGTGTCGGTGTACCCGATACCGCGCGTGCTGAGGATGTGCCGCACGAGCGAGAAGCCGTTGCTGTGCAGGCCGGAGGAGCCCAGCGCCACGACGACGTCGCCCTCGGCTACGAGGTGCGCGCCGAGCAGGTTCCCGGCCTCGACCGCGCCGACCGCGGCACCCGCGACGTCGTAGTCGTCAGGACCGAGAAGGCCCGGATGCTCGGCGGTCTCGCCCCCGACGAGCGCCGTGCCCGTCTCCGAGCACGCGCGCGCGATGCCCGCGACGATGTCCGCGATGCGCGCCGGGACGACCCTGCCGCACGCGATGTAGTCCGTCATGAGCAGCGGGCGCGCGCCCACGACCACGATGTCGTCGACGACCATGCCGACGAGGTCCTGGCCGATGGTGTCGTGCTTGTCGAGCGCCTGCGCGATGGCGACCTTGGTGCCGACGCCGTCGGTCGACGTCGCGAGCAGCGGGCGGTCGAACGACTTGAGGAAGGACACGTCGAAGAGCCCGGCGAAGCCGCCGACGCCCCCGAACACCTCGGGGCCGTGCGTCTTCGAGACGGCGGCCTTCATGAGTTCGACGGCGAGGTCACCGGCGGCGGTGTCGACTCCCGCGGCGCGATAGCTGGCGGAGGAGTCTTCGGTCACGGGACAAGCGTACCGGGGCCTCAGACGGAGACGAGGTCGTTGCGGTGCGCGAACACGACGACCTGCACGCGCCCGCGCAGATCCAGTTTGCGCAGGATCGCGGCGATGTGCGTCTTGACCGTCGCCTCGCTGACGTAGGCGGCCTTCGCGATCTCGGCATTCGTGAGGCCGCGGGCGACCAGCAGGAACACCTCGCGCTCGCGCGGGCTCAGGGCGTCGATGCTGCCTCGGGGCGACTGCGGTCCGGTCGCCGCGACGAGCTCGAGCGTGGTCGCGAGATCGGGGATGGCGTCGCCGGCATGAACTGTCCGGATGCTCGACAGCACCTGCTCGGTGGTGGCGTCCTTCGTGAGGAACGCGCTGGCGCCCGCCTCGAGCGCGCGCATCACGACGTCGTCACGCCGGAGGGTGGTGAGGACGATGACGCGCGGCCCATCAGCCCCGGCGAGCAGCGCACGGGTGGCGTCAATGCCGTTGAGGCCGGGCATCCTCAGGTCCATCAGTACGACGTCGGGGGCGTTGTGGCCCACCTCGGCGAGCGCCTCCTGCCCGTCGCCCGCGGTAGCCACGCACTCCATGTCGTCCTGCGCGTCGATGAGCATCGCGATACCGGAGGCGAACAGCGGCTGGTCGTCGACCACGACCACCTTGATGCGCTCAGACATGGGCGAGCTCCTTCGGAGCGGGCACCGATGTCGGGATGAACGCCGTCACGAGGAAGTCGTCGCCCTCGGGCTCGGCGGTGAGCCAGCCGGCGGCGAGGCGCGCGCGCTCCTTCATCCCGGCGATGCCGACTCCGCTACTCGAGCCGAGCGCGGCCGGGTCGCCGTTCGGGCTGGAGACGATCAGAACTGCCAGCCCCGTGCCCTGCCAGTCCAGCGTCACCCGCGCGGTCGACGCTGGACCGCCGTGCTTGAGCGCGTTCGTGAGGCTCTCCTGCACTATGCGGAACACTGCCACGTCGCGCGAGGCTGACAGCGCCCTCGACTCGCCCAGCACTTGCAGCGTGGCATCCATGCCCACTTTGCGCATGCGTGTGATCAGCGCTGCCAGGTCGTCGACGCTCGGTGCGACGGCGGTGAGGTCTTCGTCATGGATGCTCTCCACGAGGCTGCGCACATCGGTGAGGGCTACTCGACCCACCGAGGCGATGTTGCTGAGGGCATCCGCCGCTGCCCTCGGCCGTTTCTCGTTAAGGGCGAGCGCCCCCTCGGCCTGCGAGACGATCACGGCCAGGGAGTGCGCCAGGGCGTCGTGCACGTCGCGCGAGATTCGGGCCCGGTCCTCGGCGAGGCGCAGCTCGAAGTCGGTGCGCGTCAGCACGCGGCCGATCTCACGTGCTCGCAGGAGGCTGCGCCCGGCGATGCCCAGCGCCCACAATCCCGCGTAGAAGCCGAGGCCCACCAGCACGAGCGTCGCCAGTCCCTCGCGATTGGGATAGTCGGTGATCGACGGACCGCCCCCGATCCAGCTCGTCCAGCCATCGCTGTCGCCCTTCGGGATCATCATCCTGGTCGCGAACAGCACAGCCGTGACGGCGCCGACGGGCAGGACGAGCTTGCGGACGAGCCCCTCGCCCCGGAAGGCCACGACCAGCGCCACCCAGCCCGCGGCCTGGTACACGGGCCAGTTGTTCGCGGTGGGCGCAGCGAGCACGCCCGCCAGCTGGAGGATCGGAACCAGCGTGACAACGGAGAGCGAGGCGAGCGGCACGATCCCCGACAGGGCGATGGCGATAGTGAAGAGCGCGAGCACCGCGCCATCGCCCGGCTGCATCCGACCGGCCTCCGCGACCCCCCACAACCCCGCGTAGACGACGGCGCCCGCCATCGGAATCCACTGCGAGTGCCGCACGAGCGCCCGCGCGAGGGGTCTCAGAGTGTTCTTCATGGGGCCACGCTAGGTCGGGCATCCGGCGGGCGCCAGCGATCAGGTGAGGTTTCATCCCAAGTGATGATCGGCTGGGGACATCCCGTCAGCCCGCAACCTCCCACGTTGCCCTCGGATCCCTCGCGGACTTGCCGAACCAGCTGACGAGGCCTTCTTCGCGGAGCGCCGTGAGCTGGCGGATGAGCGTGGGCCTACTGAGACCGGTGAGTTCCATGACGTCACCCGTCCCGATCGGGTGGCCGACACGCCTGAGAACGTCCAGGGTCTCGACGCTTCCCCTCGGGAGGCGGGCCTCGATCTCGGGCGCGATCCGCGAAAGGCCCGAGAGGACCAGCCGCACTGTGCCCTGGGTCTGGGAATAGGCAGGATCGGTCAGACCCCGCTGCCGCATCTCCTCGAACATTCTCTTGATGCCCTCTCCCAGCTCCTGGGTGATCGCGAGGTCCGTGCACACCCGCGCGATCCGGGGGTTGCGCGCGTAGCGACTGATCTCCAGCGGCTTGGACGGATTCGCCAGCCCGGGGAAACGCCCAGGGCTCTCCACCTCGATGCGATCCGGGAAGACCTCGATTCGAACGTGATCGCCCGCCAAGGAGTAGGAGCGATGGACGACGGCGTTCACAAGCCCCTCCAGCCAGGCATCGCGCGGCACTACCGGGACGTCTTCGAACCGGCCGTGGGGGCCGAGGCTGCGACGGGTCGGCTGCCACCGCTCCACCACGGCTGCCGCCGCGTCGATCACGTGGGGGATCGGCCCCTCGATCCTCTCATCGGCCTCGATGTTAAGAGCGGATCCTGTGCCCCGGACCGTCGAACGATGACGGATCACGCGCACCTGCGCGTGAGGGAAACGTTGGCCGGGCTCCTTCGCGAAGAGCAGATAGCCCGCGTTGGTGATCCGTCCGTCCGCGAGCATCAGGCTTCGGGCGCGCAAGAGGGTGGTGAAGGACGTGCCGCTGGCACCAGCGCTGTTCCGATACGCGCGCAGGAGGTCCTCGTCCAAGTCCTCGACTCGCGAGTCCGCGACCCCCTGCCCGTCGAACTGCGAGATGCCGCGGTCGTAGTGGAGTTCCTGCCGCTGCGCGAAGGTGAGCTTGCGGGACTCGTCCCCGACCCGCAGGTAGCAGTCGCCATTCGTCAGTTCGTGAACGGTCTCGCCCGGCGGGACCCTGATCACCATGAGCTGCTCGGCCTGGCCCTTCTCGTCGAGACAGGCGGCCTGCGATACCTCCATCCGCGCGGGGGGAGTGATGTAGTCCATCGACGCCTGCCGCCAGGCGTTGAGCTTCTCGGTCTGGCCTCGAACTCCCTCGACCTTCCCGTCGTGAACCCCGATTACCACGACCCCGCCTTCCGCATTGGCGAAAGCCGAGATGGCAATAGCGAGCTCGCGGGCGGCGATCCTCGCGGACTTCCTCTCGAACCATTGGTCTTCGCCAAGAGCTATGACCGCCGCTCCCACTCCGCCGAGTCCGGCGTGAAGGGCGCGATCAACGTCATTGGTTGCCATCGTCATACTCTAATATTCTTAGAGTAGATTTGTGCCCGGGACGCGCGGGCGATTTCAGTTGAATATCCCGCCAGCGCAGCAACAGGGAGGAGCAGTCCGATCTGTGAGAAACTGGGTTGTACTCGCACCGGGTACTCCCCCGAAACACTTGGGAGCCTCGCCACGCATGTGCGGCATCGTCGGAATCGTCTCATCCCAGCCGGTCAACCAGCAGGTCTACGACGCGCTCCTGCTCCTGCAGCACCGCGGCCAGGACTCGACGGGCATCGCGACCGCCGACGGCAGCACGCTGCACATGCAGAAGGCCAAGGGCCAGGTGCGCGAGGCGTACCGCACCCGTGACATGCGCAACCTCCTCGGCAACATGGGCCTCGGGCACGTGCGCTACGCGACGAAGGGCAACGCCGCCAACGAGGAGGAGGCGCAGCCCTTCTACGTGAACGCGCCGTACGGCATCACCCTCATCCACAACGGCAACCTCACCAACACCCGCGAGCTCACCGCCGAGCTGTTCAACGTCGACCGCCGCCACCTCAACACCTCGAGCGACACCGAGCTGCTGGTCAACGTGCTCGCCAACGAGCTGCAGGAGCAGATCTCCGGCACCGACCTCGACCCCGACCAGGTGTTCGGCGCCATCGCGCGGCTGCACGAGCGCGTCGAGGGCTCGTACGCCGCGATCGCGCTCATCGCCGGTCACGGGCTCCTCGCCTTCCGCGACCCGTACGGCATCCGGCCCCTCGTACTGGGCAGGCGCCAGACCGGATTCACGGGCGAGGAGTGGATCGTCGCATCCGAGTCGCTCGTGCTCGAGAGCGCGGGCTACGAGCTGGTCCGCGATGTCGCCCCCGGTGAGGCGATCTACATCACGACCGGCGGCGAGATGACGAGCCGCCAGTGCGCGAAGAGCCCGGTGCTCATCCCGTGCTCGTTCGAGTACGTCTACCTCGCGCGGCCCGACTCGATCATGAACGGCATCTCCGTCTACGAGGCACGGCTGCGCCTCGGCAACCGCCTTGCCGACACGATCGCGAAGTACACCCCGATGGGCGACATCGACGTCGTGATGCCGATCCCCGACTCATCCCGGCCCGCTGCGATGCAGGTCGCGCAGAAGCTCGGCGTCGAGTACCGCGAGGGGTTCTACAAGAACCGCTACGTGGGCCGCACCTTCATCATGCCGGGCCAGGCGGAGCGCAAGAAGAGCGTCAAGCAGAAGCTGAACGCCATGGGCAGCGAGTTCAAGGGCAAGAACATCCTGATCGTCGACGACTCGATCGTGCGCGGCACCACCTCCAAGGAGATCGTGCAGATGGCCCGCGAGGCCGGCGCCAACAAGGTCACGTTCACCTCGGCCGCGCCGCCCGTGCGCTTCCCGCACGTGTACGGCATCAACATGCCGTCGCGGCAGGAGCTGGTCGCCCACGGCCGCAGGATCCCCGAGATCGCGACCGAGCTCGGCGCCGACTACCTGATCTACCAGGAGGTCGCCGACATGCAGGCGGCGATCCTGGAGGGGTCGGATGTCACGGCGCTCGAGATGAGCTGCTTCACCGGCGACTACGTGACGGGCTCGGTCTCCGCCGAGTACCTCGACTGGGTCGAGCGCAACCAGCTGTCATGAGCCGGGACCAGCGCTGGCCGCTGCTCGAAGTCCTAGCCGGCGTCCTCGGAGGTCGTGACCTCGACGGTCACCGTCTTCGCGCGCCGCGCTGACACCCGGTCGAGGATGATGCCGACCACGGCGCCGAGGACGACGCCGGCCGTGATGCCGTAGAGCGCGAAGTAGGCGAACAGCGCGCCGAAGCCGACGGCCGGGTCGGCCGGGTACAGGGACGTGAGGATCAGGGTCGCGAGAGCCCCGAGAACAGCCCCCACGAAGATGAAGGCGGGGATCTTCGGGGCGCGGCGCACCGTGACCTGGTCGGTAGTCGGCTTGCTCACGACTCCATTGTCTCCCACGCGAGCGGCAGGTACGCCGTCAGGTCAGCCCGGGTGCCCGAGGCCGCGATCACGCCCTGCGCCATCGCGTCCGCCCACGAGAGTGACCCGGTCGCGAGGGCGAGCCAGGTCGCGGCATCCGTCTCGATCACATTCGGCGGCGTCCCGCGGGTGTGCCGCGGGCCCTCGATCGCCTGCACGGCGCCGAACGGGGGCACCCGCACCTCGACGGTGTTGCCCTCGGCAGTCTCCGCGAGCACCTGGAGCAGCCAGCGCACGGCGGTCGCGGTGGTGTCGCGGTCGCGGTCAGCCGCGCGCACGGCGGCAAGGCCGACGGCGGCGGGAATGCGCTTGGGGGGCATGCCCCCACGGTACGCGCTAGATAGGGTTGACCCCGTGCGAATCCTCGTCCTCGGCTCCGGTGCGCGCGAGCACGCCATCATCACCTCGCTCCTCGGCGAGGCGCAGCGGCACGAGATCACCGCCGCCCCCGGCAACGCCGGGATCGCCGCCGTCGTGCCCGTCGTCGCACTCGACCCGACTCGCGCCGACATCGTCAGCCAGTTCGCGCTCGACAACGACATCGAGCTCGTCATCATCGGCCCGGAGGCGCCCCTCGTGGCGGGCGTCGCCGACGCGCTGCGCCAGCGCGGCATCGCGGTGTTCGGCCCCGGCAAGGCCGCGGCGCAGCTCGAGGGCAGCAAGACGTTCGCGAAGCGGATCATGGATGCCGCGGGCGTCCCCACTGGCAGGGCAACCCGTGCTGGCAGCCTCGAGGAGGCGCTCGCCGCCATCGACGAGTACGGCGCCCCCTACGTCGTCAAGGCAGACGGACTCGCCGCCGGCAAGGGCGTGCTCGTCACCGACGACCGCGATGCAGCGGTCGCCCACGCCGACTACTGGCTCGGCCACGGCGCGGTGCTCGTCGAGGAGTTCCTCGACGGCCAGGAGGTCTCGCTCTTCCTGCTGAGCGACGGCCACACCGTCCTCCCCCTTTCTCCCGCGCAGGACTACAAGCGCGCGCTCGACGGCGACGAGGGGCCCAACCCCGGCGGCATGGGCGCGTACTCGCCACTGCCCTGGCTGCCGGAGGGCTTCGTGGACGAGGTGATCGACACGATCGCGATCCCCACGGTCCGCCAGCTCGCGAGCGAGCACACCCCGTTCATCGGCCTGCTCTACTGCGGGCTCATCGTGACGGCCGAGAAGGGCATCCGGGTCATCGAGTTCAATGCCCGGTTCGGCGACCCGGAGACGCAGGTCGTCCTGCCGCGACTCGTGAGCCCGCTGAGCGGGCTGCTGTACGCGGCGTCGACGGGCGAGCTCGGCTCGCTGCCCCGGCCCGAGTTCAGCGACGACGTGGCGGTCACAGTGGTTCTTGCGAGCGAGGGATACCCGGAGCAGCCGATCACCGGTCGACAGATCTACGGCCTGGCCGATGTGGAGGACGTGACGATCGCGCACGCCGCCACCGCCCTCGTGCACGGCGAGTTCGTCGCTACCGGCGGCCGCGTGCTGAGCGTCGTCGCGACCGGACCGGACTTCGCCGCGGCCCGCGCCAAGGCCTACGCCGCGCTCGGCACCATCAAGCTCGAGGGCGGGCACTACCGCACGGACATCGCGAAGCGGGTCGCCGGATGAGCGGCTGGGAGCACACCTACTCCGGCAAGGTGCGTGATCTGTACACCTCTGCCGAGCATCCGGGCGTCGTGCTCATGGTCGCGAGCGACCGGGTCTCGGCGTTCGACCACGTGCTCTCGCCCGGGATCCCCGGCAAGGGGTCCCTGCTGACCGAGTTGAGCCTGTGGTGGTTCGGGCAGCTGGGCGATGTGCCGAACCACCTGGTTCCGGGCGAGGTGCCCGCCGAGTTCGCGGGCCGCGCCGTGCTCGCCAAGTCGCTCGAGATGTACCCGATCGAGTGCGTGGTCCGCGGCTACCTGACCGGCAGCGGCTGGGCCGAGTACCGCGAGACGCAGACGGTGTGCGGCGTTCCGCTGCCCGACGGCCTCTCCGACGGCGACAAGCTGCCCGAGCCGATCTACACCCCGGCGTGGAAGGCGCCGATGGGCGAGCACGACGAGAACATCACCTTCGAGCGGACCGTCGAGCTCGTGGGCCTCGAGACGGCAACGGCGCTGCGGGACGCCTCGCTGCGGGTGTTCGCGAAAGCCTCCGCCATCGCGGAGGAGCGCGGGGTCATCCTCGCCGACACCAAGTTCGAGTTCGGCGCCGACCCGGCTACCGGCGCCCTGACCCTCGCGGACGAGGTGCTCACCTCCGACAGCAGCCGCTACTGGGACAAGGCCGAGTACGACGCCGGCCGCCGCGGCCTGAGCTTCGACAAGCAGATCGTGCGCGACTGGCTCGCCGCGAACTGGGACAAGACGGGCACCCCGCCGTCGCTCCCGCCCGAGATCGTCGCGCAGACCGCCGCTCGGTACCGCGAGCTCATCGAGAGGCTCACCGGCAAGTGATCGTCAAGCAGGTCTCGTTCAACCACCCCGACTCGGTCGAGCTGCGCTCGCAGCAGCGGGCCGAGATCGAGCGCCGCTACGGCAACCCCGACTCCGAGCCCGGCCCCGCGCCGACCTCAGAGGACATCGTCGCCTTCTTCGTCGCCTACGACGGCGACAGCGCGATCGGCTGCGCCGGACTCCGCGAGCGGGATGCCACGGGCTTCGGCGACACCGAGGCCGAGGTGAAGCGGATGTTCGTGCTGCCGTCCCACCGCGGCACCGGCACCTCAGTCCTACTCCTGTCTCGCCTCGAGCAGTTCGGCCGGGAGCGCGGCTACGCCCGACTCGTACTCGAGACCGGCACCGAGCAGCCCGACGCCGTTCGGTTCTACGAGCGGGAGGGGTTCACGCGCATCCCCAATTTCGGCTACTACGTCGGCTCCGCCCACTCGCTCTGCTATGAGAAGACGCTCTAGCAAACCGTTCGTTCCTCGGCTGCGAATAACCGCAGATGGCCCGCTGCTCCCAGACGGCGGGTCATCCTCGTGCCGGGATCCGCGCGGCGCGGGGGTGACCCGCCTGGCGCGCTGGGGTTGCGGCCTGCGTGCCGTCAGTGCCCGCGCGACAGCGAACTCGCGCGCGCCCCGACCTCGCTCCGCGGCCGGACCTCTGCGCGGCCGGCGGCAGTGTCGCGACGTTCACCGTATTCAGGACACGGGGGACGGGCACAAGGGGACCGGGGGCAGGGGGAGCAGGGGCAGGGGCACGGGCACGGGCACGGGCACGGGCACGGGGGGTGGGGGTGGGGGCCCGGCGCGGTACCGTCCTGAATACGGTGAACGCGCGGAGCCCGCATCCCGCCGCGCCTCGCCCGCCCGCACGCACGCACCCGCGCCTTTGGAATACTTGTAGCGACAACCAAGTTGAGGATCACATGAGCGAAAAGCTGGCGGCCGACACGGCCATGGGCCCCGTCACACTGCGGGTGGGCAACTTCGACGCGATGACCGCGTACTACCGGGATGCAGTCGCCCTGCAGGTTCTCACCGCTGCCGCGGACACCGTGACGCTGGGCCGGGGAACGACTGCCGTGATGATCCTCGAGCATGCGCCCGAGTTGAAGCACGCGAGCCCTCGCGACGCCGGACTGTTCCACACCGCCATCCTCTTCGAGACCGAGGCTGCGCTTGCGGCCGCCGTGTACTCCGTCGCGCAGAAGTACCCGAACACGTTCACGGGCAGCTCCGACCACCTCGTGAGCAAGGCCTTCTACTTCACCGACCCGGAGGGCAACGGCGTCGAGCTCTACTGGGACCGCGAGCGCAGCGCTTGGAGCTGGGTGCACGGCACGCTCGAGATGGGCACGCTGTACCTCGACCCGAACGCCTTCCTGCAGGAGCACCTCACGCAGGAGGCCGTCGAGCAGCCGCTCATCGGCGGCGCGCAGGTCGGGCACGTGCACTTGCAGGTCGGCGACGTGCAGTCGGCCAGCGACTTCTACGTCGACAAGCTCGGGTTCGACAAGACGGTGGAGATCCCCGGCTCCGCGGTCTTCGTGAGCGCGGGCGGCTACCACCACCACCTCGCGATGAACACGTGGAACAGCAAGGGCGCGGGTCCCCGCCTCCCCGCACTCGGCCTCGGCCGGATCGACATCGACGTGCCTACCTCGGACGACGTGGCTGCGCTCAGCGAGCGGCTCGGGCACTACGGCATCCAGACCCGCGACGACGGGCGCACCGTCAGCTTCGACGATCCTTGGGCAAACCTGATCAGGGTCAGCGCCGTAGGCTGACCACATGACGACTCCCCTCAAGGACCTGCTCGCGCAGGTCGCCACCCTGAACGATCCCGCACAGCCCTTCACGTTCGAGGTGAAGGGCGACTCCATCGTCGGCAAGTGGGACATCGTGCGCGCGAAGTCGCTCTACCCCAAGGAGTTCAAGACGATCGACAAGAAGTACTCGATCACGGTGGACCTCGACGAGAAGAAGAGCACCTACAAGTACAAGGACCGCGAGAAGTCGAGCGGTATGACCGTGGGCGGCGGCGGCATCAGCTTCGGCACGAGCGGCTTCTCGGGCAAGACCAGCAAGAAGGAGTTCAGCTTCGAGCTGGGCGGCATCAACAAGACCGACGAGGGCATCTCGCCCGTGCTGGCCTGGTCGTTCGAGACGAGCCGCATCAAGACGCCGCTGTTCGCCTTCCTCGACGCCAACGGCTGGACCCACAAGAAGGGCCTGTTCGGCTGATGGCGACCTCGCTCGAAGACCTCCTCGCCCGGGTCGAAAGCCTCAATACCCCGGATGCCGCATACCGCCACTCCGTCGTCGGCAGCACGATCGTCGTGAGCGACCCCGCCGACCCCGACTACGCGCTGACGGCGTCACTGGACGGCGCATCCCACACCTTCACGATCACCGAGACGAAGCCGCCGCAGCCTACGGGCCCGCGCCGCTTCGAGGCCGGCGGCATCTACAACACGGCCAAGCGCGTAGGGCTGCGGGGCCACATGCCGCAGCGCCGCACGGTGAAAGAGGGGCTGCTCGCGTTCCTCGAGCGCGCGGAGTGGAAGCGGTCGAAGTAGGCGCTAGCCCCAGATCGCCCACAACGCGCTCGCGAGCCCGGTGCGGTTCGACAGGTGGCCGTTACACATCACGGTGATCGTGGTGTGCCGGTCGGGCGAGACTTGGAAGTCGGAGATGAATCCGCCCATCCGGCCCTGATGATTCAGCCCGCCGTCCACGGTGATGTACATGCCGGCGCCGTACCGCTCGCCGTTCTCCGGGTTGTTCACCACTGCGCCGACCTCGAGGTCGTCCTGGATGATGTCGCCGGCGCGGTACTGGTCTCCCCAGCGCGCGAGCTCCGAGGGCGTCGTGATGATGCCGGTGTGGCCGTACGACGTCCAGCCCGCATCCTGGAGCGACAGGTCGTCGTCGTACGAGAGGGCGATGTCGGGGGCGTGCAGTGTGGGTGCGAGCACCATGTCGAGGCCCAGCGGGTCGAAGATGCGCGCCTTCAGGAAGTCCGGCAGCGACTGGCCGCTGACCCGCTCGACGACCGCGGCGAGCAGCACGTAGTTGGAATTCGAGTACTCGTAGCCCTCGCCCTCCTCGAGCTCGTCCTCGCGCCGGATCGCGTCGAGGGTCATCGCCTGATCGGCGGCATCCGTGAACCCGATGCCGATGTCGTCGAGCTCCACCCAGTAGTCGGGGATGCGGCTCGTGTGGTGCATGAGCTGGTCGAGCGTGATCGTCGCGCCCCAGTCGGGCAGGCCGTCGACGTACGTGCTGATCGGGTCGGCCAGGCTGAGCAGGCCGTCGCGCTGCAGCATGAGGACGGCCGTGGCCGTGAACTGCTTCGAGACGGACGCCATGTCGAAGCGGGTCTCGGTCGTGACGGGGGTGCCGGTGGCGAGATCAGCTAGCCCGGCCGCCCCTGCCCAGAGCACGGTGCCGTTGCGCGCGACTGCTGCCGAGCATCCGGGCTGGTCGGCGGGAACCAGCGCGCTCACGGCCGCGGCGCTCTCGCGGGACTGCACCGCGTACTGGTCTACAGCGGCAAGGGCGCGGACAGCGACCTCCGCGGGTGCGGGCGACGGCGCGAGGAGCACGAGCGCTGCGGCCCCCGCGAGCACGACGGCGGCGCCGGCAACGACGACCGGAACCGCCCGACGCGAGAGCCGCACCTAGCCCCCGAGCCGCTCGTCGATCTCGCGGACCACGGGCCACGCCGCGTCCTCGTTGTTCGAGAGCACCGTGACATCCAGGCCCTCGTCGAGGTAGTGGCGCACGATGCCCGACGCGCCGACGTTGACGCCGTCCTTGTAATAGGAGCGCACGGTGCCGTCCTCGTTCATGTCGAACTCGAGGCCGAAGCCGTACATGGTCTCCTCGTCGTGCTCGACCTGGGGCACGAAGAACTCCTCCGTGTACTCGGCGTCGAGGAGCTCGCCATTGCGGACGGCCTGCAGGAAGCGAACGAGGTCGGCCGCCGTGACCTGGGCGCCGTCGGCGGGCGAGCCGATGGGCGGGTAGCTGTAGATGTTCTGGAACCAGGCGCCGTCGGCATCCGCGTCCCAGCCCTCGGCCACGCGCGGTGCGGCCTCGCGGCGGTCGTAGAAGCCCGAGTCGTTCATGGCGGCCCGCGTGAACACCTCGTCGAAGACGTACTGGCGGTAGGGCATCCCCGTGACCTTCTCCAGCGCCAGCCCCGCGAGGATGTAGCCGACGTTGCAGTAGCGGCAGTCCTCCCCAGCCTTGGCGAGCGGGGGTTTGTGCGCGAACTGCGGGAGGTAGTCCTTGGTGTCGATCAGGGAGTAGTTGGGTATGTGGATGAACAGATCCTCGTACGACTCGCCCGCCTCCTCGTCCGCGTCATCGGCGATGCCGCTCGTGTGGGTGAGGAGGTGCAGGAGCGTCACGTCGGTGCCGATCGTGGTGCCCTCGAGGTCGACGTAGTGATGGATGGAGGTCTCGAGGTCGAGGTTGCCCTTGCCCACCTGCTGCAGCACCGCGACGCTCGTGAAGAGCTTCGTGATCGACGCGGTGTCGAAGCGGGTGTCGAGGGCATTCGGGATTCCCCAGCGCCTGGTCGCGAGCCCGCGCGCCGCCTCGTACACCGTGCGGTTGCCCTCCTTCACCAGCACGACCCCGGTGAAGTCGTTGTCGTCGAGGAAGGCATCGAGGCCGGTGGTATCCATGCGGACGAGCCTATCGAGCGGGGGATGCCACGGCCCCGGCCGCCCCGCGGTCGCCCCAGTAGCGCCGGCGCAGGAGGGCGCGCTCGACGAGAGTCCACGCGGTGGTGGTCGCGAGGTAGAGGGCCGCCGCGAGCGGGACGAAGGCGGCGAACGCCACGCTCAGGAAGGGCAGCCAGCTCAGAATCTGGGGCAGGAGTCCAGTGGCATCCGTGCCCGGCAGGGCGAGCCGCTGCGCGGTGCGGCGCGAGAGCCACGCCACCACCGACATGACGGCGAAGAGCGCGAGGAAGACGAGCACTCCGGGCCAGCCGGCGGTGAACACCGAGCTGCCGAGGGTCACCGGGCCGAGCTGCGCGGTGAGCAGCGTATTCGGCTCGCCCGCGATCGACGGATGCAGGAACAGCGCGTACACGAGCGACACGACCGGCGCCTGCAGAAGGGTCGGGAGGAAGCCCGCGAACGGCGAGACGTTCTCGGCCTTGTAGAGGGCCATCGTCTTCTCCTGCAGCAGCTGCGGCTTCTTCTTGTACCTGTCCTGCAGCGCCTTGAGCTTGGGTGCGATTCGCCGGCGGTGCCACTCCGCCTTGACCTGCGAGATGGAGACCGGGATGAGCAGTGTGCGCACGATGAGGGTGAGTATGACGATCGCGAGGGCGGCGGCCGCGGAACCGGCCAAGGGGGTTACCAGAGCGGCAAGGCCGCTGACGAGCGAGTAGACGAATTGGAGCAGGGCGGCAAGAGGAGGAAAGGCAAAGAGGTCCACAGAAAGAGTCCTTCGAAAGTAGGGATGGGGGTGGCATCTGGCCACGCCGCATCGACTCTCGAGCGGGCTAGGTGGCCGGGACCGCCGTCGAAGGGGCTCGGGTGCGCGGGCGCCCGGCAGTGGACGGGTGCGCCGGGGCGGGCAGGCTCGTCATCGCCTCACGGTGCGCGTGCGCGCGCGAGCCGACGGTCATCTCGCGGGAGCCGACGACGAGCGCGGCCATCGCGGTGATGAGGACCACGGTGGCGACTGCAGCGACGATCGCAGCGGGCTCCGTGGTGAGCGCGAGCGCGAGGAACAGCACGGCCGCGAGCGCGGCGACACGTTCCAGCAGAATGCCCACGCCTCGACGTTACTCCGCGCGTCGTCGGCGGTCGATACTCTGACGGGATGAAGTCTGTGCTGCGCCGGGTCTACGCAGCACAGCTGTCGACCGCCCTCGGCGACGGCGCCGTGCTCACCACCGCCACGCTGTTCTTCGCCGTGATCCGGGGGTTCGGCGAGGGCGTCGTCGGCCCCGCCCTCGGCGGCGGGGCGCTGCTGGGCCTCGTGCTGTCGGTCCCGCTCGGGCGCCTCGCGGACCGCATCGGGCTCGCGCGATCGGCGGCCGGATTCAGCGTGGTCGCCGCGATCGCCATGGTGCTGTTCGCCGTGACCCCGTCCCCTGCGGTGTACGTGGCCGGAGCGCTGTGCTGGGGAGTCGCGCAGGCGAACCTGCTGCCGCTGCGACAGGCGCTCGCGGCATCCCAGGTCCCGCTCGAGGGGCGCGTGCGGCTGCGCGCCGTGCTGCACACCCTGCTCAACATCGGCATGGGGCTCGGCGCGGCGTGGGGCGCCGTCGCCGTCGCGCTCGACCTCCGTGCCGTGTTCATCGGCACCTTCATCGTGAACGCCGGGATCTACCTCGCGACCGGGGCGGTCTACGCCTTCCTGCACTCCTCGCGCGGCCTGGTCACGCTGCCGGGCGCCGAGTCCGCGGCCTGGCGCGACCGCAGGCTGCTGGGGCTCACGGCTCTCGCCGCCATGCTGCAGCTCTCCGTGCCCATCCTCGGCGTGCTCGTCCCGATCTGGATCGTCACACGCTCGGCCGCGCCGGAGTGGCTGCCCGCGGCCGCGCTCATGATGAACATGCTCGTCGTGGTGGCCGTGCAGTTGCGCTGGGCGACCTGGGTCGACTCCGCCTCGCGGGCGCGGGCCTCCGCGCTCATCGCGGCCGTCGCGGCCGTGCTCTCGTGCATCACGCTCGGCCTTGCGCCCGCACTCGGCGGCGTCGGCGCGTCCCTGGCGGCCCTCGGCGGAGTTCTGCTCATCACCGTCACGGAGGTGACGGCGGGAGCTGCCTCCTGGTTCCGGCTCACGCAGCTCAGCCCGATCGGCCGGCAGGGCGAGTTCCAAGCGGTCTTCGCGACCTCGACCACCCTGGCGCGCATCATCGGGCCGGCGGTGCTGCTGCCCGTGGTGGTGGCGATCGGGCTGCCCGCGTGGGTGGCGCTGGGCCTCGTGATCGCGGGGGCGGGCGTCGCGCTCGCGGGGGCGCTGCGGCGCTCGGTCGGCTAGGGTCCTGGCGCTCTGCCGGGCGACTCTCCCGCTCTCGGCCGTGCCACTCCGGCCCTCGGCCCCTTGGCGGCACCCTCCCGGCGGCCTCGGCGGCACCCTCCCCGGCGCTCACCGTATTCAGGACATCGAGAGGGGACGGACGACGGGTGCGCCACGCGGGCTTCTTTCGGTAACTCAGGAACGTTCGAGCAGCAGCGGGCCCATCAAGCGCTTGCCGGCCGTGACTGCAGCTGAGCGTCCTGAGTTGCCAACGCCCTGAGGCCAGCAACGTCCTGAATACGGTGAACGACTCGCAGCACCCCCGCTCACCCGGCGGCCGTACGATCGACACGTGAGCGCACTGCGACGGATGAGCCGGCTGGCCATGGTGCCGCCGGCCCCGGTGCTCATCGCGCAGGGCCGCAAGCTGCGCCGCGACACCCCGCGGCTGCCGGATGCCGCACAGCCCTGGCACGGAGAACTCGAGGGACCTGAGCCGCTGCGACTGCTCGTGCTCGGCGACTCCACTGCCGCGGGCGTGGGGGCCGAGACGCAGGTCGAGGCGCTGCCGGGCAGCCTGGCGCGCGAGCTCGCCGCACGCACGGGTCGCGGAGTGGTGTGGCGGGCAGTGGGCCGGAACGGCGCGACCTCCCGGGACCTAGTCACGGACTACTTGGGCGACGCCGCATCCGGGCCCGTCGATATCGTGTTCCTCAGCATCGGGGCCAACGACGCGCTGGGGCTTCGGCCGCGCTGGGCGTTCGCCCGCGACATCCGGACCATCCTGACCCGACTGCGGGAGGTCAGCCCGCTGGTGCTCGTGTCGTCGTTGCCCGCGTTCTTCCGGTTCGAGCTGCTGCCCAACCCGCTTCGCTGGAACCTCTACCTGCACTCGCAGAGCCTGGAGGATGCGGCCCGCGCGATCGTCGCACGCACGCCCGGCGTGCACATGTCGCCGCCACCGCCGCCGTACACGCCGGGCTTCTTCGCGACCGACCTGTTCCACCCGAGCGCGAGCGGGTACCGCGACTGGGCGCAGTTCGCGATCGAGGACGCGGTCGCGGCGGGCGCCCTGTGATCCTGCGCTCGCTCGCCGAGGTTGTCGAGGCGATCCCCTCGGGGCGGTGTCTCGTGGGCATCGCAGGTGCGCCCGGCGCCGGGAAGTCCACGGTGGCGGAAGCCCTGCTCGCTGCTCTGCCGAGCGCGGCCCTGCTGCCGATGGACGGCTTCCACCTGCCGCAGTCGCGGCTCGTCGAGCTCGGGCGCCGGGAACGCATGGGAGCGCCGGACACGTTCGATGTGGACGGGTTCGTGGCGACGCTCGTGCGGGTCCGCGCCGGAGGGACGGTCAGCGCTCCGGGCTTCGACCGCGAGATCGAGGAGTCGGTGCCCGGGCAGGTCACCGTCCCGGCGGACGCGCGCGCGGTCGTCGTGGAGGGCAACTACCTGCTGCACTGGCCCGCCGTGCGCGAGCTGCTCGACGTGACGTTCTTCGTCGACGTCGATCACGACGTGCGGCTCGAGCGGCTCACCGCCCGGCACGTGCGGTTCGGCAAGACTCCGGATGCCGCGCGCGACTGGTCCCTCGGACCGGACGAGCGCAACGCGCTCCTCGTCGCCGAGACTGCGGGGCTCGCCGACCACGTAATCCGGCTGGCCGGTTGAGTAGCGCGCTCCGGCGCGCGTATCGAAACCCAAGTTCGCGCCCGTGAGGTTTCGATACGGCCGCGGGCGGCCTACTCAACTCGCCCTAGGGTGCGAGCGCCGTCCGAGCGGCCGTGCGGGCGCGAGCAGACGCGAGCGCCAGCTCGATATCCCCGAGAGGATGCACCGAGCCGACTAGGTCGCCGAACGCCACAGTGTCGGCCCCCTCGAGGAACCGCACGGCCTCGAGCAGGTGAGACGGGGCGTAGTTGTGCACGCCCCGGACCGTGAGCATCCGCCGGACCACCGTCTCGGGGTCCACCGTGACGCGACCGGCCGGGAACACGCTGCCCACGAGCACGAGTACCGCGCCGATATCGCCGAGCTCGAGCAGCCCCTGCACCGCGGCCGGCGCGCCCGACAGGTCGAGGGCGATGCCGTAGCCGTGGCGCGCGGCCGGGACCTCGCGGAGCGCGGCCCGCCAGCCGTCCGCCGAGCCGTCCGCGACGGCGGCGGCACCGAACTGCACGGCGTCTGCGCGGCGGTCGCGATCGGGGTCGCTCGCGATCACCGTCGCGCCGCG
Source organism: Rhodoglobus sp. (assembly GCA_025463515.1). Lineage (GTDB taxonomy): Bacteria > Actinomycetota > Actinomycetes > Actinomycetales > Microbacteriaceae > Rhodoglobus. The sequence goes on from JAODAQ010000050.1 coordinate 18,442, forward strand.
GGCGACCGCTGCAGCGATGGCGGTGAGGCCGAGCATCCCGCAGCCGGAGATCGCGACCACGCTGCCGGCGAGGGGGCGGATGCCCTCCGCCGCCGCCAGCGCGGCCATGACGGTGGCCGTGGCGCACGAGGCGGGCGCGAGCACGGCGGCGGGCAGGTCCTCCCCGACCGCGACTACCGGGGTTCGCGCGAGGAGGTGCGCGTGGCTCGCGAAGCCGCCGGAGAGCTCCCAGCCGCGCTGCATCCGCTCATGGCCGTACTTGCGCAACGAAGCGCACTTCTGCGGGAGCCCCAGGCGGCAGTAGCGGCAGCGGCCGCAGTCGACGGCGACGCCCCACACCACGCGCAGGCCGACCGTGAGCGGGCGGCCGTCGACGGTCCGCGGCGCGCGGCCCGGGCCGAGGGCGACCACCCGGCCGACCTGCTCGTGGCCGAGCACGAGCGGGGTGTCCGCGTGGCGGGCGCCGTCGATCGTGTGCAGGTCGGAGCCGCAGATGGTCGCGAGCTCGATCGAGACGAGCGCCTCGCCGTGGTGCAGGACCACATCGGGCACGGCGATCTGCTCGAAGGGCAGGCCGGTGCCGCGGAAGGCGAGCGCGTACATGTCACCGCTCACGCGAGCGGTGGGACGGACGGTCGCCGCGACGGTCACGGCAGCAGCGCGGGCAAGTCGACGATGCTCGCGATGACCTCGTCCGCGCCCGCGGCGCGCAGCGACTCCTCGTCGCGCGACCCCGTCAGCACCCCGACGACCAGGCCGGCGCCAGCAGCGCGACCGCTCGCGGCATCGGACTCGGTGTCGCCGACCACGATCATCGCCGAGACCGCGCTCGTCTCGGTGCGGATCAGGGCCATGAGCGCGAGGTCGGGAGCGGGGCGGCCACGACCGGCGTCGGCGGGGGTGAGCACGACGTCGACGAGGCTGGTCCAGCCGAGCACCGCGAGGATCGCGTCGGTGGTCGGGCGGGAGAAGCCGGTGGTGAACGCGATCTTCAGGCCGCGCTCGCGGAGGATCGCGATAGTGTCCTCGGCGCCGGGGATGGCCTCGCACCTGCCCTCGTCGATGAGCTCGCGGAGGGCATCCTCGAAGGCAACATTGAGCGCCTGGGCGGTCTCCTCGTCGGCGATCGCGCGGAAGACCGCGATCTTCGACTGGCCCATCGTCGCACGCACGTGCGCGATCGCGGCGTCGCGGCCCTCGTCGGTCGCGCGCACGCGGTCCCACGCGCGGGCGAACGCGCCCTCGACGAGTCCGTCGTCGACGACGGTCGTCCCTGCCATGTCGAGCACGACGAGCTCGAAGTGTGCGGTTGTCATGATGTTCCTCCTGGGTTGCCGAACAGTTCAGTCACGACGGAGTCCCCGAGCCCGAGGCCCGTGGTCATTCCGATGCCGGCGGTCACCGCGACGACCCGGACGCCGTCCGCGGGTGCCTCGATGAGGAAGTCCTCGGGGGCCGAGGCGTACACGCCCTGCCACCGCTCGCGCACGCGCACCGGCCGGCCGAAGAGCTCGGCGGTGATGCGCTCGAGTACCGCGAACGACTGCTCGTCCTGGAAGGGCGAGACCGCGGTGCCTCGGAAGTGGGTGTCGCCGACGACGAGGGTGCCGTCCGGGCGCTCGGTATACATCTGGTTGATGTCGCGCTCGAGGAACTCGGGGTGCTCGCGCTCGTAGCGGGCGCGCATCCCGACCGCCGCTTCGGTGGAGGCGAAGGCCGAGTAGCGCAGCATCGAAGAGCCCGTGAGCAGCGGGATGCCCAGGCCGACGCCGTCCGCGAGGAGCATGTCGAGCGCGCAGCGCAGCACTCCGTGCTTCTCGGCGAGCTCGGGGTAGAGCTGGTCCACGTCGAAGTTCGTCGCCACGACCACCGCCTCCGCGCGCACCGAGCCGCGGCTCGTGTGCACGACGCCGCTCTCGACCCCGAGGGCCGACGTGCGCCAGCGGAACTCGACACCGCGCTGCTCGAGGTGCCGCGCGATCGCGGGCCCCGCCTCGCGCGGGTCGACCTGGAGGTCGAGCTCGCTGCGCAGTCCGCCGACGGCACCCACGACCGGGGCATCGATCTGCGCAGCGGTCAACAGCGTGCCGACTCCGGACTCCTCCAGCACGGCGAGCTCGTCCTCGGCCCGGGCGACCAGCAGCGCGCCGCCGTCCCGCAGCCAGAACCCCGCTTCGGCGGCGAGGTCGATCCACAGCTCGCGGGCGCGGTCGGCGTACTCGCGGGCGGCGCCCACGTGCATCCCGGTGCCGATGTGGCCGAAGTTGCGCACGGTCGATCCGGTGATCGCGGTCGACCGCTCGATGACCACCACGCGCAGCCCGCGCCTCACCGCTGCTGACGCGTGGGCGAGGCCGACGATCCCGGCCCCGACGACCGCTAGGTCGTAGTCGCCCCTCACTTGAGCGCCTTCCGGATGAAGACGGCGATCCCCTCGATGATGAGCACGAGCACGATGATCAGCAGCAGGAACGCGGTCACCTGGTCGTACTTCGAGACCCGCAGCGAGTCGTAGAGGTAGAGGCCGATTCCACCGCCGCCCACGATGCCGAGCAGGGTCGCTGCGCGGACGTTCTGCTCCAGCAGGTACAGCAGGTGGCCTACGAACGCCGGGATGCTCATGGGCAGCGTCGAGGCGAAGTACACCTGTGCGCGCGTGCCGCCAACGGCGCTGATCGCGCGCTCCGGCCCGTTCGGCACCTCCTCGAGCGAGTCGGCGATGAGCTTGCCGAGCAGCCCCACCCCGCCGATCGCGAGGGCCAGCGTTCCGGCCTGCGCGCCGAGTCCAGTGACGATCACGAAGAGGATGGCGAGGATGAGCTCGGGAACGCCGCGGATCACGAGCAGGAGTCCGCGGAATCCGTTGCGCACGTAGCGGTTGGGAGCGACGTTCCGAGCCGCGAACGAGCCGACGACGATCGACAGCACTGCCGACATGAGCGTCGCCGCGAAGGCCACTTGGAAGGTGACGAGGATCGCCTGGAAGACCTGCTCGTTCGTGTAGATGCCGAAGGTCGGCGGCCACAGGTTGTCTTTGTCGAGCAGGATCGGCAGGTTGCCCCAGAAGGTGAAGAGGTCGCTCCAGCGGGCCTGGGCCGCGATGAAGCTTCCCGCGACCACGACCACCGCCACCCAGATCGCGATGCGCGAGGCGAGCCGCTCGCCCGTCCAGGGCCGGTTCATCGCGGCGTGGATCGCCGCCGCCCGGTCGGTGGTGACGCCCGGCTTCTCGATGGATGCCGCGAACCGCGCCGACCGCCGCGCCGCCGCGCGCACGAGCGTGTCGCCGATGCCCTTGCCCGTCGGGCGAACGCCGAGCAGCCTCGAGCGGACCATGGACGACACGATCTCGAACAGGATGCACAGCACGATGATCGTGATGGCGAGCGGGAACGCACGGCGGTAGTTGAGCGCATGGATCGAGTTCGACAGCTCGAGGCCGAGCCCCGCGACCCCGACGTAACCAAGGATGACGGTTTCACGGAGGTTGATGTCGGCACGGTGCAGGCCGACCGCGATCCAGGCGGGCAGGGCCTGGGGCACGACGCCCGACCAGAACTCCTGCGCCTTCGAGCCGCCGGTCGATCGGATGGCCAGGCGCGGGCCCTCGTCGATCTGCTCGATCGCGTCCGCCATCATCTTCGAGATCATGCCGATCGAGTGGAAGAAGAAGGCGAGCACGCCGGGCAGCGGGCCGAGTGCGAAGAGGAAGACGAAGATGCTCGCGAAGGCGACGGCCGGGATGGCACGGGCGATGATGCCGAGCGCGCGGCAGATGACCATCACCGTGGGGTTCGGCGTGGTGTTGCGCGCTGCGCCGTAGGCGATCGGGATCGAGACCAGGAAGGCGAGGAACGTGCCGGCGATCACGATGCCAAGGGTCATGAGAATGGCGCCGACGAACTCGCCGACCGGCGCCCAGCCGTCGGAGACCAGGGTCGCGCTCTCGCGATCCCAGTGCCAGCCGGGCCACGCGAAGGGCACGGTGCGGGCGACGAACTGCGGGATGTTGTCGAGGCTGTTGATGATCGAGGTGAGCGAGAACCCCAGCCCGGCGAACGACCAGATGCCGAGCACGAGCAGGGCGAGGAGCGTGACCACCGAGACGACAGTCGCCGCCTTCGGCCTCGGCCGGATGACGCCCGCGAGCCGTGCGTCGAGCGCCGCGCCGTCCTGAGCCAGTCGAAGGGTCACCTGGCGTCCTCGTCGCGGCGCTGCAGCTCCTCCGCGAGCATCGCGCCCCGCACCTCGGAGAGCTCCTGCTCGATCGCCTGCAGCTCGGAGGTCGTCGTCGCGACCCTGCCGTAGATCTCCATGACCTGGTCGCGCGAGAGGCCGTCGGTGCTGACATCCAGCACGACCTTGCCTGCCCGCAGGCCGACGATGCGGTCGCCCCACCCGAGGGCGAGGTCCACCTGGTGGAGGCTGCACACCACGGTGAGGCCGCGCTCTGCGGCGATCTCGCGGATGAGGGCCATGACCTGCCCGCTCGACTCGGGGTCGAGGGAGGCGACGGGCTCGTCGGCGAGGAGGATCTCCGGGTCCTGCATGAGGGCGCGGGCGATGGCCACGCGCTGCTGCTGGCCGCCGGAGAGGGTGTCGGCGCGCTGGTAGGCGCGCTCGAGGAGGCCGACGCGGTCGAGGTGGGCGAGGGCCTTGAGGCGAAGCTCGCGCGAGTAGGACCAGACGCCCACGCGCGGGCCGCGGATGCGGGAGAGAGCGCCGGTCAGCACGTTCTCGAGCACCGTGAGCGGGCCCACGATCTCGAACTGCTGGAAGATGAAGCCGATGCGGCCCCGCAGGGTGCGCAGCTCGCGCCCGCGGAGACTGGGGACGTCCTGGTCGAGCGCGCGGACCGAGCCGCTCGTCGGAAGCTCGAGGCCGTCGATGTGGCGCAGCAGGGTCGACTTGCCCGAGCCGGAGAGGCCCAGGAGCACGACGACCTCGCCGCGGTCGACCGTCAGCGACACCCCCGAGAGGGCCGGATCGTCCGCACCGGGGTACTGCTTGCCCAGGTCGGTGATCTCGACTACGGAGGTGCCGCTGACAGTCATTTCAGATATCCGTTCCGCGTACTGCTACTGGCAGGACTCGACCGAGGGGAGCTCCTTGCAGAGATCCCGGATCTGGTCGTAGTAGGAGTCGTCGACCGGCTTGGTTCCCGCGAACCACTCCTTGGCGGCATCCGGGTCAGCCACAACGACTCCAGCGGCGATCATGTCGTCCATGGTCGTCTCGGAGAGCTTGTCGACCAGGATGTCGATGATCGACTGCGGCAGGGCGTTCGAGTAGACGATCGGCGCACCGGGAACGAGCTCGCGCGCGATCTCGACGACCTTGCCGTCAGCGATCATCGGGTCGGCGACTGCATCCTCGGCGAAGCCGGCGGCGCACTCGGTGCCGGCGGCGATCTTCTCGGCCGAAGCGTCGTGCTTGCCGGCGAAGACGGGGGTGACGTCCTTGGCCGGGTCGACGCCGGCCTCGAGGAGCGCCTTGCTCGGGAACAGGTAGCCCGAGGTCGACGTCTCGGAGACGAAGCAGATGCTCTTGCCCTTGAAGTCCGCGAGCGTCGAGATGCCGGCGCTCGGGTTGGCGAGAGCCACCGAGTAGTAGCCGGGGTCCTTCAGGTCACCGGTCAGCTGGCCGGCGAAGGGCGTGATCTCCGCGCCGTTCTTCACCGCGTTGTAGTAGGTGAAGCCCGAGAACGCGGCGACGTCGATCTTGCCGGCGATCGCTGCCTCGATGAGGGCGGTGTAGTCGGCTGCCTCGAAGAACTCGACGTCCTTGCCGGTGATGATGCTGATGTAGTCGCCGAGCGGCTCCCAGTTGTTCTGGGTGGACTCGGTATCGGGAACGACGCCGAAGACGAGCTTCGTGTCGTCGCCCGAGGCGAAGGTGCCCGCGTCAGCGGCGGGAGTCTCAGAGCTGTCGGCGGGCGTGCCGGCACAGGCGGCGAGACCGGCGAGCAGGAGCGCGGCGGTGCCGACGCCCAGCAGGCGCTGGGAGATGCGGTTCATGGAGGACCTTTCGTTGTGCCGGGCAGGCCGGCGTCATACAGGACTCCCCCGACGGTAGGAGCGGTGCATGACGCTGCGTCCAGCAGAAGGTGAACGGCAGCCGAACGGAGTTAGGCCGCTGCCCGTGCGCGCTGGGTGACGACGGTCGCGCCGGCGATGACACCGAGCACGAGGATGCCGACCACCCAGGTGAGCCCGGCGTAGCCGATGACCGCCAGCACCGGACCGGCCGCGGCACCGCCCACCGCGCCCGCGATGTTCATAACGAGGTCGCTGCGGCCCTGGATGCGCACCCGCTCGGTACCGGTCACCAGGTCGGAGATGAGCGCGGATGCCGAGACCGTCGAGGCGCTCCAGCCGAGGCCGAGCAGCACGAGGCCCACGGCGACGAGCGCGTTGTTCTCCTCCCCGAGCGCGGTCACGAAGATCGAGACGATGAACAGCAGCTGCCCCATGAGCAGCACCTGGATTCGCCCGAGCCGGTCACTGGCCCAGCCGAAGAGCGGCGAGAGTCCGAACATCCCGGCCACATGAAGGCTGATCGTGAAGCCGACGATCACGAGGGAGGCCCCATGGTCGGTGAGGTGCACGGGAGTCATCGACATGACCGAGACCATGGTCGCGTGGCTCAGGCCGAGCGCGACGATCGCGAAGACGAGGGTGCTCCGGCCCCTGACGATGCCCGCGTCGGCCATCGGGGCCGGCAGCACGGGCCGGCTCTTCGCCAGCAGGAGCGGGTCTGGCCTCAGCAGGAACAGGTACGTCGCCGCCGCGAGCAGCTGGGCGACGATCGCGATCACGAACGAGCCCGTGAGCTGGGGGAGCCCCAGTGCTGCACCGATGACGGCGCCCGGCCCGAACAAGTTGGGGCCGACGATGGCGCCGATGGTCGTCGACCACACCACGATCGACAGGTCGCGGCCGCGACGGGCCGGCTCCGCGACATCCGTCGCCGCGAAGCGCGCCTGCAGGCCGACCGCTGAACCGACGCCCAGCAGCGCGAAGCCCAGCAGGAGCAGGGGGAAGACGTGGGTCGCCGCCGCGACAACCGACACCACCGAGCCGACCGCCGCGGTGAGCGCGCCGAGGGCGAGGGCCGGGCGGCGGCCCTTCGCGACGGCGAGGCGGGCGAGGGGGATCGCGGCGGCCGCCGACCCGAGGGTCGTGAGCGTCGCCCCGGCGCCGGCCCAGGCTTCGGACCCGGATACCGCGACCGCGAGCACCGCGCCGATCGAGAGCGTGGCACCCTGGCCAAGGCCGGCGAGGATCTGCCCGGCAACGAGGACACCGACGGTGCGGCCCTGCACGCTCATGTTCACAGTGTCCACACTAGTGCCCCTCCCGGACCCTTCCGCTACTGCCGGTAGACTGGGCTTCTTCCAGCCGCGAACCTTCCGGGAGTCATTCCGTGCCCATCATCGTCGTCGAGGTCATGCCCAAGGCCGAGATTCTCGACCCGCAGGGCAAGGCCGTAGCCGGAGCCCTCGCGCGTCTTGGCAAGGACAAGTTCAGCGCCGTGCGCATCGGCAAGCGCTTCGAGCTGACCGTCGACGGCACCGTGGACGACGCGCTGCTGGCGGAGGTCCGCGAGATCGCGGAGGACATGCTCGCCAACACGGTGATCGAGGACGTGGTGTCGATCACGGTCGCGTCATGACCCGCGTCGGCGTCATCACCTTCCCCGGCTCGCTCGACGACCGCGATGCGCAGCGGGCCATCCGGCTCGTCGGCGCCACTCCCGTCGCGCTGTGGCACGGCGACCACTCGCTCGACGGCGTCGATGCCGTCGTGCTCCCGGGCGGCTTCAGCTACGGGGACTACCTGCGCGCGGGCGCCATCGCGTCACACGCGCCGATCATGGCCGAGGTCATCGAGGCCGCCGGCAAGGGCATCCCGGTGCTCGGAATCTGCAACGGGTTCCAGATGCTCTCCGAGGCACGGCTGCTGCCGGGCGCGCACACGCGCAACGCCCACCAGCAGTTCATCCGCCGCGACCAGAAGCTGCGCGTCGAGAACGCCTCCACGGTCTGGACGAACGAGTTCAGCGCCGGGGACGAGATCGTCATCCCGCTCAAGAACGCCGACGGGCGCTTCGTCGCCGACGCCGCCGAGATCGAGCGCATCGAGGGCAACGGCCAGGTCGTGTTCCGCTACGTGGGCGTGAACCCGAACGGCTCCATGAACGACATCGCGGGCGTCTCCAACGAGCGCGGCAACGTGGTCGGCCTCATGCCGCACCCCGAGCACGCGACCGAGCCCGGCTTCGGGCCGGACATGCCCGACGCCATGCGCTCCGGCACCGACGGGCTGCGCTTCTTCACCAGCGCGCTCGCGGCACTCCTCTCGCACTGACGCGCGGGGATGGGTACGGCTACCCATGTTGAGCAGCCATCACCATCCCCTAGCATCAGGAGGACCATGACCGACTCCACAGCACGGGACCAGCGCGCGGAGCTCCTCCGCGCCGAGCTTCCGCAGATCGACGCCAGCACCGCCGCGCTC
>JAODAQ010000070.1 GCA_025463515.1 Rhodoglobus sp.
GTGACCGCGGCCGTGAGCGCCCGGAGGGCGGGGCCCTGGCGGTGGCTCGTCGTGAGGGTGAGGGTGGTGAGGTCCGGGCGGCCGAGAACGGCGGCGAGGCGGCCCAGGGCGTCGGGCTCGCCGCCGCGGAAGGCGTTGGCCGCGACATCCGGGTCGCCGAAGGCAACCACGGCGACACCCCGCCCGGCGAGCGCGCGCAGCAGGGTCAGCGTCGACTCTGTCCCCTCCTGCAGGTCGTCGACCACGACGAGCCGCAGGGCGGCAACGCGGTCGCCCGGTTCGTCGGACTCGATGGCGGCGACCGCGACCCGCCCGAGCTCGGAGGCGTCGAACTGCGTCTCGCGGTAGTTGCCCGTGACCTCGACGTACTCGGCTATGAAGTCGGTGGCGGCCACCCACTCCGGGTGGTCGAGTGCCGCCCCGAGCTGCCGCAGCCGCGCGGGCGGCACGTCGTACTCGGTCGCGCGCATCATGAGCTCGCGCAGCTCGTTGCGGAACCGCCGCAGCGCCCGCACCTCGGACCCGAGCGACTCGGGCCACTGCGGGCCGGTGCCCTCCTCGAGGTGCCCCTCGAGCAGTTGCGCGATGTCGGAGTCCTGCTCGCCGCCCGTCACGAGCCGCGGGGGCGCGGCACCCGCCCTGCGTGCGGCGTCGCGCACCACCTCGAACGCGAGCGAGTTGACCGTGCGGGCGAGGGGCCCGGTGGTCGCGACCCCGAGCCGCAGCGCGATCGCGTCGCGCAGCTTCGTGGCGGTCGCCCGGGATGTCGTGAGCGCGAGCACCTCGGACGGGCCCCACCCACGGCCCAGCACCCGGTCGGCGACGAGCTCGATGAGCGTCGTGGTCTTGCCCGTGCCCGGCGCGCCGAGCACGGCGGCGGACGCGTCATCCGGCAGATCTACCACCGCTCGCTGCGAGGCGTCCAGCACCGGCAGGGGCCGGGATGCCCGGGCCTCTGCTCGCGCGAACCCGGTGACTGCCACCCCACCAAACTAGTGCCGCCCTACGACAGGGCTTCGCTGACAGCGGACTGGGCGAGGGCGGGCATCCCCCATGTCGTAATCTGAGCACGTGGACATTCGTATCGGCATCGCCAACAGCCCCCGTGAGATCAGCTTCGAGTCGTCGCAGACGTCAGCCGAGGTGGAGAAGACAGTGTCCGACGCGCTCTCCGCCGATGCGAAGTTCGTCAAGCTGGTGGACGGCAAGGGCAACGTCTATGTTGTTCCCACTGCCTCCCTCGCCTACCTCGAGATCGGCTCGGAAGAGTCGCGTCGCGTGGGCTTCGTCGCCTAAGGACTCCCCATGGAACTGCTGTTCGTGATCGTCGTGGCCGCCGGGATCGGCGCCATCCTTCGCTACGCGCTCCCCAAGCGCAGCACCTACGGCCTGTTCCTGCTCCCCGCCGCCGCCGCGATCGCCGCGGCCGTGGTCTGGGTCGCGACGCTGTGGGCGGTCCGCTGGACCTTCGACGGCACCTGGATCTGGGTCTCAGCGCTTGGCGCCGCGTTCGCGGTCGCCCTTGCGCTCGCGATCATCCTGCCCCGCCGCCGCGCCGAGCTCGACGCGCACAAGCTGCACCAGCTCTCGGGCGGCAAGGCCTAGGGCTCAGGCGGTTAGGCCCAAGGCATCCATCCGCCGCGTGTGCGCGGCGATCAGCTCGGTGAACACCGGCTCGATGCGGGCCTCGTCAGACTTGTGGTTCTCGCTGTAGCGCAGTGACGAGCGCGCCACGAGCATCGTGTCGCCGACGAGACGGCGGCCCCACATCGCCAGGCGCGAGGCGAGCCGGGGGTTCTCCTCGATCGCGTCCTCCAGCAGCTCGGCGAGCACTGCCTCGCCCGACTCCCCGTGGAAGATGCCGGCGATGCGGCGGCCCTCGACCGGCAGGCCGAGAGCGAGGCGGCTGAAGAAGTCGTCGAGGAAGCCGGCGGTGAGGTAGCAGGTCACGAGGGTCTCGAACCAGTCCGCGCCGTGAGTGGCGCGCTCGAACCTGTCGACGTCGGCGGTGGAGGGCTCCATCACCTCGGCGGGGCTGCCGCCCACCTTCGTGATCTCGTCGACGAGCATCCGGTGCTTGCCCAGGGAGAGCTCGGCCGCCCGGCCGATCGCGGTCTTCGCCGAGGTAGAGGGGGCGCTGGAGATCGCGCGGGACAGGTTCTCGAACTGGATGAGCTGCACGTAGGCGGCCCGGCCGAGGAACTCCATCAGCTCCGGGGCGAACTCGACGACGTCCACCTTGGTGGTCACCTGGTCTTCATTGCGGGAGCGCAGCCGGGGCACCTCGATACGCCGAGCACGGCGCGAGAACCAGTTAGCCACAGCGTTTAGCTTAGACTGTGCACATACCTCCCATTTCTGGCGGAGGTCCTGCGCCCCAGGACAGAACGGGCGTACCTCGTTGCCTGTAAGGGCCCTGTTTTAAATGGACGCTAACTACATTGACTTTCTCTGATCTCAACATCGACCAGGACATGGTCGACGCTCTTGCCACCAAGGGCATCATCGAGCCGTTCCCCATCCAGACCCAGACGATCCCCATGGGGCTCGCGGGCCAGGACATCATCGGCCAGGCCAAGACCGGTACCGGCAAGACGCTCGGCTTCGGCCTCCCCCTCCTCCAGTCGCTCGGGCTCGACCCCGAGCCCGGCGTCAAGGCGCTGGTCGTCGTCCCCACCCGCGAGCTGTGCGTGCAGGTTGCCGAAGACCTCGTGCTCGCGGCATCCAACCGCAAGACCAAGATCGCCGCGATCTACGGCGGCAAGGCCTACGAGGGCCAGGTCGAGGAGCTCAAGGCCGGCGCGCAGGTCGTCGTCGGCACTCCCGGCCGCCTGCTCGACCTCGCGTCGCAGCGGCTTCTCTCCCTCAAGGACGTCAAGGTCATGGTCCTCGACGAGGCCGACAAGATGCTCGACCTCGGCTTCCTGAGCGACATCGAGAAGCTCTTCGCGCAGACCTCGCCCACGCGCCACACCATGCTGTTCTCCGCGACGATGCCCGGCCCGATCGTGGCCCTCGCCCGCCGCTTCATGAACCGCCCGATCCACATCCGCGCGACCGACCCCGACGAGGGCCTCACGCAGGCGAACATCAAGCACGTCGTGTACCGCGCGCACTCGCTCGACAAGGACGAGGTCATCGCGCGCATCCTGCAGTCCGAGGGCCGCGGCAAGACCGTCGTCTTCACCCGCACCAAGCGGGCCGCCGCGAAGCTCGTCGAGGAGCTCAACGACCGCGGCTTCAACGCCGCGGCCGTGCACGGCGACCTCAACCAGGAGCAGCGCGAGCGCGCGATGGCGGCGTTCAAGGCCGGCAAGAAAGACATCCTGATCGCTACGGATGTCGCAGCCCGCGGCATCGACGTCAACGACGTCACCCACGTGATCAACCACACCATCCCCGACGACCACGACACCTACCTGCACCGCGCCGGCCGTACCGGCCGCGCGGGCAAGACCGGCATCGCCGTGACGTTCGTGGACTGGGACGACATGCACAAGTGGTCGCTCATCAACCGCGCGCTCGAGATGGGCATCCCGGAGCCGACCGAGACGTACTCGTCGAGCCCGCACCTCTACACCGACCTCGACATCCCGGAGGGCACGAAGGGCCGCCTGCCCGGCGCCCTGCCCGCCCGCGCGCGCGAGGCCGCTCCCTCCTCCGCGAGCCGTG
>JAODAQ010000017.1 GCA_025463515.1 Rhodoglobus sp.
TCGACAGGCTCGATCGGCGGGTCTCGGAGTTCGACCGGGCCAACCGCGCACTGAGAAAGGAGCTCGCACAGCTCGAGGAGCGCACCCGCCGCCGCGACATCCTGTTCGACGACGAGGCGATCTTCGAGTTCTACAACCGCCGCATCCCGGCGGAGGTCGCGAGCACGCGCGACTTCGAGGGCTGGTGGAAGAAGGCGCGCGTCGACACGCCCGACCTGCTCACCATGACGACCGAGAACCTCGCCCCCGAGGATGCCGTCGAGGTCGATGAGGATGCACTGCCGAACAGCTGGCGCCAGGGCGACCAGACTCTCGGTCTCAGCTACCGGTTCGAGCCCGGCGCCGAGGACGACGGCGTGACCGTCGCCGTGCCGCTGCCCCTGCTCGCCGGGCTGCGGGCTGACGGGTTCGACTGGCAGGTGCCGGGCCTGCGCGAGGAGCTCGTGACCGCGCTCATCAAGTCGCTGCCGAAGCAGATCCGCCGCAACGTCGTGCCCGCGGGCGACTGGGCGCGCAAGCTGCTGGCCGGGGCACCGGCCGAGCCCGCGGGCTCGCTCACCGCGTACCTCGCCCGCGAGATCGCGGCCCAGACCTACACGCCAGTGACCGAGAAGGACTTCGACCTCGACCGCATTCCGCCGCACCTGCGCGTCACCTTCGCGGTGATGGATGAACGGGGCAAGCGCCTCGCGTCGGGCAAGACCCTGAGCGCGCTCCAGGCATCGCTCAAGCCCGCGGCCAGGGCGAGCGTGGCGAAGGTCGTCGAGACGCCTCGGGATACTCTCGAGCGCGCGGGCCTCACCACCTGGGACTTCGACGCCCTCGACCGCTCGCGCGACGTGAAGCACGGCGGCAACACGATCCGCGCGTACCCGGCACTCGTCGACGAGGGCACGAGCGTCGCCATCCGGCTCATGAGCACTGCGGAGGACCAGGCCGCGGCCCACCACTTAGGGGTGCGGCGGCTCCTGCAGCTCGCGATCCCGTCGCCGATCGGGTACGTGCAGGAGCACCTCACGACGCAGGAGAAGCTCGTCCTCGCGCAGTCGCCGTACCGCAACAATGCCGAGCTGTTCGAGGACTGCATGGCGGCGTGCATCGACGATGTCGTGGGCGGGGCCGAGATCTACACGAGGGCCGAGTTCGAGGCCGCGCGGGACGCGGTGTCGGCGGCGATCGTGGACTCGCTGTTCCAGACCGTGGCGCTCGTGTCGAAGATCGTCGCCAAGAGCCGCGACGCGGACAAGGCCATCAAGCAGGCCACGAGCCTCGCGCTCCTCGCGCCGCTCGGCGACGCCCGCGCTCAACTCGATGCCCTCATCTACCCCGGCTTCGTCGGGGTCGCGGGGCTCGAGCGCCTGCGACGCATCCCGGCCTACCTCGACGGCATCGTGCACCGGGTGGCGAAGCTGCCCGAGAATCCGGCCCGCGATCGCGTGTGGATGTCGGAGGTGGAGCTCGCAACCAACCGGTACCGCGACGCCGGCGGCGAGCTGCCGCTCCGAGCGGGATCGGAGCCCCGCCTCATCCGTGCGCGCTGGATGCTCGAAGAGCTCAGGCTCAGCCTGTTCGCGCAGCACATCCCGACCGCGGAGCCGGTCAGCCTGCAGCGGATCACGAAGGTCCTCGCGGCCTGAGTGTCGAGGTATCGTATATCGTGACGGCGAGCGCCACCCCGGACGACTAGCCTGTCGGAGGCGCACAGTTGCGCCCGCCCTGGCAGAGAGGCCCCGTAGTGCAGCACGCTCCCCGCACAGTTTCCGCTGAGATCGCCCGTTCCTGGCTGCTCGTCGCCGCCACCCGGCCCGCCGACTTCGACGCCGCCGAGGCGTCGCGCGCCGACCAGATCATCCTCGACGTCGAAGACGCCGTCGACCCCGGGCTCAAAGGGAAGGCCCGCGACGACGTCGCCCAGTGGCTGAGCAGCGGCGGCAGCGGCTGGGTGCGCATCAACGACCGCACGAGCGACTTCTGGTCGGACGACGTCGACGCGCTCGTCGGCCTGCCCGGCCTCCTGGGCGTCATGCTCGCCAAGGCCGAATCGCCCGCGCACGTCACCGAGACCTTCGACCGCCTGCACGGGCAGACCCCCGTCATCGCGCTCGTCGAGTCGGCGCTCGGCATCGAGGAGGCCGCGAACATCGCGCGCGCCCGCGGCGCCTACCGCCTCGCGTTCGGCAGCGGCGACTACCGCCGCGACACCGGTACCGCGGCCGACGACATGGCCATGGCGTACCCGCGCTCCCGGCTCGTCATCGCGTCGCGCGTCGGCAACCTGCCCGGCCCCATCGACGGGCCGACCGTCGGGTCGAACCACCCCGTGCTGCGCGAGCAGGGCGGCATCGCGGTCGCACTCGGCATGACCGGCAAGCTCTGCCTCGATGTCGAGCAGCTGCCGATCATCAACGAGGTGATCTCCCCCACCCGCTCCGACGTGGCCTGGGCGCGCGACTTCCTCGACGACTTCGAGGCCCGTGGCCGCGTGATCCGCGACGGCAGCGACCTGCCGCGCCTGGGCCGCGCGCAGAAGATCGACAAGCTCGCACGGGCGTTCGGGGTGGAGCCCGCGTAACGATGGCGGGCCGCACGAACGTCCCGGGCGAGTCCGTGCTCGTGCGGGCATCCCGGATACTGCGCGCCTTCAGCGAGGACGAGCCCGAGCTCGATCTCGGGTCCCTGAGCGCCCGCTCGGGATTGCCGCGGTCGACGGCGCACCGGCTCGCCGCAGAGCTAGTGGCGCTGGGGATGCTCGACCGCACGGCCTCGGGATACGTGATCGGCACCGCGCTGTGGGAGGTCGGCGAGCTCTCCCCCGTCAGCCTCCGCCTGCGCGAGACCGCCCTGCCGCACCTGCTCGAGCTGTACGCGGCCACGGGCGAGAACGTGCACCTCGCGATGCTCGCCGGCACCGAGGCGCTGTACGTCGCGCGCCTGAGCGGGCCCGGGTCGGTGCCCACCCTGAGCCGCATGGGCGGGCGGCTGCCGCTGCACACCACGGGGGTCGGCAAGGCACTCCTCGCAACGCGGGACGAAGACTGGCTCGACGCGTACTTCGTGCTGCCGCGCGAGAAGGAGACCCTGCACTCGGTCACGGACGAGGCGGCACTGCGCGACGAGGTCGCGCGAGTCCGGGCATCCGGCTACGCCACCACCCGCCAGGAGATGACGCTCGGGAACGTGTCGATCGCGGCGGCGCTGCCGGCGGTCGACGGCCTGCCCGTCGCGGCCGTGGGCGTGGTCACGCACCTCGGCCGCGCTGACGAGGGGCGGCTCGCGCCGCTCGTGATGCGCACGGCCCTGGAGATCGGCAACTCACTGAGTGGGACGCACCGCTAGACCCGCTCCGCGGCCGCCGCGAGGCTTGCCGCGTGACCGAGACGACCCAGGCGACCATCAGCGCGGAGATCGCCGCCCTGCACTCCGACTACGACAAGCGGCGAGCAGCCGGGATGCCGCCCCTCGACTCCCCCCTGGTCGACTTCGCCCCGTACCGGTCGAGCGTGCTGCGGCACCCGACGAAGAATCCGAAGCTCGTGGATCCGGAGAGCATCGAGCTCGCGTCTCCCGCCTTCGGGCACCGCGACGTCGCGGCGGTGGAGAGCGACCTCACCGTGCAGCACGCGGGCGAGCCGCTCGGCGAGCGCATGGTCGTGACCGGGCGCGTGCTCGACGGCGAGGGCAGGCCCGTGCGGCACCAGCTCGTCGAGGTGTGGCAGGCGAACGCGTCGGGTCGGTACATCCACCAGCGCGACCAGCACCCCGCGCCGCTCGACCCGAACTTCACGGGCGCGGGCCGGTGCATCACGGATGCCGACGGCCGGTACAGTTTCACGACGATCAAGCCGGGCGCCTACCCGTGGAAGAACCACGTGAACGCCTGGCGGCCCGCGCACATCCACTTCTCCGTGTTCGGGAGCGCCTTCACGCAGCGGCTCGTGACGCAGATGTACTTCCCGGTCGACCCGCTGTTCCCGCTCGACCCGATCTACCAGTCGATCCCGGACCAGGCGGCCCGCGACCGCCTCGTCGCCGCCTACGACCACGACCTCTCCAGCCCGGAATGGTCGCTGGGGTACCGTTGGGACATCGTGCTGACCGGGCCGAGGGCGACCTGGATCGAACCCGAGGGGAGCGACGCGTGAGAGGCACTCCGGGGCAGACCGTCGGGCCGTTCTTCCGCTACGGGCTCGAGGTCGAGGGCGGCGGCCTGCTCGTCTCGCCGGGCAGCCCGGGAGCGATCCGGCTCAGCGGCACCGTGTACGACGGCTCGGGCGCCGCCATCCCCGACGCCCTCGTCGAGATCTGGCAGGCGGACGGCGCGGGCGTCATTCCGACGGCGGAGGGCTCGTTCCACCGGGACGGCACCTTCACCGGCTTCGGGCGCGTGCACGTCACCGACGCGGGCGAGTACGAGTTCTGGACCGTGCTGCCCGACGCCGACTTCATCGCCGTGATCGTGTTCGCGCGCGGCCTCATGGACCGCCTGCACTCGCGCATCTACCTGCCCGGCCGCAGCGACGCCTTCCTCGAGTCACTCGACCCCGCGGAGCGCGCGACCCTCGTGGCCATCGAGACCGGTGACGGCCTGCGCCACGACCTGCGCCTGCAGGGCGAGAATGAGACGGTGTTCCTTGCCTACCCGTGAGGAAGGCTTCGACTACGGGCTGCTGTCACCCGCGACGGCGGGCTTTGACCAAGAAGCCTCGGACCTGGCAGTGCTCAGGGCCCTGTACGACACCGAGGTCGCGTACCTGCGAGCGCTCGTGTCAACTGGGATCGCGCCCGTCGAGGTTCTCGAACCCTTCGAAGAGCATCCGGGCCTCACGACCAGAGCGTCGATATCGGACTTTGCCCGCCAAGCGCGCGATGGCGGCAACCCGGTGATCCCGCTCATCGCAGACCTCCGGACGACCTCGGGCCCGGTCACAGCGCATTGGATCCACAAGGGTGCGACAAGCCAGGACATCCTCGACACCGCCCTCATGCTGCTAGCCCAGCGGGTCCGCGAGACCCTGCTCCTTCGGATCGACGCCGCGGTGTCCTCGCTTGCCCGCCTCAGCGACGAGCACCGCGGCACTGCTGCGGCCGCCCGGACGCTCACCCAGCACGCCGTCCCCACGACGTACGGGCTTCGTTTCGCCACCTGGCTCACGACTCTGCTCGACGCGCGCGACGACCTCCGCGCACTGGTTCTCCCTGCTCAGCTCGGCGGTGCGGCCGGCACGCTGGCCTCGCTCGTCGAGCTCGCCGGGAACAGGGCCGCCGACATGCCCGCGGCGTTCGCGAGCGCGGTCGGCCTTGCGGAGTCGAGCCCGTGGCACGTGTCCCGTGCGCCGGTCACCAGGCTCGGCGACGCACTCACGCGCCTCACCGACGTCTTCGGCACGATCGGGGCGAACGTCGCGACGCTCTCCCGCACCGAGATCGGCGAGCTGTCGGAGCCGGCAGCAGAGGGGCGAGGTGGCTCGTCGGCGATGCCGCAGAAGCAGAACCCGGTAGTGAGCGTGCTGTTGCGATCGGTCTCCCTGCGAGCCCCGGGCCTCGCGTCGGCCCTGCACGTGGCCGCGGCTTCCTTCGTCGACGAGCGGCCCGATGGTGCCTGGCACTCGGAGTGGCCGGCACTGCGCGAACTGCAGCGCCTGGCACTCGGCGGCAGCGCCCTCCTCCAGGACCTGCTCGGGGGCCTCACCGTCAACCTCGACGCGGTCGCGCGCAACCTCGCGCTCGACGACCTGCGGGCCGAGCAGCGCAGTCTCGGGGGTTCCAGCGGGGACTACACAGGATTGTCGGACCACTTCATCGACGCCGCGATCGCCAGGGCCCGCGCATGATCCCCCGCATCGCGGTGTCCGAGGCCTCCGGGGCGGGTGAGCTGCTCGTCCTCGGCCCCTCCCTCGGCACCTCGTCGATCCTCTGGGACTCGACGGCGGCGATCCTGCGGCAGCACTACCGGGTGGTCACGTGGGACCTCCCGGGCCACGGCACCTCCCCCGCTGCGCGCGAGCCCTTCACGGTCGGCGAGATCGCGCTCGGCCTGCTCGACGCTCTCGGCGACGAGCGGTTCCGGTACGCGGGCGTCTCCCTCGGCGGCGCCACCGGGCTCGAGCTGCTGCTGCACGCCCAGGAGCGCGTGGATGCCGCCGCCGTGATCTGCTCGGGCGCGAAGATCGGCACCACCGAGGGCTGGGTCGAGCGCGCGATCACGACGCGGACGCTCGGCACGGCGTCGCTCGTGGGCCCGTCGGCGGGCAGGTGGTTCGCGCCCGGCTCGATCGAGCGCCACCCCGATGCCACCGGCCGCCTGCTGCACTCGCTGCGGGACGCCGACGATGAGAGCTACGCGCTGTGCGCGGAGGCACTGGCCACCTACGACGTCCGCGCGCTGCTCGGGAACATCGAGGTCCCCGTGCTCGCACTGTGGGGCGAGCACGACGCGGTGGTGGGCGAGCGGGAGTCCGCCGAGATCGCGGCGGGCGTGCGGCGGGGCAGCAGCGGCAAGGTGGCGGGGGCGGCGCACCTGCCGCCGGTCGAGCAGCCGGAGGCCGTGGCATCCCGGCTCACGGAGTTCTTCGAAGGAGTGGGATGAGCGACAGCTACGACGAGGGCCTGAGGGTGCGCCGCGAGGTGCTCGGCGACGCGCACGTCGACCGCGCGGTCGAGGGGACGACGGAGGAGACCCGGGAGTTCCAAGAGCTCATCACCCGCTACGCGTGGGGCGAGATCTGGACCCGGCCCGGCCTCGCCCGCCGAGACCGCAGCATCGCCGTGCTGAGCTCGCTCGTCGCGCTGCACCACTGGGAGGAGCTGCCGATGCACCTGCGCGCCGCGGAGACGAACGGGCTGACGCGCGCGGAGGTCGTGGAGGTGCTGCTGCAGTCCGCCGTCTACGCGGGCGTGCCGGCGGCGAACCGCGCGTTCGCGATCGCTAAGGACGTGTGGGCAGAACAGCCTCGATAGCCGCGACGACCTCGGGCGCGTCCGGCAGGGTCTTCGGGCGGAAGCGGCCGACGACCTCGCCGGTCGGAGCGATGAGGAACTTCTCGAAGTTCCACTGGATGTCGCCGGCCTCGCCGTCGGCGTCCGTCGCCTCGACGAGCGAGTCGTACACCTCGTGGCGGCCCTCGCCGTTGACCTCGATCTTGCCGAAGATCGGGAAGGTGGTGCCGTAGGTCGCGGAGCAGAAGTCCGCCATCTCCTGGTTGCCCTCGGGAGACTGGCCGGCGAACTGGTTGCACGGGAAGCCGATGACGGTGAGGCCCCGCTCGGCGTACCTCTTCTGCAGCTGCTCGAGCTGCTCGAACTGCGGCGTGAGGCCGCAGCGCGACGCGACGTTCACCACGAGAACGACCTTGCCCTTGAGCTCGGCGAGGGAGGTCGTGGTGCCGTCGACGGCGTCGATGGCGGCGTCGTACGGGAGGGAAGTCATGGTTCAATCGTGCCATGCCCACAGCACTCGAGCTTGTCAACGCCCTCCTCGACGACGACGCGGTCGCCCGCTCGCTCGGCATCACGCTCGGCGCGGTCGAGGCCGGCCGGGTCGAGATCCGGATGCCCGTCGCCGCCGCCATGGTCAACGGCCACGGCCTCGTGCACGGCGGCTACCTCTTCCTGCTCGCCGACACCGCCCTCGCCTTCTGCTGCGCGTCCCTGGACAAGCCGTCCGTCACCCGCGCTGCGGACATTGCGTTCCTCGCCCCCGCGCGGGAGCACGACACCCTCGTCGCCACGGCGGCGGTGCGGGCGGACGCGGGACGCGCCACGATCATCGACGTGCGAATCACCTCGGGCGAGACCGTGCTCGCGGAGTTCCGGGGCCATGGGGCAGCCACGCGCTGAGTTCCCGCAGGGGTTGACGCTGCACACAGATCGTATATCATTTCCAATATGACGATCCCAGCGCCGGGCAAGGTCATCGCCCTGCACCTCAACTACCCGTCGCGCATCGCGCAGCGCGGCCGCACCCCCGCGCAGCCGTCGTACTTCATCAAGCCGAGCACGTCGGTGAGCGAGTCCGGCACGCCGATCGAGCGGCCGGCGGGCACCGAGCTGCTCGCGTTCGAGGGCGAGGTCGCGCTCGTGATCGGGACGGCGGCCCGCCGGGTCTCGCCCGCCGAGGGCTGGTCGCACGTGGCATCCGTCACCGCCGCCAACGACTTCGGCGTCTACGACCTGCGCACCGCGGACAAGGGCTCGAACCTCAAGTCGAAGGGCGGCGACGGCTTCACCCCGCTCGGCCCGGCACTCATCGCGGCGGCCGACGTCGACCCGGCAGCGCTTCGCGTGCGCACCTGGGTGAACGGCGAGCTCGTCCAGGACGACACGACCGAGCGCCTCGTGTTCGACTTCGGCCGGCTCGTCGCAGACCTCTCCCAGCTCATGACCCTCGAGCCCGGCGACGTGATCCTCACCGGCACTCCTGCCGGATCGTCTGTCGTCGTGCCCGGCGACGTCGTCGAGGTCGAGGTCGACGCCCCGACCGCCCCCGGCGCCCCCACGAGCGGCCGCCTGATCACGCCCGTGGTCGAGGGCACCGTGCCGCTCGCCGAGTACGGCGCGCAGCCCGTCGTGGACGACGTCCAGCGGGCCGAGGCGTGGGGCACGCCGGTGCCGAGCATCCTCACGTCGGAGCTCAAGCAGCGCATCAACGCCGTCGGCACCGCGACCCTGAGCGCCCAGCTGCGAAAGCTCGGCTACAACGACGTGTCCATCGACGGCCTGCACTCAACGCGTCCGGATGCCCGCCTCCTCGGCCTCGCGCGAACGCTGCGGTTCATCCCCCACCGCGAGGACCTCTTCGAGTCGCACGGCGGCGGATTCAACGCCCAGAAGCGCGCGTTCGACACCCTGAACCCCGACGACGTGCTCGTGATCGAGGCCCGCGGCGAGACCGGCACCGGAACCGTCGGCGACATCCTCGCCCTGCGCGCGCAAGTGCGCGGGGCCGCGGGCATCGTCACCGACGGGGGCGTTCGGGATGTCGCGGCGGTCGCCGCACTCGACATTCCGACGTACTTCGCCGGCGCGCATCCGGCAGTACTGGGCCGCCGCCACGTGCCGTGGGACTCCGACCTGACGATCGCGTGCGGGGGCGCGGCCGTGCAGCCGGGGGACGTGATCGTCGGCGACGCGGACGGGCTGCTCGTCATCCCGCCGTCGCTCATCGAGCAGGTTGTCGAGGGCGCGATCGAGCAGGAGCGCCAGGAGCGCTTCATCGCCGAGATGGTCGCTGCGGGCGAGAGCGTGAACGGGCTGTACCCGCTCGCGGGCGACTGGAAGGCGCGGTACGAGGCATGGCTGTGACCACCCTCAGCAAGGCCCAGCTCTCCTACGAGTGGATCAAGGAGCGCATCTCCGACGGCACCTTCGTGCCCGGCTACCGGCTCGTGCTCGGCCAGATCGCCAAGGAGCTCGACGTGAGCGCCGTGCCGGTGCGCGAAGCGGTCCGGATGCTCGAGGCCGAGGGCCTCGTCACGTTCGAGCGCAACGTGGGAGCCCAGGTCGCCCTCATCAAGGAGACCGAGTACCTCCACACCATGCAGACGCTCGCGATCGTGGAGGGTGCGGCGACCGCCCTCTCCGCACCCTTCGTCAGCGCGGCGGACATCGCGCGCGCCCGCGCCATCAACGCCGAGATGATCGCGTGCCTCGAGCACTTCGACCCGCCGCGCTTCACCCAGCTCAACCTCGACTTCCACTCGGTGCTGTTCGAGAACTGCCCGAACCCGCACATCCTCGACCTCGTGCACCGCGGCTGGAACCGCATGCGGGTGCTGCGCGACTCCACCTTCAGCTTCGTGCCCGGCCGTGCTCGCGAGTCGGTAGAGGAGCACGAGGCGCTGCTGCAGCTTCTCGAGCGCGGTGCCGACGACCTCGAGATCGAGCTCGCTGCGCGGGCCCACCGCACGGCGACGCTCGACGCGTTCCTCGCCTACCAGTCGCACAAGAAAGGACCAGCGTGAAATTCCGCTCAGACCCGAGCCAGATCAAGGGCTCGATCGCCCCGCTCATGACCCCGTTCCTGCCCACGGGCGAGGTCGACCACGACAGCCTCACGAACCTTGTGAACTGGCAGCTCGCCAACGGCACGCACGGCATCTCGCTCGGGGGCTCCACGGGCGAGCCGAGCTCGCAGTCGATCGCGGAGCGCGCCGCCGCGATCCGCACGGTCGCCACCGCGATCGACGACCGCGTGCCGTTCATGCCCGGCACGGGCACCGAGAAGCTCGAGGAGACCCTCGAGCTCACCGCGGCAGCCCAGGATGCCGGCGCCGACGCCGTGCTGATCATCACGCCGTACTACGCCCGCCCCACCCAGGAGGCGCTGTACGTCTGGTACACGACGGTCGCGAAGGAGTTCCCCGATCTGCCGATCGTGGCGTACAACGTGCCGAGCCGCACGGCCGTGGACATCGCTCCGGAGACAGTCGCGCGCCTGTACCGCGACGTCGACAACTTCGTCGGCGTCAAGGAGACCACGAAGGACTTCGAGCACTTCTCCCGCGTCCTGCAGCTGTGCGGCAAAGACCTGCTCGTGTGGAGCGGCATCGAGCTACTGTGCCTGCCGCTACTCGCCCTCGGCGGCATCGGCTTCATCAGCGCGACCTCCAACATTGCACCGCGAGCGCACGCCGACCTGTACGAGGCGTGGATGGCCGGAGACCTCGAGCGCGCGCGGGAGATCCACTACGGCCTCCACCCCCTCGTCGACCTGCTCTTCGTGGAGACGAACCCGGCGCCCGGCAAGTGGGTGCTCGAGCAGCGGGGGCTCGTGGCATCCGGCTTCGTGCGCCCGCCGCTCATCACGCCCACTGACGCCGGCCTCGTGACAATGAAGGCCCTGCTCGCCGAGGGCGAGCAGTGGCTCACCAGCACGGAAGGGTTCACCCGATGACGCACATCCCGGCGGGGCTGCCCAGCACGATCCAGCACTACATCGGCGGCGCCTTCGTCGACAGCGTCTCGGGCGCGACCTTCGACGTGCTCGAGCCCGCGGGCAACACCGTCTACGCGACGGCCGCCGCGGGCCAGCAGGAGGACATCGACCTCGCGGTCGCCGCCGCCACCGAGGCGTTCACCAACGGGCCCTGGCCGCGCATGCTGCCGCGCGCCCGCTCGCGCATCCTGAACAGGATCGCCGACCTGGTCGAGGCGCAGGATGCCCGGCTCGCCGAGCTCGAGACCTTCGACACCGGGCTGCCGATCACCCAGGCGCTCGGGCAGGCCCAGCGGGCGGCGGAGAACTTCCGGTTCTTCGCCGACCTGATCGTCGCCCAGGCCGACGACACCTACAAGGTGCCCGGCCGCCAGGTGAACTACGTCAACCGCAAGCCTGTCGGGGTCGCCGGCCTGATAACGCCGTGGAACACCCCGTTCATGCTCGAGAGCTGGAAGCTCGCGCCCGCCCTCGCCTCCGGCTGCACGGTCGTGCTCAAGCCGGCCGAGTTCACCCCGCTCTCGGCGAGCCTGTGGGCCCAGATCTTCGAGGATGCCGGGCTGCCGAAGGGCGTCTTCAACCTCGTCAACGGCCTCGGCGAGGAGGCCGGCGACGCCCTCGTCAAGCACCCCGGGGTACCGCTGATCTCCTTCACCGGGGAGACCACCACCGGCCAGACGATCTACCGCAACTGCGCCGCGAACCTCAAGGGCATGTCGATGGAGCTCGGCGGCAAGTCACCGGCCGTGGTCTTCGCCGACGCCGACCTCGACGCGGCGATCGACTCCACGCTGTTCGGCGTCTTCTCGCTCAACGGAGAGCGCTGCACCGCGGGCTCGCGCATCCTCGTCGAGCGCGGCATCTACGACGAGTTCGTCTCCCGCTTCGCCGCGAGGGCTCGCGCCATTGTGGTCGGCGACCCGAACGACCCGAAGACCGAGGTCGGCGCGCTCGTGCATCCGGAGCACTTCGCGAAGGTCATGAGCTACGTCGAGCTCGGCAAGGGCGAGGGCCGCCTGCTGGCCGGCGGTGGCCGCCCGGAGGCCTTTCCCGAGGGCAACTACGTGCAGCCGACCGTGTTCGCCGACGTCGCCTCGGACGCCCGCATCTTCCAGGAGGAGATCTTCGGCCCGGTGGTCGCGATCACCCCGTTCGACACCGACGAGGAGGCCCTCGAGCTCGCCAACGGCGTGAAGTACGGCCTCGCCGCCTACATCTGGACCAGCAACCTCGAGCGCGCGCACACCTTCGCGCACGCCGTCGAGTCGGGCATGGTGTGGCTCAACTCGCACAACGTGCGCGACCTGCGCACCCCGTTCGGCGGCGTCAAGGCCTCCGGCCTCGGCCACGAGGGCGGCTACCGCTCGATCGACTTCTACACCGACCAGCAGGCTGTGCACATCACGATCGGCGAAGTGCACACGGCACGATTCGGAGCATCAGCATGAGCGCCACTCCCATCCCCACGCCCGACCTCACTCCCCCGGACATCGTGCGCTGCGCGTTCATGGAGGTCGTCGTGACCGACCTCGCAGCATCGCGCGCCTTCTACGTCGATGTGCTCGGCCTCGTCGTCACGGAGGAGAGCGACACCGAGGTCTACCTGCGCACGTTCGAGGAGTTCATCCACCACAACCTCGTGCTGCGGCAGGGGCCCGTCGCGGCCGTGGCATCCCTCGCCTACCGCGTTCGTACGCCCGAGGACGTCGACCGCGCCCAGGCCTACTACGAGGCGATGGGATGCCGCACCGAGCGGCGCGCGACCGGGTTCGTCCGCGGGGTGGGCGACTCCGTGCGCGTCGAGGACCCGCTGGGGTTCCCGTACGAGTTCTTCTACGAGGTGGACCACGTCGAGCGCCTCGCCTGGCGCTACGACCTCTACAACCCCGGCGCGCTCGTGCGCCTCGACCACTTCAACCAGGTGACCCCGGATGTTCCGCGCGGGCTCGCCTACATGGAGGCCCTGGGCTTCCGGGTGACCGAGGACATCGAGGACTCGGACGGCATCGTCTACGCCGCCTGGATGCGCCGCAAGGACACCGTGCACGACACGGCGCTGACGGGCGGCAACGGACCGCGCGTGCACCACATCGCCTTCGCGACGCACGAGAAGCACAACATCATCCACATCTGCGACAAGCTCGGGGCGCTGCGCCTGTCTGACCGCATCGAGCGCGGGCCGGGGCGCCACGGCGTCTCCAACGCGTTCTACCTCTACCTGCTCGACCCCGACGGCCACCGCGTCGAGATCTACACGCAGGACTACTACACGGGCGACCCCGACAACCCCGTCGTGAAGTGGGACGTGCACGACAACCAGCGCCGCGACTGGTGGGGCAACCCGGTGGTTCCGAGCTGGTACACCGAGGCCTCCCTCGTGCTCGACCTCGACGGCAATGTCAGGGCCGTCGAGGTGCGCGAGGAGCCGACGGAGCTCGCCGTGACCGTGGGCGCAGACGGATTCTCGTACACGCGCGAGGGCGACATGGAGAAGGGCTTCAAGTTGGGCAATACGCTGTAGCTGGTCGGCGGAGTCGAGGTCCCTTGGCGGAATCTCGACTCCGCTCGATCACCGGCGGTCGAGCGGTGTCGAGATCGTGCGAACGAGCTCCGGCGTGACGAACCGCTCATCCAGGTGGGTCGCCAGCACGCGCACGGCGAACGGCGCGACGTCGTGCCGGATGGCGCCCGCCAAGTGGAACGGCTCGGAGTCGAGGATCGCGAGTGCAGCCTCGCGGCTCTCGGCCTCCATGACGGCGAGCGCCCCCGGCGGCCGGTCCCCCACCGCGTCGACGCCGCCGGAGAGCAGAAATGCCCCGGCCTCGAACTGCGCGGCGAGCCACGCGATGTGGGCCTCGAGCAACCCGGGCTCGGGCTCGCCGACGAACTCGCCGGTCATGACGAACAGGGGCATCTAGTCCTCCAACGGTCGCGCCCAGTTCTCGGGCATTCTCAGCCTCGAGATGGTGTTCTCGGGGAATCCGGAGAGCACCTCGCCTTCCCACTTCGCGGGCTTGCGGTACTTGAAAAGCCAGTCGCCATCGACCTTCGCGAGGATGTCGTCGTACCAGCCGGTCCAGAACAGGGTCGCGCCCGTGTCCCGCAGGGCCACCACGTGCGCGAAGGAGCGCATGCGCCAGTGCCCGCGGCGGCCCTCCGGGTCCGCAGAGAACAGCGACTGCCCGATGAGGTGCTGCCGGCCGGCGAAGAGGGCGTTGTCGTGGAATACCTGCTTGACCGCGCGCCTGATCTGGTCGCGCCCGCGGGCGAAGACGATCTCGTCGAACACCGCGTCCTCGGTGAAACAGGCAACGAATCCGTCGGTGTCGCCGGTGTCGAGCGCCCACGAGTAGCGGGCGCAGAGGTCGGCTATCGCGAAGCGGTCCTCAACCGACGGTGTCGCGCTCACGCTGGCTCGACGACGTCGGGCGACGGCTTCACATAGAAGCTCACGAGATTGCCGTCCGGGTCTTCCACGAACGGGAGCTTCACGTCGACGAACGCGCCCTGCACTCCGCCATGGCGGATGCCGCGCGAATCCAGCTCGGCGGCGAGCGCCTCGACCGCCTCGCCCGAGGGCAGCCCGATGCCGAACGAGACGAACTGGCCGCGGGGCTCTCGCGACCTCGGCTCGAGCCACAGCACGAGGTTCGGGCCGCCACGGCCGTGCCGGAGCGCCGTCGCGGCGGGGCCGTCGGCGCCGGGGAAGTCGAACTCCCACTCGTATCCGAAGATGTCTTCCCAGAAGCGGCGCGACCGGGCGAGGTCGGTCACCGCCAGGCGCACGTGGTGGATGCCCGTGAGGGGGCCCGCCGGATTCCAGATCACTCCCGCGCCTCCGTCGCATCCGCCGACCCGCGAGAGCCGCGGATGAGGGCGTGCACACGGCCGCGAAGCGCGGCGAACTCGGCTGTGCTCTTGGTGCCCACCTGGTCGCGCTCGGCCCCGAGCGGGATCTCGACGATGTCGGCGACGCTCGCCGGGGAGCCGTTGAGGGCGATCACCCGATCGGACAGGTACACGGACTCGTCGATGTCGTGCGTCACGAGGACCACGGTGAGCGAGAGCTCGCGCTGCAGACGGAGCATGAGGTCCTCGAGGTCGGCGCGGGTGTACGCGTCGACCGAGGCGAACGGCTCGTCCATGAGCAGCAGAGCGGGGTTGTACGCGAGCGCCCGGGCGATCGCCACGCGCTGCTGCATGCCGCCCGAGAGCTGCCAGGGGTACATCCCGGCCGCCACGTCGTCGAGGCCGACCAGTGTGAGCGCCCTGAGGCCCTCCTCGCGGGCTGCAGCCCGGCTCGTGCCGTTCGCCCGCAGCGGCAGGGTGACGTTGTGCAGCACCGAGGCCCACGGCATGAGCGAGCGGCTGTAGTCCTGGAAGACCAGGGCGACGCCGGGCACCGGCTCGGTGACCGGCTCGCCGGCGATCATGACGGTGCCGCTCGTGGAGGCCTGAAGGCCGGCGAGACAGCGCAGCAGGGTGGTCTTGCCCACCCCCGACGGCCCGACTATGCAGACGAACTCGCCCCGCCGGACCTCGAAGTCGATCGAGGAGAGCACGTTCCTGCCGTGGTACGCGTGCCCGAGGCCGCGGGCCGCGAGGGCGACATCCGTGTTCCCGCCCGCTGCCTGCTGCAGTTTCTTCGACCCGGTGATGGTCATGGCTGACTCTCCAATCGTGCTTGCTGAAGCCTGTGCCAGCGCAGCACCGAGCGCTCGATGATGCGCAGGACGATGTTGAGCAGGTAGCCGAGAATTCCGAGGGCGAGGATGGCGCCCCACATGGAGCTGATCGCGAAGTTTCGCTGCGCGTTCAGGAGGAAGTAGCCGACGCCGCCGTTGCCGCCGATGGTCTCGCTCACCACCATGATGATGAGCGCGATCGCGAGGGCGGTGCGCGCGCCGGCGAAGATCTGCGGGCTCGCACCGGGGAGCACGATCGACACAAGCCGGCGCATCCGGCCGACGCGGAACACCCGTGAGACGTCGAGCAGGACGGGCTCGATGCCGCGCACCCCGTCGATCGTGTTGAGCAGCACCGGCCAGAACGCGCCGAACGCGATCAGAAGCACCTTCATCTGCAGGTCGATGCCGAAGAGCACGATGAAGATCGGCAGCAGGGCAACCCCCGGGATCGCCCGCAGCACCTCTAGCAAGGGACGGGTTGCCCGCTCCAGCGGCGCGACCAGCCCGAGGACGAGGCCGAGCACGATGCCGGTCACCACGGCGAGCAGATAGCCGAGAGCCAGCAGCTGGAGGCTGGGCACCAGGTTCTTCGGCAGGGCCGCGGGGTCCAGCCAGTCGTGGGCGAAGGACCCGAGGATCGACGAGAGCGGCGGGAAGTACACGGAGGTGCTGTTGGCGCTGGCGAACCACCAGACGACGACCAGCACTATGGGGAGCCAGATCTCGAGGCCGATGGTGCGCGCGACTCGCGCTGTCGAGGGGGTCATCGTGCACTCTCCTTGCGGTTGGAGGCGTGCCAGCGCAGGAGATAGCGCTGCGCCGACCAGAATCCGCCGTTGACCAGCAGGCCGAGCACCGCGGAGACGAGCACGTACGCGTACATCCGCGGGGTGTCGAGCGAGAGCTGGGCATCCTGAATCTGGAAGCCGATGCCGGGAGCACCGCTGAGAAGCTCCCCGGTGATCGTGAGGAGCAGGCAGATCGTCGTGCCCACCCGTAGGCCGGTCATGACGAACGGGAGGGATCCGGGGAAGAACACGTGGGTGACGAACCATCGACGGGGTACCCGGAACGACGCTGACATCTCCGCCAACAGCGACTCCCCCTGTCGGGCCGCGTAGACCGATTGGATGAGGATCGGCCAGATCGCTCCGAGCACGACGACGACGAGCACCATCTCGAAAGTCGGGCCGTAGATCAGCAGCACCAGGGGGAGGATCGCGATCGGCGGGATCGTGCGGAGGAAGTCGAACACCAGCCGGGTGCTCTGGGTGGCGATCCTGCTCCACCCGATCGCGAGGCCGACGGGAACGCCCACCACCGTGCAGATCAGCAGGCCGGCGGCGAACGTGAGCAGGGTCTGGCCGACGGCATCCCAGAAGCCTCCGGTGAGGGCCAGCTGGCCCATGCGCGCGAGGGTCTCGACGGGGCTCGGCATCGTGGCCTCGGGCAGGGTCGCCGAGGCGAACCACCACAGCAGGAGGGCGAGCACGATGACGCCCGCCTGCGTGGCGAGTCTCAGGAGGCGCCCGGTGCGCTGTGGCACCGGGCGCGGCAGCGCGCCAGTCGTGCTCGTCGAGAGCGTGTTGCTCGTCATGGCTCGCTACCTCCTCCTGTGGACCGGCTGGTTGTTACGGGGCGTACAGGACGTCCGCGCCCTTCGGCGCCTGCGCCTTGTCGAGCGAGCCGTACTTCTCCAAGAGGGCGATGAACGTGTCGATCTCGTCGGCAGTGATCGCCGTCTCTCCGAAGAGCGGCAGCGCCGACTTCTCAAGAAGGGCCGGATCGACCGTGGTCGACGTCTTGGCAGTCTCCCGCACGGCATCCGGGTTCGCGTTCGCGAAGGCGTTCGCCTTCAGGATCGCGCTCGTGAACTGGGCGACGACCTCGGGGTTCGCGTCGGCGAAGGTCTTCGACGCCACGAAGACGAATGTCGGAAGGCCCGGCACCGTGGTCTCCTCCGGATTGAAGATGTACTTGAATCCCATTCCCTTGGCGATGCTGACCAGGGGCTCGCCGAGCACTGCTGCGTCGATCTGCCCGGACTGCAGGGCGGGGATCGCCTCGGGCGGTGCGATCTCGACGAACTGGACCTTGTCGACGTCGCCGCCGTCCTTGATGATCGACGCGCGCGTCAGCACCTCGGCGGTGCCGCCCAGCTGGTTGACCTGCACCTTCTTTCCCTCGAGGTCCTTCGGGCGCGTGATGCCGGAGTCGGCGCCGGCCACGATGCCCGCGTAGCCCACCGCGTCGCCTATACCGGCGGTGTTGGGGGCGATCGTGACGATTCCCACATTCTGCTGGGTCGCGCTGATGGCGGTCGCCATGTCGACAGTCGCGAAGGTGAGGTCGCCCTTGAGCAGCAGCGGGATCGCGTCAGACCCTGCCGTCAGGATCGAGGTCGTGGCGGTGAGGCTCTCCTCGTCGAAGAACCCCTCGGAGATTCCGAGGAAGATGTCGGCGTTCGAGAGCTGGCCGCCGGTGCCGATGACGATGTCGGCGGCAACAGGGCCGGACGACACGGGGTCGGTGGTGGCAGCGGGTTCGGGCGTACTGCAGCCGGCCAGTGTTGCGCCGGCGAGGGCGAGGCCGGCGACGATGCCGGATGCTCGGATGATGGCCTTGCTCATGACAGAAGCACTCCTTTGGGTTCGATTGTCGGTGCGAGGTGGTGCGTGTGTCGAGGAATCATTCCGCGACTTCTACGAGCCCGTCCGACAGGCACAGGGTGCCGTCGGCGAGAGCGGTCTCGAAGCTGTAGAGGGAATGCCCGTTCTCGGACGTTCCTGCGCGATAGACGCGCGTGGTGATGGTGTCGTAGGGGGTCACCCAGCGGCTGAAGCGGATGGCGAGGCGCTTGAGGCGCCGGCTGTCGTTGTCGGCGGTGTGCGCGAGCACAGTGCGGGTCGCGAAGGCGAAAGTGCAGTTGCCGTGCAGGATGATGCCCGGGAACCCGAACTGGCGCGCGAACGTGTTGTCGGAGTGCAGCGGCATCGTGTCGCCCGAGGCGCCCATGTAGCGGAAGCTCTGGTCGGGATCGAAGGTCTCGGTGATCTCGATGAGCGGCTCGGCGTCGCGCACGTACTCGCGGGTGGGCGGCTCCTCGCCCAAGGCCTCGGGCGCAATGGCGGTACGGATGAACACCGTCACGTACTGGTCGACGACGGGCTCGCCCTCCTTCGTCGTCGTCTCCCCGCGGACAGTGATGAGCGAGCCCGTCGAGCGCGGAGTGATGCCCACGGGCATGGCGCGCGTGACGAGCGTCATGCCCGCCTCGATCGGCCGGTGGAACCGGAAGTCCTGCTCGCCGTGCAGGCCCATCATCCGCTTCTGCGCCGGCGGCATGTCCATCGTGAGCGGGGCGATCACCTGGAAGGCGGGCACCACGTTGAACACGGGGCTCGCGAAGTCTCCCGACAGGTGGGATGCCACGGAGTCGTTGGTCGCTCGCGCGTACGCCTGCAGGCGCTCACGGTCGACGACGAACTCGACAGGCTCGCTCCACTTGCCCAGGGGCTCCGTATCGAACTCGTCGGGCACGGTGTCGGTGATGGTCATATTCTCTTCTCCAACTTGATAACGATCGTTAGTTTTTTGTCACACGTTGTGAGCAGCGCTCAGCGCCGCGGTGCCCACGATCAGGCCCCGCTGACCTCGCGCTCGCGGTCTCCCTGCGGCCAGTAGGCCTCCCGGAGCACGCGACGCGGCAGCTTGCCGAGCTCGTTGCGGGGCAGTGCATCCACCCGGAACACGATGTCGGTGGGCTTCTTCATCGAGCCGATCTCGGTGCGGCACAGTTCCATGAGCTCCTGCGCGCCGACGGTCTGGCCCGCTCGCAGCACCACGACAGCGTGAGGGGTCTCGCCCCACTTCGCATGCGCCACGCCCACGACCGCGGCATCAGCCACCGCCGGATGCTTGAGGAGCGCGTTCTCGATCTCCGCGGGCCAGATGTTGAACCCGCCCGAGATGATCATGTCGTCCTTGCGGTCGACCACGAACAGGAACCCGTCGTCGTCGAGGTAGCCGATGTCGTTGCTGCGCACGAAGCCGTCCGGCGTGATCCGCTGGGCAGTGGCGGCCTCGTCGCGGTAGATGCCGCGCATCCGTCCCTCTGTCGAGATCAGGATCTCGCCGACGCTGCCCGCGGGCAGGGCCGAGCCGTCCTCGCCCTCGATCCGTACGCGCGCATTGAGGCAGACCCGGCCGGCCGACTGCAGGACGCGGTAGTCGCCGGCAGCACCGCGCGCATGATCCTCCGGCGTGAGGCAGGTCACCGGCAGGCACTCGCTCTGGCCGTAGGTCTGGAACAGCACGTCGCCGAACACCCCCTGCGCCAACCGCGCGGTAGCCACCGAGATCGGGGCGCTCGCGTACACGATCGCCCGCAGGCTGGAGAGATCGAAGGATGCAGCATCGGGATGATCGGCGAGGGCCTGGAGCATCGTCGGCACGACGAACGTGATGGTGCAGCGCTCGGACTCGATGAGCTGCAGTGCGGCGCGGGCGTCGAAGTGATCGAGGATCCGGATGCTCGCCCCACGGCCCACGAGGAGGTAGAGCACGGTCGACGCCGCGTGGGTGAGCGGGGCCGCCGCAAGATAGACGTCGCTCGAGGTGATCCGCGGCAGGAACATGGCGTGGTCGGCGGTGACTATCGACCAGCTGTGCTGCGTGTGCACCGAGGCGCGCGGCAGGCCGCTCGACCCCGAGGAGAAGGCGAGGTGCACGATGTCGTCGGCTGCGACCGGGACACGCGCGTCGGTCGGCTCCGCCGCGGCCAGCATCGTCTCGTAGTCGACGAGCGCCGCCTCGTCCGGGGCGCCCTGCACTATGACGAGCTCTAGGCTCGCAACCGCGGCGAGCTCGGCGCGGAACCGGTCGTAGAACTCGCCGGTCGTGATGAGCACGCGGGCACCCGCCGCATCGAGTACCTGTCGGTGGGTGTCGCCGGTGCCCATGCCGTGCAGTGCGGTGCGGTTGTAGCCGCCGAGGGCGAGCCCCAGCATTAGTTCGAGCGTCGTCGCGTCGTTGTGGGCGAGTGTCGCGACCCGGTCGCCCACCACGATGCCCCGCTCGCGCAGCGCGTTGACGAGTCGGAAGGAGCGATCGGCGACCTGGTCGTAGGTCCAGCGGCGGTCGCCGTGGACTATCGCGAGCTTCGACCCGTGGTCGGCGAAAGCGCGGCGGACGAGCTCGGCGATGATCATGAGGCGGCGCTCCCCTTGTCATCGTCGTGAACAGGGCGCACCACGCGGAATTTCATTCTGGAGAACTTCCAGCTGCCATCGGAGTCGCGGCGGTAGGTGCAGTCATAGCGCCCCTCCTCCCAGACTCCCGCCTCCGGTACGGCACTGTTGAGGCGATGCCACGTCCACACTCCGGTCGCCTCATCGCCGACGACGGTGATCACCGGCGCCGTGACGAGATAGCTTGCGCCGTCGAGCGGGGCGTCGACCATGTGGGAGAAGTGCTCCGAGATCGCGGCCTTGCCGGTCTTGACCCCGTGGGAGCGCATGTCGATCACGGCGTCGTCGGTGAAGTAGTCCGCCAGTGAGTCGAACTGGCGCGACGTGAGGACTCGCACGTAGACGTTGTGCATCCGCTCGATGTCGTCGCGCGATTCGAGTGCGGCGACCCTGCGCTCGAGTGCGTCGAACTGCTGCTCGTCCACCACGGCTCCTTTGCCTGAGATCCCCGTACGACCGGGGTGCCTCGACGATACGCCGTCAAGGCTGAAGTGCTGCCAACGTACTACAACCACACCACGATCGTCAAATGTGCGTATTACGTTTTTCTACCCTCGATTTCTCCCTGCGTGTAATCTTCGGATCATGACCACGTCGAACGCAGCGAGCCCGGCCGCCACCCGGCGGACGAAGACGCTCCTGCTCACCGTGCTCGGCGATGCGGTAATCCCGCTCGGCGGGTCGGTCTGGCAGGAGACGCTCGTGCGGGCGCTCACCACACTCGGGGCGAGCGTGCCCGCAGCCCGTCAGGCCGTGGCCCGGGCCGTCGGCGACGGCTGGCTCACGAGCGTGCGCACCGGGCGGCGCGCGCGCATGACGATGACCGACGAGACCATCCGCGGCATTCGCGAAGGGCGGGAGCGCACCCTGGCGTTCGGGCAGTCGCGCGAGTGGCACGGCGACTGGCTGTTCGTCGCGCTCACCGTCCCGGAGGAGAGCCGCGCACTGCGCTACCACTTCCGTACCGAGTTGGCGTGGCTTGGATTCGGCTCGCTCGGCAACGGTCTCTGGATCTCCCCGCACCCCGAGAACGAGGCGGCGACGCAGCGCCTTCTGCGGTCGTCCGACAGCCCTGGGGATGCGTACGTGTTCACTGGCGCCCGCCCGGCCAGTCACACCCCGGAGCAGATCGCATCGGCCGCCTGGGACATGGAGAGCCTGCGCGAGCGGTACACCGACTTCCTCTCCCGGTTCGAGAGTGCCGTACCCCGAGACCCCGCCCAGTACTTCACGAGCTGGGTCGAGCTCGTCACGAGCTGGCGGCACTTCCCGCTCTTCGACCCCGAGCTGCCCGAGCGCCTGCTTCCCGCCGACTGGCCGCGCGTCGAGGCGTACCGGCTGTACCACCAACTGACCAGCGAGTGGACGGCCCCTGCTCTCGAGTTCTTCCGCGCCCTCGAGGTCGAGGTGACCACGAACTGACAGCGCTTGATGTTTGACACTTGCGTGATGATCGCAATGAGTGTGTAATACATCTCGACAACGTCCGTCAGCTCGAGGAGTCTCGCATGCCCACTGGGTCGCCCGTCAGCACCGACCGCATCGGCGACGTCGTCGTGCTCATCCTGCAGAACCCACCGGTGAACACCCTCGCGCAGCCCGTGCGCGAGGCCCTCTACCGGGAGCTCGAAGCCGCAGACCTCGACGGCTCCGTCGCCGCCGTCGTCATCGCCGGCGGGAAGCAGTTCAGCGCAGGGGCCGATCTCGCCGAGTTCGACTCCGGGCAGGCCCTCGCGCATCCCACCCTCCACGGCGAGCTCGCCGGCCTGCTCGACTCACTCCGTGTGCCCTCGGTCGCCGCGATCACGGGAGTCGCTCTGGGCGGCGGGCTCGAACTGGCGCTCGCCTGCAGCGCTCGCGTCGCCTCGCCCACCGCGACCGTCGGCCTGCCCGAGACGACGCTCGGCTTCATGCCCGGCGCAGGCGGAACGCAGCGGCTCCCCCGCGCGGTCGGGATCGAGCGCGCCGTGAACCTGATCGCGTCGGGCAGGAGCATCGACGCCACGACTGCCGCAGAGTGGGGACTCGTCGACGAGGTCGCCGACGATCCGATCGCGGCAGCTGTGCGACACGCAGAGCGGCTCGCCACCGCGGGCGAGCGGCCACGTCTGCGCGATCTCCCGGTCTCCGACTCCGCGGCCGCAGCCTTCGTCGACATTGCGCTGCGGGATGCCCGTCGCGCACGCCGCGCACCGGGCGTCCTCTTCGCCCTCGAAGCAGTCGGAGCCTCGGCGACGCTGCCCTTCGACGAGGGCATGGCTCTCGAGTTCACACTCTTCGAGCGACTCGCGCGGACGCCCGAGGCGAAGGCCGCGCGCTATCGCTTCCTGTCCGACCGGGCCGGGGGCAAGCCGAGTACGACGGTCGCCATGCCCGCGAGTGTCGCCGTCGTCGGGGCCGGGACGATGGGGCGCGGGATCGCGCAGGCATTCCTCGCGGCGGGCATCCCGACGACCCTCATCGACACGGATCGCGGGAGGGTCGACGCCGGCGCCGGCGCAATCCGCTCCTCGCTCGACGACTCCGTCGCCCGCGGGCGACTGGCGCCCGACCAGCGCGACGCTCGGTCTGCGCTGCTGAGTGCCGCCGTGGGCCTGGACTCTGCGGCCGGAGCAGACCTCGTGATCGAGGCGGTGTTCGAGAACCTCGCGGTGAAGCTCGAGGTGTTCCGCGAGCTGGACCGCGTGGCCGGGCCCGACGCCGTGCTGGCCTCGAACACCTCCTCGCTCGACGTGGATGTGATCGCCGGCGCGACGAGCCGCCCCGGGTCGGTCGTCGGCATGCACTTCTTCAGCCCTGCGCACATCATGAAGCTCGTCGAGGTGGTCGATGGTGCTGCGACGACCACGCGCAGCCTCGACACGGCCATCGCCGTGGCCCGGAAACTCGGGAAGACGCCCGTCGTCTCGAGAGTCGGCCCCGGCTTCATCGGCAACCGCATCTTCGACCAGTACCTGCGGCAGGCGGTGCTCCTCCTCCAGTCCGGATGCACTCCGCTCCAGGTCGACGAGGCCATGCAGGCTTGGGGCATGGCCATGGGCCCGTTCGCCGTGCTCGACCTCGTCGGCAACGACGTCGCCTGGGCGGCCCGCAAGGAGCGCGGTGAGACGGATGCCGCGTGGGCGCCGGCCGACGCGTTGTGCGAGCTCGGGTGGTTCGGCCGCAAGACGGGCAAGGGCTGGTACGACTATCCGGCCGGATCCCCCAATACCGACCTCGCCCTGCCGGACGGCCCCGGCCTCGCCGCCGACGATATCGCGCTGCGCTGCATCCTCGCCATGGTGAACGAGGCCGCTGCCGTGCTCGCGGACGGCATCGCCGCCTCGACCCGCGACATCGACACGGTCATCACCAAGGGCTACGGCTTCCCGGGCGCCCGCGGCGGGCCGTGGTTCTTCGCCGAACAACTCGGGTGGGGTCGCGTGACCGCGATCATGCGCAGGTTCGCCGAGGAGACCGGCGACGCGTTCTGGCAGCCGAGCACCGCTCTGGGGGCACAGTCATGAGATCTGCAGTCATCGTCTCAACGGCGCGCACGCCGCTCACCCCGTCGTGGTCGGGAGGCCTCAACCTCACCCACCCGGCGACGATGGCGGGCCACGTCATCTCGGCGGCCATCGAGCGCGCTGGGGTCGACCCCGGCCGCATCGACGATGTGATCCTCGGCTGCGCCAACGGCGAGGGCGCCAACGGCAGCAACATCGCGCGGCTCGGCGCCCTGCGCGCGGGGCTCCCGGTCTCGACCGCGGGGACGACAGTCAATAGGTTCTGCGCCTCGGGCCTCGAAGCGATCGCCCTCGCCGCCCAGCGCGTCATGACCGGTCAGTACGAGGTCGCGGTCGCGGGCGGCGTGGAGTCGATCGGGCTCGTGCAGGAGCACCTCAACGGCTTCATGGCCGAGGACCCGTGGCTGCGCGCGAACGTGCCCTCGATCTACCTGCCGATGCTGCAGACCGCGGAGGTCGTCGCCGACCGGTACTCGATCTCTCGTGAGCGGCAGGACGAGTACGGCCTCCAGAGCCAGTTGCGCTCGGCCGCCGCCGCCGAGGCAGGGCGGTTCGACCGCGAGCTCGCGCCGCTCTCCACCCGCGCGGCCCTGCTCGACCGGGCGTCAGGTGACCGGTCGATAGTGGATGTCACGGTGTCGGCTGATGAGGGCATCCGGGCCGATTCGACCCTCGAGGGGCTCGCGCGCATCCGTCCGGCGCTTCCGGGCGGAACGGTCTCGGCGGGGAACGCGAGCGGATTCTCCGACGGCGCCTCGGCCTGCGTCGTGATGAGCGAGGAGGAGGCCGAGCGCCAGGGACTCGAGATCCTCGGCAGGTTCGTGTCCTATGCGGTCTCGGGCTGCGAGCCCGACGAGATGGGGATCGGCCCGGTCTTCGCGGTGCCGAAGCTCCTCGAGCGCGCCGGGCTCGGCGTCGACGACATCGACCTCTGGGAGCTCAACGAGGCCTACGCCGTGCAGGTGCTGTACTGCCGTGACCGCCTCGGCATCGACAACTCTGTCCTCAATGTCGACGGCGGCTCGATCGCCATGGGCCACCCGTACGGCATGTCCGGGGCGCGGCTCGCGGGGCACGCCCTCGTCGAGGGCCAGCGCCGCGGCGCCCGACGGGTGGTCATCACGATGTGCATCGGCGGCGGCCAGGGTGCCGCCGCACTCTTCGAAGTCAACTAGAAGG
Organism: Rhodoglobus sp.; assembly: GCA_025463515.1. GTDB lineage: Bacteria > Actinomycetota > Actinomycetes > Actinomycetales > Microbacteriaceae > Rhodoglobus. Next base: position 25,556 of record JAODAQ010000017.1, read on the forward strand.
AGACAGACGATGACGTTTCTCACCGATACCTGGAGCGGCTCCCTCTACTCGGGCACCTGGAAGGCCGGGTCCGCCGGCGTCGCTGACGTGATCGAGCCCGCGACCGGCGGCACACTCGGCTCGATCGGCGTCGCGGGTGTCGAGGATGTGCACGCGGCAGCGGTCGCCGCATCCCGCGCCCAGCGGGACTGGGCCCGCCGTCTGCCTGAGGAGCGCGCGGCAGTTCTTCGCAGAGCGGGGCTGCTCTTCCAAGAGCACGCCGCCGAGATCGAGGGCTGGATCATCCGGGAGACCGGTGCGATCGGCGGCAAGGCCGCGCTCGAGACCCACATTGCCGCGAACGAGTGCTTCGAGGCGTCCGCCCTGCCCTCGTTCCCGCACGGGGACGTGCTGCCGTCGAATGAGGCGCGCTGGTCGTTCGCCCGCAGGATGCCCGCCGGCGTGGTGGGCGTCATCGCCCCGTTCAACTTTCCGCTGATCCTCGCCATCAGGGCCGTGGCTCCGGCGCTCGCTCTCGGAAACGCCGTACTGCTCAAGCCCGACCTCCGCACGGCGGTCTCGGGCGGGGTGGCCATCGCGCGGATCTTCGTGGAGGCCGGGCTGCCTGACGGCCTGCTTCATCTCCTGCCCGGCGGAGTAGACGTCGGGGAGGCCGTAGTCTCGGCGCCCGAGGTACGCATCATCGCCTTCACGGGATCGACCGGAGCCGGCCGCGCCGTAGGCGCGCTCGCCGCGCAGCACCTCAAGCGCGTGCACCTCGAACTCGGCGGCAACAACGCACTCGTCGTGCTGCCCGGGGCCGACCTCGCGCTCGCGGCATCGGCGGGAGCGTTCGGCTCGTTCATGCACCAGGGCCAGATCTGCATGTCGACCGGCCGCCACCTCGTGCACGAGAGCCTGTTCGAGAGCTACGTCGACGCGCTCGCGGAGAAGGCCGCGCACCTCCCCGTGGGCGACCCGGCGAGCGGCCAGGTCGCCATCGGCCCGATCATCGACCAGCGCCAGCTCGACCGCATCGAGTCGATCGTGCAGCGCACGGTGCAGCAGGGCGGGCGGCTTGCGGCGGGCGGGACATCCACGGGGCTCTTCTACGCGCCTACGGTGATGACCGGTCTCGATTCGACGATGCCGGCCTGGGCAGAGGAGGTCTTCGGGCCGGTCGCGCCGGTGCGCCCGTTCTCGAGCGTGAGCGAGGCCGCGAGCCTCGCCGCGGAGAACGACTACGGCCTCTCCCTCGGCATCCTCGGCGACGTCGGCCTCGCGATGGACCTCGCGGACCTGGTGCCGAGCGGCAAGATCCACATCAACGAGCAGACGGTGTCAGACGAGGCCAACGCGCCCTTCGGGGGCGTCGGGTGGTCGGGCAACGGATCGCGCATCGGCGGCCTCGAGACGAACCTCGACGCGTTCACGGACGTCCAGTGGCTCACGATGAGATCGACCATCGCACCGTACCCGTTCTGATCAGACAGTGATCTCCGCGTCCGTCGCCGCGAGCACCTGCTCGACGGTGACCCCGGGCGCGAGCTCGACGAGCACGAGGCCGTCGGGGGTGACATCCAGCACGCACAGGTCGGTGATGATCCGGTCGACGCACGCCCGCCCGGTCAGCGGCAGCGTGCACTCCGCCACGACCTTGGCCGAGCCGTCCTTCGCGACGTGCTCCATGACCACGATCACGCGGTCGGCGCCCGTCACGAGGTCCATCGCGCCGCCCATGCCCTTGATGAGCTTGCCCGGCACCGCCCAGTTGGCGATGTCGCCGGCGGCGGAGACCTGCATCGCCCCGAGGATCGCCGTCGCGATACGGCCGCCGCGGATCATCCCGAACGAGGTGGCCGAGTCGAAGTAGGAGGCGCCCGGCAGAACAGTCACTGTCTCCTTGCCGGCGTTGATGAGCTTGGGGTCGGCCTCGCCCGCCCAGGGGTAGGGGCCCACCCCGAGGACGCCGTTCTCCGAGTGCAGCACGACGGTCATCCCCTCTCGCAGGTAGTTCGGGATGAGCGTGGGCAGCCCGATGCCGAGGTTCACGTAGGTGCCGTCGACGAGCTCGAGGGCGGCGCGGGCGGCGAGCTCGTCACGGGTGAGCATGGCGCACGGTCTCCTTCTCGATGGGCAGGTCGGCGGCCTGCTCGGGCGTGAGCTGCACGATGCGGTCCACGTAGATGCCGGGCAGGTGAATGCTGTCGGGGTCGAGCGTGCCGGCCGGGACGATCTCGTCGACCTCGGCGATCGTCGTGCGCCCCGACATCGCGGCGAGCGGGTTGAAGTTGCGCGCCGACTTCTCGAACACGAGGTTGCCGTGGGTGTCGCCGACGGCCGCGCGCACGAGTCCGTAGTCCGCGCGGATCGCGTGCTCGAGCACGTACTCGCGCCCGTCGAAGACCTGCGTCTGCTTCGCCGGCGAGGTGATCGACACCGAGCCGTCGGGGGCGTGCCGCCAGGGCATCCCGCCCTCGGAGACGACGGTGCCGACGCCCGTCGCGGTGAAGAACGCCGGGATGCCCACTCCGCCCGCTCGCAGCCGCTCCGCCAGGGTGCCCTGCGGCGTGAGCTCGACCTCCACCTCGCCGCCGAGGTACTGGCGCGCGAACTCCTTGTTCTCGCCGATGTAGCTCGCAATGATGCGCCGGATCCGGCCCTCCGAGAGCAGGAGCCCCAGGCCCCAGCCGTCCACGCCGCAGTTGTTGGAGACGATCTCGAGGCCGGATGCCCCCTGCTCGAGCAGCGCGCCGATGAGCGAGATCGGCACCCCGACCAGGCCGAAGCCGCCCACGGCGAGGGTGGAGCCGTCGGGGATGTCGGCGATCGCGGCGGCCGCTGAGGCGTACGTCTTATCCATGGATCGGCAGCCCCGTGTAGAACTCCGCGAGGTGGGCCTTCGCATGGTCGCTCGACACCAGCTGCGCGAGCTGGCCCAGTTGCACGTTGTGGTCGAACTCCGCGTCGGGCCCGCTGAAGCTGTGCAGCATGCGGGTCATCCAGGTGGAGAAGTACTGCGTCTGCCACGCCCGGGAGAGCTGCGTGTCGGAGTAGGCGTCGAGGGTAGCGTCATCGCCTGCGTAGTGCTCGACGAGTCCGCGGCGCAGCAGCGCGACATCGGCGATCGCCGAGTTGAGGCCCTTGGCCCCCGTCGGCGGAACGATGTGCGCGGCATCCCCGGCGAGGAACAGGCTGCCGTGCCGCATGGGCGCGCTGACGAAGCTGCGCATGGGCGTGACGGACTTGTCGAAGATCTCACCGCGCTCGAGCGTCCAGCCCGGAAGCCCCAGGCGCACGTCGAGCTCGTCCCAGATGCGCTCGTCAGGCCAGTCGGCGATGTCCTCGTCGGGCGGAACCTGCAGGTAGAGGCGGCTGATCTCCGGCGAGCGCATGCTCAGCAGGGCGAAACCGCGCTCGTGCAGCGCGTAGACGAGCTCGTCGGAGGACGGCGCAGCGTGGGCGAGGATGCCGAGCCAGCCGAAGTCGTACTCGCGCTCGTAGGCCACGCGGTCCGCCGGGGGGATCGCGAGCCGCGAGATGCCGTGGAAGCCGTCGGCGCCCACGACGAAGTCGCACCGCAGCTCGTACTGCTCGTCGCCCTCGGTGAAGAGCACGCGCGGGTGGTCGGTCTCGAGGTCGACGGGCCGCGCATCCGCGATCTCGTACCGGGCCGGCGTGCCGTTGGCCTCGTGCGCCGCGATGAGGTCTTTCACCACCTCCTGCTGGCCGTAGATCCACACGTGCCGCCCGATGAGCGCCTCGAAGTCGAGGTGGTGGCGCTCCCCCGCGAACTGCAGATGGATGCCGCCGTGCCGCAGCCCTTCGCGGTGCAGCCGCTCGCCGAGGCCGTTCGCGGCGAGGAGCTCCACCGCGTCGTGCTCGAGGACTCCGGCCCGCACGCGCTGGACGGTGTAGTCGCGGTCGCGCAGCTCGAGCACGACGTTGTCGATACCCGAGCCGTGCAGAAGGTGAGAGAGCAGCAGGCCGGCGGGGCCGCCGCCGATGATGCCCACCTGCGTGGTGATGGTCTTCACTGGTCCTCCCGGGCGGCGGTGCTACGATCACGATTAGAACAGTTGTTCGTATCGCGCACAACTAGCGCAGCCTACTGAGTGGGATGGAACCATGACCGCGAGCTTCGTCTACGACGCGATCCGCACGCCGTTCGGGCGGCACGGCAAGGCCCTGGCCGGCGTGCGCCCCGACGATCTCGCCGCACACACGATCGGGGCGCTGCTCGCCCGGCATCCAGCGCTCGATCCGGCCGCCATTGACGACGTCATCCTCGGCGATGCGAACCAGGCCGGGGAGGACAACCGCAACGTCGCCCGCTTCGCCGCCCTGCTCGCGGGGCTGCCGTCATCGATCCCGGGCGTCACCGTGAACCGCCTGTGCGGCTCGAGCGTCGAGAGCGTCATCCAGGCCAGCCGCGCCGTCGAGGCCGGGGACGCCGACCTCGTGCTCGCGGGCGGCGTCGAGTCGATGAGCCGCGCGCCGTGGGTCATGCTCAAGCCCGACAGGCCCTACGCCTCCGGCTCCGAGACCATGCACTCGACGACCATGGGCTGGCGGATGACCAACCCCCGCCTCCGCACGGACTGGACGATCTCCAACGGCCAGAGCGCAGAGCTGCTCGCCGAGCGCTACGGCATCACGCGCGAGGAGCAGGACGCCTTCGCGGTCCGCAGCCACCTTCGCGCCGCAGCCGCGTGGGACGCCGGGCTCTACGCCGAGGTGGTCGCCGTGCCGGGCACTGACCTCGTGCGCGACGAGGGGATCCGGCCGGATGCCTCGGTCGAGTCGCTGGCCGCCCTCAAGCCCGCCTTCGCTCCCGGCGGAAGCGTCACCGCCGGCAACTCCTCGCCGCTCAACGACGGCGCCTCGATGCTGCTCATCGGCGGCGAGAAGACCGCGCTCGACGCGGAGCCGCTCGCCCGCATCATCGGGCGCGCGTCGTTCGGCAACGACCCCGACGTGTTCGGCATCGCGCCCGTCGAGGCCGCGAACCGCGCCCTCGCCCGCGCGGGCAAGAGCTGGGCCGACGTCGACCTGGTCGAGCTCAACGAGGCGTTCGCGTCGCAGTCCCTCGCCTGCCTGAAGCTGTGGCCGGAGCTCGACCCCGAGCTCGTGAACGTGCACGGCGGCGCACTCGCGATCGGGCATCCTCTCGGCGCCTCGGGCGGGCGGATCATCGGCCACCTCGCCCACGAGCTGAAGCGGCGCGGCGGGGGCGTCGGCGTCGCCGCGATCTGCATCGGCGTGGGCCAGGGGCTCGCCGTGGTGCTGGAGCGCTGATGGAGCCGGAGCCGAGCGGCCAGTACGTGCAGTCCCTCGCGCGGGGGCTGGCGGTCATCCGCGCGTTCGACGGCGAGAACCCGCGCATGACGCTGAGCGAGCTCGCCGCCCGCACCGGCCTCACGCGCGCCACGGCCCGCCGCTTCCTGCTCACCCTCGCCGAGCTCGGCTACGTCGCGACCGACGGAAAGCTCTTCGCGCTCACCCCGCGCGTGCTCGAGCTCGGCTTCTCGTACCTCTCGGGCCTCTCCCTCCCCGAGCTGGCCCAGCCGCACCTGGAGGCCCTCTCCCGCGAGCTCGACGAGTCGACCTCGGCCTCGGTCCTCGACGGCGACGCCATCGTCTACGTCGCGCGGGTGCCCACCCGGCGCATCATGAACGTGGGCATCACGATCGGCACGCGATTCCCCGCCAACCTGACCTCGATGGGCCGCCTGCTCCTGGCCGCGGGGCCGGAGAACAACTGGCCGGATGCCCTCCGCCCCGCACTCGCGGAGGTCCGCCGCCAGGGCTGGGCCCTCGTCGACCAGGAGCTCGAGCAGGGCCTGCGGTCGATCGCCGCTCCCCTGCACTCGGCCGACGGAACGGTCATCGCCGCCATCAACGTCTCGAGCACGACGTCGAGCGCGACGCTCGAGCGTATCGCTGACGACTTCCGGCCTGCTCTACTGCGCACGGCGGCGCTCATCGACGAGGCGCTGCGCCAGGTCAGCCCCGGCCGCGCGACCTGATCGCGCGCACGCTGAGCTGGATCGCGGTGAGGACGAGCAGCACCGCGAACAGCACTGTCGAGAGCTTCGCGGGCAGGGCGAGGCCGAGGTACGCTCCGCCCACGGCAGCGACCGCCGCGACGCCGCCCACGATGAGCGCCGTGCGCACGTCGACCAGGCCGGTGCGGCGGTTCGCGAGCGTGCCCGTCACGCTCGTCGCCACGATCACCGCGAGCGTCGTGCCCTTCGCGATGAGGTCGCTGATGCCGAGCCCCGCGACGAGGGCGGGCACCGCGATGACCGCGCCCCCGACGCCGAACAGCCCCGACGTGATGCCCATGACGAGGCCGATCGCGAGGTAGGCGATCGCGACCCCGAAGGAGAACTCGAGAGGCTCCCCGCGAACAGGCTCGACGAACAGGAGCCGCGCGGCGACGATCACGAGCAGCGCGATGAAGCCCCAGGTGAGCGCGGGCAGCGGCAGGCGCTTGAGCAGCGCCGAGCCGATGAGCGAGCCGGCCACCGCCCCGACGGCGATGACGCCCGCCGCGAGCAGGTCGACCTCGCCGTTCGCGAGGTACGTGATGCCCCCGGCGACCGAGCTCGGCAGTATCGCGAGCAACGAGGTGGCTGACGCCCGGCGCTGGTCCAGCCCCGCGAAAGTGACGAGCAGGGGCACGAGGATGATCCCGCCGCCGGCCCCGAAGGTACCGCTGAACACCCCGCCGACCAGACCGAGGAGGACGAGGATCCAGACGCGCGGTCGGAGCACCGCTCCAGCGTAGCCTTTCGGCGGAAGCCCCCTCCGCGCTACCGTGGGCGCATGACTGACACTGGGACTCTCGACAACCCGCTCGCCTCTCTCGCCAAGGGAGTGTGGTGGCTCCTGCTGCTGCGCGGCATCCTCGCGGTGATCTTCGGCATCGTCGCCCTCATCGCGCCCGGCGCCGCGCTCACCGCGATCGCCTTCGTCGTGGGCGCCTACGCGGTCGTGGACGGCATCGCCGCGATCGTGCACTCCTTCCAGCTGCGCGCCTCCAACCCGCGCTGGGGGTGGCTGCTCACCAGCGGCATCCTCACCGTCCTTGCCGGTCTTGCTGCCCTGATCCTCCCCGGGGTCGCGGCACTCTTCGGCGGCCTGTTCGTGCTCTGGACCATCGTGTTCTGGACGATCATGACCGGCGCCCTCGGCCTCCGCTCCGCAGCGGGCGCGCCCGCGGGCCGCGGAAAGACGTTCGGCATCCTCGCCGGCGTGGTGAGCCTCGTGTTCGGCGTCATCCTCGCGATCTCGCTCTTCGTCGCACCCGGCTCCACCGTGATCGGCCTGATCTGGACTGTCGGCATCTGGGCGATCGTGTTCGGCGTCATGCTCATCGGCGCCGCGATCGCGACACGTGCAGGGGTGAAGACCGCCGCCTAGGCTGGCGGTATGGCTACCGCTGTCATCGTCGACGCCCTCCGCACCCCGTCAGGCAAGGGGAAGGCGGGTGGTGCGCTCGCGCAGTGGCATCCGGTCGACCTGCTCGGCACCGTGCTCCACGAGCTTGTCGCGCGCAACGACCTGGACCCGGCGCTCATCGACGACGTGATCGGCGGGTGCCTCTCGCAGGTCGGCGAGCAGGCCGTGAACATCACGCGCAATGCGGTGCTCGCGGCCGGCTTCCCGGTGTCCGTTCCGGGCACGACGGTCGACCGGCAGTGCGGGTCGAGCCAGCAGGCCGCGCACTTCGCGGCGCAGGGCGTCATCGCGGGCGCGTACGACATCGTCATCGCGTGCGGTGTCGAGCTCATGAGCAAGAACCCGATCAACGCCGCGACCCTCGGGCAGGACAACTGGGGGCCGCTGGTGCGCGAGCGCTACCCCGAGGGGCTAGTCGGGCAGGGCATCTCCGCGGAACTCATCTCCTCCCGCTGGAAGCTCTCCCGCGAGGCGCTCGACACCTTCGCCGAGCGCTCGCACCGGCTGGCGGGCGCATCCGACTTCACGAGCGAGATCCTGCCGTTCGGCGACTTCACGACGGATGAGACCATCCGCCCCGGCACGACCGTTGCGGGACTCCACGAGCTCAAGCCCGCCTTCTTCGACGAGTCGCTGGCGGAGCGCTTCCCCGAGATCCACTGGAAGATCACGGCCGGAAACTCCTCGCCCTACACCGACGGCGCCTCGGCGGTGCTCATCATGAGCGAGGAGCGGGCGCTGGAACTGGGCCTCACTCCTCGGGCGCGGTTCCACTCGTTCGCCGTCGTCGGCTCCGACCCGATCGAGATGCTCACCGGGGTGATGCCCGCGACGCAGCGCATCCTCGATCGCAGCGGGCTCGGGATCGACGACATCGACACGTTCGAGGTCAACGAGGCCTTCGCCGCCGTGCCGCTCGCCTGGCAGCACGAGTTCGGCGTCGACCCCGACCTGGTCAACCCGCGCGGCGGCGCCATTGCGCTCGGGCACGCGCTCGGGTCATCCGGAACCCGCCTGCTGACCACGATGGTCAACCAGCTCGAGCGCACCGGCGGCCGCTACGGGCTGCAGGTCATGTGCGAGGGCGCGGGCATGGCGAACGCGACGATCGTCGAGCGGCTGTAGCGGGTTCTGGGGCACTGCGCCCGGCTCAGCCCTCAGCACGCCCCCTCGGCACGCCCCCTCGGCGCGGACAGGGTGCCCGACACTGAACCCCTAGCCGAACTAAGGACAGGATGATCGCCGCCAGAATGTCCTTAGTTCCGCTAGTGCTGCGGTTCACGACGGCCGGCGGGCAGCGGGCCGGCGGCGGCGCAGGGAGGGCTAGAACGCCTGCGCCTCGTGCAGCCGCGCGTAGCGCGCCCCGCGGGCGAGAAGTTCGGCGTGCGTCCCGATCTCGGCGATGCGGCCCTTGTCGAGCACCACGATGCGGTCCGCCGCCCTGATCGTCGACAGCCGGTGCGCGACCACGAGCGTCGTGCGCCCGGCCATGAGCCGCTCGAGCGCCTGCTGCACGAGCCTCTCCGACTCGCCGTCGAGCGCGGACGTCGCCTCGTCCAGCAGGAGGACCTTGGGGTTCCGGATGAGGGCGCGCGCGATCGCGATCCGCTGCCGCTGCCCGCCCGAGAGCCGCGCTCACCGACCACAGTGTCCGACCCGTCCGGCAGGGCCTCCACGATCTCGAGGGCGTTCGCGTCCCGCAGCGCCGCGAGCACCCGGTCGTCGTCGGCCTCCGCGAGGCCGTACGCGACGTTGTCGCGGATCGAGCCCTCGAAGAGCACCGACTCCTGCGGCACCACCGAGACACTCGAGCGGAACGTGCGCAGGTCGAGCGACTGCATGTCGACGCCGTCGAGCAGCAGCCGGCCCGAGGTCGGCCGCAGGAACCCGAGCACGACGTTGAGCAAGGTCGACTTACCGGAGCCCGAGGGACCGACGAACGCGACCGTCTCCCCGGGCGAGAGCGCGAGGTCGAGGCCCCGGAGGGCGTCGGCGGGGGCATCCGGGTACCGGAAGGAGAGCGCCTCGAAGGTCAGGGCTCCGGAGACGGCGGCCACGGCATCCTTGCCCGCATTGACCTCGATGTCGGGCTCCTGCATGACCTCCGCGATCGAGCGCATCGACTCGCGCGCCTTCGTGATGACCGGCAGCAGGTTGAGGATCGCGACGACGCTGCCGGTGAGGATCGTGAAGTAGCCGCTCAGGAGGACGACCTCGCCGGCCGTGATCGGGAGGAAGCCCGTGAGGGCGGCAAGGGCCGCGGCCACGAGGCAGAAGACGCCGAGGGCCTGGTAGGTGATCCACGTGATCGAGCCGAACCGGCCGTTGAACCGGTCGAGGGCGAGAGCCGCGGTACGCACGCCCTCGACGCTCGAGCTCACCCGCTCGAGCGCGACCTCCTCGAGGGCGTGGGCCCGGGTGATCGGCATGAGCGCTGCCATCTCGCCGACCCGCGCCGAGAAGTGCTCGATCTCGCGTCGCAGCTCCTCGTTGCGGCGGCCGGAGTTCTTGCGCAGCGCGAGCACGAGCGCCGCCGCGATCGGCACGGTCAGCGCGAACACCACGACGAACTGGGGCACCCGGATCGCGGTGAGCACGAGCGACCCGATGAGCACGCACACTGCGGAGAGACCGATGCCGTACGACTGCTGCAGCGCGAGCTCGACGTTCTCGGCGTCCCGCACGACCTTCGACTGGATGACCGATGCGCTCATCCTCGAGTGGAACCCGATCGACAGCTGCTGCAGTCGGGCGCTCATCCCGGTGCGCAGGTCGGCGGCCACCCGCCGGATTGCTCCGCTGAAGAGGTTCACGTACAGCACGTTGAGCGGGAAGTTGATAACGAGGATGCCCACCGCCACGCCCGCGTTGATCCACAGCTGCTCGACCGGCTTGTGCTGCACGACGACGTCGATGATGTTGCCGGTGAGCACCGGCAGGATCCAGATCGGGCTGTCCTTGATGACGAACACCACGGTGGCGAGCAGCATCGAACCCCGGTAGGGGCGGAACAGCCGCACCAGTGAGCCGAGCGGGCGGGACTTGTCTACGAGGAGGACTGCGTCAGGCACGACTCAGTATTGCAAATTCTGGACTTATCTACGCAAGAATCTTCTCGAAGCAGAGGGTGGCCGGGATGACCCCGTAGCCGCCGTAAGGCGGGATCGCGCGGTAGCCGATCGCCTCGTACAGCGAGACGGCCTCGGTCTGGAGGTTGCCCGTCTGCAGCACGAGTCGCGTGGCACCACGCCCCAGGGCGATCGCCTCGAGCTCGCTCATGAGCAGCTTCGAGACTCCTCGACCGCGGAATTGCACCGGGACAAATACCTTCTTCACCTCGAGCGTGCCCTCGGGCTCGCCCGGCGCCGGCCTCAGCGCCGCGTGCCCGGCCGGGGCATCCCCGTCGAATGCGACGACCGTCGCCACGAACTCGTCGTCGCGCGTTGCAAGAACTTCGTCCACCGCGGCGCGCTGCTCGGCGTCGAGTTCTGCCGTCCGCGGCGCGTAGAGCGCCGACGTCTCAGCGTTCATCGCGTCGCGCAGCGCCACGGCACGAGGATCGAGCCACTCGACTGTGCCGAGTACGACAGGGCGGCGTTCGATCGCGCTACTCGCTCTTCTTGGCCGAGGTCGCGCTCGCGTTCGACTCGTACGACGTGTTCGTCGACTCGAAGAAGTTCACGAGCTGCAGGGTGTCATTGGCCGCGGCCATCCACTTCGCCGGGTTCGAGACGTTGTAGTGCGCCTCGAAGCCGAGCTCCTCGAGCCGGCGGTCGGCCAGGTACTTGACGTACTGGTTGATGTAGGTGGCGTTGAGGCCGAGGATGCCGCCGGGCAGCAGGTCCTGGTTGTACTCCTCCTCCATCTCCACCGCATCGAGGATCATCTGCTTGATCTCGGTAGC
>JAODAQ010000045.1 GCA_025463515.1 Rhodoglobus sp.
CGAACGGAACGGTCGTGCTCGGCGACACCAAGGAGGCCGGACTCGTCGCCCTCCGCGTCGCGCCCGCCCTGGAGGAACGCCGCGGCGGCCGCATCGAACTCTCGACCGGTGCCGTCGGCGAAGCGGATTCGTGGGGCAACCGCGCCGAGTGGTGCGACTACTCGGGCACCATCGACGGCGCGCGGGTCGGCGTCTCGGTCTTCGACCATCCCGGCAACCCGCGCCCCGCCTACTGGCACGTGCGCGACTACGGACTGCTCGCAGTGAACCCGTTCGGTCTCGCCGACTTCACCGGCGACCCGTCCCAGAGCGGGGCCATCACGCTGGAGCCGGGCGAGGAACTGCGCTTCCGGTACCGCATCCTCGTGCACAGGGGGTCGGCCGCCGAGACGGATGTCGCCGGTCACCACGCGCGCTACCTCGCCGACACCAACGCCGACGGGGAGCGCTGACCTCCCATGCGATTCGCGATGTGCAACGAGTTGTACGGTGACCGTCCCCTCGCCGACGTGTTCCACGACATCGCGGCCGCCGGCTACGAAGCGGTCGAACTCGCGCCGTTCACGCAGGGCCAGCCCGTGACCGAGGTGTCCCCAGCCGAGCGTGCGCGCATCCGGATGCTCGCCGACGACGCCGGAATCGGCTTCACCGGGCTGCACTGGCTGCTCGCCAAGACAGAAGGCTTGCACGTCTCCGCGGCGGAGCCGGAGGTGCGACAGCGCACCCTCGATTACCTGATCGCACTCAGTCGCCTCTGCGCCGACCTCGGTGGTTCGGTGCTGGTCTTCGGCTCGCCGGGACAGCGATCGACGCCGCCCGGGATGTCGCGCGAGGAGGCCGGCGAGCGGGCGGCATCCCTCTTCACCGAGTGGGCGCGATATGCCGAAGCCGACGGCACGACCATCTGCCTGGAGTCGCTGCCGCCCGCCGAGACCGACTATCTCACCAACGTCGGCGAGGTGATCGAGGTCGTCGAGTCCATCGGCTCGCGCGCCGTGCAGCTCGTGCTCGACGTCAAGAGCATGAGCGCCGAGCCGACGCCCATCCCGGAACTGATCAGGCGGGCGGCGCCGCACCTCGCCTACGTGCAGGCGAACGACGCCAACCGCGGCGGGCCGGGCTTCGGCGACACCGACTTCGTTCCGATCTTCGGCGCTCTCGCGGAGGTCGGCTACGACGGGTTCGTCTCGGTGGAGGCCTTCGAGGCTCCGACCGGGATCGACGACCTAGCGGTGCGCAGCATCGAGTACCTGCGGCGTAGCTCCGCGACCGCGACCGCAGCCTGAGTCACGCTCCACCCTCACCACCCACAAGGAGTCCCCGTGCAAGCCCACCGCCTCGTCTCCCCGCACATCGGCGAGATGGAACTGGAGCGATTCGAGCTCGCCGACGAGCTTCCGCCGGGCAGCATCCTCGCGAAGGCCGGGGTGACGATGATCAGTGCGGGAACCGAGGTCGCCAACTACCTCGGCCGCACTACCGAGCGGCCGCCCGAGCGCACCGAGCCGTACTACCCCGGCTACTCGTTCGCCGGCGAAGTCGTCGCCGTCGGCGAGGGCGTCGAGCGCTTCGCGCCCGGCGATCGCATCACGGGCCCGCTGCCGCACGCCTCGTACTCAGTGGAGGGCCGGCCCGAGCGGCTCGAGCGGATCACGCACATCCCCGACAGCGTCGACGATCGCGCCGCCGCCTTCAGCCAGCTGAGCTGCATCGCCCTCAACGGAGTGCGCAAGGCCGACATCAAGCTCGGTGAGCGCGCGGCCGTCGTCGGTGCGGGGCTGGTCGGCCTGCTCGCGGCACGCCTCGCTCAACTCGAGGGCGGCCATCCGGTCGTCTCCTTCGACCTGGTCGCCGAGCGCCGGGCGAAGGCTCTGGAATTCGGGATGGCCGCCGCCATCGATCCATCGTCCCCGACGGCCGAGGCCGAGGCCGAGGCGATCGCGCCCGACGGCTTCGACGTCGTCATCGAGGCCACCGGCGCCGCATCCGCTTTCGTGCCGGCTCTCGAGCTGGCCGCTCGCGGTGCCCGGGTCATCCTGCTCGGCAGCACCCGCGGCACCGTCGAAGGCTTCAGCCCGTACACGGATGCGCACAAGAAGGGCCTCAGCATCATCGGCGCTCACGTGTGGACGGCTCCCACCCACGCGACCGTCATGGACAAGTGGACCGAGCCGGCGAACCGCCGCGTGCTGCTCTCCCTCATGGCCGAGGGATTGTTCGACGTGACGAAGCTCGTCTCCCACGATGTCGCGCCGAGCGAGGCGGGCGCTGCCTTCGCAGGGCTGGCCGCGCATCCCGACCAGTACCTCGGCGTCGAGATCGACTGGAACCGGGTGTGACCGTCGCAACAAACACCGCCACGCACTTTCCGGGCGGCACAAGCGTCTCGCGGTTGAGGGTCTACCCGTGGACAGCCCCCGACGGGCTCGCCGGCGGCACGCCTCACTTCCACACGACCTGCACCGAGGCGTATGTGGTGCTCGGCGGAGTGGGCCGGGTGCAGACGCTCAGCACCGACGGTTTCGCCGAAACGCCGCTGCGCGAGGGCGTGGTGGTCTGGTTCGGGCCCGGCGTCGTCCACCGCCTCGTCAACGACGACGACGACCTGCGACTGCTCGTCATCATGCAGAACAGCGGACTCCCGGAGGCGGGGGATGCGGTCATGACCTTCCCGGCCGACTCGCTGACCGACGCAGAACGCTACCGAGCCGCGGCGACGCTGGACGAGCATCCTGAGCAGTCGGCTCGTGCCCGCCAGGCGCTCGCGGTCGAGGGCTTCACCGCCCTGCGCCGGGCCGTCGAATCCGAGGGCCTGCAAGCGCTGGCCCCGCTCTACGAGGCAGGCGCGGCGCTCGTCGCCCCCCGCCTCGAGCAGTGGCGCGAGATCTGGCGCGGTGGCGCCGCGGCAGCTTCTTCGCAGACGTCCGACATGCTGGACGCGCTCGAGG
>JAODAQ010000068.1 GCA_025463515.1 Rhodoglobus sp.
GTAGTACTCGATGAAGCCGGCGGCGCCCTTCGCGTCGGGCAGCACTCGGTAATGGGTGCTCGTGGGCAGGCCCCAGCCCTTGAGCAGCTCGTAGGTCTCGCTCTGGGATGCCACGGGCGGGTTGGGCCACGCGCCGATGCCGTGCACGAGCATCCGGAGCCGGGAGAGCCTGCGGTGCATGAGGTCGAGCCCCGCCGCGTTCTTGCCCTCGGACTTCTGGCGAAGCGAGCCGGATGCCGCGTTCCGGGGGTTCGCGAACACCCTCTCCCCCGCCGCGGCCTGCTCGGCATTGAGCGACCGGAACGCCTCCACCGGGAAGAAGATCTCGCCGCGGACCTCGACGAGCGGCGGATGCCCCTCCCCCGACAGCCGCGCCGGGATGCCGTTGATGTACCGCACGTTCTCGGTGACATCCTCACCGACGACGCCGTCGCCGCGGGTCGCGGCGCTGACCAGCCGGCCGTTCTCGTAGCGGAGGTTGATCGCCAGGCCGTCGATCTTGAGCTCGCACAGGAAGTCGACGCGACGGCCGGAGTCGCGCTCGACCTTGGTGGCCCAGGCCTCGAACTCGTCGAGGGAGAACACGTTGTCGAGGGAGAGCATGCGCTCCGCATGGGTTACCGGGTCGAAGAGCGTCGCGGCCCGCCCGCCGACGGTCTGGGTGGGGCTGTCCTGCCCCTGCAGCTCGGGGAACATGCGCTCGAGCTCGTCGAGGCGCCGCATCATCCGGTCGTACTCCTCGTCGCTGACGAGCTCTTCGTCGCGCTCGTAGTACGCGTCGCGCAGCTCGAGGATGCGGGTCGTCAGGGTATCGACCTCGGCCTTCGCCGCGCTCAGCTCGGCGTCAACGTGCTGGTGTACTTCGCTCTCTGCCACAGCTCCAGAGTACCGACGACCCCTGACGCGTGATGAGGCCGGTTTCGGTAGAGCGCGCTACTCAACCAGCGTGAGCGCAGAGACTGTCCGTGCGACCGTGCACTGGCCGAGCACCCGCGTGCCCACGTACAGCACCGCGGTCTGGCCGGGGGCGAGGCCCGTGATCGGCTCGATGGGGGTGATCACGAGCTCGCCGTCGCGGACGACCGCCGTCGCTGGCACCGGGTCGGCGTGGGCGCGCACCTGCACCTCGCAGTCGAACGGCGCTGCAGGATCGAGCGGCGGGATGCCCGCCCAGGTGAACTTCGTACCGGCGAGCTCGCCGATCGCCAGCGCCTCCCGCGGCCCCACCACCACCTCGTTGGTCTTCGGCCTGATCTCGAGCACGAACCGGGGCTTGCCGTCGTCCGTCGGGTAGCCGACATTGAGGCCCTTGCGCTGCCCGATCGTGAACGCGAGAGCGCCCTCGTGCTGGCCGATCACGCTGCCGTCCCGATCCAGGATGTCGCCCTGCTCGGCGCCGACCTTGTCCGCGAGCCAGCCGCGGGTGTCGCCGTCGGGGATGAAGCAGATGTCGTGCGAGTCGGGCTTGTTCGCGACACTGAAGCCGCGAGCTGCGGCCTCCGCGCGCACCTCGGCCTTGGAGGGCGTGGCGCCCAGCGGGAACATGGCGTGCGCGAGCTGCTCGGCGGTCAGCACGCCCAGGACGTAGCTCTGGTCCTTCGCCCACGCAGCAGCACGGTGCAGTTCGCGGTTGCCGTCGGCATCGGTCTCGATCGAGGCGTAGTGGCCGGTCACGACGGCGTCGAAGCCGAGGGCGAGGGCCTTCTCGAGCAGCGCCGCGAACTTGATGCGCTCGTTGCACCGCATGCACGGGTTGGGAGTGCGGCCGGCCGCGTACTCGGCGATGAAGTCGTCCACCACGTCGAGTCGGAATCGCTCGGAGAAGTCCCAGACGTAGTACGGGATGCCGATGATATTGGCGGCGCGCTGGGCATCCATCGAGTCTTCGATAGTGCAGCACCCGCGGGCACCGGTGCGCAGCGTGCCGGGCGTGCGGCTGAGGGCGAGGTGCACGCCGACGACCTGGTGGCCGGCGTCGACGGCGCGCGCGGCAGCGACAGCGGAGTCGACACCCCCGCTCATCGCCGCCAGAACCTTCACCCGAGCGAGTTTACGTGCCTCACCCCGGGAGGCCGATCCGGCGCTCGCCCGACCGCAGCTGCTGGATGACGACGGCGAGCACGAGCAGCGCTCCCTTGGCGACGTTCTGCCAGAACGAGTTGACGCCGAGCAGGGTCATCCCGTTGGTGAGGATCCCGAGCAGGATGACCGCCAGGATCGTTCCCGCGATGGTGCCCTTGCCGCCCTTCAGCGCTGCGCCGCCGAGGGCCGCCGCCGTGATGGACTCGAGCTCGAGCCCCTCCGAACCGGACACCGGCTGGCCGGAGCCCGTGCGCGCCGTGATGAGCACGCCCGCCACGGCCGCGATCGCCCCCGTCATCATGTAGATGCCGATGATGTAGCGGTTGATGTTGATGCCCGCGAGGCGGGATGCCACGTCGTTGCCGCCTACCGCGTAGATGTTGCGGCCGACCCGCGTGTAGCGCAGGGCCACGTGCGCGAGCACGGCGACGATCACGAGGACCCAGATCAGGACGGGGACGCCGATGAGCGTCCCGCGCGCGAGGAAGACGAAGAATCCGTCGGCGCCGGTGTAGCCCTGCGCGCGTCCGTCGGACACGAGCTGGGCCAGCCCCTTGTACGCGGCGAGGGTCGCGAGAGTCGCGATCACCGGGTTCACCCGGCCGAAGACGATGATGCAGCCGTTGACGAGCCCGCACACGATGCCGATCACGACGGCCCCGGCCACGCCGAGCGCGGGGCCGGCGACCGTGAAGATCATCGCGGACGAGACCGAGGTGAGCCCCGCGATCGACCCGACGGAGATGTCGAGCGCGCCCATGATGATGACCATCGTCTGCACGACGGCGAGCAGGCCCGAGATCGCGATCGCCGTGCCGATCACCCGGAGGTTGCCGACCGTGAAGAACAGCGGGTTCTGGGTGCCGATGATGAGCAGGAGCAGCCCGATCGCCATCAGCAGGGAGATGTTCTGGACGCCGATTCCGCCGACGACGCGCCGTAGCGGGCCGAGCCGGGGTTCTGCGGTTACTGCGGTCACTGGGTGTGTCCTTTCCAAGGAGCTCATGAGATTCGGGATTCGTCCATGGCGAGCGCGAGGATCGCCTCCTCCGTGGCCTCGGCGCGGCTCAGCTCGCCCACAATGCGCCCGCCGGCCATGACGTTGATGCGATCGGCGAGCCCGAGCACCTCGGGCAGTTCGCTGGAGACCACGAGCACGGCGACCCCCGCGTGCGCGAGCTCGTCGATGATCGCGTAGATCTCCGCCTTCGCCCCCACGTCGACGCCGCGCGTGGGCTCGTCCAGCACGAGGAGCTTCGGGCGGGTGGCGAGCCACCGCGCGAGGACCACTTTCTGCTGGTTGCCGCCCGACAGCTTGCCGACCAGCTGCTCGCTCGAGGGAGTGCGGATGCGCAGCCGCGAGATGTAGTCGGCCGTGAGTGCCCGTTCCGCGCCGGCGCGCACGAAGATCCACCGCGACAGCTCCTTCAGCACAGCGAGCGTGATGTTGTCGCGGACCGGCCGCTGCAGCACGAGCGCCTCGGCCTTGCGCTCCTCGGGCGCGAAGCCGATCCCGGCCGCGATCGCGTCGCCCGGACTGCGGAAGGAGGTCCTCCGCCCCGAGACCAGGATCTCCCCTGAGGTGATCGGGAAGTCGCCCACGATCGTCTTCATGAGCTCGCTGCGGCCCGCCCCGACGAGCCCCGCAATCCCGACGACCTCGCCGGCGCGCACCGTCAGGTCGACGCCCGACACGTGCTCGTTGCCCACGTCCCGCAGTTCGAGCACGGTCTCCCCCGGCGTCACCGGCTCCCGGTGGAAGAACTGCGTGAGGTCACGGCCGACCATCATCCGCACCAGCTCGTCGTGGTCCGTCTCGGCGGTCAGCTTCGTACCGACCAGGGCGCCGTCCCGCAGCACGGTGATGCGGTCCGCGAGCTGGAAGATCTCCTGCATGCGGTGGGAGACGTAGCCGATCGCGACGCCCTCGTCGCGAAGGCGCTGGATAAGGGCGAACAGGATGCCCGACTCGTCCTCCCCGAGGGAGGAGGTCGGCTCGTCGAAGCAGATGACTGCCGGCTCGTCCACGAGGGCGCGCATGATCTCGACGATCTGCCGCTGCGCCGGGGAGAGGGTGCTGCCGAGCGCCTCGGGCCGGATGAGCCGCTCGAAGCCGTACTTCGCGAGGTCGGCCCGGGTCTTCGCGTACACCGCCCGCTTGTCGAACAGGGGCCCGCGGAGGGCTCCGACGTAGATGTTCTCCGCGACCGAGACGTGGGCGATGACCTCGGGCTCCTGCGCGATCACGCGGAGGCCGGCGATCCGGGAGTGCCGGGGGTCGGTGAAGTGGACCTCCGTGCCCGCGAGCTCGAGCGTGCCGGCATCCGGCTGGTAGTCGCCGGTGAGGATCTTGAGGAGCGTCGACTTTCCCGCCCCGTTCTCGCCCATGATGGCGGTGACCTCGCCGGCGCGCAGCTGGAGGTCTACGCCGGAGAGTGCTCGGACGGGGCCGAAGGACTTGCCTATCCCCCTGGCCTCGAGCATCACGGTGCCGGGTGCGTGCATTGGTTCCTCTTCTCTGGGGGTGGACAGCATGAGGTGACGGGATGCCCGGATCCAGGCATCCCGTCACCTAGGCCTGCATCAGGTGCAGACCACTCCCTTGTCCTCCCAGTCGTCCGCGTTCACGATGGCGGTGTCCGCGATCGTCTTGGGCGGGAGCGGGGTGCCCTCGCGCAGCAGGGCGAGCATCGAGTTGACCGCCGCCTTGCCGACCTCGATGCCGGAGATGAACAGTGCGGCCTTGTTCCCGGTGTCCTGGCCCGCTGCCCAGTCCTTGCAGGTGAGATACGCGCCGAGGCCCACACCCGCGATGTCAGCGGGACCGACGCCCGAGTTCTGCAGCGCCGTGACGACGCCCGTCTCGTTCTCGTCGTTGCAGCCCCAGACGATCCAGTGCTTCACACCGGCGTTCGCCGTGATAACGGCTCCCGCCTGGTCCTGCGCGTCGGTCGCGGAGTTGTCGGTGCCGATCTCGACGAGGGCGGGCGCGGTGCCCTTGATGCCCGCGGTGAAGGCAGCCGAGGCGCCGTCGACGCGGTCGGTGCAGACCGAGAGGTCCTGCTTGTACGCGGAGAGGATGCGCGTGTCCTCCGGCGCCCAGCCTGCCTCGGTGTAGAGGCGCGCGGCCTCCTGGCCGACGAGGGTGCCCATCGCGTTTCCGTCGAACCCGGTGAACGGGGCCTCGGCGCCCGAGGCGTCCTTGATGACGTCGTCGGCGGCCATGATCGGGATGCCCGCGGCGTTCGCAGCCTCGATGACCTGCGGGCCGATCTGCTGGTCGGGGACGACGATGATGATTCCGTCGACGCCCTGCGCGATCACGGAGTCGAGCTCGCTGATGGCCTTGTTCGAGTCGGTGCCGAGGTCGACGACTTTGATCTCGGCGTTGCCGTCGGCCTCCGCGGCCGCTTTGGCGCCGGTCGCCTCGTCGACGAAGTACTGCTGGTCGCCCTGCTTCTGCAGGAAGGCGATGGTGACGGGACCGTCGGTGGGCCCGCTGCCCTCGCCCGCAGGGGCTGCCTCCTGGCCGGACGTACAGGCGCTCAGGCTCAGGAGGCCCGCCAGCACGACACCTGTGATGAGGCCGCGCCTGCGCGCCCCCTTGGTGCTTCTGATTGTCATTCTGTTTCCATTCCGAGTGCTTCTGTGGTGCATGAGGTTGTAGTCGGCAACTGCGCTGCCGACCGGCCGCCGCGGCGGCATCTCTCCGCGCCCTAGGGGACGCGGTGAACTGCGCGCCGGAGGGCAGTCGAGGCTCTGCCGGCGTGGGAAGGGCTGTGTCGCGGGAGGTCTGCCTGAAGGCAGCCAGAGGGCTGGGCTGTGACCTCCTCGACGATGAGCATGCAGCCACGATAGGTTGGCCTATAGGATCTTGAAAGCACGATTCTGGCGAAGAATCTGGACAGAACCACGATTGCTCAGGGGCGCGACCGATGACCGTACGCGAAGGATTTCCCGGACAGCGGATGCTCGTGCTGCCAGGGCCGCTGGTGCGAGAGGCGCTCGAGCAGCCCGGCACGTCGAGCCTGGTGGTGACCGCCTGCGGGTACTTCCCCGAGGCGCACTCCCACGGCCACACCCGCACCCGGCCGATCACGGAGGCGGTGATCATCGTGTGCACCAAGGGCAGCGGGTGGTGCAGCACGCCCTTCGGGACGTTCGCAGTCACCACCGGACAGGTCATCATCCTGCCTCCCGGCGAGCCGCACTCCTACAGCACGGGCACCGACGACCCGTGGACCCTGTGGTGGCTGCACGTGCGCGGGCGCGCCCTGCCCGAGTTCCTCGCCGCGGCGGGGATGACGGGCGAGGCGCCCGTGCGCAACCTCTCCGACGTCTTCGGGGTGGTCGCCCTAGTCGCCGAAGTGCTCAAGTGGATGGAGCGCGACTCCACCAAGGGAAGCCTGCTCGCGGCCGCGGGCGCGGCATGGCACCTCATGGCCCTCCTCGTCTCCGACCGCCCCGCTGGCGACGAGCGCAGCACCTCGATCGACCGCGTGGCCGAGTTCATGCGCGACCATCCCGAGGAGCGCATCGAGGTCGCCGACCTCGCGGCGATGGTGAGGCTGAGCCCCTCCCACTTCGCGGCGCTGTTCAAACGGCAGTTCGGGTATCCGGTCCTGCAGTACCAGACCCAGCTCCGCATGGCCCGGGCGCGGGAGCTCCTCGACACCACGAGCCGGCCGATCGCCGACGTGGCCGCGGCAGTCGGCTACGCGGACTCGTTCTACTTCGCCCGCCAGTTCAAGCGGGTGCACGGGATGACCCCGCTCGTGTTCCGGCGCCGGAACCGGGTCTAGGTCACGGGATGTCGGTGAGCGTCTTCTCGATCGACCCGAGGCGCTGCTCGACCGCGCCGAGCTTGGCGAGGAGCTCTGCATTGACGGCCGCGGAGTCGTCGGCGAGCTTCTTGTACGCGCCGCCGTTCGCGGCGTCGGCGACGTAGCGCTTCGTCTCGTTCCCCTTGTTCACCGCGTTCGTGATGACGCCGGCGATGATCGCGATCACGGCGACCAGGGCGATCCAGAACCAGAAGCTGTAGAACCAGTACTCCATCACTCGCTGCTTTCTTTCGATGAGGCGGCGACCGCCGCGACGAGCGTCGCAAGGTCGAGGGTGGTTGAGAAGGGCACGGCCGTGAACAGCTTGAGGGCCTTGCCGTCTTCGGTGAGCTCGTGGTGCCCGGTGACGAAACCGGCCTCCTCGAGCTTGGCGATGTGCATGTAGAGCAGCGCGCGCGACATCTCCATGCGGCGGGCGATCTCGCTCACGTGCAGGGGCGCGTCGGCGATGGTCGCGAGGATCCGCATCCGCTGCGGGCTCGCGATCGCCGTGAGCCAGGTGCTCAACTGCTCGGCATTCATGCGCGCTCCTTTCACCTGTCAGGAGTTTATGACAGGTGTAGGGTTTGCGCAAGGTGGCGGGTTGAGTAGGCCGCCCGCGGCCGTATCGAAACCTTGGGTCACAGTGGGCGAGGTTTCGATACAGGCGCCTAGAGCGCCTTACTCAACCCACCGGGTTTCGATACAGGCACTAGAGCGCCTTACTCAACCCACCGAGGGTCGGCGAGCGGTCGGCGAGGCCCGCGGAGCGCGCGCGGTCGACGGCGACGGGGAGGGCGGCGACGAAGGCGTCGACCTCGGCAGCAGTCGTCTCGTGGCCGAGGGTGATGCGCAGGGCGCCGCGGGCGTCGGGCTCGCTGAGCCCCATGGCGAGCAGGACGTGGGATGCCTCGGGCACGCCGGCCTGGCAGGCGGAGCCCGTGGAGACGCTGAAGCCCGCGGCATCCAGCAGGAACAGCAGCGAGTCGCCCTCGCAGCCCGGGAACGTGAAGTGCGCGTTGTTCGGGAGGCGGTCGACGGGGTCGCCGCGCAGCACCGCGGTCGGCACCGTCGCCTGCACTCCCGCGATCAGCCGGTCGCGGAGGGCCGTGCCGTCGAGGAGGGGCAGGGCGGCCGCAACACCGAACGCGACCGCGCCCGCCGAGTCCTGCGTGCCAGACCGGGCGCGCTGCTGGTTGCCGCCGTGGATGAGCGGGGTGACGGTCGCCGAGCGGGAGATGACGAGCGCGCCGATCCCGACCGGTCCGCCGATCTTGTGGGCGGAGACGCTGAGCGCCGCGAGCCCGGTCGAGTGGAAGTCGATCGGAAGATGGCCGTACGCGGAGACCGCGTCGCAGTGCACGGGCACGCCGTGGACTGCCGCCAGCGCCACGATCTCCGCGACGGGCTGGATCGTGCCGACCTCGTTGTTCGCCCAGAGGACCGTCACGAGCGCGACATCGTCGGCGAGCGCGGCCTCGAGGTACCCGAGGTCGATGCGGCCGAGGGCGTCGACCGGGATCCAGTCGACCACGGCGCCCTCGTGCTGCTCGAGCCACTCGACGGCGTCGATCGTGGCGTGGTGCTCGGCGCGCGCGACGAGGATGCGGGTGCGGGGCGCGCGACTCCAGTACAGCCCCTTGATCGCGAGGTTGACCGCCTCAGTCCCGCCCGACGTGAACGTCACCTCGACCGCATCGGCGCCGACCGAGGAGGCCACCGCCTCACGGGCCTCCTCGAGCATCCGTCTCGCCTGCTGCCCCTGCGAGTGGATCGACGACGGATTGCCCACGACGCCGAGCGCGGAGATGTACGCCGCGAGCACTTCTGGCCGCAGCGGCGTGGTCGCCGCGTGGTCGAGGTAGATGCCCGTGCGCTGTGCCTCCATGTAACAAGCATGACTCACGCGTTGGCTACCCTTGACCCCATGCCTGATCACCCGTCTGACCATCTGGCCGACCTGGGAGTGACTCTCGGCGACAAGGGCGGCCAGCTGCGGGTGTGGTCCGCGTCGGCGACGAGCATGGAGCTGTGCCTGTTCGACGAGCGCGACCCGACGTGGGTCGCGAAGACGATCGCCATGTCGAAGGGCGACGGGGATGTCTGGTCCGCGACATCCAAGCAGCTGGTGCCGGGCGTGCGGTACTCGATCCGCGCGAACGGGCCGACCGCGCCCGGGCACGCCTTCGACTCGTCCCTGCACCTGATCGACCCGTACGCGCGGGGGCTGGCGCGCACGAGCAGCGGCGACTGGCGCGGGTACGTGCAGGAGCCCGACACCTTCGACTGGGGCCACTCGAAGAAGCCCCGCGTGGGCATGGACCACACCGTGCTCTACGAGGCCCACGCGAAGGGCATCTCGAAGCTCAACCCCGACGTGCCGGAGGAGCTGCGCGGCACCTACGCCGGCCTCGCCCACGAGTCGACCATCGCGTACCTCAAAGACCTCGGCGTCACGACCGTCGAGCTGCTGCCCGTGCACCAGTTCGTGAGCGAGCAGCGCCTGATCAAGCAGGGGCTCATCAACTACTGGGGCTACAACACCCTCAACTTCTTCACCCCGCACGCCGCCTACGCGAGCCGCGAAGCGCAGTTCGGCGGCACCGGCGCGGTGCTGCGCGAGTTCAAGGGCATGGTCAAGCTGCTGCACGAGGCCGGCCTCGAGGTCGTGCTGGACGTCGTCTACAACCACACCGCCGAGGAGGGCCTCACCGGGCCCACCACGAGCCTCCGTGGCCTCGACAACAAGAACTACTACCGGCAGACCCCCGACGGCGAGTACGTGGATGTCACAGGCTGCGGCAACTCGGTGAACACCGCGACCGCGGCCGCCCGGCGGCTCGTCCTCGACTCGCTGCGGTACTGGGCGAACGAGGTGCAGGTCGACGGATTCCGCTTCGACCTCGCGGCGACCCTCGGGCGGGATGCGGCGAACGAGTTCCAGCCCGAGCATCCCCTGCTTCTGGCCATTCGCGACGACCCGCAACTGAGCGATGTGAAGATCATCGCCGAGCCCTGGGACGTGGGGATGGGCGGCTGGCAGGTCGGCAAGTTCCCGGACGGCTGGTCGGAGTGGAACGACGGCTACCGCGACCGGATGCGCGACTTCTGGCTCACGGACATCGGGGCGGCGCGGGCGAACGGCGCGGCGCCGAACGGCATTGGCTCCCTCGCGCGCCGGCTCGCGGGCTCAGCGCACGTGTTCTCGCAGGAGCGCGGGCCGATGGCCTCGGTGAACTTCATCACCGCCCACGACGGCTTCACGATGGCCGACCTCACCGCCTACAACGAGAAGCACAACCTCGGCAACGGCGAGAAGAACCGGGACGGCACGGACAACAACCACTCGTTCAACTACGGCGCCGAGGGGTCAACCGACGACCCCGAGATCCGCGAGGCCCGCTGCAAGGCGATGCGCAACCTGCTCGGCACGCTGCTGCTGAGCGCGGGCATCCCGATGCTCACCGCCGGCGACGAGTTCGGCCGCACGCAGCGCGGGAACAACAACGCGTACAACCAGGACGGCGAGCTCACCTGGCTGCCCTGGGAGCACGAGGACTGGCAGGACGACCTGCTGGAGGTCACGCGCCAGCTCATCGAGCTGCGGCACGAGAACCCCGCGCTGCGGCCCGTGCGCTACGGGAAGTGGGGCGAGACGGTCCCGAGCGCGACCCAGATGGACTGGTACAACAAGCAGGGCCTCGCGATGAGCGAGAAGGACTGGGACTCCCCCGAGGAGCGCACACTGCAGTACCTCGCGGCGTCGACCCCCGAGTTCGAGGAGTTCAACCGCATCCTGCTCATCGTGCACGGCCTCGAGGACGACGTCACCGTGACCCTGCCCGAGCACGAGGGCGTCACGAGCTACACGCTGCTGTGGGACTCGGCCGTCGAGGACCCGACCGAGTCCATGGACGAGCACGGCCCCGGTAGCGAGCTCGTCGTCGCGGGCGCGTCGATGCAGCTGTTCAGGGCGCACTGAGAGCATGAGCACCCCACCGCCGCTCAACCGCCTCGCTGTCGCGGGTCTGATCGTGTCGGTGAGCCTGTACATCGTGCCGCTGCTGGTGAATGCGCCGGTCGGGCTCGTGCTGTCGATCCTCGGGCTGCGCGAGGCGAACCGCCGCAAGGCCGCGGGCGTCGCGCCCACGGGCTGGGGGCTCGCGCTGGCCGGGATCATCGTCGGGGCGTTCGGCACCCTCTCCGCGATCATCATCGTGCTGGTGGTGGTCTTCGTGCTCCCCGGGCTGTACCAGCAGCTCTGGCAGACCGCGTTCTTCAACGGATGAGCGGCACCCCGGCGACCGTCGCGCTCGTGGCGGCGGGCATCCCGTTCACTGAGCACGAGTACGCGCACGACCCCGGCAACACGAACTTCGGCCTCGAGGCCGCTGCCGTGCTCGACCTCGACCCCGGCCAGGTCTTCAAGACCCTGATGGCGGATGTCGACGGCCGGCTGGTCGTGGGCATCGTGCCGGTCTCCGGCAAGCTCGACCTCAAGGCGCTCGCCGCGGCGGTCGGCGGCAAGAAGGCCGAGATGGCCGACCCCAAGCTCGCCGAGCGGCGGACCGGGTACGTGGTGGGCGGCATCAGCCCGATCGGGCAGAAGTCCGCGCATCCGACAGTCCTCGACGAGACGGCGGAGCTCTACGACACCGTGTTCGTGTCGGGCGGGCGCCGCGGGTTCGACATCGAGCTGACGCCGGCCGACCTCGTGCGGGCGACGGGTGCCGTCCTGGCGGCTATCGGGCGCGAGTAGCCCGCGCACCCCAGCGGCCGTCGTGGAACGTCACGTCGATCGGGTGCTCGAACGCCGCGCTGACGTTCTCCGTCGTGACGACGTCGTGCACGTCGCCGACCGCCGTCAGGCGCCCGTGCGAGACGAGCATCGCGTGCGTGGTCGTGCTCGGCAGCTCCTCGAGGTGGTGCGTGACGAGGATCGAGGCGATGTCCGGATGCGACGCCTCCAGTGTGTCGATCGTCTCGAGCAGCTGCTCGCGAGCCGCGACATCCAGCCCTGTCGACGGCTCGTCGAGCAGCAGCAGCCGCGGCTCGGAGATGAGCGCCCGCGCGATGAGGGTGCGGCCGCGCTCGCCCTGCGAGAGCGTGGGCCAGCGGGCGGAGCCGAGCCCGGCAAGGCCGATCGTCGCGAGCAGCACCTCGGCCTGTGCGATCTGCGCGGTGGTGGGCGCCCAGCGCATCGGGGTCTCGATCGTGCCGGTGAGGCCCGTGAGCACGACCTCCAGGACGCTCAGGGGCGAGCGCAGCGGATGCCGCGGGTTGACGTGCCCGATGGACCGCCGCAGCGCCTGCAGCTCGGTGCGCCCGAGCTGGCCGTCGAGCACGTGGACGGTTCCGGTGGTGGGATGCGCGAGCGCGCCGCAGAAGCCGAGGATCGTGCTCTTGCCCGCGCCGTTGGGGCCCAGGAGCGCCCAGTGCTCGCCAGCGTCCACGGAGAACGACACGTCGTCGAGGATTCGGCGGCCTTCGCGGACGAAGGAGACGTTGCGCAGCTCGATGACACTCACGAGTGTCGAGCCTAGGCGGGGCTAGCGAGTAGCGATGAAGAAGCCGATGACGGCGAGCGCGACAATCGCGGTGGCGGCGGCGAAGAAGAAGGGCGAGACGCCGTGGCGGGTCTTGCTCTCGTTGCGGATCGACATGGTGTCCTGTTTCGGGTCAGGCGGAGAGCGGGTTTTCTCCGTGCTGGAAATCTATTGGGTCGGCACAAGTGCGGACAAGGGATGTAACCCTCCCAGTACGGGGGCCACGGCCGTTAACGACGATGAGCCGGCGCCTCGGGGTGGCTGCCGGCTCGTCGTCGGATGGAACTTCAGTTGGCGCCCTAGGACAGGAGCGCGACCACGGCGGCGATGACCACGAGGGCGATCGTCATTCCGATGGCGGCGATGAAGAACGGCGAGAACGCCGCGGGCTTCGGGCCGGCCTGGTCGATGGTGCTCATTCGGGTTGTCCTGTCAATCGTTTCGGTACTCATGCGATGGTCCTGGATTCGGGTTTCCTGGAAGAGATCGGGTATCTCTTGAATCCATCATCGCTGTCGGCACTAGGGGGGACAAGCCTTGTACCCTCCCCACAACGGGGGCGGCCGATATACCGCCCGTGGCCCCCGTGTTTCCGCGGATCTCTGCGATCGGGGGACGACTCCGGTCCCCCATGCTGAGTACCGGCGCAAAGGAGGACAAAACGGGGTACAGGAATGCTCGGGGGCCGCGTCATCCGGCCGCGTCCGAGCGTGTCCCCAGTTCGGGGCGAGGAGCGCTCAGGGTGGGTTGAGTAGGGCGCTCTGGCGCCCGTATCGAAACCCAGAAGTCGCCCCGACCGGTGTCGATACGGCCCCTGGAGGGCCTACTCAACCCGCGAGAATGCTTACTCCGCGACGGCGACCAGTCCGAGCTCGGCCGGGGACGCGAGCAGCGGGTTCTGCGGCACCACGCGCACCGTGTAGCCGAAGCTGCCGGCACGGGCGAGGGGCACGGTGCCCGCGAAGGTCACGGTGGCGCCGGGCTCCGAGGCGAGCTCGAGCGGGGCGTGCTGCACGTCCTCGAGGCGGTCGCCGTCGCGGGCGCGGCCGTAGACGACCTCGACCGCGAGATCGTCGGGGGCGAGCCCGCCCGTGTCGATCGTGGCGCGCAGGTGCAGGTCGTCGCCGACCTGCGGCACGGCATCCACTCCCCCGGATTCCACGTGCGTGACGTGCACGTTGGGCCAGGCCGCTGTGACGCGCGCCTTCCAGGCCGCGAGGTCGCGCGCCGGCTGGGCGGAGTTCGCGCTGATCGTGTGCTCCGCGGCCGCCGCCGGGATGTAGAGGCGCTCCACGTACTCCTTGACCATGCGGTCCGCGGAGAGCGCCGGCGACAGCGTCGAGAGCGTGTGGCGGATTGAGGCCACCCACCGGGCGGGCACTCCGTCGGACGCGCGGTCGTAGAACCGCGGCGCGATCTGGTGCTCGATCAGGTCGTACATGCTGTCGGCCTCGAGCTTGTCGCGCTCGGCGCTGTCGCCCGCGGAGTCGGCGGAGGGGATGGCCCAGCCGTTCTCCTCGTCGTAGAACTCCGCCCACCACCCGTCGAGGATCGAGAGGTTGAGCGAGCCGTTCAGCGCCGCCTTCATCCCGGAGGTCCCGCAGGCCTCCAGCGGGCGCAGTGGGTTGTTCAGCCAGATGTCGGTGCCGGGGTAGAGCAGCTTCGCCATGCCGATGTCGTAGTTCGGCAGGAATACGATGCGCCTGCGCACCTCCGG
Source organism: Rhodoglobus sp. (assembly GCA_025463515.1). Classification (GTDB taxonomy): domain Bacteria; phylum Actinomycetota; class Actinomycetes; order Actinomycetales; family Microbacteriaceae; genus Rhodoglobus. Next base: position 14,169 of record JAODAQ010000068.1, read on the forward strand.
CTCCATGCTGAACTCGACGAGCTTCTGGATCAGGCGCTTGCCCTCTTCGTCGGCCGGATGCGACTTGCCGGCGATCACGAGCTGGATCGGCCGCTCGGGGTGCAGCAGCAGCGACCGCAGACGCTCCTGGTCGTGGAGCATGAGGGTGAGGCGCTTGTAGGTGGGGACCCGCCGCGCGAACCCGATCGTGAGCACGTTCGGGTCGAGCAGCTCGGAGAACCAGGTGGGGTCGCCCACGCCGGGGTTCTGCTCCTGCCAGGCGGCGCTGACGCGGCGGCGCGCATCGTGGACGAGCTGATCGCGCATCCGGCCGCGCACTGCCCACAGGTCGGCGTCGGAGACCTTCGGGGATGCCCAGTCGACGGCGGTCGTGTCGACAGTGCCGAACTTCTCGGCGGCGAGCTCGAGCATGGCCGGGTCGGTCCAGGTGGGGGCGTGCACGCCGTTGGTCACGGATGTGATGGGCACGTCGTCCGCGTCGAAGCCGGGCCACAGGGCGCCGAACATGCCGCGCGAGACCTCGCCGTGCAGGAGGGAGACGCCGTTGGCGCGCTGCGCCAGCCGCAGCCCCATGACGGCCATGTTGAAGAACGCGGGGTCGCCGCCCTCGTAGTCCTCCTCGCCGAGGGTCACGACGTCGGCCACGGCCACGCCCGGGAGCAGGTCGGTGGAGAAGTACCGCGTGATCATCTCGACCTCGAACCGGTCGATGCCGGCCGGCACGGGCGTGTGGGTGGTGAAGACGGTTCCGGCCCGGACGACCTGCAGCGCCTCCTGGAAGCCGAGGCCGTCGCCGATGAGGTCGCTGATGCGCTCGAGGCCGAGGAATCCGGCGTGCCCCTCGTTGGTGTGGAACACCTCGGGGAACGGGGTCGACGTGAGCTCGGTGTACGCCTTGATGGCGCGCACGCCGCCGATGCCGAGCAGGAGCTCCTGCAGGAGGCGGTGCTCCCCGCCGCCGCCGTACAGGCGGTCGGTGACGGTGCGCAGCGAGTCGTCGTTCTCGGGGATGTCGGTGTCGAGCAGCAGCAGCGTGATGCGGCCGACCTTGACCTGCCACACGCGGGCGTAGAGCGCCTTGCCGTCCGGGAGCGAGAGCGCGACCTGCGCGGCGGTGCCGTCCGGATGGCGGAGCACGCTCAGCGGCAGGCCGTCGGGGTCGAGCACCGGGTAGGTCTCCTGCTGCCAGCCATCGCGGGAGATCGCCTGGCGGAAGTAGCCGGCGCGGTAGAACAGGCCGACGCCGATGATCGGGACGCCGAGGTCCGAGGCGCTCTTGAGGTGGTCGCCGGCGAGGATGCCGAGGCCGCCGGAGTACTGGGGCAGGGCCGCCGCGATGCCGAACTCCGGCGAGAAGTAGCCGATCGAGGCCGGGGCATCCGTCAGCGACTGGTACCAGCGCGGCTTCTCGAGGTAGTCGTGCAGGTCGTCGAGGAGGGTCTTCGTGGTGGAGGCGAACGCGGCATCCGCGGCGAGCTCGTCAAGCCGGGCGGGGCCGACCGCGCCGAGGAGGGCGATCGGGTCGTGGCCCGTTGCCTCCCAGAGCTCCGGATCCACCGACTTGAACATCTGGCGCGTGGGCTCGTGCCACGACCAGCGCAGGTTGCTCGAGAGCTCGTCGAGAGCTGCGAGCGACTCGGGCAGAACGGTGCGGACGGTAAACCGGCGGATGGCTTTCACCCGAACCACCCTAGGCCAGTCCGGCAGCCCCTATGTAAAGCGCTTGCATACGCAGCGCAAGCCCCCCGGTATCCTTCGGTGAACGCATGACGAGGGGGTACGGTCGAACCGTGACTGTCGAGTACGAACCACGTCTGGGTAGGATTCCGATTCGCCACCTGACGCCACAGCAGCCCGAGAACCGCTGGCCCTCGAAGGCCTTCGCGGGCGAGGTGGTGCCCTTCGGCGCGACCGTCTTCCGGGAGGGCCACGACCTGCTCGGCGTGCACCTCATCATCACCGACCCGAGCGGGGTGTGGACCACCCACCGGATGCGCCCCGTGGCCCCCGGCACCGACCGCTGGCAGGCCGACGTGGCACTGCCCGTCGCGGGCACCTGGACGTGGCGCGTGCGCGCCTTCGCGGACGAGTGGGCGACCTGGCTGCACAACGCCGAGATCAAGATCCCGGCCCGGGTCGACGTGCCCCTCATGCTCCAGATCGGGCGCGGGCTGCTCGCCCGGGCGGGCTCGCGCAAGATCGTCCAGGATGCCGTCGCGGCCTTCGACGACCCGGCGCTCTCAGCCGAGAACAAGCTCGCCGTCGCCCTCGACCCGAGGCTCACGCTCGCGATCGACGCCAAGCCGCTCGCCTCGCTCGTCACTGACAGCGAGTCGCTCGAGCTGCGCGTCGAGCCGATGCGGGCCGGCGTCGGCAACTGGTACGAGTTCTTCCCGCGCAGCGAGGGCGCCAAGCAGGCCAAGGACGGCACGTGGACCAGCGGCACGTTCCGCACTGCGGCGAAGCGCATCCCTGCGGTGGCGGCGATGGGGTTCGACGTGCTCTACCTGCCCCCGATCCACCCGATCGGCGAGGCGTTCCGCAAGGGCCCGAACAACACCCTCGACCCCAAGCCGGGCGACCCGGGCTCGCCGTGGGCGATCGGCGGGGCCGCGGGCGGGCACGACGCCGTGCATCCGGACCTCGGTGATCTCAAGGACTTCGCCTACTTCGTGGGGGTCGCCAGGAAGCACAACGTAGAGGTCGCCCTCGACTTCGCGCTGCAGGCCTCCCCCGACCACCCCTGGGTCACCGAGCACCCGGAGTGGTTCACGACCCTTCCGGACGGCACGATCGCGTACGCGGAGAACCCGCCGAAGAAGTACCAGGACATCTACCCCGTCAACTTCGACAACGATCCGGTCGGCATCCGCGACGAGGTGCTGCGGCTCCTGCGGCACTGGATCGCGCTGGGCGTGCGCATCTTCCGCGTGGACAACCCGCACACGAAGCCGCTCCAGTTCTGGGAGATCGTGCTGCACGAGATCAACACCGAGTTCCCGGACGTGGTGTTCCTCGCGGAGGCCTTCACACGGCCCGCGATGATGCAGTCGCTCGCGCAGGTCGGGTTCCAGCAGTCGTACTCCTACTTCACGTGGCGCAACACGAAGGAGGAGCTCGCGGAGTTCTTCGAGTCGATCTCGCACGAGACCTCCGGATGGTTCAGGCCCAACCTGTTCGTCAACACCCCCGACATCCTCACCGAGTACCTCCAGTTCGGCGGACCCGCGGCGTACAAGATCCGCGCGACCCTGGCCGCGACCGCGAGCCCCAGCTGGGGCGTGTACGCGGGCTACGAGCTGTACGAGGACGTCGCCCGCCCCGGCAGCGAGGAGAACATCGACAACGAGAAGTACGAGTACAAGGCGCGCGACTGGGCTGCGCACGAGAAGGCGGGCGACTCCCTCGGGCCGTTCCTGCAGCACCTCAACCTGATCCGCGCGGCGCACCCCGCCCTGCGGCAGCTGCGCAACCTCGACGTGCACTGGAGCGACGACGAGTCGATCCTCGTGTACACGAAGTACTTGGCGGCGCAGCACAACGGCGGCGTCTCGGATGCGCTGATCATCGTCGCGAACGTCGACCCGCACTCGGTGCGCGAGACGACGGTGCACCTCGATCTGACGAAGATCGGGCTCGCGCCGGACGCCGTATTCACGGTCACCGACCTCATCACGGGCGCGACCTTCGAGTGGGGCATGGACAACTACGTGCGCCTCGACGCGTTCGGCGAGCCCTGCCACATCCTGCACGTGCACACCGAGCCTCTGCCGACGAAGAAGGGCCGCTGATGGCTGTCAAGAAGACTCTCGCCCTGCCCGAGCTGCACCCCGACCACGTCGGCTCGCTCGTGAGCGGCTCGCACCCCCGCCCGCACGACGCGCTGGGGCAGCATCCGGTCGACGGCGGGTTCGTCATCCGGGCCGTCCGTCCGCTGGCCTCGGCGGTCACGGCGGTGCGCGCCGACGGCAGCCGGGTCGCGCTGTCGCACGTCGCCGACGGGCTGTGGCACGGCTTCGCACCCGCCCCCGGTCAGGCCTACGTGCTCGAGACCGCGTACGAGGGCGCCCCCGCGTGGGTTGCGGAAGACCCGTACCGCTTCGTGCCCTCCGTGGGCGAGGTCGACCTGTACCTCTGGGGCGAGGGACGCCACGAGCAGCTCTGGCACGTGCTCGGCGCGCACTTCCGGCCGCACGAGGACGTCGTCGGCACCTCGTTCAGCGTGTGGGCTCCGCACGCTCGCGCGGTGCGCGTCGTCGGCGACTTCAACGACTGGAACGGCGTCGGCCACGCGATGCGCCGCCTCGACGACAACGGCGTCTGGGAGCTCTTCGTGCCCGGGCTCGAGCCGGGCGTCGCCTACAAGTTCGAGCTGCTCACGCAGTCGGGCGAGTGGGTCAAGCGCGCCGACCCGATGGCGCGCTACACCGAGGTGCCGCCGCAGACGGCCTCGAGGGTCGGCCAGTCGCTCTACGAGTGGGGCGATGGCGAATGGATGACCGCGCGCGCGGCCACGGACCCGCACAACTCCCCCATGAGCGTCTACGAGCTGCACGTGGGCTCGTGGCGGCCGGGACTCGACTACCGCTCCCTCGCGGACCAGCTCATCGACTACATCCGGCAGACCGGGTTCACGCACGTCGAGTTCATGCCGCTCGCCGAGCACCCCTTCGGCGGCTCCTGGGGCTACCAGGTGACCGGGTACTACGCGCCGACTAGCCGGTTCGGGCATCCGGATGACCTCAAGTACCTCATCGACCGGTTGCACACGGCCGGCATCGGCGTGATCATGGACTGGGTGCCCGGGCACTTCCCGAAGGACGAGTGGGCGCTCGCGAAGTTCGACGGGCAGGCGCTGTACGAGCACTCAGACCCGCGCCGCGGCGAGCAGATGGACTGGGGCACCCTGATCTTCGACTTCGGGCAGTCGCAGGTGCGCAACTTCCTCGTCGCGAACGCGCTGTACTGGCTCGAGGAGTTCCACATCGACGGCCTGCGGGTCGACGCGGTGGCCTCGATGATCTACCTCGACTACTCCCGCAAGGAGGGCGAGTGGCTGCCGAACAAGTACGGCGGGCGCGAGAACCTGGAGGCGATCAGCTTCCTCCAGGAGGTCAACGCCACGGCGTACAAGCGCAACCCGGGCATCGTGATGATCGCCGAGGAGTCGACCTCGTGGCCGGGCGTGACCAAGCCGACAGCGTCATCCGGCCTCGGTTACGGCTTGAAGTGGAACATGGGCTGGATGCACGACTCCCTGCAGTACATGCAGGAAGACCCGATGTACCGCTCGTACCACCACAACGACATCACGTTCTCGTTCTTCTACGCCTTCAGCGAGAACTTCCTGCTGCCGATCAGCCACGACGAGGTCGTGCACGGCAAGGGCTCGCTGCTGCACAAGATGCCCGGCGACCAGTGGCAGAAGCTCGCGAACGTGCGCGCGTACCTGTCGTTCATGTGGGCGCATCCGGGCAAGCAGCTGCTGTTCATGGGCAGCGAGTTCGGCCAGCCCTCCGAGTGGTCGGAGGAGCGCGGGCTCGACTGGTGGATCCTCGACCAGCCGATCCACCAGGGGCTGCAGTCGCTCGTCTCGTCGCTGAACGCCGCCTACAAGTCGCATCCGGCGCTCTGGGAGCAGGACAACGACCCGGCGGGCTTCGAGTGGCTCGACGGCGGCAACTCCACCCAGAACGTGGTCGCGTTCCTGCGCTGGTCGCGCTCCGGCGCCCCGCTCGTCGGCATCTTCAACTTCAGCGGCACCCCGATCGGCCCGTACCGCATCGGCCTGCCCTTCGGCGGCGTCTGGGACGAGGTCATCAACACGGATGCCACGGAGTTCGGTGGCTCGGGAGTCGGAAACTACGGCTCCGTCACCGCGCTCGACGAGCCGTTCCAGGGCCGATCGGCCTCGGTGGAGCTGACGCTGCCGCCGCTGGGCGGGCTCTGGCTGGCGCCGCGGGTGTAGACGGGCCCTACTCGTCGCCCTCGAGGCGTTTCGCGAGCACGGTGCCCGGCTTCACGGTCAGCATCGAGCGGAGCACGGAGCGGCGCCCGAGGTTCGCCGGTGCGACCTCCGCCGCGCGCAGCAGCTCCTTGGTGCGCGGATTCCGCAGCTCGTAGCCCGCGAAGTCGAACAGCGTCGAGTACCCGGCATCCTTCTCGAGCTTGACGACGCGCGAGCTGCGCAGCCCGAGCACGACGGCGGAGACGATCGCGGCCAGCGAGACCCCGGCCAGCACGAAGCTCGCGGGCGGCGTGAGGAAGAGCGCGACGATGCCGATCAGCAGCGCGAGGACCCAGGCCGCCCGGCCCCAGATGTCGAGCTCTGCAGCGGTGCGCCCCGGGACGAGCATCAGTACAGGAGCCCGGTGAGCCGACGCCGCGCCGCGATCACGCGCGGGTCCTCCGCGCCTGCGATCTCGAAGTACTCGAGCACGCGGGTGCGGACCGTGTTCTTGGCCGCGGCGTCGAGCGCCGGGAAGAGGTCGAGCAGGCGTCCGAACGCGTCGTCCAGGTGGCCGCCGCTCACGTCGAGGTCGGCGACGGCGAGCTGGGCCGGGAGGTCGTCAGGGGCGGAGGCTGCCGCCGAGCGGAGTGCCGCGGCATCCGTGCCCTCTAACCGCGCCAGCAGGGAGACCTGGGCCAGGCCCGCCACCGCGAGCTGGTCGCGCGGGTTCTGGGCGATCGCGGTCTCGTACTCCTTGATCGCGGTCGCGAAGTCGCCGGCGGCGATGGCGTCGTACGCCTCCTGGTGGTGAGGCGGCAGCGGCTCTTCCACCGGCTCGGCCGGCTCACCGGAGTCGTCGGAGACGGGGATCGAGCCCTGCACGCCGTTCTGCGCGGCGAGCTGCAGCACCTGCTCCATCACGTCGCGGAGCTCGGCCTCGGGCAGCATGCCCGTGAACAGCTGGATCGGGCGACCGGCCACGACCGCGGCGACTGTGGGCACCTGCTGCACCTGGAACGCCTGCACGAGCTGCGGGTTCGCCGTCGCGTCGATGGTCGCGAGCGCGATGCGGCCGCCGTACTGCGCGACGAGGCCGCCGAGCGCGGGCTCGATGCCCTGCCCGTAGAACTCGACGATGACGGGGACGGTTGCCGAGAGGTCGAGGATGCCCGTGAAGGTGGCATCGGACGCCGCCCGCACCACGCCCCCGCTAACAGCGGCGGGCGCTCCCCCGGCCGGTGCCGGAGGGCGCACGAGCGAGGAGAGGTCTACGGCTCCGCGAAGATTCGCGCCGCCGAGTGGTGCGTTGGTCATCCGACCTCCCCTGCCTTGACGAGGCCCTGCGTGTAGCCGAGCAGAACGATCTTCGCATCACTGCTCGACGGCGGCACGTAGAAGAGCAGCTGGTCGCCGTAGGTGGCGACCACGCCCTTGGTGCTGATCGCGAGGCCCGAGAGCGCCTTGACCTGGCCCGTGGGGTTGACCGCCGCGCCCGCCTCGACCGGGGTCACCGTGGTGATCTCGTTGAGGTTGACGGCGATGATCGCGCCGGCGTCGTTGGTCGCGAAGGCGATCGGGTCCGCGGCGCCGAGCGCGTGCCCGAACGTGACGGTGGCAGTCGACGGGAGGCCGGCCCGCACCGTGGCCTTGTACGTCACGCCCACGCTGCTGCGCAGGCTGTCGCCCTCGGCCTCGAAGTCGAGGTACGCGTCGCTGTCGACATCCTTCTCGAGGATGTCGGCGTAGCCGAGCGCCAGCTCGTCCGGGGAGAGGCGCAGCACCGCACTGTCATCGGCGATGCGCGAGGTGCCGAGCGCGGCGGGCGCCACCTTCGGCAGCACGGCCGAGGGCTCGAGGGTCACGGCGTACGAGACCTTGTAGTTGGAGCGCGGGTCCTCCTGCTCGAGGAAGAGCGCGAGGGGCGGGATCGTCGAGTCCTCATCGTCCTGGATGACGGCGAACACCGTCCGCGGCCAGGTGTCGGTCTGCTGGGGCAGCGTGACCTTGACGGGGCCGGCCGGGATGGCCGCGAGCGCGGCCTGCGCGGCGTCCGCCGTCGTGATCGCGTAGTTCGCGACCCGCAGCTCGAGCGCGGCGCCCTGGAAGCGGGTGCCGAGGAGCGTGGCGTCCTTGGCGGCGTCGGCCTTCGCCGTCGTCGCGCTGATGTCGGCGACGATGCGCTGGATCTGGCGGACTGTCGCCGCGGGCGGCGGAACCTCGGCGCCCTCGGGCACGGCGGTCGGGCTCGCGGAGGGCCCTGTCTTGTCGGCGGCGAAGTCTGCCGTGCAGCCGGTGAGCACGAGAGCGCCCACGAGCACCAGCGGCACCGCGATCATGCCCGCAGCTGCACGACGGCCGGTCGAGGGCTTCTCGATGGCGGCCTTGCGGCTCGGCTTGTAGAGCGGCTTGCGCGGCACCTTCGGCATCTTCTGCGGCTTGCGGCGCGGGCCGCGGGAGCTGCGCATGTGGTTGGTCGCCCAGAGCAGGAACGCGAGGCCGAGCAGCAGCGCGACAGCACCGGCGATGATGAGCGGGCCGGCCCACGGGGTCGAGTTGTCGAGGGGCCAGGAGATCGCCACGTTCGCGGGCGCGGCCTTCACGCCGTCGGAGACGACGATGAACGAGATGTCGCTCGGCACCTTGACGGTCAGGCCGAGGGAGTCGGCGCGCGCGTACTCGTCGAGCCAGAGGTCGGAGCCCTTGATGCTCGGCACCTCCTTCTCGGCGCCGGGCACGAGCTCGCTCGTGAGCTTGCCCGTCTCAGCGTCGTAGCCGATCTCGGTGTACTCGGTGTCGCCGATCCAGGCGAGCACGTCGGTGGTGCGCCCGTAGGCGGCGACGATCTCGTCCGAGCCGGAGATGGTGACGGTCTGGGAGCCGTCATAGGCGTTGAGGGCCGCACCGTCGATGACGGTGACGGCGGCGCCCGTCGACGAGGTCGTCGAGAGGTCTGCCTGGTCGGGCTCGAGCAGGATGGTGCGCTGGGCGATGCCGGCGCCGATCATGACGGCAGCGACAACGAAACTGATGATGGCGAGAACGAACCGCACGGATTACTCCTTTCGTGCTGCCGATAGGACCCAAAGTCCTGGGCACCCCTCCGCCGCATTCAGGCGGGCGCTCGCACTAGGGACGAGAGGAGGGGCCCCCGCTTCACGCGGGCAGTGGCAACAACAAAGACGTTCAAGAATAGCGGACGCCCTTGGACCGTCCTAACCCATGATCTGGGAAGTTGCTGGGAGTGGGGTGGGAACAGACGCCGTTTTGCCCGTCACCCGAGGGGGATAAACTCGCCTGATCCCCCCTTCGTTGCTAGGAGAAGCCATGGCCGCAGACGACACGACCTTCAGCACCGAGATGCGCGGCTACCGCAAAGAAGAGGTCGACTCCGCGATTCAAGACCTCCGCCGGGAGCTCATCAAGGCCAACAGCGAGCGCACCGAATCGGCCAAGGAGGTCAAGCGGCTCCTCGCCGTGAACGAGGACCTGCAGGCCGAGCTCGACGAGTCGGGCAGCCCCACCTACTCCGGCCTCGGCACGAAGCTCGAGAACACCCTCCGCGTCGCGGAGGAGCAGTCGACCCGCCTCATCAGCCAGGCCGACATCGACGCCGAGAACCTCCGCACCTCGACCGCCGCCGAGTTGGCGAAGCTGCGCGCCGAGACCGAGGCGCAGTCGAAGCGCATCACGGATGACGCCACTGCCGCCGCCGCGAAGCTCCTCTCCGACGCCCGCGAGCAGGCTGACACGCTGCTCTCCCGCACCCGCTCCGACGCAGAGGCCCTGACGGCGGACGCGACTCGCGAAGCAGCAGCCCTCCGCGGTGCTGCCGCCACCGAGGCCGCCGACGCCCGCACCACCGCCAAGCGCGAGGCCGCCGCCATCCGCGCCGAGGCCGAGCGCGAGGCCGCCGAGCTGCGCGCCGCCGCCATCCGCGAGGCCGCGGAGGCCAGGGAGGCCGCCGCCGAGCTCGCCCGCGACTCCGAGAAGGGCCGCGCCGACTACGAGAACGAGAACGCGACGCTGCGCGCAGACCTCGCGCGCGATCTCGAGCAGGGCCGCACCGACCTCGCCCGGGAGCTGGAGACCGGCCGCGCCGAGCTCGAGGCTGAGATCTCGACCGCCCGTGAGGCGCTCGCGAACGAGACCGCCGCCGCGCAGGAGAAGCTCGCCAACGACACCGCCGCCGCGCAGGAGAAGCTGCGCGTCGACACCCAGGCCGCCCGCGCCAAGCAGCAGGCGGACGCCAAGGCCGCTGCCGACGCCCTCGCCGCCGACACCGAGGCCGCCCGCGCGGCGCTCGAGGCGCAGACCACGGGGGCCCGCGACGCGCTGCAGGCCGAGACCGCGGGCACTCGCGCTGCACTGGAGGCCGAGACATCCGGCGCCCGTGCCGCCCTCGCCGCGGAGACCTCGGGAGCCCGCACCGCGCTCGAGTCCGAGATCACCGGCCGACGGGCGGAGCTCGACGCCGAGATCAGCAGCCGCACCGCCGCGCTCGAGGCCGAGGTCACGAGCACGAAGGCCGAGCTGCAGTCGGAGGTCGAGTCGACGCGCGCCGCGCTCGAGCAGGAGCTCGCCTCCGCCCGCGCCGAGCTCGAGCACGAGCTCAGCACCGGCAGGGCCGACCTCGAGGCCCGCACGCTCGCGGCCCGCAACCAGCTGGGCTCCGAGAGCGCTTCTGCGCGGGCATCCCTCGCCGCGGAGACCGCCGAGAAGCACGCAGCCCTCAACGCGGAGATCACCGAGCGCCGCGCAGCCCTCGAGGCCGAGGTCGCTGAGACGACCGCGCGCCTCAAGAACGACGTCGAGAAGCAGACCGCCGACCTCGCCCGCGACATCGCCCGCCAGCGGGCCCAGCTCGCGAGCGAGACCGAGACCACCCGCGCCGCCCTCGCCCACGAGCGCGACGAGACCCGCTCCACGCTCGAGCGCGAGGCGACGGATGCCCGGGCCGCCCTCGAGGCCGAGCTCGCCGCCCGCCGCGATGAGGGCGAGAAGGAGGCGCTCGCGAAGCACCAGGAGGCCACCGCGCAGACGCAGCAGTACCTCGAGGAGGCCCAGGCGCAGCTCGCCGAGGCCGTCCGCCAGGCCGCGGTGAAGCGCCAGGAGGCCACGAACCTCGACACCACGGCCAAGAACGAGGCGCGCACCGTGCGCGAAGCCGCCGAGGCCCAGGCGAAGGAGCTCGTCGACACTGCAGCGGCACGGGCCAAGGCCCAGGTCGAGGAGGCGGAGCGCCGCAGCGCCAAGCTCGTGTCCGACGCCGAGGAGCGCCTCGCCAAGATTAGGATGGAGCGCGACACGGTGGCCGGCTACTTCGAGAACCTTCGGGGCGTCCTCTCCGAGGCCGAGAAGGTCACCTCCGAGTCGTAGCCCGTTCTATCCGTCGACGACTGAGGTGCCGCCGTGAAGATCCAGAACCCGTTCCGTCTCGGCCTGTTCGGCGGCCTCGGCGTCCTTGTCGCGGTCGCCATCGGCGCGACGGTGGGGTCGCTCGCGACGATCCTCACGTACATCGGTGCCGCATTGTTCCTCGCGCTCGGCCTCGACCCGCTGGTGTCCTGGCTCGAGAAGCACAAGTTCCCGCGACCCCTCGCGATCGTGACGGTGCTCGTCGCCGTACTCGGTGTGTTCGTGGGGCTCGTGTTCGCGATCATCCCGGTCATCACCGAGCAGGTGAACAAGGCGATCAAGGCAGTCCCCGGGCTGATCAACGGCTTCCAGGACGGAACGATCGCGGAGAACATCCAGAACGCGCTGCCGTGGGTCAACGTCAAGGACGTCGTCGACGGAATCAACGAATGGTTCAAGACCCTCGACTTCACGAGCATCGGCGGCGGCGTGCTGACCGTCGCCGGCGGCATCGCGACCGGGGTCACCGGCGCGGTAGTCGTCCTCATCCTCACCATCTACTTCGTCGCCTCGCTCACGAGCCTCAAGCGCGGCCTGTACCAACTCGTGCCCGCCTCGAAGCGCCCGAAGTTCATCGACCTGGCCGAGCAGGTCGCGGCCGCGGTCGGCCGCTACGTGATCGGCCAGGGCTCACTCGCCCTCGTGAACGGCGTGCTGTCGTTCATCGTGCTGACGCTCATCCTGCCGCTCTTCGGCCTGCCGATCAGCTACTCGGCGCTGCTCGCGTTCATCGCGTTCCTCGGCTCGCTGATCCCGCTCGTCGGCACGGTGTCCGGTGCCGCGATCATCACGCTCCTGGTGCTCGTGTTCAACGGCGCCCCGAGCGTCATCGTCGTCGCCATCTACTACCTCGTGTATATGCAGGTGGAGGCGTACTTCCTCAACCCGCGCATCATGGCGCAGGCCGTGAAGGTGCCCGGTGCCATTGTCGTGATCGCCGCACTCGCGGGCGGCACGCTGCTGGGCATCCTCGGAGCGCTCATCGCCATCCCCGTCGCGGCGGCCATCCTGCTGATCATCAACCAGGTGGTCGTGCCGAGGCAGAACGACCTCTAGTAGCTCGTCGGCAGGGGCAGGGCGGCCGGATTCACCCGCGCCACGATCTCGCTGAGCACGCGGTAGGTCTGCGCCTCCCCCACCCACAGGTGGCGGCCGCCCTCGACCGCGACGAACTCCGTCTCCGGCACGACAGCGAAGCGGGCGGCGGCCTCGGGCGGGCGGAGGAAGTCGTCGAGCTCCGGGACGACCGCGACGAGCCGCTTCCCACTGCCGGCCCAGGCGGCCAGCTCCTCCTGCGAGGTGCGGCGCAGCGGCGGCGACAGCAGGATCGCGCCCTCGACCGGCTGCGTGCGCCCCCACTTGAGCGCGACCTCCGTGCCGAACGACCAGCCCAGCAGCCACGGATGCGGCAGCCCCCGCTCGCGGACGAGGTCCAGTGCCGCGTCCAGGTCGTGGCGCTCCTCGACCCCGTCACCGAAGGAGCCGCCGGAGGTGCCGCGCGGCGAGCTCACCCCGCGGAAGTTGAACCGCAGCACCGCCACATCCGCGAGCGCGGGCAGACGGGCGGAGGCCTTGCGCAGCACGTGCGAGTCCATGAAGCCGCCCGCCGTGGGCAGCGGGTGCAGGGTCACGAGGGTCGCGACGGGGTCGCCCGACTCCGGGAGCGCGAGCTCGCCGACGAGGGTGAGGCCGTCGCTCGTGTGCAGCTCGATGTCCTCACGGATAGCCGGAAGCTCGGTGCCGCTGCGGATTTCGACGGGCTCAATCGGCGGGGTCGGCGCGCTCACGGCTTGATCTTCCAGCAGTGCAGGTGCCAGTGCCGCCGGGCAGCGAGGTCGTCGGCCTCGCCCATGATGCCGTCGGCGCGCCAGGTCACCGTGTGGGCGATTCCGGGCTCGATCTCGAGGCCGCAGCCCGGGCAGATGTAGACCTTGACGGCGTTGGACGCCGAGAGCGGCTGCACGTTCCACAGCCCGTCCCGCTTCGCCTGCGTCGTCTTCGTGCCCAGCAGCGCGCGGGAGAGGTCCAGCTCCGGCTCCTCGGCGCGGTTGCGACGCGGACGGTTGGAACGGGGCATGGCTCCAGCTTACGAGACCCGCTAGCCGCCGCCGGGGTTGTCCATCTGCTCGAGCCGCGTCTCTTCGAGGTCGATCAGCGCCTGGGCGCGGTTGAGGATGCGCGACGGGTAGGTCCCCTCGGACTTGGCCTCGAGCAGCGCCTCCCGCTCCGCCTGCAGCACCTCGCGGCGCAGTGCGCGGTACTGGCGCTGCGGCGAGTGGCTGAGGCCGTCCTCCCCCGCACCGTGATCAGCGCGCTCCCAGGCCGACTCGGCGGCGAGCAGGGTGTCGTTGCGCACCCGCTCGATCACCGCCTCGTCGACCTTCTCGCCGCCCGGCAGTTCGAAGTCGGGGTTGTCGAGGACCGCGAGCCCTGCCTCCCCGAGCTCGTCGAGCAGAGACGCGAGCTCGCGCCGGTCGGCGGTCTTGTCGGTGCCCTGGATGCCCGTGAGCCTGATCAGCCACGGCAGGGTGCCGCCCTGCACGAGCAGGGTCGTGACCGCGACCGTGAACGCGATGAGGACGAGCTGGGCGCGGTAGGGAGTTCCCTCCGGGAGTGATTGCGCAGCGGCGAGGGTGACCACCCCGCGCATCCCCGACCAGCCGAGCACCACCCCACCGCGCCAGCCGAGGCCCTCGTCCTTCAGCTGGTTCACGTCGGCCTTGCGGCGCGCGTGCGACTTCTCGATGCGGGCCCGGCGCCGCTGGACGCGCTCGCTGCCCGCGAGCTCGGGGACCGCGTCGATGCGCCTGCGCATCCGCGAGAGCAGCACACCCCATCGGCGCGTCTGGCGCTCGTTGCGGGCATCCTGGCGCCTCAGCAGGAACACGAGCGGCACGAGGAACGCGAACCGGATGACGAGCACGAGCAGGGTCATCCCGAAGCCGATGTAGACCGCCGTGTCCGCGCTCAGGTCGAACTTGTGGGTGTCGTTGATGAGCGCGCTGATCTGCACGCCCATGAGCAGGAAGACGCCGTTCTCGAGCACGAACTGCACGGTGCGCCAATTGAGCCGCTCGGAGATGCGCGCCTGCGCGGAGAACCGCTTCGCGCCGTTGTGGCCCGAGTACAGGCCGGCGACGACCACCGCCAGCACCCCGCTCGCGTGCACGAACTCGGTCGGCAGGAACGCGATGAACGGAACGGCGAACGAGATCGCGGTATCGAGGACCGAGTCCTTGAGCTTCGAGCGCACCCACACGGTCACGAAGCCGACCGCGAGGCCGATCGCGATCGCGACGATGACGGCGAAGGCGAAGTCGCCCGCGATGTCCCAGAAGGCGAACGTGCCGGCGGTCGCGGCCACCGCCGAGCGCAGCAGCACGAGGGCCGTCGCATCGTTGACGAGGCTCTCGCCCTCGAGGATCGTCACGAGCCGCGGCGGGAGGCCCAGCTTCTTGCCGAGCGCCGTGGCGGCGACGGCGTCGGTCGGGCTGATGACGGCGCCGATCGCGATGCCGGCGGCGAGGCTCAGCTTCGGGAAGAGCAGGAACAGGATGAACCCGGTCGCGACCGCCGTGACGATGACGAGGGCGACGCTCAGGGCCGAGATGCTCGTGAGGTTGCGACGGAAGTCCACGACGGGCACGTTGATCGCCGCGGAGTACAGGATGGGCGGCAGCAGCCCGATGAGGATGATCTCGTGCGGCACCTCGACGGGTGCGCCCGGGATGAAGCTGAAGCCGAACCCCAGGACGATGAGGATGAGCGGGGCGGCGACGCCGAGCTTCTTGCTGAACGCCCCCGCGGCGACGATGGTGATGAGCGCGACGACGCCGAGCAGCAGGAGCCGGATCAGGTCGGGGGTGTCGCCCATGCGGCAAGTTTATGGGTGGACTAGTACCAGCCCTGGTCCTCCGAGTGCGCCCACGCGCCGCAGGGCGTGCCGTAGCGCCCGCTGATGTAGCTGAGCCCCCACGTGATCTGCGTTGTCGCGTTCGTGGCCCAGTCAGCGCCTACCGAGGCCATCTTCTCCCCGGGGAGCGCCTGCGGGATGCCGTAGGCGCCGCTCGACGCGTTGTAGGCGTAGACGTTCCAGTGCGACTCCCTGTCCCAGAGGGCGACGAGGCAGCTGTACTCGTCGTCGCCCAGCCCCATCGCCTGCAGCATCGAGTACGCGATCGCCTGCGCGGTACCGGGGTCCGGGACTCCGGCTGCAGGCGCGCCCACGCTCACGGGCGCCTCCACCACGGGCTCGGAGATAGTGAAGCCGTCACGGCCCGGCGCGTTGCTGTAGGTGCCGTCGACCGCGAGGGTCTGGCCCTCGCGCACCTGGCCGGGCGCATTGGCGTACGCCGTGGACGTCGCCATGGGCGGCGCGACACTGACCGCGAGGAACGCGAAGGTCACGAAGGTGGCGAAGACCGGCAGCGACCACGGTGCGCGCACGTGGCGCCCCGAAACGTCCCCGCCCGCGCTCTTGAGCTGGGCGCGGAGCTCGATCACACGCGCGTTTGTCCCCACGAAAGGCGATTTTAGCCGACAGGACCGGAAAACACTGAGAAGGGCGTCAGCGCACCGCGAGCATGACGTCGATCACGGCATCCAACAGGAGGTCGACCTGGGTCTCGTTGTAGCCGCGCTTGACGCTGCGGAAGACCACCGTGCGGACCTGGTCGACGCTCATCGGCTTGCCGTGCTGGAAGTAGCCGACGAGGCGGTCTGCGAAGGCATCCACGTCTTTCGGGCTGTAGCCGGTCGTCAGCAGGCCGACCCGGGAGAACCGGTGGCCGGGCTCGCGGGCGAGGCGGTCGAGGATCGACTGCGCCGAGCCGCGGGCCTTCGCGTACCAGGCGGCGTCGCCCACCTCGGCGAAGGCGCGCTCGCGCTCGCGGGCGGCGAAGGCGTCTTCGAGGCGCTCGAGTGCGGCATCCACATGGTTCGTGGAGTAGCCGCCCTTCTGCATCTTGAACGCCATCGTGCGGATGCTCTCGGCGTTGAGCACGGAAAGCTGGCCTGCGTCGGCGGTGTAGGCGCGGCGGGCCTCCTCGAGGAAGTCCTCGACCTGGTCGACGTCGTAGCCCAGCCTGGACTTGCGGCTTCGGGGGAAAGTAGTGCTCACGCCCCCTATTGTGCCTTACGTGAAGATGAGAAATAGCGCATAGGCCACCGCGCCCGACAGCAGCGCCGAGTCGAGGCGGTCGAGGAAGCCCCCATGGCCCGGCAGGAAGCTCGAGATGTCCTTGATGCCCAGGTCGCGCTTGATGAGCGACTCGGCAAGGTCGCCGGATGTCGCGGTCAGCACCATCGCGAGCGCGAGGATGACCCCCACCCACCATGGCTGCTGCAGCATGAACACGGCGAGCAGGATGCCGGCGATGAGGGCCGCGGCGACCGAGCCGGCGAACCCCTCCCAGGTCTTCTTGGGGCTGATGGTCGGCGCCATGAGGTGCTTGCCGAACGCGAGGCCGCTCGCGTAAGCGCCGGTGTCCACCGCGACGACGACGATGAGGAAGGCGAGGGTCCACCACTGACCGCCGTCCTGCGCGGTCAGGAGCACGGTGAATCCGGCCATGAAGGCCACGTAGATCAGGATGAACGCGCCGGCACCGAGGTCGAGCAGCACGTTCTTCGGCGTCGCGCGCGCACTGGGCCGCACGAGCTCCACGAGCCGCCAGATGCCGACCACGGCGATGCCGCCGAGCGTCACCCACCAGTGGCCGTCGTCGAGCCAGTAGAACGTCGCGGGCACCACGGCGACCGCGGCGACGACCGTCGGGATGCGCGGTACGTCGCGCCCCGCCGACCGGAGGGCCGTGGCGAGCTCGTAGGCCACGAAGGCGACGAGCGCGCCCGCGAACACCATGTAGAGCTCTTTGATGATGAGCAGGCTGACGAGCAGCGAGCCGCCCAGGAGCAGGCCGACGCCGATGGCGCGCAGGAGGGGTCGACCGGTACGCGCGTTGATCTTGTCGTTCGCCGCGCGCGCCTGGGTCTCGAAGTCCGATGCCATCAGACCTCGAGCAGCTCGGCTTCCTTTTTCTTGAGAGCGTCGTCGATCGCGTCGACGTGCTGCTTGGTCGAGGCGTCCAGCTCCTTGGTGGCACGGGAGATCTCGTCCTCGCCGACCTCCTTGAGCCCGTCGAGGTCGTCCTTGGCCTTGCGGCGTATGTTGCGCAGGCTCACCCGCGCCTGCTCGGCCTTGTCGCGCACGATCTTCACGAACTCGCGGCGGCGCTCCTCGTTGAGCTCCGGCAGGGTCGCGCGGATGACGTTGCCGTCGTTGCCCACGCTCGCACCCAGGTTCGCAGCGCCCACGATGGCCTTCTCGATGTCCTTGAGGGCGCTCTTGTCGAAGGGGGTGATGAGCAGGGTGCGCGCCTCCTGGTTGACCATGGAGGCGAGCTGCGCGAGGGGCGTCGGCGTCCCGTAGTAGTCGACAAGGACCCTCTGGAAGAGTGCGGGGTTCGCGCGGCCCGTGCGCACAGTCCCGAAGTCGTCCTTGGCGGCCTCGAGGGCCTTGTCCATCTTCTCTTTGGCTTCGGCCAAAACGTCGCTGATCATGTACCGAGTTTAGAGGGCAAGGAGGGCCACACCCGCAAGGACGACGCCCGCGCCCACGAGCCGCTGCACCGGGTGCGGCTCACGGAACAGCAGCCACCCCGCCAGCCCCACGAGCACCACGCTCACCTCGCGGCCGGGCGCGACGATCGACACCGGCGCGAGCTGCATCGCGAACAGGATCGCGATGTACGACACCGGTGAGAGGACGCCGACCACCAGGGCATCCCGCCAGTGCTTGACCACGACCTCCTTCAGCCGGACCGGGCGCCCGAGCGCGATGGGAGCCAGCAGCACGGCCTGCCCGACGGTGCTGCCCAGGCTCAGGACGACGGGGGCCACTGCGAGCGTGGTCACCGCGTGCGCGTCCCACAGCGTGTAGGCGGCGATCATGCATCCGGTGAGCAGGCCGTAGAAGACGCCGGGCCCGGCCGCGCGCATCCCGTGCAGGCCGCCCGCGAAGCCGATCACCATGACGCCCGCGATCACGACCGCCGCGCCGACCACCGCGTGCAGGCCCGGCCGCTCCCCCAGGAACAGGATCGCGACGACCACGGTGATGAGCGGGCCGCTGCCGCGCGCGAGCGGGTACACCACCGAGACGTCGCCGGCCCGGTATCCGCGCTGCAGCAGCAGGAAGTACGCGATGTGCAGCACGGCGCTCACCGAGGCGGCGAGGAGTACGTCGTTCCAGCGCACCTGGTCGTGCAGCGCGATCGCGAACGGCAGGACGAACAGCGAGCCCACCACGGCCTGCAGCCACACGAAGGTCGGCCCGCCCGCTCCGGTGTGCTTGATCCAGAGGTTCCAGCTCGCGTGGGTGACCGCCCCCACCGCGATGAGGGCGAGGACCGCCGGGGTCACTTGCTGACGAGGGTGCCGATACGGTCGCCGCGGATGGCCTTGGTCAGGTTGCCGGCGGGCTCCATGCCGAACACGACCATGGGCATCCCGTTGTCCATGCACAGGCTGAACGCCGTCGAGTCGACCACCTTGAGGCCCTGCACGAGCGCTTCCTGGTAGGTGATCTCGTCGATGCGCTTCGCGTCAGGGTTGTGTCGCGGGTCGGAGTCGTAGACGCCGTCGACGCCGTTCTTCGCGACGAGCACGACCTGCGCGTCGATCTCGAGCGCGCGCTGGGCGGCCACGGTGTCCGTGGAGAAGTACGGGAGGCCCGCGCCCGCGCCGAAGATGACGACGCGGCCCTTCTCGAGGTGGCGCTCCGCACGGCGCGGAATGTACGGCTCGGCGACCTGCGTCATCGAGATCGCGGACTGCACTCGCGTGGCGGCTCCCGCCTGCTCGAGGAAGTCCTGCAGGGCGAGCGCGTTCATGACGGTGCCGAGCATGCCCATGTAGTCGGCCCGGCCGCGGTCCATGCCGCGCTGGCTGAGCTCTGCACCGCGGAAGAAGTTGCCGCCGCCGACCACGATCGCGATCTCCACCTCGGCGGAGGCCGCCGCGATCTCCTTCGCGAGGCTCGAGACCACGTCCGGGTTCACCCCCAGGGACCCGCCGCCGAACGCCTCGCCCGAAAGCTTGAGGAGAACCCGTCTCTTACGTTCCGTCATGGGTGCTCCCTCTCGCGCGACTCGTTACAGGTTACCGGGCGGCGCGGGATGCCGCCGCAACGGCGGTCGGATGCGCTGCTGCGGCTGCCCGCCGGCGCACCCCTCGCGCCGAACTCAGGAGCCCATGTGGCAGCCGTGACCCCTGCGGCCGCTGAGGGCCCAACATCCTCGTCAGTGCCCAAACGCCACATGGGCGCCTGAGTTCGGCAACCGGGGTGTGGCCGCCAGCGTCGGCGTGAGGCATCCGGACGCACGAAAGGGCCCGAGATGCGACATCCCGGGCCCCTCGTACTGTGCTGCTTAGGCGCCGACCTTGAACCGGGCGAAGCCGGTCACGGTGAGCCCCGCGTCAGCGACGACCTTGTTGATCGTGAGCTTGTTGTCGCGGGCGTAGTCCTGCTCGAGCAGGGCGACCTGCTTGAAGAACGCACCGACGCGGCCCTCGACGATCTTCGGGAGGGCGGCCTCGGGCTTGCCCTCGCCACGGCTGATCTCCTCGACGATGCGGCGCTCGTTCTCGACCTCGGACGCCGGGACGTCCTCCTTCGAGAGGTACACGGGGTCGGCGAACGAGATGTGCTGCGCGATGCTGCGAGCGGTCTCGACGTCGTCGCCCTCGTACGCGAGCACAACGCCGACCTGCGGAGGCAGGTCTTTGTTGGTGCGGTGCAGGTAGACCGAGAACTTGTCGCCGGCGATGCGGACGATGCGGCGAAGCTCGACCTTCTCACCGAGGATGGCGGCTTCGTCGTCGATCACGTCGGCGACGGTCTTGCCGTCGACGGCGACCGCGAGGGCTGCATCGAGCGTCTCAGCGCCGGAGTCGGCGAGAGCGGCGAGCACCTTGTTGCCGAGTGCGACGAACTTGTCGCTCTTCGCAACGAAGTCGGTCTCGCAGGCAAGCTCGATCATCGTGGTCGCGGTTGCGCTCTCGACGGCGGCGATGAGGCCCTCGCTCGTGGAGCGGTCGGCACGCTTCGCGTTGCCCTTCGCACCCTTGAGGCGCAGGATCTCGACGGCCTTCTCGAAGTCGCCCTCGGCCTCGACCAGTGCGTTCTTGGTGTCGACCATGCCGGTGCCGAGGCGCTCGCGCAGGGCCTTGATGTCAGCGAGACTGACGTCTGCCATTTTGAGTGTCCTAACTCTTTGTTCTGGAAGTTCTACTTGGCGGCGGGCTTCTTGGGCGCGGCAGCCTTGGCGGGCTTCTTCTCCGCGTCGGTGGCCTCGGCCTCGATCTTCGCCTCGGTGGCGTCGTCCGACTCCACGTGGTGCTCGGCGACGACGGTCTCGTCGGCGGCGGCCTCGTGCTCGGCGACGACGGCGTCTGCGTCGTTCTCCTCGGTGGGGGTCTCGGCGGCGACGACCTCGGCGACAGCCGCGGCATCCGGCGTACCGGCTACTTCGCCGTCAACGGCCTCGATCTTCTCGGCCTCGGTGGACGGGGTCTCGGAGGCTGCGAGCAGCTCCGCCTCCCACGCGGCCAGTGGCTCGACCTCGGCGCCGTCCTCGGGCTTCTGGTGGCGCTGGATGAGGCCTTCGGCAGCGGCATCCGCGATGATGCGGGTCAGCAGGCCGACCGAGCGGATCGCGTCGTCGTTGCCCGGGATCGGGTACTGGACGTCGTCGGGGTCGCAGTTGGTGTCGAGGATCGCGATGACCGGGATACCCAGCTTGTGCGCCTCGTCGATCGCGAGGTGCTCCTTCTTGGTGTCGACGATCCACACGGCAGACGGGGTCTTCGTGAGGTTGCGGATGCCGCCCAGGCTCTTCTGGAGCTTGATGAGCTCGCGCTTCTGGATGAGGAGCTCCTTCTTCGTGTAGCCGCTCTTCGCGGTGTCGTCGAAGTCGACCTCCTCGAGCTCCTTCATGCGCGCGAGGCGCTTGGAGACCGTCTGGAAGTTGGTGAGGAGGCCGCCGAGCCAGCGCTGGTTGACGTACGGCTGGCCGACGCGCTGCGCCTGCTCCGCGATCGAGCCTTGCGCCTGCTTCTTGGTGCCGACGAAGAGGATGGTGCCGCCGTGGGCAACCGTCTCCTTGACGTAGTCGTAGGTCGCGTCGATGTGCTTGAGCGACTGCTGCAGGTCGATGATGTGGCTGCCCGAGCGCTCGGTCAGGATGAAGCGCTTCATCTTCGGGTTCCACCGACGGGTCTGGTGTCCGAAGTGGACGCCGCTGTCGAGCAGCTGGCGAATGGTTACAACGGCCATGGCCGTACTCCTTAATCTGGCATGCCTGTGGCACACCTACTCAGTTGTCTTTCCGGCCGACCGGCCAGAAACCTGGTGCCCGGGCGCACATCTCCGCACTGTTTCCAGCGACTGGTGGAGGCGGCGACCCATTGCTTCTAGAAGCACGAACGGGCACGCGTAGTCGCCCGGATTGCTCCGAGCGCTTCGGAAATGATAGCACCGCTCCCCCTCTGCCGCGTATCTTGGCGGTTTCCCACCGGTCGAGCGCGGGCATCCGGGCGGCGCTCACAGGCCGACAACGATGGCCGGATGCACCACGCCCTCGCTCTCGCCGCGCTCCTGGCCATCGCCCCGCCCTGGGGCTGGCCCGTCGACCCGCCCCACATCATCGCCCGCCCGTACATCGCACCGGAGACCCCCTACTCCGCCGGCCACCGCGGCATCGATCTCGCCTCGCCCAGTGCCACGGTCTACGCGCCCGCGGAGGGGCTCGTGCACTTCGCCGGCACGGTCGTGGACCGGCCCGTGCTGTCGATCGAGCATCCGGGCGGCGTGCTCTCGAGCTACGAGCCGGTGGTGACGGCCCTTGTCGCGGGCGATCCGGTGGTCCGCGGCCAGGTCATCGGGTCGGTGCTTCCGGGGCACTGCGTGTCGCGCTGCCTGCACTTCGGCGTCCGGGTGCGCGGCGAGTACGTGTCGCCGCTCCTCTGGATCGGGCGCGTGGAGCCCGCGGTACTGCTGCCGATCTCCGCGAGCGCCCGCCCACGGTCGAGGGCCACGGATCATCTCTACCCTCGAAATCCCGTGGGCGAGCGCTCACCCCTCCACCTGCGAAGGGTGGTGCGGCGCAGTTAAGCGCGTAACAGCATGTTATTCGACAAACTAGCTATCTTGGGGACAAATGAGTCCGGGTATCGTGATCACCGTGGAACCCGAACCATCTTCCGCCGTCTTCGGCGACGCCTATCGCGCCGCTCTTCGCCCAGAGACTTTCCTGCTGCAAGAGATCATCGAGCTCAGCAAGAAGGTCGAGTCCGCGGCCTGCCGCGCGTTCGCGCTCAACCCCACAGACCTGCTCGCGCTGTGCCAGATCATGATGGGCGGGCCGCTCAGCCCCACGGGGCTGGCGAGAAGCCTCCGGCTCTCCACGGCCGCCGTCACCACGGTCGTCGACAGACTCGAGGCGACGGGCCACGTGACCCGCTCGCAGCACCCCACGGACGGCCGCGCCGTGCTCGTCGTGCCCACGAGCGGCAGCATCGACCGGGCGTTCGAGACGCTCCTTCCGGTGGCCACGGCGATCGACGCCGCGCTAGAGGAATTCGACGGCCGCGAGCGCGCGATCATCTCGCGCTACCTCGAAGCGGTCGCGGCCCGCCAGCGCGCAGCGCTCGAGTAGCTCCGGACCGCTCCGGACACTCCGGCCTCGCTCCGGCCTCGAAGGCTCCCCGCGCCGGGGGCTAAGGGCGCGCCCGCGCCGCCCCGCAGGGCGAGCACGCACGGATCAGTCCGTTCCCGCCCCGCGAGGACGACGCCGCGGCACCGCAGAGCAGCACCGCGCGGGCGCCGCGCGCTCCGGACGAAGCACGCGCGCACCCGCCAGCGTGGCACTACTTCCTTCGACTATCTAGATAGACGCCCCGGTCTGTCACTCCGGCACTCAGGCGCGGGGGTGGGCGAGGCGGTAGCTCTCCTTGAGCCGCTCGGCCGAGACGTGCGTGTACAGCTGAGTGGTGCCGAGTGACGCGTGCCCGAGCATCTCCTGGACGGCGCGCAGGTCGGCTCCCCCGTCGAGCAGGTGGGTGGCCGCGGTGTGCCGGAACGTGTGCGGGCCGGCCGGCCCCGAGCCCGGCACACTCGCGAGCAGGCCGGACACCAGTTCGTAGACGGCTCTGCTGGTGAGGCGGTTGCCGCGCGCCCCGACGAAGAGGGGGGATGCCGCAGACCCCTCGGCCACGAGCACCGGACGGCCACGGTCGAGCCAGACGACGATCGCCTCCCGCGCCGGGACTCCGAACGGCACGACCCGCTCCTTCGCGCCCTTGCCGAGCACTCTTACCGTGAGCCGCCCGAGATCGACGTCCCCGATGCCGAGGCCGGTCAGCTCGCTCACGCGAAGCGCCGAGGCGTAGAGCAGCTCGACGATCGCGAGGTCGCGGAGTGCGACGGGGTCACCGGTCTCCGCTCGCGCGGCCACCGTGGCGAGGATCACGTCCATCGAGTCGCGGGAGAGCACGCGCGGGAGGTGGTGATCGGATTTGGGGGCCTTCAGTCGCGCCGCGGCATCCGTGGGCGTGGCTTTCGTGGAGGCCAGCCACGCACTGAGGCTTCTGGCCGATGCCGCTCGGCGCGCGAGGGTCGACTTGGCGAGGCCGTCCTGGGACGACCGCCAGAGCCAGTCGCGCAGCAGCTCGAGGTCGAGGTCTTCAGGGCCGGTCGCGCCCCGCGCCGCCGCGAAGTCGACGAGCTGGGCGAGGTCGGAGCGGTAGGAGCGCACGGTGTGCTCGCTGAACCCGCGGTCGGCGGCAAGGTACGACGCGAAGTCGTCGACGATGCGCTGGAGTTCCACGGGACCATCGTCGTGCACCCGCCACCTCCCGCGCGGGAGCGCGGTAGCGTTTCGGCATGCCCATCGCCCTCATCACGGGAGCCAGCGCAGGCCTCGGAGCGGAGTTCGCGCGCCAGCTCGCGTCGCGCGGCTACGACCTCGTGCTCGTGGCCCGTGATCGCGCGCGGCTCGACGCACTCGCGCTCACCCTGCCGGTGCGGGTCGAGGTGATGGCCGCGGACCTGTTGGATGCCGCATCCCGCGCCCTCGTCGAAGCGCGTCTCGCTGCCACCGAGCGCCCGGTCGACTACCTCGTCAACAACGCCGGATTCGGGCTCGCAACGGAGTTCGACGAGAGCACCGTGGAGGAGGAGTCCGCCCAGCTGGAGCTGCTCGCGACAGTGCCGCTGCGCCTCGCACACGCGGCGCTCTCGCAGATGCTCCCGCGGCACTCCGGGCGAATCCTCACGGTCGCGAGTGTCGCCGGTTTTGCCGGTCTCGGCGCCTACAGCGCCGCGAAATCGTGGGCGATCACGTTCTCGCGCTGGGCCAACGCCTATTACCGCTCGAGTGGAGTGACAGTCACGGCGCTCGCGCCCGGGTTCGTGCGGACCGAGTTCCACGAGCGCATGGGGGTCACGCGCGAGTCGATGGCGCCGCGCGCCGCCTGGCTCGATGCCGACCGGGTGGTGCGGGCCGCGCTGCGGGACGTCGACCGGCGCCGGCCGGTGTCGATCCCGAGCGCGCGGTACCGCGCCCTCATCGGAGTCCTCCCGCTGCTCGGGCCGGCGATCCGTGCCGGCGTCGCCCGCCGCGGCACCGCCGCGCGCAGCTAGTCGGAGCTCGACACCTCGGCAGAGTTGAACGACGAGTTCTTGGCCGACAGCACCTCGATGCGCTGCTCGTGGGTCATCGCCTCGATCTGCGCCCACGCAGCCGACGGCTGGCCGGTGACCTCCGGGACATCGCCCACCGGGATGATCGAGTGCACGAGCTGCTCCTCGTAGACATGCACGACATTGACGGACTGGCCGAAGTCCACGCCCGAGAGCAGGCGGTCTTCCGCGGTCAGGTCGAGCGTGTAGCAGGTCGCAGACGCGACCGACACGGGGATGCCCGCGAAAGTGCTGTGCGTCGAGTAGTGCAGGTGGCCCGCAAGGATGCCGCGGACATCGGTGCCCTTGAGCACCGCCGCGAGGCGGGGCTGGTCGTTGAGCTCGAGGATTCCCATCGCCTCGAGCAGCGGGGTGGGGATCGGCGGGTGGTGGAGAGCGAGGATCGTGCCGTGGGGCGCGGGGCTGGAGAGCACGTCGGCGAGCCAGTCGAGCTGGTCGTCGGTGATCTCGCCGTGGTGGTACCCGGGCACAGTGCTGTCGAACGAGATGATGCGCAGGCCGTCGATGTCGTACACGCGGTCCTGCGGCGCGTCGGACTCCTCGTCGAACAGCAGGCGGGAGTAGTCGGGGCGCTCGTCGTGGTTGCCCATGACCCAGATCACCTGGGCGTTCATCCGGGCGGCCGCCGGCTCGACGATCTCGCGGAGCCGCACGTAGGCATCGGACTCGCCGAGGTCGGCGAGATCGCCCGTGAACACGATGGCCTGCGGTTTCGCTGTCGAGCGCTCGAGCTGGGCGAGGGCCTGGCCGAGGTGCTCGATCGTGTTGACCTTGCCGTAGAGCGGGCGCCCCCCTGCGAGCAGGTGGGTGTCGCTGATGTGGGCGATGACGTGGGAGGCGGCGGGGTACTGGCCGAGTTGGATCACCGCACAAGACTATTCGTCACGGGCGACGGGGTGTGGACAGATCTAAGGGGACGGACGGCGGCATAAATAGGGTCATGCCCGAACAGGGCCCGCCCGGCGCCCGCTGAAAGGAACGACGCCTGTGACCAGTGACGACGGCGCCAGCACGCCGGCCCGCGGCCCCCTGGATCGCGAGTATCCGAGCGACCGGGCCGCCAG
This sequence comes from Rhodoglobus sp., assembly GCA_025463515.1. Taxonomy (GTDB): domain Bacteria; phylum Actinomycetota; class Actinomycetes; order Actinomycetales; family Microbacteriaceae; genus Rhodoglobus. The sequence continues at coordinate 40,360 of JAODAQ010000068.1, forward strand.
ACCGCTAGCGGGCACCACCAATTCTCGACGCTCCTACATCGCCCTCTGGATCCTGGACTTGCTCGCGCTGGCGACCGGCACGGTCCTCGTTCTATCCCAGGGCGCTTCCGGACTCGCCCTCGCGACCCTCGCGACCGGGATAGTCACTCTCCTCGCCATCCTGTTCCTGAATTCGTTCACGGGCGGTCCCCTATTCATCCGCGGACGCGGGGAACGAGAACGGGGCGAGCAGGACTGAGGGCGGGCGGGGTGGATTTTCATGCACCCCGCCTGACCCAGCCCCGCTCGTTCTCCCGCACGAGCCCGTCGAGCTCCAGCCGCCCGAGCTCCGACTGGGCAGCCGCTACAGAGAGCCCCGAGCGCGCGGCGATGTCATCGGCGGTGCGCGGTGCTCGCGTGCTCATGGCGTCGAGAACTCGAGTGTCGCGCGGCGGATCGAAAGCGGCATCCTGCACCTCAAGTACCCCCGCGAGCTCTGCCATCTCGGCGGCAGTGGTGACGAGGATCGCCTTCCCATCCCGCACGAGCCGGTGGCATCCGGCCGAAGCTGCACTCGTGACCGGCCCGGGTACCGCACCCACCGGCTTTCCCGCGTCCACGGCATGGTTGGCGGTGTTGAGCGCGCCGGACCGCCACCCCGCCTCGACGACAACCGTCGCGAGGCTCGATGCGGCGATGAGCCGATTCCGCTGGAGGAACCGCCAGCGCGTGGGCGCGGAACCGCACGGGAGCTCCGACGCGACGAGTCCGTGCTCGACGATCCGCGTGAGCAGCGCATCGTGCCCGCTGGGGTAGAAGCGGTCGACACCCCCTGCCAAGAAGGCGACCGTGTCGCCGTGGCTCGCGAGTGCCGCGCGGTGGGCCATGCCGTCGATGCCGTAGGCGGCGCCCGACACGATCGCGAATCCGCGGTCGACCAGTCCCGCGGATGCCTCCATCGTCACGTGCTCGCCGTACCCCGTGGCGGCTCGAGCGCCCACGAGTGCGATCCCGCGGGAGAGGGCGGCGAACGCCTCCTCCCGCCCGCGGGTCCAGAGCGCGACCGGCGCGTGCTTGTGCAGCCCGGCAAAGCCCTCCGGCCACGAGGGATCGCCCGGCACCCTGAGCTGCACCCCGTAGCGCGCCGCCTGCCGCAGCCACTGCAGCATCGTCGGGGGCTGGAGCCGCGGCATCCATCGATCGAGCCCCAGTTGGAGGTCGGCGGCGGGCAGGTCGGGCCCCGCGAGCTCGTCTGCAGGCCGGCGCTCCATCACCGCAGCGAGTGCGTCTGCCGCACCCAGTCGTTCGATGAGCAGCCCCGCGACCCCGTCTCCCGGCTCGACCAGGCCCGACCACACGGCGTGCGCGAACCGGGACTCGATCTGCTCTCGATCGAGATCGCCAGAAGAGACCGACCGCACGAGCTGTGCGACCTCCGCCTCTTTGAATCCGAACATGGTCATGTCGAGATCGCCCTCCTCAAATACAGCGCCTGGCCCACGTGCTCCTCATCCGGCCGCTGCGCACCGGCGAGGTCGGCAATGCTCCACGCGACTCGGAGCACTCGGTCATAGCCGCGCATGGTGATACCGCCGCGCTCGAGAGCGCGGTCGAGGGATGCCGTCACCGAGGCTCCGAGGCGAACCCCCGGGCCGCGCAGCCATGACCCCGGCACCTGCGAGTTGAGCGCCCACGGGGTGCCCGCCAGTCGTTCTGCGGCAACGGACCGCGCGGCGGCCACTCTCGCTCGGGCCTCTGCGCTCGTCATCTGCGCTGATTCCGAAGACATGCGCAATTGAGCGGCGGTGATGCGCTGAACCCGGAACTGGATGTCGATGCGGTCGAGCAGCGGCCCGGAGAGACGGCCGACGTACCGCCGACGCGAGTGCGGCGGGCACGTGCACTCGGAGTCACGCGCGCCGTACTGGCCGCACGGGCACGGGTTCGCGGCCATCACGAGCTGGAACCTGCCGGGGAAGTGGGCCACCGCGTTGGCGCGGTGGATGCTGATCACTCCCGACTCGAGAGGCTGGCGGAGTGCGTCCAGCACGGAGCTCGGGAACTCCGGTGCCTCGTCCAGGAAGAGCACCCCGTGCGAGGCGCGCGCGGCAGCGCCCGGCCGGATCTGTCCGCTGCCGCCGCCCACGAGCGAAGCGGCAGTCGCCGTATGGTGCGGCGCCTCGAACGGCGGTCTCGACGAGAGGGCCGCGCCCACGGGCATCCCGGCGAGGGAACGTAGTGAACTGACCTCGAGGGCCGCATCCGCATCGAGATCGGGCAGCAGGCCGGGCAGGCGCGAGGCGAGCATGGTCTTGCCCGCGCCGGGTGGGCCGAGAAGGAAGACGTGGTGGCCGCCCGCCGCCGCGACGAGCATCGCCTCGACCGCGTCGGCGCTGCCGACGATGTCGGAGAGGTCGGGCTCCCGGTCGTCGACGGATGGCGGCGCGGCGCGCAGAATGGGCTCGATGACCTCGGGCTCGAACTCGCCGCCGTGCCAGATCACGGCGTCTCGCAGCGATGCGACCGGGATGACACGGACCCCCGGCACAAGCGCCGCCTCATCCGCGTTCCCGACCGGGACCATGACCGTCTCGAATCCCGCCCTGGACGCCGCGAGCACCGCGGGCAGAATGCCGTCGATCGGGCGCAGCCGCCCATCGAGCCCGAGCTCGCCAAGGTGCAGCACCCGCCCGATCGACTCTGTACTGACGGTCTCCGCGGCGGCGAGCGCCGCAACGGCGATGGCCAAGTCGAAGCCCGAGCCCTGCTTCGGCAGTGCAGCGGGCGAGAGGTTGACCGTGATCTTCCGAGCGGGCAATCCGCACCCCGAGTTGGTGGCCGCCGAGCGAACCCGGTCTTTCGCCTCGCCGAGGGCTGCGTCCGGTAGGCCGATGAGCACGAAGCCCGGCAGGCCGCTCGACAGGTCGGCCTCGATCTCGACCACGGCCCCCCGCAGCCCGAGGAGGGACACCGACCAGGTGCGCCCGATACCCATCAGAACACCCGCTCGAGGTGCTCGACCTCGATCTCGCCGGTGCGCGGTGCGATGACGGCGACCGCGTCGATGCGGATCTGCCCGTGCTCGGCCGGGTGCGCAAGGCACCACGCGCCCGCGAGCCGCCTCAGGCGGGCGAGCTTGCGCGGGGTGATCGCCTCGAGCGGATGCCCGTAGGCGACGCTGGACCGCGTCTTGACCTCGACGAACACGAGCTCCTCGCGATCCCGCGCGACGAGGTCGATCTCGCCGTGCACACAGCGCCAGTTGCGCTCGACGATCGTGAGCCCTGCGCGCACGAGGTGCCTCGCCGCGATCGCCTCGCCCCTGCGCCCGAGGGCGTCTTTTGCTGCCATGGGTCAAGCGTCGGGCGAGAGCGCCTCCCGCCGAGCTCTGAGAACGGCAACCGTGCGGGAATGGGAAGGTCCGCTAGTGGGGAGGAGAGGCGATGATCCGCTGGATGGCGGCGATCGACTCCGGAGTCGACGTGTGCAGCAGGCCGTGCCATCCGGCCGCCCTTGCACCCTCCACCGCGCCCGCGCGGTCGTCGAGGAACACGATCTCGTGCGGGAGCACCCCGAGCCGCTCCTCCGTGAGGCGGTAGACGGCCGGATCCGGCTTCTCGACACCGACCTCGTGGGAGTAGACGAGGTGGTCGAAGAGCTCCTCGAAGTTGTAGCGGCGCTGCTCCTCGCGCCGGGCGCCGTCGCCGGAGTTGCTGAGCGCCGCGACAATGAGCCCGGACCGCGAGAGGGATGCCACGAAGTCGCGCATCGCGACATCCAGCTCGCCGCAGTATGCGTCCCACCACTGCGCCATCGCGCGATCGGCCTGCTCGGCGGAGAGGGAGAGAGCCGTGACGACGCGCACCCGGAAATCGGCCTCGGAATGTCCTGAATACGGTGAGCGCCGCAGAGTGCCCGGCGCAACCCCGGCGAGCCCCTCCCAGCGCGAGATCCACTGGTCCTGCCAGCGGTCGTCGTCGACGATCTCGAGGACACCCCCGATATCGAAGACTGCCGCGCGGATCAACTGCTACTCGTCGAGCGCGAGTTCCTTGGGCAGCTCGAGCTCTTTGGCCGACAGCTCCTCGACGTTGACGTCTTTGAACGTCAGGACGCGCACCGACTTCACGAAGCGGTCTGAGCGGTAGACGTCCCATACCCAGACATCGTTCATCGTGAGCTCGAAGTAGAAGTCGTGCTCGGTGTCCTGTCGCACCAGGTCGACCTCGTTGGCCAGGTAGAACCGGCGCTCGGTCTCGACCACGTAGCGGAACTGGCTTACGACGTCCCGGTACTCCCGGTACAGCGCAAGCTCGACCTCCCGGTCGTAGTCTTCGAACTCGTCTTCATCCATGCTCAGGCCAGTCTAAGCCTGAAGCACCGGCCGTTCATGAAGCCAAGTCTGCCGGTGGAGCTCCGAGGGCCCGAGGCTGTCGATCGCGGCGTAGTGCTCCGTCGAGCCGTAGCCTTTGTTGCCGCTCCAGCCGTACCCGGGGTACGCGGCATCCGCGTCGATCATCAGGCGATCGCGGTGCACCTTGGCGATCACGGATGCCGCGGCCACGGACGCGCAGTCGCGGTCGGCCTTCACGCGGGTGCGCACGCGCGGGGGCTTCGCCAGCCCGGGGGTGAGCCAGTCGTGCGATCCGTCGAGGAGGATCACGCTCTCGTGGATCGGGAGCCCCGACTCGAACAGCTCGGTGAGGGCACGCCTGCCCGCCAGCGCAAGGGAGGCGATGATGCCGATGGCGTCGACCTCGAGCGCCGAGGCCAGGCCCACTGCGGAGAAGTGCGACCACTTCTGCGCGAGCGGTGCCAGCTCCTCGCGGCGCTTCTCGCTCAGCATCTTCGAATCGCGAAGGCCCGCGGGATGCTTCCCTATCCCGATGCCCACGACCGAGAACCCGACGGCGACCGGCCCGGCAATGGCTCCGCGGCCCACCTCGTCGCAGCCGATCACGAACTGGATGCCCTCGCGGTGCATCGACCGCTCAAGGCGCAGGGTCGGGTCGGCGACGGTCATTTCGTCGTGGCGGCGTCCACGTCGTGGAACGTCACGGGGTAGTTGTCGAGCCACGTCCACCGGTCGACGGGCCAGCTGATCAGGAGCGCGCGCCCGACCACGTTGTCGATCGGGACGAAGCCGCCGGTCGGGTCGTCGCGGTGGTACGCGGAATCCGCCGAGTTGTAGCGGTTGTCGCCCATCACCCAGAGCTTGCCCTCGGGCACGGTGACCTCGAAGTCGTCGCGGGTGGCCTTCGTGATGTCGGGCGGGAGGTTGATGTACGGCTCCTCGAGGGGCACCCCGTTGACGGTGAGCTGTCCGAAGTCGTTGCAGCAGATGATCGTGTCCCCGGGCAGGCCGATGACCCGCTTGATGAGGTGGTCGTTGCTGTCAGGGGCGCTCAGCCCGACGAACGCGAGCACGGCGTCCACGGCGCCGACGAACCAGTTGACCGGCTGGTCGATCTGCGGGGTGAGCCAGCCGCCCGGGTCGCGGAACACGACGACGTCGCCGTGCTCGATCGGCATGAGCTTGGGCTCGAGCTGGTTGACGATGATGCGGTCGTCGATGTGCAGAGTCTCCTCCATCGACGACGACGGGATGTAGAACGACCTGATCAGAAAGGTCTTGATGAGGAACGAGATCAGCAGCGCTGCCAAGAAGATCAGCACGATATCGCGGAGGAAGATCTTCCAGCCGCGCTTCTGCTTTGACTTCGGTGCACGGACGGGCCTACTGCCTGCGTCCGCGTCGTATTCCGTGCGATATGTCACTTAAACCCCTGAGCTCCCAGCAAGCATAAGCGGGCTGGGAGCTCAGGAAAGTCGAATCGCGGAGGCCGCGACAAGGAACTACGAGAAGTCGCGCTTCTCCTTGATCTTGGCCTTCTTGCCGCGCAGGTTGCGCAGGTAGTAGAGCTTCGCGCGGCGCACGTCACCGCGGGTGACGAGCTCGATGTGGTCGATGATCGGGGAGTGCACGGGGAACGTGCGCTCGACGCCGACCTGGAAGCTCACCTTGCGCACCGTGAAGGTCTCGCGGCCGCCCTCGCCGGAGCGGCCGATCACGACGCCCTGGAACACCTGGATACGCGAGCGCGTACCTTCAACGATGTTCACGTGCACCTTGACGTTGTCGCCGGCGCGGAAGTCGGGGATGTTGTCCTTGAGGGATGCTGCATCGACGCTGTCGAGGATGTGCATGGAGTTTTCGCTCTCTGCGCCCGCCACGGGTCGAACGCGTGTTTATCAGTGAAAGAATGGAGTGTCGTGCCCGGATACTGAACCGGATCCCCTGTGGCAGAGCCGTCAAGCAGGCACGAAGGGCAATTCTCGCACAGAACCACCGCGGGGTGCCACTCAGGAGGCTCAAGGGTGCGCCAAGCTATCTTCAGGGTGCGCCCTACCACCGAAAGCAGAGCACCGATAACTATGAACGACCTCACCGACTTCGTGCCGGCCACCGTCCGCACGGAGCCGGTCCAGCAGCGCTCGACCGAGCGCATTACGAGCCTCCTCGACGCCGCCGCCGACCTGATCGACCAGAACGGCATCGACGGCCTCACCACGAGCGACGTAGCGACGCGCTCCGGCTCGTCGGTGGGCGTGGTGTACCGCTACTTCCCGAACATCCAGTCGCTCCTGCGCGCCCTCGCCTCGCGCAATATGGAGAAGTTCACCACCCGGCTCTTCGGCGCGATGTCGGAGCAGCCGGAGGGCTGGATGGCCGCGATGAACGCCGCGATCGACGGCTATGTCGAGCTGCTGCGCAACGAGCCCGGCTTCCGCGCCCTCGGGTTCGGCGACGTGATCGACAAGCGCTTCATCCAGCCGGACCAGTCCAACAACTCGGTCCTGGCGAAGCAGTTCGGCGAGCTGTTCACCCGCAAGTACGGGCTCGTGCCCTCGGCAGACCTCTCCCTCGACCTCGAGATCATCATCGAGATCGCAGATGCCCTGCTGCACCGCGCCTTCCTCTACGAGCGCCAGGGCGACGAGCGCTTCATCGAGAAGCTCCGCACCATCGTCTTCGAGTACATGAGCAAGCACGAGGAGCTCCCCGCGTGATCGAACTGCGGACCCCCGCCGAGATCGACCGGATGCACGCTGCCGGCACGTTCGTCGCGGGCGTGCTCGAGGCCACCGCCGCGGCATCCGTCGTCGGCACCAACATGCTCGACATCGACCGACTCGCCCACGACCTGATCCGCAAGGCCGGCGCTGAGAGCTGCTACATCGACTACCACCCGTCCTTCGGCGCATCGCCGTTCGGGAAGGTGCTGTGCACCTCCGTCAACGACGCCGCGCTGCACGGCCTGCCGCACGACTACCGGCTGCGCGACGGCGATCTGCTGACCCTCGACTTCGCGGCCTCCGTCAACGGCTGGGTCGCCGACTCCGCGATCAGCTTCGTGGTGGGGACTCCTCGCGAGGAGGACCTGCGACTCATCGAGACGACCTCGCGCGCGCTCGACGCCGGCATCGCCGCCGCGGTAGTGGGCAACCGCATCGGCGACATCTCCGCCGCGATCGGGGACGTCGCGCACGACGCGGGCTACAGCGTCAACACCGACTTCGGCGGCCACGGCGTGGGCCGCACCATGCACGGGGACCCGCACATCCCCAACGACGGCCGGCCCGGGCGCGGTCTGCCCCTGCGCGCAGGGCTGGTGTTCGCCATCGAGCCCTGGTTCATGATCGGCACCGACCGCATCTACACCGACAAGGACGGCTGGACCCTCCGCAGCGCCGACGGCTCGCGCGCGGCGCACTTCGAGCACACGGTCGCAGTGACGGAGGACGGGCCGCTCGTGCTCAGCGCTCGCAGCGGTCGCTGATTGAGTAGCGCGCCCTAGCGCGCGTATCGAAATCCCGGTTTCGATACGGCCGCGGGCGGCCTACTCAACCCGCACCCGGTTTCGATACGGCCGCGGGCGGCCTACTCAACCCGCCTCAGGACAGCAGGTCGGGGCGGCGGGCGCGCGTGCGCTCGAGCTGCTGCTCGTGGCGCCAGGCCGCGATCGCCCCGTGGTTGCCGCTCAGCAGCACGGGCGGAACCTCGCGTCCGCGCCACTCGGCGGGCTTCGTGTAGCTCGGGTACTCGAGCAGGCCGCCCTCGTGGCTCTCCTCGTCGAGGCTCGCCGCGTTGCCGATCACGCCGGGCACGAGGCGGCCGACAGCCTCGATCATCGCCATCACGGCGACCTCTCCCCCGTTGAGCACGTAGTCGCCGAGGCTGATCTCGCGAACGCGCGCGACGGATCCGGCGTGGTCGATCACGCGCTGGTCGATGCCCTCGTAGCGGCCGCAGCCGAACACGAGGTGCGGCTCGAGCGCGAGCTCCCGGGCGGTCGCCTGGGTGAACCGCTCCCCCGCGGGCGAGGGGAATACGACGACCGACTCGGGCGTGACGACGGCGTCCAGCGCCTCGCCCCAGGGCTCCGGGCGCATGACCATGCCCGCCCCGCCGCCGTAGGGGGTGTCATCCACGGTCCGATGCCTGTCGTGCGTGAAATCACGCAGGTCGTGCACGCCGACGTCAATGATGCCGGCCTGCCGCGCCTTGCCGAGCAGCGAGACGTCGAGCACGCCGAAGAACTCGGGGAAGATCGTCACGATGTCGATCTTCACGGCTACTCCTCGGGCTGGGTCTCGTCGTCTTCCGCGACCTCTTCGAACAGGCCGAGGGGCGGCGTGACGGTCATGGTGCCTGCTTTGATGTCGACGGATGCCACGATCGCCTTCACGAACGGAACGAGAACGTCGCCCGTGCTCGTCGCGACCGTGAGCAGGTCTTGGGCGGGGAAGTGGTCGATCTGCGAGATCGTGCCGACCTCGACGCCGTCGCGGAGCACGCGCAGCCCGACCAGCTGGTGGTCGAACCAGGCGTCCTCCTCGTCGGACTCCTGGTCGAGGTCCTGGTCGATCCAGAGGATCGCCTTGATGAGGGTCTCCGCCGCGGTGCGGTCGTTGACGTCCTTGAAGAACGCGACCGGCTGGGCGTTGTAGAACTTGAGCTCGATGAGCTCGAGCTTCTTGCCGTGCCAATCCGAGCTGGTCGGAACCTGGAGCGAGAACGTCGCCCCGGGGGTGAACCGCTTCTCGGGTGCGTCGGTGTAGAGCTCGACCTTGATCGCGCCCTTGAGTCCGTGTGCCTTGGTCAGCCGTCCCACGCGCAGCTGCGTGTGGGACGGCTGAGGAGCCTTTGGCCCGGCCAAGGTCTAGTAGTCGGTGTCGACCACGTCGACGCGCACCTTGCGGCCGTCGGCGAGAGCCGAGACCAGGGTGCGGAGCGCCTTCGCGGTGCGACCCGCGCGACCGATCACACGACCGAGGTCTTCGGGGTGCACGCGCACCTCGAGGACCTCGCCGCGCTGTGAGTTCTTTGCCACGACCTGAACCTGGTCAGGGTGATCGACGATCCCCTTGACCAGGTGCTCGAGAGCGGGAGCGAGCAAGGCTACGCCTTGTCGGTAGCGTCGGCGTCAGCCTCTGCGGCGGCGTCCGCAGCAGGAGCGTCATCGGTGCCGGCGGGGGTGGCCTCGTCGGCTGCGGCCTCGGCGGCGGGAGCCTCCTCGGCGGCGCCGTCGGAGACGACTGCCTCAGCGGCGGTCTCCTCGACCGGAGCCTCTGCAGCGGGAGCCTCGTCGGCAGGAGCCTCGGCGACCGGGGCCTCCTTCGCCTCTTCAACGGGCGCAGCCGCGACGGGCTTCTCCGTCTTGGGCTTGAGAACCGGCTTCTTCTTCTCGTCAGCCTGGAACTCGACCTTGGCTTCCTTGGTCTTCACCGTGGACTTGGCGTTCTTGTCGCCCTTGAAGATTCCCCAGTCGCCCGTGAGCTTGAGGATTGCCTCGACCTGCGGCGACGGCTGTGCGCCAACGCCGAGCCAGTAGAGGGCTCGCTCCGACTCGACCTCGATGTACGAGGGCTCCTCGGTCGGGTGGTACTTGCCGATCTCCTCGATCGAGCGGCCATCGCGCTTGGCGCGGGCGTCGGCGACGACGATGCGGTAGTACGGTGCACGGATCTTGCCCATGCGCTTGAGACGAATCTTGACAGCCACAATTCTCCTGAATTCAATGTTTTGGTGGCGAACCGCTAGCCGTGAGCGTGGGGGCACACTCGGCACAAAAGCTCTGAGGGAATCCGTCGCGACAGATTAGAGGGTCGTTGCGAAAGGACTCGACTGGCTATTCTGCCACGTTTCTAGGCAGACGGAGAATCGGTTTCGGCCAGCGCGGGAATCCGCGGGCGGCGGCGGGAGAGCGCGACGCCCACGAGGCACACCGCGCCGCCCACGACGGCGAGCACCGCGGGCACCTCCTGGAACACCAGGACGCCCAGGATGATCGCCAGCGGAGGCACGATGTAGGTGGAGACGCCGAGCTGCCCGGCCGGCATCCGCGAGAGCGCGTAGGCCCAGGTGCTGAAGGCGAGCGCGGTGGGAATAGCGCCTAGATAGAGCACTCCGAGGATGCCCTGAGCGGGTGCATCCCGAAGACCGGTGATGAGCTGGCCGGTGAACGGAAGGCAGCAGACCATGCCGATGGCGCAGCCCAGCCAGGTGACCTGCGCGTTGGGGAGCCGCTTGAGCGCGGGCTTCTGCAGCAGCACCCCTGCGGCGTAGGTGACCGCGGCGACGAGCGCCAGTGCGACACCGACCCCGTCGCCGAGGTCGGTCGTGCCGGTGCCGAACCCGATGAGCACGACCCCCAGGAACGCGACACCCGCGCCGATCGCGAGCCACTTCGGGATGCCCTCGCGCAGGAACACCCCGGCGCCGAGGGCGATGAGGATCGGGCCGATGTTCACGATCATGGCCGTGGTGCCCGCGTCGAGCGTCTGCTCTGCAGTGTTGAGCGCCACGTTGTACGCGCCGAACCAGAGCACGCCGAAGCCGATGATCTGCAGCCACTCGCGGCGGTTCGGCGCCACCCACTTGCGGCCGATGAGCACGACGATGCCGAGCAGGACCGTGCCGACCACGAGCCGCCCGAGTGCGAGCGCCCCGCCGGTGAAGTACTCCCCCGTACCGCGGATGACGATGAACGCGCTCGCCCACGCGAGGATCGTGACGCCGATGGCAACGAATACTAAGGGGGTGGGTCTGAGCTGGTTCACGTGCCCACGTTAGCGACGGCTTCCGACCTTCGGGCCCCGCCGGGAGCTCGATGGCCGAAAGCCGCCGAAAGTATGGCTAGTTCTGCGCGTCGCGCCACTTCAGCCAGCGCTTTACGGGCTCGAGGTCGTACTCGGGGCCGCTGATGCCGAGCGTGAACAGGGTCACTCCCGCCTCGAGCATGGCCTCGGCCTCCCCCGTCGTGCTGCTGCGGAGCTCGTTGGAGATCTCGATCTCGCTCACGTCGCGGCCGACAGCGGCGCCGTGCTCGGCGAGGATGCCGAGCTTGCGCGGCAGGTCGGCAGCGGCCGTGAAGCTGTGCCAGATGTCGGCGTGCTGGGCGACGATGCGGAGGGTCTTCTTCTCCCCGCCGCCGCCGATGAGCACGGGAATCTTGCGCGTGGGCGGGGGGTTCAGCTTGGCCCAGCGCGACTCGATGCGGGGCATGGCCGCGGCGAGGGCATCCAGCCGCTGGCCCGCCGTGCCGAACTCGTAGCCGTACTCGTCGTAGTCGCGCTCGAACCAGCCCGAGCCGGTGCCGAAGATGAACCGGCCGCCGCTGATGTGGTCGAGGGTGCGGGCCATGTCGGCCTGCAGGTCGGGGTTGCGGTACGAGTTGCAGTTGACCAGGGTGCCGAACTCGACCCGGCTGGTGAGCTCGGCCCAGGAGGCGAGCTCGGTCCAGGCCTCGAAGTGCAGGCCGTCCTTCTCGCCGCTGAGCGGGAAGAAGTGGTCCCAGTTGAACAGGATGTCGACGCCGAGCTGCTCGAGCTCGCCGACTGTCTCGCGAATCGTCGAGTACGCAGCGTGCTGCGGCTGGACCTGGACACCGAGACGGATGGGGCGTGAAGTCATACTCTCACGCTACCTGATCCGGAGGCAGGCTCCGGTCGCCGTTCCTGCGGGCGGGAGCGGTCCCGACTCGTTCACCGAACCCAGGACATGTGCTCGGCCGGCAATCTGCCCCCTCCGTGCCAAATGCAGGAGATCACTGAACCAGGAACGGCGGAGCCGCGGCCGGGCTGAACGGCGGAGAGTCGTACCAGGGCCGGAGCAGTCGACCGAGGGGCAGATCGCCTAACGGCCGAGGAACTTCTGCAGCGACGCGAGCTCTTCCTCGGAGGGGCCGCCGGGCTTCGCGCCCAGGCCGAAGCCCGAACCGGCAGCGGCGGCGGGCTTGAGGGATTCCCCGGCCGCGAGTGCCGCGTTCTCCGCCGCCCGCTTGGCGGGGTTGCCCGACTTGGAGCCCTTCTTCTTCGGCAGGGCCTTGGCGCCGCCGAACTTCTGGCCGGGGATCGGGCCCATTCCGGGGATCTGCGGGGTGCCGCCGCGCGCGACGGTCTTCATCATCTTCGCGGCCTGCTCGAAGCGGTTGACCAGCGCGTTGACCTCGGTGACCGTGGTGCCCGAGCCCTTGGCGATGCGCACCCGGCGCGACCCGTTGAGCACCTTCGGCACCCGGCGCTCCTGCAGCGTCATCGACTGGATGATCGCCTCGGTGCGCGTGATCTCCGACTCGTCGAAGTTGTCGAGCTGCTCGCGCATGCCCTTCGCGCCGGGGAGCATCCCGAGCATGTTCTTGATCGAGCCCATGTTCTTGAGCTGCTGCATCTGCCCGAGGAAGTCCTCGAGGGTGAAGGTGTCGGTCGCGAACTTCTCCGCGACCTTGCGCGACTCCTCCTCGTCGAAGTTCTTCTGCGCGGTCTCGATGAGCGTCAGGATGTCGCCGAGGTCGAGGATCCGGCTCGCCATGCGGTCGGGGTGGAACGGCTCGAAGTCGTCGAGCCCCTCGCCCGTGGAGGCGAACATGATCGGCCGACCGGTGACCGACGCGACCGAGAGCGCGGCACCGCCCCGCGCATCGCCGTCGAGCTTCGAGAGCACGACACCGGTGAAGTCGACACCCTCCTGGAACGCGCGGGCTGTCGTGACCGCGTCCTGGCCGATCATCGCGTCGATGACGAACAGCACCTCGTCGGGGTCGACGGCCTTCCGGAGGTTGGCGGCCTGCTTCATGAGCTCGGCGTCGACGCCGAGGCGTCCGGCCGTGTCGACGATGACCACGTCGAACTGCTTGCGCGTGGCCTCCTTGATCGCGTCCTTCGCGACGCGCACCGGGTCGCCCTTGCCGTTGCCGGGCTCGGGTGCGAAGACGGTCACGCCGGCCTGCTCGCCCACGACCTGCAGCTGGGTGACGGCGTTGGGGCGCTGGAGGTCGGCGGCCACGAGCATCGGGGTATGGCCCTCGGCCTTCAGCCACTTCGCCAGCTTGCCCGCGAGGGTCGTCTTGCCTGCGCCCTGGAGGCCGGCGAGCATGATGACCGTCGGCGGGTTCTTGGCGAACTCGATGCGACGCGCCTCCCCGCCGAGGATCGTGATGAGCTCGTCGTTGACGATCTGCACGACCTGCTGTGCGGGGTTGAGCGCCTTGGACACCTCGTCGCCGAGGGCGCGCTCGCGCACGCGTCCGGTGAATTCCTTGACCACCTCGAGCGCGACGTCCGCGTCGAGCAGCGCCCGGCGGATCTCGCGGACTGTGCCGTCGACGTCGGCCGGGCTGAGCTTGCCCTTGCCGCGCAGGTTCTTGAACGTATCGGCGAGACGATCCGTGAGGTTTCCGAAGAGTGCCATGGTGAACCCAGTTTAATGGCAGCATGCGCTTCGGTATCGTCATCCTCCCTCAAGAGCCGTGGGCCTCGGCTCGCGCGAAGTGGGTGAGGGCCGAGCAACTCGGCTTCGACCACGCCTGGACCTACGACCACCTGTCGTGGCGCTCCCTCGCCGACGAGCCGTGGGGCGCGACGATTCCCACACTCGTGGCCGCGGCATCCGTCACCTCCACCATTAGGCTGGGCACCTTCGTCTCCTCACCCAACTTCCGGCATCCGGTGCCGTTCGCGAAGGAGGTCGCGACCCTCGACGACGTGGCAGGCGGCCGGATGCTCGTGGGCATCGGTTCCGGCGGAACGGGCTTCGACTCCACGGTGCTCGGCCAGCCGACGCTCACCCCGGGACAGCGCCACGCCCGTTTCGTCGAGTTCATCGAGCAGCTCGACGAGCTCCTGCGGTTCGAGACGCCGGGCTCGGGCGGCATCACGCGCCGCGGTGAGTGGTTCGAGTCGGTGGGCGCTCGCATGGTGGGTACCCCCGCGCAGCTGCCGCGCGTGCCGTTCGTGATCGCCGCCAACGGGCCGAAGGGCCTCGGCGTGGTCGTGCGGCACGCGACCGCGTGGGTGAGCACGGGGCCCGAGGGCGTCACGGGCGACGAGTTGTGGGCGGCAATCGCCGGCCTGGTCGAGCGGCTGGATGACGCTGCTACCGCCGCGGGGCGCGACCCTGCCACGATCGACAGGCACCTCTCGCTCGACTCCGGCGGGCTGTACTCGCTCTCGAGCGCTGCCGCCTTCGAGGACGCGGTCGGCCGCGCCGCCGCCCTGGGCTTCACGGACGTGATCGCCCACTGGCCGCGCGCCGAGGGCATCTACGCGGGCAGCGAAGACGTGCTGGTCGAGGTGGCGTCCCGCCTTCCGCGGCTGCGCTCACCGCACGGGCTACCGTAGGAAACATGGCCCTTATCGTCCCGATCGCAGGCAAGACCCCGTCCGTCCCCGCCTCGGCGTGGGTGGCGCCCAACGTCACGCTGGTCGGCGCGGTCACTCTGGGCGAGCGCGCGAGCGTCTTTTACGGCGCGGTCCTGCGCGCCGACGTCGACTCGATCACGGTCGGCGCGGGCTCGAACCTGCAGGACAACGTGGTCGTGCACTGCGACGCCGGCAAGCCCACCACGATCGGCGCGAACGTGAGCGTCGGGCACGCGGCGGTGCTGCATGGCTGCACCATCGAGGACGGCGTGCTCATCGGCATGGGTGCGACTGTGCTCAACCTCGCAGTGATCGGCGAGGGGTCGCTCGTGGCGGCGGGAGCTGTGGTGCTCGAGGGCACCGTCGTGCCGCCGGGGTCACTCGTCGCCGGGGTGCCCGCGAAAGTGCGGCGCGAGCTGACGGATGACGAGCGCGCGGGCATCCGTGAGAATGCCGCCCGCTATCTGGAGTACGCCGAGGTGCACCGCGCCGCGGCGAAGAACTGGAAGAACCCGACCGCCTAGGCCGTGAGGTTGGCCAGGTAGAGGGCGAGGACGCCCGCGAAGGGCAGCAGTGCGACGATGATCGTCGCGATCGGGAGGCCCTTCGGCGCTCCCCTGATCAATCGAACGATCGCGATGATGATCGCGGCGAGGCCGAGCAGCAGGCCGACCACGAACAGCACCTGGAACAGCACCGACCCCGAGCCGCTGCCGGTGAGAGCCGCCGAGACGCCGAGCACGAAGCTCACCGGCACGAGGACCGCAGCGACGATCGCGGCGATGAGCGGGATGACCCCGCGGGCGGGCTGGGCGGTCGCAGAGGGGGTGGTCATGTCGATACCGTAGCGGCATGGTCATCTCGCTGTCTGCAACGGATATCCCCGCCCTCGTCGCCGTCCTCCTGCTCGGTCTCTCGGCCGGCCTGTTCTTCGCCTTCTCGGTCGCCGTCATGCCCGGCCTGCGCCGCACGGATGACGCGGCCTTCGTCGCCACGATGACCGCGATCAACCGCGCGATCCTGAACCTCCCCTTCGGGCTCGTGTTCGTCGGGGCCCTCATCGCACCCGTCGTCGCCGCGATCCTCGCCTTCCTCACCGGTGCGTCGTCTCCCTGGCTGCTCATCGCGGCGGCCGCCGTCTACCTGGTGGGCGTGCTCTTCGTCACGGGCGGGGTGAACGTGCCGCTCAACGAGGCGCTCGACCGCGACGGCAAGCGGCGCGCGTTCGAAGCCCGCTGGGTGCGGTTCAACAACGTCCGCACGGCCTCGGGCATCGTGGCGTTCGCACTCGCGCTGGTGGCGCTGTGAACCCGGACTGGATAGCGCACCGCCGCCCGGGCGACCGCGAGCTCCTCGGCTGGATGCAGCCGGAGGGCGAGGGCTTCGCCGTCATCGACCTGCTCGGCCGCCGGCGCACCGAGGCGCTCGACTGGCTCGACGCGGAGGAGGCGCTCGAGGAGATCGGCATCGGCTACCTCGCCGACCTCTACGAGCTGCGGCTGGAGTCGGGCGAGTGGCTGCGCGTGCGCCTCGCCGAGGTCTCGCCGACGACGATCATCGCGAAGAAGGACGACTTCGGCGATATGAACGCCGACCAGGTGTACTACCCGCTCGGCTTTCCGATGCCGGAGACGCTGAGGCCGCTGCAGCGCTAGCCGACCAGACCCTGCACGAAGACGTGCGGAGTGAAGCCGGTGAGGTCGCCGATGCCCTCGCCCTGACCGACGAGCTTGATCGGGATGCCCGTGCGCTCCTGAACCGCGAGAACGAAGCCGCCCTTCGCCGAGCCGTCGAGCTTGGTGAGCACGAGCCCCGTCACGCCGGCGCTCTCGATGAACGCCTCGGCCTGCGAGAGGCCGTTCTGGCCGGTTGTCGCGTCGAGGACGAGCAGCACCTCCGCGATCTCCACCTGCTTCTCGAGCACGCGGCGGATCTTGCCGAGCTCGTCCATGAGCCCGCTCTTGGTCTGCAGGCGCCCAGCGGTGTCGATGAGCACGATCTCGATGCCCTCGCGCTGCGCGCGCTCCACGGTCTGGAAGGCGACGGATGCCGGGTCCTGCCCCTGCTGCTGAGGCTTGACGATCGCGGCTCCCCCGCGCTCCGCCCAGGTCGCGAGCTGCTCGACGGCCGCCGCGCGGAACGTGTCGGCCGCACCCACGACGACCGTGCGCCCGTAGCCCGTGAGGAACTTCGCGAACTTCCCGATCGTGGTCGTCTTGCCGACGCCGTTGACGCCCACGACGAGCACGACGGCGGGCCGGTTCGAGAGGTGCAGCGTCGGGTCGAGCCTGGCGAGCCGCTCCTCGAGGGTCTCGCGGAGCATCCTCCGGAGGTCGGCGGGGTCGGTGGTGCGGTACTTGGCCACGTTCGCGCGCAGCTCCGCGACTACGGAGTCCGTGATATCCGGCCCGAAGTCTGCCGAGATGAGGGCGTCTTCGAGGTCCTCCCAGGTGGTCTCGTCGATTGTGGCGCGGGAGAACATGCCCTTGAGAGCGCTCGAGAGTGACCACGATGGTGCCATGGGGAAAGGCTACGGTACCTCCGTGGCCTTGCGCCGCTTGCCGCCCGGCAAGAGAAGCGTTCGTGTGTCAGCTCGCCCGCTCTGTGATGAGCCTCAACCCCATTGCTCGATTCCCCCGATGGAGGTCACGATCGCGTCCTGCACCCGACTTGCTCCCTCGATGTCCATCGGGACGTTCTTCAGTTCGACGAACACCTGATATGTGCCCTTTGTCCCGCTTCTTCGATGAGAGCCGGGTATGCGTCCGAGCAGTTTGTCCAGTCGGTTGTTCACGGCAGACCTGGCATTCACGCCGCTCTTGAAAGACGGCACCGGGAGCTTCTCCGTGACCCACAGTTCGATCTCCACATCGATCTTCCCGCCGTGCTCCATTCCTCTGAGTCGCAACGCGATGCCCACCGAGCCCGAGAG